>NZ_CP059203.1:0-118542 GCF_014251955.1 Blattabacterium cuenoti
ATGGATAATGAAGCTTTAATAGATTCTTTTTCAGATTTTAAATATGAGAAAAATATAGATAGAGTGAATCTCATGGCTATTTTAGAAGAATCCATACGATGTGTATTGAAAAAAAAATACGATTCTTCTAAAAATTATGATATTATTGTTAATCCAGATCAAGGAGATTTAGAAATTTGGAGAAATCGGATAGTAGTCAAAGATGGTTCTGTGAAAGATATCAATAAAGAAATAGAATTATCTACAGCTCGTAAAATAGAACCAGATTTTGAAATAGGAGAAGAAGTAACGGAAAAAGTTGAACTAAAATCTCTTGGAAGAAGATCTATTTTATCTTTAAGACAAAATTTACTTTCAAAAGTAAATGAATACGATAATACAAATACTTATAAAAAATTCAAAAATAAAATAGGAGAAATTATTAACGTTGAAGTCTATCATATCTTGCCGAGACAGATTATTATGAGAGATGAGGAACAAAACGAAATGGTTCTCCCTAAACAAGAACAAATTCCAAATGATTTTTTCCGTAAAGGAGATCCTGTTAGAGTTTTGGTAAAACGAGTGGATTGGAAAGATAATAAACCCTTTGCTATTTTGACTAGAAGAGATGAAACCTTTTTAGAAGAGCTTTTTAAATTAGAAATACCAGAAGTTTCTGAAGGATTAATCACGGTTAAAAAAGTAGCACGAATTCCAGGAGAAAAAGCAAAAGTTGCTGTGGAATCTTATGATGATCGTGTAGATCCTGTAGGGGCTTGTGTTGGAATGAAAGGCTCTAGAATTCATCCTATTGTTAGAGAATTGAAAAATGAAAATATAGATGTAATTAATTATACATCTAATACACAATTATATATCACAAGAGCTTTAAGTCCTGCGAAAGTTTCCATGATGGAAGTTAATGAAAAACACAAATATGTCAATGTATATGTTCAATTTGAAGAAATATCTAAGGCAATTGGAAGGGGAGGACAAAACATCAAATTAGCTAGTCAATTAACTGGATATAAAATTCATATATTTAGAGATTTTCCTTATGAAGATGATGTAGAATTGACAGAATTCTCTGATGAAATAGAACCAGAAGTTCTAAAACAATTTCATAAAGTGGGGTTAAATACCGCAAAATCCGTTTTAAATTATAGAAATAATGATCTTATCAAACGGACTAATCTTGAAGAAAAAGTTATCAATAAAGTAGTTTCTATCCTCAAAAAAGAATTTGAAGAAGAATTCAATAATACATAAATTCTTTTATTTTTGTTCTTATTTTAATTATTATATGACTGATAAAATCAGATTAAAAACAGTATTGACGAAATTCAATATTTCCTTACAAAGAGTTGTTAGTTTTTTACAAAGAAAAGGAATCAAAATAGAAAATAATCCTAATGCAAAAATAGAAGAACAGGTATATAGGTTTCTTGTAAGAGAATTTAAAACTTACAAAGAAATACGAGATGCTTCTGAAAAAGCTTTTTTGCAAAAAAGAATAGAAAAAGAAAAAATAAAAAAAGAGGTGCTTAAATCTAAAAATATTTTTTCTGATACTCAGCAAATTATTCGTGCAAAATCGGAAAAACTAATTAGTTTTAAGAAGATCGGGAAAATAGATATTGATACATTAGAAAAAAAATATGGAACATATAAAAAAGAAAAAAAAAATAGAAAATCTTTTGAAGAAAAAAAAATTGAGAAATTTATTCCACAACAGAATAAAAATAACAACAAACCTGAACATATAGATACTATCTATCAAAAACTAGATGGGGTTATGTTAACAGGAGATAGAATTGATCTATCTCAATTTGAAAAAAAAAGAACCAAACAAGAAAATCACATTAAAAAAAAACGTAAAAGAATTAAAAAAGAAATAATTATTGAAGAAATAAAAAATATTCCTGTTAGTAGTAGAAAAAAACAGGAAAGAAGAAATGTTTTTAAAAATTCTTCTTATGATAAAAAAATGGATAAAAAAAATAAAAAAACTTATCAAAAATATGGAATAACAGACGAACAAATTGAGAAGCAGATTAAAGAAACTTTAGAAAAACTTTCCTCAAAAGGAATTAAATCAAAAGCTTCAAAAATTAGAAAAGAAAAACGTCAGTACAAAAAAGAGAAAAGAATTCTTCAGAATGAGAAAATAGAAAATGAAAAACAAGAAAAAATTCTTAAAATAGCTGAATTTACAACTGTAAATGAATTAGCGTCTATGATGAGTATAAACGCAACAGATGTTATTGTTTCTTGTATGTCATTGGGAATTATGGTCACTATGAATCAAAGATTGGACGCAGAAATCTTAACTCTTGTTGCTGATGAATTTGGATATAATGTAGAATTTGTAGGATTAGATTTAGAAGAAGCTGTTCAAGGAGATCATGATTTAGAAGAAAATTTAAAATCTAGACCCCCCATCATTACTGTCATGGGTCATGTGGATCATGGAAAAACATCTTTATTAGATTATATTAGAAAGACTAATGTCCTTGCTGGAGAAGCTGGAGGGATCACTCAACATATAGCCGCTTATAGTGTAGAATTATCGAATAATCAAAAAAGCATTACTTTTTTGGATACACCAGGACATGAAGCTTTTACTGCTATGAGAGCAAGAGGGGCACAAATTACAGATATAGCAATTATAGTTATATCTGCAGATGATCAAGTCATGCCTCAAACTAAAGAAGCTATTAGCCATGCTCAAGCAGCAAATGTTCCTATTATTTTTGTATTCAATAAAATTGATAAACCTAATGCAAAACCTGATAAAATTAAAGAACAATTGGCTAATTTAAATTTTCTAGTAGAAGAATGGGGAGGAAAATATCCTTCTCAAGAAATTTCAGCAAAATTAGGAACTGGAGTAGATAAACTATTAGAAAAGGTTCTTTTAGTCTCCGAACTATTAGATTTAAAAGCAAACCCCAATAAACCTGCTACAGGAACTGTTATAGAAGCTTCTTTGGATAAAGGAAGAGGATATATAACCACCTTGCTTCTACAAGGTGGAACATTAAAAGTAGGTGATTATGTTTTAGCAGGAAGTCATCATGGAAAAGTGAAAAATATTTTAGATGAACGTGGAAAATCCATTGCATATTCAGGACCATCGAAACCTATCACAATTCTAGGATTAAATGGAGCTCCTACTGCTGGAGATAAATTTAAAGTATTTAAAGATGAAAAAGAAGCAAAACAACTTGCTTCTAGAAGAGAACAATTACAAAGAGAACAAAATATAAGAGCTCAAAAACATTTAACTTTAGATGAAATAGGGAGACGTATAGCTCTAGGAGACTTTAAAGAATTAAAAATCATTCTTAAAGGAGATGTTGATGGCTCGGTAGAAGCTCTTGCAGATTCTCTAGAAAAATTATCTATAAATAGGATTATGATTAATATTATATATAAAAGTGTTGGTCAAATCACAGAATCTGATGTTTTATTAGCAAGCGCTTCAGATGCTATTATAATAGGATTTAATGTTAGACCCAATATTGGAGCTAAACAGATTGCAAAAAAAGAAGATATAGAAATACGGACTTATTCAATTATATACGACGTCATTAATGATATTCAAGAAGCCATGGAGGGAATGTTATCTCCAGAAATCAGAGAAAAAATATTAGGAAACGCAGAAATAAGAGAAATTTTTAAAATTACAAAAACAGGAACTATAGCTGGATGCATGGTAGTAGAAGGAAAATTATTACGTCAAGCAAAAGTAAGACTAATTCGAGAAGGAATTGTCATTCACAATGGTGGTGTTTTTACTTCTCTAAAACGCTTTAAAGAAGATGTCAAAGAAGTTTCTAAGGGATATGAATGCGGATTGGGAATAAAAGATTATCATCATCTAAAATATGGAGATATTGTAGAAGTTTACGAAGAATTATTTACTACTGCAAAGAGGACTTTTACTTCAGATAAAGATAATAAAAAAAAATAAGTTAATATCATCAAGTGGATGGATGATGAATCAATCACAATCAATAAATCAATAATGTATTCTCATCAACTACTATATAGAACACATAATTGTGGAGAACTTTGTAAAAAAGATATTGGAAAAGAAGTGGTTTTATCTGGATGGATTCAAAAATTAAGAAATCTAGGATCCTTAACTTTTATAGATATTAGAGATTACTTTGGAATAACACAACTTATTTTTTCAAAAAAAAGAAAAAAAAATACTGAATCTGAATTGGGAAAGGAATTTATCATTAAAGTTCGTGGAAAAGTAGTAGAAAGAGTCTCTAAAAATTATAAAATTCCTACAGGAGAAATAGAAGTTCTAGTCTCTCAAATTGAAGTATTGAATTCATCTATATCTACTCCTTTCCTTATAGAAGATCAGACAGATGGAGATGAAAAATCTCGTATGAAATACAGATATCTGGATATACGAAGAAATCCAATAAAGAATAATTTGAAACTTCGTCATAATATTTCTTTAGAAATACGAAATTTTCTTTCTCAAAATGGATTTTTAGAAATAGAAACCCCTGTATTAATTAATCATACTCCTGAAGGAGCTAGAAGTTTTGTAGTTCCATCTAGAATACATTCTGGAAAATTTTATTCTTTGCCTCAATCTCCTCAACTATTTAAACAATTATTGATGATTGGTGGAATTGATAAATATTTTCAAATTGTAAAATGTTTCCGAGATGAAGATGCTCGTTCTGATCGTCAAATAGAATTTACACAAATAGATTGCGAAATGGGTTTTGTCTGTGTCAGTGATGTATTGATTTTTTTTGAAAATTTTATAAAACATATATTTCAAAAAATAAAAAATATTCAATTAGAAACTTTCACACGGATTACCTATTCTGATGCAATTAGAATGTATGGAACAGATAAACCTGATTTACGTTTTGGAATGAAATTTGTGGAGTTGAATGATTTAGTTAGAAAAAAAGAAATTGAATTTTTTCAAAAACAAGAACTAACAATGGGAATAACTGTTCCAAAATGTAGTTATTATACATGTAACCAAATCAATTTAATGATTGAATGGATGAAAAAACAACCAAAGATAGGAATTGAAGATATTTTTTGGTTGAAATATTTTCCAGATAAAACATTGCTCTCTCCAATGAGTAAATTTATGAAAAATGAAGATATAATCACGTTCGTAAAACATTTTAAAGCAAACCCTGGAGATTTATTGTTCATTTTTTACGGAAAAAAAACAAGAAATCAACTCAGACAATTACGTTTAGTAGAAATGGCCCATCGTTTAAATCTAAAAAAAACTAAAGAATTTAAACCTTTATGGGTTACAGATTTTCCTCTTTTAGAATGGAATGAGGAAATTCAAAGATATAAACCCTTTCACCATCCTTTTACTAATCCCAAAGAAGAAGATCTTCCCTTTCTAGAAAAGTATCCGGAAAATATTCGTTCACAATCTTATGATTTGATCATTAATGGAGTTGAAATTGGAGGAGGATCTATACGTATTCATAATAAAAATATTCAAAATTTAATTTTGAAACATTTAGGATTATCCAAACAAGAAATCCAATCTAAATTTGGTTTTTTCATCAAAGCTTTTGAATATGGAGTTCCGCCTCATGGTGGAATTGCTTTTGGATTAGATAGATTAATCGCTATTTTAGAGGGAAAAGAAAATATAAAAGAATTTATTGCATTTCCAAAAAATAATTCTGGAAAAGATATAATGATCAATGCTCCATCTTTTTTGGAAATGAAAAAATGAAAAGAATTATACTACTTTACTTATAATAATTTATTCTTCTTATATCGTATAGAAGATTCTTCATAAACAAAAATAGCTTTCTTTTGATCTTTCCAATCTCCTATGATTACTTTTTTACCCTCTAAATCTTTGTATACCATAAAGAAATGTTCTATTTCTTTTTTCACATGAAAAGAAATTTCATCAATGCTATTAATGGGATTATAATTTGGATCTTCTGTAGGTACGCAAATAATTTTTTCATCTTCTCCTTTTTCATCAGTCATAAAAAAAATACCAATAGGTTTAACTCTAATTAAACAACCTGGAATTGTTGGTTCTGTTAAAAATACCAATACATCCAATGGATCTCCATCCTTTGAAAGAGTTTTTGGAATAAATCCATAATCTGTAGGATAACTCATAGAAGAATGTAAAACTCTATCTAAACGAATTAAATTATTTTTTTTATCAAATTCATATTTATTTCTACTTCCTTTAGGAATCTCAATGAATACATCAAAGTTTACTTCCATATATATTTTTTTGAATTATATTTTTGTGTAACAATTAAATTTTTCTAAATATAAGGCAACTTTTTTAGCAAATCCTCCTCCTAGAACTCCATCTATTACACGATGATCATAAGAATGTGATAAATAAATTTTATGTCTAATTCCAATAAAATCTCCTTTCGGAGTTTCAATTATGGAAAGTTTTTTTTGTATTACTCCTATCGCCAGGATAGCTACTTGTGGCTGATGAATAATAGGAGTTCCAAATAAATTCCCAAAACTACCAATATTGCTAATTGTATAGGTACCTCCTTGTGTTTCTTCAGGTTTTAATCGATTCGATTTAGCTCTTTTTATTAAATCATTAATAATTTTTATTAATCCTCTCAAACTATAGGAATCTGCATGTTTGATCACAGGAACTATTAAATTACCATCAGGTAATGCGGTAGCCAATCCTATATGAATATTTTTTTTTTTTCTAATATTAGTTCCATTCACAGAAATATTGATCATTGGAAGATCTTTTATAGCTTTAACTACACATTCTACAAATACAGACATTAAAGTCAATTTTTCTCCCGTATTTTTTTGAAAAGTATCTTTCATTTTTTCTCTCCATTTAACAATGTTTGTAACATCTGCTTCAACAAAAGAAGTAACATGTGCAGATATGTTTTTACTTTCTATCATATGTGATGCGGTCATTTTACGCATTCTATCCATTTCTATAATTTCCTCACTATTATTATGATATGAAAATGAAAGATTGTAAGGAGAAATGATTTTATTTTTAATATTTTGAATATATTTCAATATATCTTTTTTGGTAACACGTCCTTTGTCTCCAGTTCCTTCTATAGTTTCTAATTCATAGAAACTAATTCCTTCCCGATGAGCTATAGAACGGACAAGAGGGGAATAGAATCTTTTTTTTAATGATTCTTTTTCTTTTGTTTCTAAAATAGCTATAGCGGTTCCTACTTTAACCACTTCATTTGGAGAAAATAATTTTCTTTTCAATATTCCATTTACAGGAGAAGAAATTTCAGAATCTATTTTATCCGTAGCTATCTCTACTAAGAGATCTTCTTTTTTTATAGAATCTCCTTCGTTTTTTAACCAACGAATGATAGTAGCCTCCGCTATACTTTCACCCATGGCTGGAAGGGTCAAATTATATTCGGACATCTAAATTTTTTATCGTTTTATATTATATTATTTTTGTTTCTATGTAAAAAAGAAAAAACTAATAAAACCAAAAATAATAAATTCATTTTAAAAAATGAAAATTCTTTCGTTGAATCAAATTAAAAAAGCGGATCAATATTGTATTGATTACGAAGATATTTCTTCTGTAGAATTAATGGAAAGGGCCGCAAAAAGTTGTTTTAATTGGATGATTAAACATTATCATCATAAACTTATTAGAAAAATACCATTTATCATATTAGTAGGAAATGGAAAAAATGGAGGAGATGGACTTTCCTTATCTAAAATGTTACATTTACATGGGGTTATGGTTACGATATATATCGTAAATATTTCTAATCATTTTTCAAAAGAATTTATAATTAATAAAAATAAAATATTAAAATATGGAATAGAATTGAATACAATCAATGAAGGAGAAAAATTTCCATCGTTTAATAATAAAAACAGCAAACTTATTGATGCGGTTTTTGGAATAGGATTAAACCGTTCTATTAAAGAATATTGGAAATCTTTTTTTCATTATATAAATAATCAAAAATTTTCATCTGTTATTTCTATAGATATTCCTTCTGGACTTTTTATGGAAAAAAATCATGATGATTTTGAAGAAATTATTATAAAAGCGACTCATACATTAACCTTTCAAGTTCCAAAACTTCCTTTTTTTTTACCAGATTATGCAAATTATGTTGGAGAATGGCATTTGTTAAATGTTGGATGGAAAAAAAAATATACAAATAATATGCATGTTAAAAATTTTTATATTGATGACACAGACGTCCGTTTCATTTATAAGAAAAGAAAAAAATTTTCACATAAAGGAAATTATGGACATGGAGTTATTATAGGAGGAAGTTATGGAATGATTGGATCCATTTTTCTTTCTGCAAAAGCAAGTTTTCGAATTGGAATAGGAAAATTAAGTGTATATGTCCCACGTTGCGGAAATCAAATTATACAAACTATTCTTCCAGAAGCGATTGTAAAAACAGATATGCAAGAAAACTTAATCGGGACGATTCCCAATAGTTTTTTCACTACTACTAAGAAACATGCTGCAATAGGAATAGGAATGGGAATGGGAAAACACCCCATGACTGGATATGCATTAGAATCTTTTCTTTTAAGATTAAAAAATAAAAATAAAAAAATTCCTATGGTGATAGATGCAGATGCTATCAACATTCTATCTGGTCAATCAAACATCCTGAATCTTCTAGAAAAAGAAACTATTCTTACTCCACATCAAAAAGAATTTGATAGATTATGTGGACCATGGAAAAATGATTATCAAAAATTATATTTATTAAAAAAATTTTCTAAAAAATATAACCTTTTCCTTGTATTAAAAGGAGCACATACTGTTATTTCTACACCTCATGGGGATCTTTATTTTAATAGTACTGGAAATCCAGGAATGGCTACAGCTGGGAGTGGAGATGTACTTACAGGAATTATTACAGGATTATTAGCTCAAGGATATTCTCCAAAAGATGCTTGTATCATGGGAGTTTATTTACATGGTTTAGCTGGAGATATTGCATCAAAAGAATTAAATGAAGAATCTATAATGGCCATGGACATTATAAATTATATAGGAAAAGCTTATCAAAAAATAAAAAATCATAACATGATATAATATTATAATTCATTCATTATAATGAATAAATCTTTTTTTTATAATTATTTATTATTTATTTTATACATACGACGATATATTACTGTATATATGAAAATTATTATGGATAGAAAAAAACTGATTTTAGATATATAATCTCCATACTTGATATAGAAAGTTTTTTTTTTATTTATGAAAATTTTATTTGATAAAACTCCTTCTATTCCGTACGGAATAGAAGAAATGATTTCTCCTTTTTCGTTAATAAAACAAGACACTCCTGTATTTGCAGATCTTGCAATATATTTTCTATTTTCAATAGCCCTAAGACGTGCATAATATAAATGTTGCTGATATCCTTGTGATCTCCCCCACCATCCATCATTAGTAATAATAGCCATAAATTCTGCATTTTTTTTAAAAAATTTAGATACATATTCTCCAAATACAGATTCATAACAAATAATAGGAGCTACCTTGACTTCTAAAAAAGGATGTAGAAATATAGTAATAGGATCATCTTGTTTTCCATGTTCCATTACCGATCCTCCAAAATTAAGTAAAATGTTACCCAATATAGGAAAAAGAATTCTTTTATAAGGAAAAGTTTCTACAGCTGGGACTAGTTTAGATTTATGATGAATTTCAATCTTATCATCAGAAGATATTTGTATTATAGAATTAAATATATCAATCCATAGGATATCGTTTTCATTTTTAAAAAAAATTGGAGTAGAAGTTTTACTAAAATCTTTTTTTTTATAAAAATCGAATAATTCTATTCCTGTAATAAATACGGTTTTTGGAGAAATTTTTTTTAGATGATTTCTAAATATTGATATGATGGTGTTTCCCCCTATATTTTTCATATAAATTTTGCGACCATTTCCTGGAAATATTGTTTCAGGGGCTATAATAAAAGTATTTTTTCCAATTTTCTTATCTATTAATTTTTTCAATAAAGAAATCAATTTTTTCGTTGAAGTTTTATATTTTTGATGATATGGATGAATATTAGGTTGCAAAATTAAAACGTCAACAATTCCATCCTTTTTTTCTTCACATTTTAAGTATATATAATTTGAAATCAAAATGAGGAAAAAAATTTTTCCTATATTGAGAAATATATTTTTGTACAGAGAAAGTACGTTTTTATTCTTTTGATATTTTATAATAGAATTAATCAAACCTATGTTAACTATCCATATCCATGCCGTTCCTCCCAAAGAACCAGTATATTCATACCATTGAATCCATTCAATATGATTAGAAAATCCATTTCCTAAATTTAACCATGGCCAAGATAATTCCCATTCTAAATGCATTTTTTCAAATGAGATCCATGTACAAACTAAAAATACATATCCTATTTTTTTACTTTCTACATGTTTTTTTATCCATGAGTAAAACGTAAATACAATTGACATAAAAGAAGCATTAAGTAGAACAGGAATTAAGTAGGCTTCTATTGCAAAACTTCCATCCGGTCTTTTTGCATAAGATAACCACCATGTAGATATAGCATTCCATGTGAAAAAAGTAAAAAAAGACAATAAAAATATTATCAATACAATCTTTTTTTCTGAAAAAGAATGATTTAAATGTTCTTCTGCATATAGTAGAGGAATAAAAGCTATAAATAAATATAAAGGATTTCCGTAAGTAGGCCATCCCAATCCTAATAAAATTCCAGAAAGAAGACTGCAGAAAAAAAATTCAATTTTATCGTGTTGGATGAATCCTGATTTACAATACAATTAAAAAAAATTACTAGATTGAATTTTCAGTTTTTTTCTCTTTCTCTATTTTTCATTCAACATTTTAATTGTGGAGCTGGCGGGATTCGAACCCGCGTCCAAACAAGTAGCACAAAAGATTTCTACATACTTATCCAAAATAATTTTTTTTAGACTTAAATCGAGTTTTGGATCTCGAATAAAAGCTTAGATTCAAAAAAAACAGAATTGGAAAACTTAAGAATCATCCGTTTTCTTATCCTTATATTTATGAGTATCTCTTAATCAGTACCTATAAGGAAAAATTACTGAGAGATATTTTGCTTCTGCGTATTTTTGCAGATTTCACTTTTATGCAATAATGATGAAGAACATCATCATGCATTAAGCAGCAAAAGCGTATTGTTTTTCGCCGTTTATATGTTTGTAACGTTTTTTTTACGTGTAAAACCTTACGTCACACGGTATGCTTCCCTTTATCACTAATCTTGCTGTCAATTCCAAAAAGTCAGCCCCTTTTTTTTATTAATTAATATTAATCTCAATATCATTGAGAAAATAACAAAGACAAATTTATTAAAAAATTTTAAAAAAATCACATAAATTTACAGAAATATTAGTTTTAATTTAGAAACAGCATCCCCTACAAGACTCCTAATATTTTTTCTTTGTAAGAATAATTTTTATTGATTGATTTTCAATCAAATCAAACTATCTTGATCTGAAGCGTCTAATCTAATGAAAATAAATAATAGAACAGTAAAAGAGAAAAAAGAAGATCCTCCGTAACTAAAAAAAGGTAAAACAATTCCTATTGTTGGAAAAAGACCCATTACCATGCTTAAATTAATGAAAAAATGGATGAAAAGAATATTTCCTACTGAATATCCAAAAATTCTTCCAAAAACATCTTTTTGTTTCTCGGATAAAAAATATATTCTACTAATGAACAATAAATAAAATATAATTAATGTAACACTTCCTACAAATCCCCACTCTTCTCCTACAGTACAAAAAATATAATCCGTATGCTGCTCAGGAACAAATTTTCCTTTTGTAATGGTTCCTTTTTGATATCCTTTTCCAAAAAATTTACCGGAACCAATAGCCGTTTTTGAATAGAGAAGGTTATATCCTACATTATCTCTATATTTTCTATCAAATTCGTTTTGAAAAAGAATGTTAATCCTATCTTTATGATGTTGTTTTAAAAATTTATTAAAAAATAACGGAGAAATGATAACAAAAGTGGATAAAAAAATCAAAAGAAATAAATAAAATAATAAATCATTTATAGATCTTTTTTTTACAAGAAAAAAAAATAGGAAAACTGAAAAAATACAGAATATAATAATCCAATAGGATATATTGAAAGAAATAACAAACAAAAAAATTAAAAACAATACACATAAAAGAAAAAAGATAGATAATCCTTGTCTATATAAGGTAAAAATAAATGAAAAAAAAACTAGAGATGAACCTGGATCTGGTTGAAGAAATATTAATAATGAAGGCAATATGATTAAAAAAATAGATATAAATATATTTTTATTTTTTTTAACATTTTTTTGACTCAAGATCTTAGATATCATTAAAGATGTAGATATTTTGGCCAATTCAGAAGGTTGAAAACTAATAGGTCCAAAAACATACCAAGATTTTGATCCATTTACATTTTTTCCGAAAAAAAATACTCCAATCAAAAAAAGTAACGTAAATAAAAAAAAGAATGAAGAAAAATATTTATAATGTATTGGTTTTAATAAAAAAACCAAAAATATACAAATAAAACTAAATAAAATCCATACTAATTGTTTTTCCGCTTTCTCATAAGAAACAGAATATAGGTTCATGTATCCAAAAAAAATCATGAAAATATAAAGAATCACGATCCACCAGTCTATATTATTATTCCTTAGTAATGTTTTATTTCTTTTGATTTTTATTATCAAGAGTCTCTTTTTTTTTAATTTCTATTTTTCATTTTTGCTATATTTTCGTACACTTTTTGTAACCCTGAATTCATAATATTCTTTTCAAGATTTTTTCTATGAACATTATTTCTAATATATTTTTCTGCGATAAGACTGGCTATAGGACCTGCCCAACGAGATCCAAAACCTCCATTTTCTATGATTACAGAAATAGCTATTTTAGGATCTTCTACTGGAGCAAACAATATAAAAATAGAATGATCAGGTAAAGATATTGTTTTATGATTGATTTTTATAAAATTTTGTGAAGTGCCTGTTTTTCCAGCCATTCTAATATCCGATGATTTAAAATTTTTCCCAGTTCCAATTATAAATACTTTTTCCATTCCACTAATAATGAAATCAAAATATTTTCTTTTCACTTTAGTGTATTTAGCACGAATGTAATTAGGATTAGAAATAGGTTGATGATTGATATATTTTACAATATGTGGGGTATAAAAAAAACCTTTGTTTGCTATAGCACAAACCATATTAGCTAATTGTATGGGAGTGACATTGATTTCTCCTTGACCAATACTATTGGAAATAATTGTAATAGCATTCCATTTTGTATATCCATATTTTTTATTATAATAATCTCCAGAAGGAATAACCCCTTTTTCTCCAGTAGCTAAATCATTATACAAATAATTTCCAAATCCAAAACTTTTAATAATATCACACCATTCATTAACTCCTTTTGTTAAATTTTTTGGATATTTTTCAATGACGCGTTTATAAACTTGTGCAAAATAATTGTTACAAGAAACAGCAACAGCTGTTTCTATTCCTATAGGGACCCCATGAATTCCAGAATGACAATGAATTCTTTTTTTTCCATATTTAAATCCATTATAGCATATAAAAGTTGTTTTTGTATCTACTACTTTCATTTGAAGACCTGCTAATTCTGTCATTAACTTAAATGGAGAAGCAGGAGGATAACGAGCTTGTGTCGTTCTATCAAATAAGGGATAATCTATTGTATCTTTGATTAATTTTTTAAATTCTTTAGATCGGTTAATTCCTACAAATAAATTAGGATTATTGATAGGACTAGAAACTAAAGATAAAATTTCCCCATTTTTAGGATTAATAGCGACTATTCCCCCTTTTTTTTGGAACATAAGTTTTTCTGCATAATTTTGTAAATTCCAATCTATAGTTAGAGAAATATCATTTCCATTAATTGCTTTAATATTATTTTTTTTATTATTATAACTTCCTATAATACACCCTTTTTTATCTCTTATCCAATATTTTACTCCTTTTTTTCCTCTCAATATTTTTTCATAAGATTTTTCTACTCCAGCCCAACCAATAAAATCTCCTATTTGATAATAATTGGATTCTTTCTTGATATCCTTCTGGCTTACTTCTCCAATATATCCTAAAACATTAGCAGAACTTTCTACTTTATAATCTCTAAGAGAACGTTTTGTCCAATCAAATCCTTTATATTTATAAAGTTTTTCTTGTATATTTGCAAATTTCTCTTTTGAAATAAAAGGAAGAAAAACAGAAGGTAAATATTTTGAATAAGCTTTTGCTTTTTCTAAATTTTTGTGGAAAGTATCTTTTCTTATTCCTACAAGATTGCAAAACTCAATGATATTAAAATTTTCATCTATCAGTATAGGAATGACTATTAATTCGTAAATAGATTTATTAAACACTAATAAATTATTATTTCTATCAAAAATAGAACCTCTTTCAGGAATAATAATTTCTTGTTTTATAGAAGTGTTAAATGCATTTAAAATATATTTTTCAGTATATATTTGTATATAGAATAGTCGAGTTATAAAAATTAAACCTATAGAACTTAAAAAAATGTAAAAAATATATAATTTTTTCAATGTTTAATTTTTCTCAAAAAAAAATATATAATACATAAAATAGTTGTAAAAATACTGCTAAATATAGTTTTCAATAAAATAATTTTGTTGAAACAGGATAACTTCAATATTTCTAATATCAACAAAGAAAAATGATGTGTAATAATTAATGAGAAAATGTAAAAAAATTTCCTAATAAAAGGCAATTCATAAACAGAAAAATCACTTTTGTAAAGAAAATTTTTTCCTTCAAAAAATTGTAGAAATTTTAATCTAAAAAAAGCAGAAAGAGTCGTAGAAAAAGCATGTATTCCGCCAGAATTCATACAATGATCTATGATCCAACCTATCATAAAAGATAGAAACAAGAATACAAATCTATTTTCATGATAGGAATAAGTTAATATAAAAATTATATATATATAAGAAGTATACCAATCCAAAATTATATAATAGTTAAATACTGATATTTGAATTAAACAAATAAAAAAAATGGAAAAAACAGAGAAAAAAAAATTCTTTAGAAAATTCATTATTTATTTTCAACTTTATTTTTATTATAAAGTTGAATATTGTTCCATTCTTTTTTGAATAAATTTTTCACAACATAAGCATTTTCTATGTTAGAAAAATTTTCTAACAATTTTACTTTTATAACATAATTGGCATGTTCTTCATCAAATCTATAACAAGAGACTCTTCCAATTGGAATTCCTTCAGGAAAAGTTGCGGATTTTCCATCTGTTTCTACTATCTCTCCCTTGTAGATAGTAGAATGTTTAGGAATATCGTATAAAACAACAGATTCATGATCTAATCCATCCCAACTAACTGTTCCGAAATATTTATTTTTTTTTAATCTGGCATTAACTTTAATTTTTGGATTTAAAAGAGAAATAGCTATACTAAAATGTGGTGAAGTTTTTATAATAATTCCTGCAATTCCATCAGATAAAATAATCCCCATATCTGTTTTTATTCCATCTAAACTTCCTTTATTTATAGTGATATAATTTTCCTGTTCGTGGATACTATTATTGATAATTTTTACGGGAGTATAAACATACTGTTGTAAATAATCAATATTATTTTTTTTAAAATCTTTGGTTGTTTTTCTTATTTTAGAAGATAGTTGAGAATGACGTAATTTTATATTTTCTTTTATAAGTCTTTTATTTTCAATTTCTAATGAAAAATAACTATGAAATTTATGAATTGTTTCATAAATTTTTCCAATAAAAAAATTGGAGGAACCGTTATAAATATATTGATGAAAATTCTTTTTAGAAAAAGAAAGAAAAATAGCTGCAGATTCTAATAAAAAAAAGAAAATAAAAAAACGCCATTTTAGAAAAAAATTAATAAATCCACGCATAAAAAATAATGGTATTAGAATCTACCTTTTTTTTTACTATCTATTTCATTAAAAATGTAAATTTATCAATATTTTTCAAAGCAACTCCTGTTCCTTTGACTACAGCTCTCAAAGGATCTTCTACTAAAGAAACAGAAAGACCTGTTTTTTTAGAAATTCTTCTATCTAATCCTCTCAATAGAGATCCTCCTCCTGCCATATAGATTCCTGTTTTATAAATATCTGCAGCAAGCTCTGGAGGGGTTCTAGACAATGTTTCCATCACAGCATCTTCAATACGCAAAATAGATTTATCAAGAGCAGGAATCGTTTCTTTATAAGAAATATTCATTTCTTTAGGCTTTCCTGTTGGTAAATCTCTTCCTTGAATATGAATATCTCCAGGAGGATTCTCAATAGATTCAGTAGCGGCTCCTATATCTATTTTAATTTTTTCAGCAGTTCTTTCTCCAATATATAAATTGTATTTAGTACGAAGAAAATATGCAATATCATTAGTAAAAACATCTCCAGCTATTTTAATGGATTTTTGACAAACAATTCCACCTAAAGCAATTACTCCACATTCTGTGGTCCCTCCTCCAATATCAATAATCATATTTCCTTCAGCTTTTGTAACAGATATACCGGATCCAATAGCTGCAGCCATAGGTTCTTCAATCAGGTAAACTTCTTTAGCATTTAGATGTTGAGCGGAATCTTTCACGGCTCTTTTTTCAACTTCTGTAATTCCAGACGGAATACAAATAACCATAGTTAATGATGGGGTAAATAATTTTTTATTTATTCCTGGAACTTTTTTGATAAATTCTCTTATCATAAGTTCTGCTACTTTATAATCGGCTATAACTCCATCTTTTAATGGCTTATAAATTTTAATATTTTCATGTGTTTTTCCTTGCATTTGTTTGGCTTCTTCTCCTACAGCTAGGACTTTTTTACTTCTTACATCTATGGCAATAATTGAAGGTAAATCAACAATAACTTTATTGTTATGCATAATGAGGGTATTTGCTGTTCCTAAATCTATAGCAATTTCTTGAGTAAATAGATTTTTCATAAAATCAACTAATCCCATATACCATATTCTTCTTTATTATGAATCCTAAAAATATTCGCTCAATTTAAAAAATAAAAAAATATTTTTCTATTTAAAAATGAAGTTTTTCAGTATATTATAGAAAAATTGTTGTTTGAAAAAACATAACGTTTATTTGTTGCAAGGAAGTAATAAAGAAAATAAAAAAAAATATTTAGATGAATCTTTATTCTTAATTTCCAAAAAAATTGGGGAAATCATTAAAAAATCTTCTTATTTTGAAAGCATAGCTTGGAATATGAATAAAAATACATCTTTTTTTTATAATAGAGCTTTGCATATAAAAACATTTCATTCTCCTATAGAACTTTTAGAAAAAATTTTAAATATTGAGTTTCTTATAGGTAGAAAATCTACTTGTAGTAGTAGTCGTAGTACGACTACTCACTGTAATCCAAAAAATCGTCTCTACCAAGATAGAGAAATAGATATTGATATCTTATTTTATGATCATCTTATAATACAAAGTTCTATGTTAACTATTCCACATCCTTTGTTTCATTTTCGTAGATTCGCTATAGAACCAATGTGTGAAATTTCTCCAAAAAAGCATCATCCTGTATTTCATTTAACACTATTGGAGATATTAGGGGGATGTGTAGATAAGTTAGAAGTAAAAAAAATGGATATTAGTTAGAGATATAATTTTATGAAATTTATTGATTCAAATAAATAATAATTAACATAACAACTATTGAACTAATTTGTTAAAAATTACAAAATCTATTATTCTATTTGGAAAAGAAATTCTTTTCTTTTTTTTTCTATCCTTTTTTCTTTTTGCAAAAGAAGAAAAAAACAATAAATCTATTCTATCTGAATCTGAAAATCCTATTCTAGAAATAGGAAATCTTACGAAAAATAAATTCAAAAATATTATTAAATATAGTTCAAATACACAAGAACATAATATAAAAGAAGGAAAATCTTATTTAAATGGAAATGCTTTTATAGAATATCTTGATACAAAAATTGAAGCAGATTGGATAGAATTTAATTGGAAAAATGGAGATCTCAATGCTAAGTCGATTAAAAATAAATATATTACTGTTATACAGGGAAATAGAAAATTTTTAACAAAAAATTTTTTCATTAATTTGAATGATAAAAAAGGAGAAGCTAATGACGTTTGTATCCAAGAAAAAAATCATGTTATCATAGCAAATAACATAAAAAAAGAAAATAATGGAACGAGTTTGATGAAAAAAGTGATATATACATCCGATCCTCTTTTTATAGAAAAAAAAGATACTAATCCTGATTTTTATTTAAAAACAAATAGTTTAAAATATTTCCATCATCAAAAATCCATTATTACTGGACCAGTATTTTTTTATTGGTATAAAGTTCCTCTTCCTATAGTTTTTCCGTTTTTATATATGAAAGAAAATAAGAATTCATTTTATGGAATAAAATTCCCTAAATTGAGGATTAAAAATAAAAAAATTTATATAGAGAATATAGGTTTATTTTTTCCAATTTCCAATTATTTCAATTTTACAGTATTCAGTTCTATATATGGAAATGAAAAATGGAAATTAGAAACAGAAATAAAATATAAATTAAAAAATACAATATATAAGAATAATAATGGATTAATTCATTTTAATTATCAAAGATTTTCAAATAAAAAATTTGATTATCAATTCAAATGGAAACATAATAAAAAATTTAATTCTGATATAGAATTTAGTGCTGATATCAATTATTTAACAAGCAATAGACTTTTCACAAAAAAAAGTCATGAAGTTTATGTTTCAAATATGAATATCAAAAAAAAATTTGATAATCATTCTTTGTTAAATATATCTGCCTATCTTATTCAAAAAATGAACAAAGGAGAAACGAAATTAAAGATTCCAGAAATTCGTTTTTCTATGCATAGAAATCATTTTTTAGAAAAAAAAAATACATTTATTCGTCAATTTATATTTGATTATCAAATAACTGCATATAATTCCATAATATATGAAAATCCTATTTTTTTATTAAAAAGGACGAAACAGAAAATGGATTTTCAAACTGAAATGAATCATACTATAAATATGGCAACTTATGTTCATTTTTCCCCTTTTTTGAAAATTTCACCAAAAATTCATTATAATTATAACGTATTTTATCCACGTAATTTTTATTCAAAATGGACTTTTAAAACTTCGAATGTAGTATCAACAGACATAATTTCTAATCCGTTATATTTAGAGATAATAAACAAAAAAAATTTTATTTTAAGACATGAAATAGAACCTATGTTATCTTTTTATTATAATATTACACCTTTGCCTAATTTTTTTAAATTAAAAAAAAATTCTTATGAAAAAAAAATAAATTTAGTACTAAGAAATAATTTGGAATTGAAAAAATTTGATTCAAAAAATACTGAAAATAAAATAAAAATACTTGAATTTTTTCAAGTAAGTACTTCATATATTTTTGATCCCCCATTTTTTAAATGGGAAAATATCCATTTTATAGGATATACTAATTTTACAAAATATTTAGGAATCAAATATAAAGGAGGAATTTACTTTGATGAAAAATATGAAAAAAAAGAAAAAATCAATAAATATTTTGATTTTTCATTTCATTACAATTTCATTAAAAATGAAATGAATATTTTTTCTAAAAATAAAAAAAATAAACATGAAAAACGAGGAAAAAATCGTTATGAATGTTTCTTGTTTGATAGAGATAATTATGCAAATTATTCAATTCCATTGAATTTTAAAATAAATTTAAATTCAAATTTTTATGAAAAAAATACAGAAAAATTTTTTCATACATTTTTAAGTGTAAATGGATCTATAGAGATCACTAAATATTGGAAAATAGATATTCATACAAATTACGATATTTTGAAACAAAAAATTATGTTGGCTAACATAATTTTTTATAGAGATTTAAGAAGTTTCAAAATGAATTTCAATTGGTCTCCCATAGGAGATCGTTATTGGTCTTTTTTTATTGGAATAAAAGATCCTATGTTAAGCAATATTTTGCAATATAATGAAGAAAGACATTATTAAATTAGAAAAAAAAATATGAAATTAAAAAAATGTTCAATGGAAAAAATTCCATCTTTAGGACCGTATAGTTCATACGTTATTGTAGAAAACTTTTTATTTATTTCTGGTCAAATAGCTATTGATCCAACAACTAAAAAATTAATTTCTGAAACTATAGAAATAGAAACTGAAAGAGTCATGAAAAATTTGCAAATTATTCTTTCAGAAACTGGAATTGGATTTGAAAATGTTATAAAAACTTCTTTATTTATAAAAAATATAAATGACTATCCTAAAATAAATTTTATATATTCTAAATTTTTTCAGAAAGAAAATTATCCAGCTAGAGAAACTATACAAGTTTTTGGATTACCAAAAAATGCAAACATAGAGATATCCTTAATAGCACACACAAAAAAAAATAAAAACTTAACATGAATTTTTTATAGGAATTAGTAAGTAAGTAGGAGATAGGATTAAAAAAAGGGATTGGGATTCATGGATCATAAAAAATATTATTATTTATTTGTATTTGGTTTTTTTTTAATTTTATTGATTAATAATAATCAAGCATACACTTTTCCAATAAAAAAATTTTTTTTCAAAAAAAAAATACATCTGATTCATGCTGATTTTATACAAAAAAATGAAAAGTCTCACAACGATATTTTTGATTTAACGGGGCATGTTCATTTGGAACATCATGGATATCACCTTTTTTGTGATAAAGCTATATATTATAAAAAAAACAATCAATTTTACGGATATGGAAATGTTCAATTAGTATCGAATCAAAATAGAATATATTCTCAAAAAATAGAATTTTCAAAAAATTTTTTAAAAGTATCAAAAAATGTGATTTTATTTCAAGATAATATAAAAAAATTAACGGCAAATGCAATTATCTATAGTTTTATTAAAAAATCTTTTCAAGCTACTAAAAACGTTATTTTATTTATTAATAATAAATTAAAATTATCTACTCATATTCTAGAATATGATCTTAAACTTAAAAAAATTTTTTATAAAAAAGGAGGATGGATTTTTTATGGAAACTCTACAATAATCTATAGTAAAGAAGGAAGTTATTTTCTTACAAAAAAAAAAGCAGAATTAAAACATGAAATCAAATTAGTTAGTAATAATTATACAGTATATTCTAATACAATGAAGTATTTTTTTCAATTAGACAAACTAGATTTTTTAAGTCCTACTATTGTAATCCATAATAATAATCAATCAAGTAATTCTTTTCTTTACCTTAAAGAAGGTTCTTTTTTATTTAGAAAAAAAATTTTTTTGTCTAAAAAAAATTTTAGTATCCATTATAAAGGAAAAATTATAAAAGGAGGATATTTGTTTTTTGATCACAAAAAAAAATATGGATTTATAAAAAATGTTTTTTTTGAAGATCCTAAAATAGGATATCTAATGGGAGTTTATGGAATTTTTGATTTAAATTCTGGACTTTTCTCTTTAAAAAAAGATTCAACAGCTGTAAAAAAAATCTCTAATCAAGATTCTATTATTATTCATTCTGATACTATTCAAATTTCTTTATTGAAAAAATCTACTACCTTGATTCAAGCTTTTCCTGTTAAAAACATTTTTTTTATGAATGGAGTTATGCAAGGAAAATGCGATTTTTTAGTATATGAACAATCAAATAATAATTCTTCTATTATCCATTCTTCAATGCTATTGAATGGAAATCCTATTTTTTGGATTAACAACAACCAACAATTTACTGGAGATAGCATTAGTATCTCTATGAAAAACAATATGATAGATTCATTATCTATAAAAAATGTGTTTTTTATAAAAAAAATAAATTCAGAAAAATTTCATCAAATAAAAGGAGAAAATATGACTGGTTTTTTTAATCATGAAAAAAAAAATATAGAAAAAATTTTGATTAAAGGAAATGCTAAAAGCATTATTTTTCTTTATGATACTACACAAAATTTAATTAACAAATCATCTTGTGGAATAATCTTGTTAGAATTAAAAAAAGAAGGAAAAGAAATTAGTAAAATTTCTTGTATAGATAAAGCTTATTCAGAACTTTTTCCTTTTTCCTCTAAAAATATTTACAAAAAAAACCTTTTTTTCCCTAAATTTTTTTGGAGAGAAAGAGAAGAAAAAGAAATTCAATCTAAAAAAAATTCTGTTTTGAAACAAATAGAAAAATATAAAGAAGAAAGTTTTTTGGAACAAAAAGAAAGAAAAAAAATAAAAAAAAATTAAATTTTTTATAGAGAATAGAGATGAAAGGAAAAGAATTAGAGAATGATTTTATTCAATATCAAACTCAAGTTAATCCTAATTCCATGAAAATTATGGTGGATTATGCAGAAGGTAATTACATTTATGGAAAAAATGGAAAAAAGTATTTAGACTTTGTAGCAGGAGTTTCTGTAAATGTATTAGGACATGGAAATAAAAAAATAAAAGAAGCTATCAAAAAACAGGTAGATAAGTATTTACATACTATGGTGTATGGAGAATTTATACAAGAAATTTGTGTCAACCTTTGTAAAAAAATATCAGAAAATACTCCAGATCCATTGAAGACTACTTACTTAGTAAATTCAGGAACTGAAGCAGTAGAAGGGGCCTTGAAACTCGCTAAGTGTTATACAGGACGAGAAGAAATTATTTCCTGTAAAGGGGCTTATCATGGAAGTACACATGGATCTATGAGTGTTATGGGATATGAAAAAAATAAAAGACCTTTTAGACCTCTCCTTCCCTTGGTTAAATTTATAACATTTAATCAAATAGAAGAATTCATTTCTTCCATTACAGATAAAACAGCTTGTGTCATTTTAGAAACAATACAAACCTCTTCAGGGATAATATTACCTGATCGTTCTTTTTTAAAAAAAGTTAAAAAACAATGTCAAAAAAAAAATACTTTAATGATCCTTGATGAAATCCAAACTGGATTTGGAAGAACAGGAAAGCTCTTTGCTTTTGAACATTATGGAATTGTTCCTGATATTCTAATTATGGGAAAAGGAATGGGTGGAGGAATGCCTATTAGTGGATTTATTTCCTCTCATGAAATAATGAGATCTTTTTGCGATCATGTTCCATTAGGACATATAACGACTTTTGGTGGAAATGCTGTAGCAGCATCAGCGGCTTTAGCGACATTAATTCAACTAGTTGATTCTCAAATTATGGAAAAAGTATCGATAAAAGAAAAATGGATTAGAAAATATTTGGTTCATGATGAAATTAAAAATATTCATGGAAAGGGACTTCTCTTATCTTTTGAATTAAAAAACAAAAATCACATAGAAAAAGTATTACAGTCTTGTATAAAAAAAGGATTAATACTATTTCGTTTTTTATTTCATAACAGTTCTTTACGTATTTCTCCTCCATTAACCATCACAAAAAAAGAAATACAAATAGGATGTTCTATTATTATAGAAAGTTTAAATGAACTAAAGATAGGTTGTAATAATAGTAGTAAAAAGTAAATCGTGTTAATTTAATTAAAAAAAAATACTACTATACTAATATGTATTTTATTTATTGTGTTATGATATTCTCTTGTTTTTTAGTATGATGTAAATAAATATAAAAAAATTAATGGAATTATTAAGATTTTTTATTGAATTAGCTTATAATGGAAAATATTATCATGGATGGCAAATACAAAAAAAAACAAATACTATAGAAGAAAAATTAGAATATTGTTTATCTAAACTATTGAAAACGTCTCTAAATGTGGTAGGAGCAGGAAGAACAGATAGTGGAGTTCATGCAAAACAGATGTTTGCACATTTTGATTTAAAAAATAGGATAAACAAAAATTTGGTGAAAAGATTAAATGTTTTTTTGCCTAAAGATATTAAAGTAATTAATATTTTTCCAGTTAAAAAACATATTCATGCCAGATTTAGTGCAATAAGTCGTACTTATAAATATTATTTAACATCTGAAAAAAATCCATTTTTTCAAGATTTTTCTTGGTACTGTTTTTATTCTTTAAATATTAAAAAAATGAATATCGCTTCTAGAATTTTAATGGAATATAAAAATTTTAGTGCTTTTTGCAAAAAAAATAGGAAAGATAAAAAAAAAACAATATATGCAAAATATACAATGCTTATTGGTCTATAAAAAATAATAATACATGTTTTTTTACTATTGAAGCAAATCGGTTTTTAAGAAATATGGTAAGATCCATTATTGGAACGCTTATTGACGTTGGAAGAGAAAAAATGAGTATAAATAGATTTGTAGAAATTATAGAATCAAAAAATCATGCTAATTGTAGTAGTACAGTAGTTCCTGCATGTGGATTATTTCTTACTAAAATTCTTTATCCAGAAGACATTTTTTTATGAAAAAAAATTTGAAAGGATTTTATTTTCAACAACTTTTAAAAATCAGTTTAAACTACAAACTGATTTTAATATCAACAATCATCACTTCTATATTAATATCTTTCATATCTGCTTATAGACCAAAATTAATACAAAAAGCTATAGATGTTCATATAGTTTATAAAGATTTTTTTGGACTTAAAAATGTATTGATATGGATAATGACTCTTCTTTTTCTAGAAAGTATATTTCATTTTATTTTATTATATCTATCTAATATTCTTGCTCAAAATGTAATTGAAAAAATTAGAATTCTTTTATTTGAAAAATTTTTGCATTTTAAAAATTCTTTTTTTCATAAAACATCAATAGGAAAATTGGTGTCTTATTCTGTTTCAGACATAGAAACAATTACTGTGATATTTAATGATGGAATTTTGCTAGTATCTGGAGATGTATTCAGAATAATGATGATTATAATTATGATGTATACGATGCATAAAAAATTGTCTTTTATTGTTCTTTTTACTATTCCATTTATGTATATTATAACTCGTTTTTTTCAAAAAACATTAAAAAAAATGTTTCATGAAGAACGTATACATAATTCACGTTTAAATAGTTTTTTGCAAGAAAAAATTATAGGAATGTCCATCATTCAGCTTTTTCATAAAGAAAAAGAAGAATATTTAAAATTTAAATCAATCAATCATAGATTGATGAGTGCACATTTTAAAACTATTTTTTATTTTTCTATTTTTTTTCCAATTGTAGAAATTATATCTGCAGCAACAATAAGCATTGTCATATTTTATGGAGGATATCATTCTATTGATGGGTATAATAATATCAATGTAAAACCGGGACAAATCATTGCTTTTATTTTTTTTATTTATCTACTTTTTCGTCCTATGCGACAAATAGCAGATAGATTTAATATAATACAAAGAGGAATAGCAGGAATAGAACGTATATTTTCTATATTAAATTCTGGGGAAACAATTATTGATAAAGGAAACATACGAATCAAAAAGTTAAAAGGACATATTGTGTTTAATAATGTTTATTTTTCCTATCTTGATGGAGAAATGGTCCTCAAAGGAATTTCTTTTGAAATAAACCCTGGAGAAAAAGTAGCTATAGTAGGATCTACAGGTTCTGGAAAATCCACAATGACGCATTTAATTTCTAGATCTTACGAAATAAAAAAAGGAAATATTTTAATTGATGGACATCATATTCAAGATATTGAGTTAAAAAATTTAAGATCTCATATAAGAGTAGTGACACAAGATACATTTTTATTTAATGATTCTATTATGAATAATATTACTTTAGGAGATCCTTCTATTAGCATAGATAAAATAGAAAAAATGTCAAAAAAAATAGGAATACATAGTTTTATAACATCTTTGCCACATGGATACAAATATATTGTAAAAGAAAGAGGAGATATTCTTTCACTTGGAGAAAAACAGTTAATTTCTTTTTTAAGAGTACAAATGCATCCTTATTCTATGCTTATTCTAGATGAGGCAACATCTTCTTTAAATCAGGAATTAGAAAAATTGATTTATCATGCAACAGATTGTATAACAAAAAATAAAACTTCAATTATTATTACTCATCGTCTTTCTACATTAGAAAATGCAGACAAAATATTAGCGATGAATAAAGGATATCTTGTAGAAAAAGGAACTCATGAAGAATTAATCCAATTAAATGGATATTATGCAGGATTATATAAAAAAACCTTTCTTTAATAAAGAATAATCATGTACAAGATTTTTCTATTTTTAAGAAATAAGTTTTTTTTAATTGATTGTTAACCCAATTTTTAATCTCATGTTTTTTTTTAATGTTTTTCACAAGTTTTTTTAATCTTGGATAATCTTTTTCTAAAGAAATAGAATGAAAAGGAATTCTTTCCAATAATTTAACAATAAAGAAAACTTCTTTTCCATTGATAATTTCTTTATAGGGATCAGAAATTTCCCCATTTTTTAAATGATGTAATGCCTTTTTCATTTTTTCTGATAGATGATTTTCTTCAAATAAATTTTTTTTCCATATAAAAGAAAAATTCATGTTCATGTTCATGATTTTTATTGGATTTTTAATAAATATAATGTCATTTCCATCTAAAATTGTTTTAGGAATAATTTCATGATTTATAATTCGTTTTTTTACTAATTGAATAAATGATTTTGTTTTGCAAAATTCTTCTTCCGTATATTTAGGTTTGATTAAAATATGTCTAATATCTATTTTATTCCCTATTTTTTTTTCCAGTTTAACTAAATGAAATCCTAAATCTGTTTCAAAAGGTTCAGAAATTTCTTTTTCTTCCAAAGAAAAAACCACACGTTCAAATTCTTTTGATAGATCTTCTTTTTTGATTCCCTGAATCAGTCCCCCTTTCAATGCCGAATAGATATCTTCGGATAATAAAATAGCTTTCATAGAAAAATCCATATCTGAATGGATTTCATTTTTTATTTTTTTTAAGTAATCAATAATTTTTTTTCGGTGTAGTTCACTTAATTTTGGATAAAAAACCATATAGGATATCCTAACTTGTTTAGGAACTTTTGGTAAAGAATACTTATTCTTAAAAAAGAAAGATTTCACTTCTTTAGGGGATATTTCTAGATTTTTAATAATTTTTTGATGATATTTTTCTATATATTGATTATCTTTTAATTTTTCTAATTCTTCTGAAAAAGATTCTTGATTTGTAAATTTTTTTTGTGAATCTAACTCTTGATCATAGACTTTTATATTAGGATCTTTTTTTGCATGATAGAGTATTAATTTCTGAATGATCAAATTTTCTAATCCTTCGCAAAAGGTCATTTTTTTATCAGAAGAACTTAAATAATGTTTTACTTCAGAATCTAAAATAATTTCATTTCCTATTACTGCAGAAATCCCATTTACTTTATCTCCATTTTCTTTATCCAAAGAAAAAGAAAAATAAGTAGGAAAAAACAAAGAAATAATAAGAAAATATTTCTTAATCATATTTATGATGATATCATTCATACTATTAAATTTGCAATTTTGCAATTTAATATAAAAAATATTTTCAATCTACCTTTTCACAAAAAAAAAAAAACTATGACATTAATAGTCAAAAATATATGTAAAAAACATATAGTAAAAAATGTTTCTTTACAATTAAAAAATGGAGAAATAGTGGGATTAATAGGGCCTAATGGAGCTGGAAAAACAACTTCTTTTTATATGATAGTAGGATTGATTAGACCTGATATAGGAAAAATTCTTCTTAATGGAGAAGACATCACTAAATATCCCATATACCAACGTTCTAAAAAAGGAATTGGATATTTGGCACAAGAACCATCTATTTTTAGAAAATTATCTGTGGAAGATAATATTTTATGCATATTAGAAATGCAAAAAAATTCTTCTAAAGAAAGAAAAGAAAAAACAGAAAAATTGATTGAAGAATTTGGTTTGCAAAATATTAGAAAAATACGTGGAGATCTTCTTTCTGGTGGAGAACGTAGACGTACTGAAATTGCTAGATGTTTAGCTGTAAATCCTAATTTTATTCTTTTAGACGAACCTTTTTCTGGAATAGATCCAATAGCTACAGAAGAATTACAACAAATTATTTTTTCTTTGAAAGAAAAAAAAATTGGAATATTGATAACTGATCATAATGTTCAAGAAACGTTTCTAATAACAGATCGTATTTATTTAATGTTTGAAGGAAAAATATTAAAAAAAGGGACTTCTAAAGAATTAATACAAGATCCCGTAGTCAAAAAAGTTTATCTAGGAAGAAAATCGTTTTTTTTTTATAATAAAATCGTAAAAGAATGAATCACCGTTTTCTAGGACCAGAAGTAGGATTATTTTTAAATGGAGACCCCCCAAGAACTTTCTATCAAGAAAATTTTTCTTATGAAAAAATATTTGCTGTCAATGGAGCTTTTTCCTATCTAAAAAAATTAGGAATAGAAGTTGATTGTGTAATAGGAGATTTTGATTCTTTAAAAAAAAATGTCTACAATTTAGACAATAAGTTTTTTTTTGAAATTGATGATCCAAATTATACAGATTTTGATAAAGCATTAAAAATAATATATCAAAAAGGTTATTTCAATATAAACGTTTGGGGATCTAGTGGAAAAGAACAAGATCATTTTTTAGGAAATTTATCTACAGCCTTGAAATATAAAAAAAAATTATCCATTATTTTTCATGATAATTATCATTCTTATTTTTTTTCTGGTAAAAAAAATTTTTTTTACCAGAAAAAAAATAAAAAGATATCTCTTTTTCCATTTCCAAAAGTAGAAGGATTATCAACTCATGGGCTAAAATATTCTCTTACTAACAAATTTCTAAAAATAGGGAAATGCATAGGAATTAGGAATGAAGCAATTGATAATAAAATAGAGATAAATTACAAAAAAGGTGAATTATTAATTTTTATAGAAAGATAAATATTGATTTATTTTAAAAATAATTTTATCCGCATGTTTTTCCAAAACATATGAATGATTTTTTATATCATTATTATTCAATGAATTCATTGAAATGTGCACATATCCATGATAAATCATATTAAGAACAAATGCAGTTTGTTGAATGGGGCGTAAAAATTCATCTATAGTAAAATTATTTCTAGATCCAGCATGAAAAGAATTCTCTTCTGCTCCAGAAGTTATAGATACTAATAAATGTTTTCCTGAAAGAAAGTTTTTTCCATCATTATATAGTTTTGTAAAAACTTTGTCCTTCCATTCTTTCAGAAGAGATGGGTAACTGTACCAATAAAATGGAAATTGAAAAACAATAAATTCCACATTAAAAAGAATTTTTATTTCTTCATTTACTTTAACTTTGAAATCGGGATAAATATTATATAAATTTCGTATAATAATTTTTTCTTCTCCTTTATTTTTATCATGAATTCTTTTTACAATTTTTTTGTTCAAAATAGATTTTTTTATATTAGGATGAGCTACTAAAAACAAAATATTTTTTATTTTCATGATAAAAAAAATGAAAATTAAAAATTGATATCGTTTAATTTTAATTCTTTCATCATATTTTTTATATGATTTGCAGAATTTTTTAAAAGATCTCTTTCTTCTTTGTTTAATTGTAATTCTATAATTTTTTCAACTCCAGATTTTCCTAAAATAACAGGAACTCCTAAATATACATTTTTCAAACCATACTCTCCTTTCAAAAAAACAGAACATGAGAAAATACGTTTAGAGTTTTTTAAAATAGATTCCACCATTTGAACAACAGATGCACTAGGAGCCATCCAAGCAGATGTTCCCAATAAATTTACAATTTGTTCTCCACCTTTTTTTGTTTTTTCAATGATCTCCTGATTTTTTTCTTTTGATAAAAATTCCCGTATTGGGATACCAGATATAGAAGTATATCTATATAAAGGAACCATAGTCTCTCCATGTCCCCCCAATAACAAAGATTGAATATCATGAGAAGAACAATTTAACTTTTTTGATAAAAAATAACGATATCTAACTGAATCTAATATTCCAGCCATTCCTATTACACGAGAAGAATCCACTTTAGATGTAAGAAAACTAACATAAGCCATTACATCCAGTGGATTAGATACTATTATCAATTTTGCTTTTGGAGAAAAAAAAATAGATTTTTTAGTTGCATTATGAATAATTTTAGCATTAGTATTCACTAAATCATCACGACTCATTCCTGGTTTTCTAGGAATTCCACAAGTAATAATAATAATTTCAGAATTTTTCGATTTTGAATAATCATTAGTTACACCAACAACATGAGTATTTGATCCTACAATGGAAAGCATTTGAGATATATCTAGACTTTTCCCTTCAGCGAATTTTTCTTTAACATCTAATAAAACAATTTCTCTCACTATATCTTTTTGAGATAAAAGACTGGCACATGATGCCCCTACATTTCCTGCTCCGATAATAGTAATTTTCATTTTATATTTTGTTTGATACAACAAATGTATGTATGATTTTATCAATTTTGAATGATAATTATAAAAATATTTATCTAATTATCTTTGTATTTGTATAATGATAATTAAATATTCATTGTTATGAACAAGGATTTCATAATAACAAAATTCTATTATAGACATATAGGTCCTACCAACGAAGAAATTCAAAAAATGTTAGAAATATTAAAATGTAACTCTATCAAAGAGTTAATAAATAAAACAATACCAAAAGAAATACGTTTAAACAAAAAATTAAATATTCCTAATTCCATTTCTGAATATAAATATTTAAATCACATCTATAGAATTAGTAAAAAAAATAAAATTTATCGTTCTTATATAGGATTAGGATACAAGAATACTATAACTCCAGCAGTTATTCAAAGAAATATTTTAGAAAATCCAAATTGGTATACTCCTTACACCCCTTATCAATCAGAAATATCTCAAGGACGTTTGGAAGCATTAATCAATTTCCAAACTATGGTTTCAAATCTTACTGGAATGAATATCAGCAACGCATCCATGTTAGATGAAGGAACTGCAACAGCTGATGCTATGTTCATGATTTATAAAGATTATTTAAAAAGAAAACGTATCAAAAATTATCCATATTTTTTTGTTTCAAATGAAATTCTTCCGCAAACATTTGATATTATAAAAACAAGATGTTATGGAATAGGAATAAACCTCATTCAAGATTCTCATGAAAATATACAAAACAAAAAATACAATCAGAAAGAAATATTTGGATTATTGCTATCATATCCTTCTTCTTTAGGAGAAATTTATGATTATCGTGAAACAATAAAATATGCAAAAATAAAAAACATATCGGTAATAATATCCACGGATTTGATGTCTTTAACTTTGTTAAAACCTCCTGGAGAATGGGGAGCAGATGTTGTCGTAGGATCTACACAATCTTTTGGAATCCCTATGGGATATGGAGGGCCTCATGCGGCTTTTTTTTCTACTCATGAAAAATATAAACGTCTTCTTCCAGGAAGAATTATTGGAGAATCTGTGGATAGAAAAAACAAAAAAGCATTTCGTATGGCTCTACAAACAAGAGAACAACATATAAAAAGAGAAAAAGCAACTTCTAATATCTGTACATCACAAGTTTTACCTGCTATAATGGCATCCATGTATGCTATCTATCATGGAGCAAAAGGATTAAAAATCATAGCAGAAAATATTCATCAACATACTAAAAAACTTGAATTTTTATTAGTTAATAACATTGATCATATTAATCAAATAAATAGATTTTATTTTGATACTCTTAGAATTGGAATAAAAAAAACAAAAATTTTTTCTTTAGAAAAATTAAAACAAGTAGCTGAACGTAAAAAAACAAATTTTAGATATATAGATAAAAATCATTTAACAATTACTTTAGACGAGACCACTTGTGATAAAGATATTGATCATATTGTTTCTATTTTTCATGAAGTTGATAATCCAAAAAAATTTATTCAAAAAAATAAAAAAGAAAAATATAGTAGTAGGATTCCTAGTTTTTTTAAAAGAACTTCTAATTTTTTAGAACATAAAATTTTTCATAAATTTCATTCAGAAAATGAACTAATTCGTTATATCAATAAATTAGAAAGAAAAGATCTTTCATTAACACATTCAATGATTCCATTAGGATCGTGTACTATGAAATTAAATGCATCTGCAGAATTATTTTCTTTAAGTCAATATGAATGGAGAAATATACACCCTTTTGTTCCTGACAATCAATCTAAGGGGTACCAGTTTATTATTCAAAATTTAGAAAAATATTTAAAGGAAATAACTGGATTTCATGGAATTTCTTTACAACCTAATTCAGGGGCTCAAGGAGAATATGCTGGACTAATGGTCATAAAATTTTATCATCATTCACGGAACGAATCTAAAAGAAATATAGCATTAATTCCTTCTTCATCACATGGAACGAATCCTGCATCAGCAATGATGGCTGGTATGAAGGTGATCTTAATTTCTACTCAAAAAGATGGATCCATTGATAAAAATGATTTATTCAAAAAAGCAAAAGAGAATAAAGATTTTTTATCCGTATTTATGATCACTTATCCTTCTACTTATGGTGTATACGAATCACATGTAAAAGAAATAATAGATATGATTCATGAAAATGGAGGACAAGTTTATATGGATGGGGCCAATATGAATGCACAAGTAGGGTTAATCAAACCAGCGCATTTAGGAGTAGATATCTGTCATCTTAATCTCCATAAAACCTTTGCTATTCCTCATGGAGGTGGTGGTCCTGGAATGGGCCCTATTTGTGTTGCGCCTCATTTATCTCCTTTTCTTCCTAATCATCCTTTCCAAAAAAGGAAAAGAAAAATAACATTAACAATTTCTTCCTCTCCATATGGATCCTCTCTTATTTTACCTATTTCTTACGCTTATATTCGTTTATTGGGACCAGATGGACTTAAAAAGTGTACAGAAATATCTATATTAAATGCTAATTATATAAAGGAAAAATTAAAAAATTATTATCCAATATTATACTCAGGAAAAAATAATACAGTAGCACATGAATTGATTATAGACTGCAGAAATTTTAAAAAAACTATTGGAATAGAAGTAATAGATATTGCAAAAAGAATGATGGATTATGGATTCCATGCCCCGACTATTTCTTTTCCTGTAGAAGGATGTATGATGATAGAACCTACGGAAAGTGAATCTAAAGATGAATTAGATCGGTTTATTGAAACACTGATAAATATACGTAAAGAAATTAATGAAATTGCAGAAGGTCAATTTTCTAAAGAAGAAAATGTATTAAAAAATGCTCCGCATAGTTTAGATTTACTAACAGAAAATAATTGGATATACCCATATACTAGAAAAAAAGCGGCTTACCCATTGGATTGGGTAAAAGAAAGAAAATTTTGGCCTTCAATCAATCGCATAAATGATGGATATGGAGATAGAAATCTGATTTGTACATGTACTTAAAATGTTTGAAATTTTGAATATGAACATACATTAATAGGATCAAAAATATTTTTTTCATATTTAAGCAATCCTGTTATGGCTATCATAGCAGCATTGTCTGTTGCATATTTTTTTTTTGGAATAAAAATTTCCCACTTTTTGTTTTTCTTTTCAAGAACAAGAAAATGCCGTATAATTTCATTATTAGCAGAAACTCCTCCTGCTAAAGAAACTCTAAAAATTCCGGTATCTGCAATAGCTTTTTTTACCTTTTCCAAAAGAATTTCTGCAATAATTCTTTGTATAGAAGCGCATAAATCTGACAAATTATTTTGAACAAAATATGGATTTTTTTTTGATTTTTTTTTGATAAATTGCATAACATGACTTTTTAATCCACTAAAACTAAAATCTAATCCTTTCACTAATGGTTTTGAAAAAATAAATTTTTTGGAATTTCCATTTTTAGAAAAATATTCCAGTTTTGGACCACCAGGATAAGAAAATCCAAACATCCTAGCTATTTTATCGAAAGCATCTCCCACAGAATCATCTAAAGTGGATCCTAATATCTCCATTTTAAAAAAATCATTGACTTTTACTATTTGAGTATGTCCTCCACTTATCATTAAACATAAAAAAGGAAATATTGGATAATAACTCTTATTGAGATTCCCTTTTTTTATAAATTGAGAAAGAATATGTGCTTGAACATGATTGACGCCAATTAAAGGAATTTTCAATCCCATTGAAAATGATTTTGCAAAAGAAGCTCCTACTAATAAAGGACCTATTAATCCTGGTCCCAACGTAAAAGATACAGCATCTATTTGATTTTTGTTTATTTTTGCAGATGAAATAGCCATATTTACAGCCTTTACTAAATATTTTTCATGCAATCTTGCAGCTAACTCCGGAACAACTCCCCCATATTTTTTATGAATTTTTTGATGAATAATGATATTAGATAATACATTTCTATTTCTATTAACAACAGATACCGCAGTGTCATCACATGAGGTTTCTATTCCAATTACAATAGATTTTTTTTTATAAACCATAATAAAAAAAATATAATCAATATTTAACGAATCATGATTGATCCCCATTCCATTTAGGAATAATAAATATTAAAGAAAAAAAATAATCTATTTAATAAAAATTTATATTCAATAAAATCAAACACAAATAATTTACAAAAAGATAACAGATAAAAATAAAAAATCAAATTATCAAAAAATTTTGTTTCAATAAAAAAATTGAGAATAATCTCCCAAATTAACTTCTTTTGCTTTTCCAATATAGATAGTATGATTTCCAATCATAGAATTGAAAAGATTCGCCTGTCTAACTTCTGTATAATCTTGAATTAAAGATTTTTCTATTTTACTGTTTTTTATCTTCGTATATTTTCCTATTGATACATAAGGTCCAATAATACTATTTTCAATAATTGCTTTTTCTCCTATAAAACAAGGTTTTATAATTAAACTATTTTTTAAAGTGGATTTTTTATGAATTAATTCAAATTTATTGGATTCAATAGATAATATTTTTGAATTGGAGGAAATGGTTCTTTTTTTGTTTCCAAAATCCATCCATTCTTGAACTTTTTGAATAATAAATCGTTCTCCTTTTTTTCTCATATTTTCTAACGCAGATGTTAATTGATATTCTTCTTCATTTTTTATATCATGATCTAATATATATTGCAATTCTTTCTTAAGAATAGAACTATTCTTAAAATAATAAATTCCAATAATGGCTAAATCCGATACTATGTTTTTTTTTGGTTTTTCTATGAAATGAGTAATTAATCCTGTAGAAGGATCACATTTTACAATTCCAAACAAACTAGGATTTTTGACTTTTTTTGTCCATATGATATTATTATCGAAATTGATTTTTTCGAAATGATCATGATTATAAAATAAAGTATCGGAAAAAGCAACTATTGTTGGTCCTTTTAAAGAATCTTTAGCCTTAAGTAAGGCGTCTGCAGTTCCTAAAGGTTTGTCTTGATAGTATATGATTCCATCTAATCCAATATCGTTGGCTATATTTATTAGTTGATTTTCTATTTTTTTTCCTACATTTCCTATGATAAAAATGATTTCTTTTATTGATATTGAAAAAATAGATTGAGATAAATTTTCCAATAATCTTTTCAAAATAGATCTTCCTGCAATAGAAATCAATGGTTTAAGAGTGTTTAAAGTATGTGGACGGAGCCGTGATCCTTCTCCTGCCATAGGAATTATAATTTTCATATTATTTTATATTCTTAATTTTTATTAAAAATTATTATTTATTTCATATTCCAGTACTCCCAAAACTATCGCTTCCTCTTCTGCTTTGATTTAGAATATCAGATGATTCCCATTTTATTTCAGTATTTTTAGTAATGTTCATAATTCCTATTTTTTCATAAGGTATAATAAGAAAAGGTTTAAAAGAAATATTTATTATAAGAACTTTTATTTCTTTAAATTTTTTTTTTTCCTTATCCATAAAATGAATTAAACAGATCGTTTTAGTATCAATTAATTTTTTTATGAAAAAGTTATTTCTAGTTTCAGAAAATTGAATATAGATTCCTGTTGAAATTAATCTTCTTTCCAAAAAATTAATGGAAATAGATTTTTTAAGATAAGCTCTTAAAATCAATGTCAATGGGTATATTTCTTTTTGAATTCAAGAATTTCTAATACAAAAATTATGATTAAATACAAAAATTGTAAAAAGAGACTAATTTCTATTTTATTTTCATTAGTAATAACTATTACTAGAAAAAATGCAAAAAATAAATGTATGATAATTTTCCATGTTTTTTTACAGTTACAGAATTTAAGAAATTTTTTTTTCCCCCAAAAATATAAAACTAAAACCATACTTCCATAAGAAGTAAATGTCCCCCATGCGGGAATCATAAAACTATTATGATTAGAAATTATTAAAAAAAATACTCCATTAAACAAAATAGTAATCAATACACCAAATAAGGAAATATAAGTCCCTATAATAGGTTTATCTATAATTTTATAAAAAATGGACAAATTGATATAAATTCCTAGAAATAAATTTCCCATCATCACTATCGGAATAATGGGAATTGCAAGATGGTATTTTTTATCAATTAAAAATCCTATAAACATAGAAATATTTCCACATATCAATACGTAAAATATTAATCCTAATATTATAAACATATATGTGATTTCTTCGTAATAATATTTTGCATTAGAATCTTCTGATTTTTTAAAAAAAAAAGGTTCAATTCCTAATCGAAATGCACGAATGTATAAACTCATAAAAGATGCTATTTTGTAACATGCAGAATAAGCTCCATTAATTTCATCAGAAAGCCATCTTTTAATCAAAATTTTGTCAAGGTTTTCATTAAGAGAAAAAGCAATCGTTCCAAGCATAATAGGAATTCCATAATTCAACATTTTTTTAGCAATAATTTTATTAAATTTTTTTATAGAGACTTCTCTTAAAAGAATAGGAAAAACTAAAAAAAAATTAGTTAAAGATGAAATCATATTTGAAAAAAAAATGTAACCTGTTTTATCTGTAAAAGAATTAACTAATTCAAAAATAGAAAAATAGGATTTGGAGTTAAAGTCAGTTTTTGAATATGAATAATCATAATAATTCTTAGTAGAAGAAGAAAATAGATATATTATAAAAATAGATTGTATTAATATGTTAATCATATTTATAATAGTATATTTTAAAGCCATTTCATTAATACGAAGCCAAGCCATAGGAAGAATGCAAATAGTATCAAAAAATATGATTAAAAAAAACATGAAAAAATATTCTGGATGATTTTTATATCCAGCAATAGAAACTAAATATTTTATTGAATTCACGGAAATGATCAAAAAAAAAGAGGTGATAAATAATTGTACAATAACTCCTGTTGAAAAAATAACCTCTTTATCGTAAGTTTTTTTAGATAAAAATCTAAAATAAGTATTTTCTAATCCAAAAGAAATAAAAGCTATAACTAGGAAAGATAAGGCATACATATCAGTATAAAGAGAAAATTCTTCTCTTTTCAAAGATTGAGTAAAAAATTTTAAAAAAGCATAATTAATAATTTTTGGAAAAATGGAACCTATAGAATAGATAATGGTTTGAATCATTAATTTTTTGTACAAACTCAATAATTTTATCAAAAATTTAACATATCAATCATTCTAATTTCTACATTTTTTATTCATGTGAAAATTTTTTATGATAAGAAATATGAGTAAATTTGAAAAAGAAAACTCCTTTTTTTTAAACTAAATAATGGATTATAATAAAAATTCAGAAGAATTTATAAAATATGCAACTAAACATAAAAGAATTAATAGTTTAACAATTGATCGATATATTCAATCTACAACTCCTTATATTGTTGAAGAACGAAAACTAAATGTAGCTCAAATGGATGTTTTTTCTAGATTAATGATGGATCGTGTTATTTTTTTAGGAACTCCTATAGAGGATCAAGTTGCTAATATTGTACAAGCTCAATTGTTATTTTTACAATCTGTTGATTCTTTGAAAGATATTCAAATTTATATTAATTCTCCAGGAGGAGATGTATATGCAGGATTAGGAATATATGATACAATGCAAATTGTTGAACCAGATGTTGCCACCATCTGTACAGGAATGGCTGCATCCATGGCGGCAGTTTTGCTTTGTGCAGGAGTAAAAAATAAAAGATCAGGATTAAAACATTCTAGAATTATGATTCATCAGCCAATAGGGGGAACACATGGACAAGCTTCAGATATTGAAATTACAGTTCGTGAAATTTTAAAATTAAAAAAAGAACTTTATGAAATTATTTCTATCCATACAAATGCACCTATTGAAAAAATAGAAAAAGACTCAGATAGAGATTATTGGATGACCTCTGAGGAAGCTAAAAAATACGGAATGATAGACGAAGTTTTAAAAAAAAAAGAAAAAAAATCTGAAAAACATACTACTGAATCTCAATAATTATTAATTATTGTCGTGATCACGACAGGATTCGAACCTGTGACCTACTGCTTAGAAGGCAGTTGCTCTATCCATTTGAGCTACGTGATCGTGATTCATAAAATAGATAGTTAAAGTTAAGTTATAAGTTAATAATAAATAATAAGTAGAAAATAAAATTCTACAAAGGGAGTGTTGGGTTGGGTTGTCGTCGGGGTAGCAGGATTTGAACCTACGACCTCCTGGTCCCAAACCAGGCGCGATAACCAAACTACGCTATACCCCGAAGCGGAGAATGTGGGATTCGAACCCACGCGGTATTATTTTTCTACCGACAGTTTAGCAAACTGTTCCGTTAACCACTCCGGCAACTCTCCACATATTGTATTTGTATTTTAATGATTTCTTCTTAAAACTAAAAAAAAATAATACTAACTATCCTAGTCTATACTTACGACCATTCCATCCATACACAACACAATTATTCTTTTCTCTTATCTATTTATTTATTATTAGATCATCTTATCTTATCGGATTCTTACAAATCTAAAGTAGATCTATTAAATAAACAAATAATTTCTCTATTAATTACATAGTAGGATATTCTATTCTAGTATGATAAATATTGATCAATTTTTTTTTAAGAACTTGTTTGACTTTTTCTATTTCTTTCAAAGTGATATCTGAATTGGAAAATTGATTTTCTTTTTTTTGTTTATTGATAATATTTTCTACTAAATTATTTAAATCTTCATCAGATGGATTTCTTATACTTTTTGAAGCAGCTTCTACAGAATCACAGATCATAACAATAGCTGTTTCTTTAGAAAATGGTTTAGGTCCAGAATATTGAAATTGTTTTTTATCTATACAAAGATTAGGATATTTTTCTTTTTGTTTTTCATAAAAAAAATGAACCATACTATTTCCATGGTGAGTTCGTATAAAATCGGTAATAGGATCAGGTAAATGGTATTTTTTCGCTAATTGAATTCCAATTGGAACATGTTCCAAAATAATTTTGGCACTTTCTTTTGGACTTAAATGTTCATGAGGGTTTTTGGGGATATTGTGTTGATTTTCTGTAAAAAATATGGAATTCGGTATTTTTCCAATATCATGGTAAATAGCTCCTATTTTTACTAATAAAGAGTTAGCTCCAATAGAAACCGCAGCTTCTTCTGCTATATTGGCCACTGTTAAAACATGTTGTAAAGTCCCTGGAGCTTTTTGAGATAATAATCTTAATATGGGGGTGTTAATGTCAGAAAGTTCTAATAATGAAATATCTGAAGTAAGATTTAATAATTTTTCGAAAATGAATATTAGTGGGGGAACAAACAAAGTTAATAATCCGCTAAAAAAAAATAGAAAAAAAGTGGAAAAAGAAATATTTTCTAAAGTCCCTTCACGAATTAAAGTCAGAGAACAAAAAATAACTATATAACTCGCAGTGATTTTCCCTACAGCTAGAAATAGGTTTTTCATTTTATAAATGTTTTTTTTTGTTAACAGAACTAAAAAACCTGTAGTAATTTGAATAAAAATAAATTCGAAACTATTTGGGGCAATCAATGATAGTAATAAAATAGTTGTTATATGAATAATAAAACTCAAATTAAAATTGAAAAATGCACGAATACTTATGGGAAGAATGCAAAAAGGAATTAAATATAATGTTTTAGAATAATATTTTAAAGTTATGATTGTGATAAATGATATTAAGAATATATTAATTATTAAAAAGTTAATTTTTCTATTATTTTGAAATATTTTATTTTGAAAATAAAAAATATATAAAATAAATATGGAAAAGATCGTGCTAATTATTAAAAAATATCCTGCAATCAAACAATAGTTATTCCTAGTTTCATATTCTTTTTTCAAGGAGGATAATATTTGTAATTTTTCTCCATTAATAAGATCATTTTTTCTGATAATTTTTTCTCCTTTTGCAATAAAATGTTTTATTTTAGGAATAGATTTTATTTTTTCATCAAAAATTTTTTCAGTATAATTTTTTTCATAAAAAAGATCCGGGATAATAGTTTTTTTTAATCTTCTTTTTAAAAGAAATTCACGATAATTATTCTTAGAAATTTTTTTTTCAATAAGATCGTTTACTTTGTTAGAAGTATAAACATTTTTATACGAAAAGGATATCCAATGTTTCTTTTTTTTATAAAAAATTAAGGAAATATCTTTTTTTTTTCTAAAACTATCAAAATCTATATCTAGATATCCATATTTATATATAATATTTATTATACTAGTAATTCTTTTTTTAAAAGAAAAAAATTTATTTCTTCTTATGAAGAATTTCAATTTTTTTTTTATATTTTTAACTACTTCTGTATTTTTATGACAATAAATATTCTGATTTTTTTTTAGATTTTTAATTTCTAAATCGAAATCTTTATTATTTTTTAATACGATCAAATTAAATGGAGAAAATAAATCTCCGTAAATCCAAGTTTTTCCTTTTGAAAATTCATATTGAAAAATATTTTTTTTTGGAAAACAAAATGTTAATGATAAGACAGTAATAAGTGTAACTAAAAACTTATCTAAGATCTTTTTATATGTATCAAATCTGAAGAATTTAGACATTTCCTTAATAAAAAATTGAAACTATGCAATTTTTTGGAAGGATGAATATGTTTTTTTTACAAAAATTGTAAATCAACTAATCAATAATCTATATTATTAGAATTATATTATATTATTCTATTAATTGTTTTTTATGATATTAATTAAATTAAAAAACTCAATTAAGATGATTGGATTGATGTTGCTGTAATATATTGGATAGTAATCTATTTTCATCATTAATGCTTTCTTCTAAACAAATAGTAGATTCTGTTCTAAGAACACCTTTGATTTCTCCTATTTTTGAAATCACATCTCTAGCGTCTGAAGGATCTCTCGCTATAATTCTACAAAAAAGATTATATTTTCCGGAAGTAATGTACAATTGTACTATATTTGGAATTTTTTTTAGTTCTTCTTTAACTAATTGGGATTCTCTAGAATCAGAGAGTATTCCTACAAAAGCGATTAAATGAAATCCTAATGATTCATATCCAATGATCAATGTACTTCCTTTTATAATTCCAGCTTCTTCTAATTTTTTAACTCTAACATGAACCGTTCCAACAGATAAAGGTTTAATTTCTTTGCTTATTTGTTTACTAATTTCAGTATATGGAGTTCTAGCATTTATGTTAAGTTTTTTGACAATAGTATTGTCAATTTCGTCTGTATTATATCTTAGAATCATTGTTTTATATTTTTATTTTTAAAGATATTAAAAATACCAAGATACAAAACTTTCTTTTTAAGATGTATTCTATTCTTTTTCAATATATTTTTGTAATTTTCATGAAAGACTTTTTGATTTATAAGATAATTTCATAATTTTTTTTATCTTTGAATAAAAATTCCATACAATGGATTTTGTTTTTATTTTTTTCACGCTACTTGGAACTTTTGGGACCACAGAAATTGTGGTCATTGTTATTCTTGCACTTTTACTTTTCGGAGGGAAAAAGATACCAGAATTAATGAAAGGATTAGGGACAGGATTGAAAGAGTTCAAAAAAGCTTCTGAAAAAGAAGATTCTGCAGTAGAAGAAGAATAAAAACTTCTTTCATTTTCTTTTCTTACACAAATTCATTTCATTTTCTGTTTGTTTGTTGATTAGCGCTTTTTTTTTACAACTAATTAATGACAACAATAAGAAGAAATATTATGTTTTTTGTTCTAATCTTAAAAAGTCTGATTCTCCAATCAGCATCGAAACCATTTGTTGAACAAAGAAGGGTGATTCTTTTTTATTATAAAAAAACTCCTATCAAAAATATTGATTTAATATATATAGATAATATTTTTGAAAAAATTTTTGGATACGAAAAAAAATATTTCTCTAGTAGAAAAAAATTACGAAAACAGATACATAGACAAAAAAAACATAGAAATAACAACATTATTATTACTACTATTAATGTTGATGAATTGAAATCAAGGATAAATTATCTTAATCAAAAATCTCAAATAAAAATACTAAAATATAATACTATTGTCCATGCTTCCGTAGAAAGTTATCTTCGTATGGGAAAACATATAGAAAAAATTATTTCATTATCTGATCACTATTTTCCTATATTTGAAGAAAAACTTGAAAAATATCATCTTCCAAAAGAATTAAAATATGTCGCTATCATAGAATCAAATCTAAATTCTACGATTACATCTCAAGCTGGAGCACAAGGAATTTGGCAAATTATGCCTGAAACTGGAAAGAAATATAATCTAAAAATTAATCATCTTTATGATGAAAGAAATGATCCCGTCAAATCTACAGAAGTTGCGTGTAGATATTTTAAATATTTATATAAGAAAATAGGAAATTGGGAATTGGTTTTAGCCGCCTATAACGCTGGACCTGGAAAAATTGATAAAATATTAATCCGTCATAGAAAAGAAAAAAAAGATTTTTGGAATTTGTGGGAGGCACTTCCAAAAGAAACCAAAAATTATATTCCTAAATTTATTGCTATTAATTATGTAATGAATTATTACAAAGAACATAATATCTATTCTCCCTTAGAGACTCCTTATCATTTTCATAAAAAGAGGAAATTCATTCCTATAAAAAAAGAAAAAATGTTTTTGAAATTATTTTCTTCTACATTAAATATTTCTGTTTTTTCTTCTAAAAATTTGAAATTGATCAATCCACAATATTTTGGAGATCTCCTTCCACCTGAAAAATACTTTTTCAGATCCCCAGGAAAAGTTATTTTTTTCCAAAAAAAGAGAAAAAAAATAATTAATTAATAATTATTGTGTTTCATTTTATGATATGAACAGAACATAAGATATTTTTTTCTTTATTGAAGAAAAATTTATTTTCAAGATTATGAATGAAAAATTTGAACAAAAAAAAAGATCCTTAAGATTTGTATTAGAGAAAATGGATAAGATCTATGGAAAAGGAACAGTAATGCAGATGGGAGATACTCATATTGAAAATTTAGAAATCATATCTTCTGGATCACTTAGTTTAGATATTGCTTTAGGAATCAAAGGATTTCCTAAAGGTAGGATTATAGAAATATTCGGACCAGAATCTTCTGGAAAAACAACTTTAGCTTTGCATGCGATCACTCAATCTCAAAGATCAGGTGGGTTCGCAGGATTTATTGATGCAGAACACGCTTTTGATTGCATTTATGCAAAAAAAATAGGGGTTAATATCAAAGAATTAATTGTTTCTCAACCAGATAATGGAGAACAAGCTCTTGAAATAGTAGATAATTTAATTAGATCAGGAGTCATTGATATGATAGTCGTTGATTCAGTAGCCGCTTTAACTCCTAAAAGTGAAATTGAAGGAGAAATGGGAGATTCTAAAATTGGATTACAAGCAAGATTAATGTCTCAAGCTTTAAGAAAACTTACTTCTAGCATAGGAAAATCTAAAAGTATTTTAATATTTATCAATCAATTACGTGAAAAAATTGGTGTATATGGAAATCCAGAAGTTACTACGGGAGGAAATGCTTTAAAATTTTATTCTTCTATACGATTAGATATCCGAAAGGGAAATCAAATTAAAAGTGGAGAAAAAATTTTAGGAAATAGAACAAAAGTAAAAGTAGTGAAAAATAAGCTTTCCCCTCCTTTTAAAACTGCAGAATTTGATATTTTATACGGAGAAGGGATTTCAAAAATAGGAGAAATTCTTGATTTAGGTGTAGATTTAGGGATCATTAAAAAAAACGGTTCTTGGTTTAGTTATGGAGAGATGAAACTGGGACAAGGACGGGATTCTGTAAGAGAATTTTTAAAAGAGAAGAAAAATATTCTAAATGAAATGCAAAAAAATATAATGAATCAATCTCTTCAATAATTTTTTTTCTATTATTCATATTCATAATAGTAATAAAAACTAACTATAAAAAATATGAAAATTACTTTTTTAGGAACTGGAACTTCACAAGGAATCCCTATTATTGGGTCTAAACATCCAGTATGTTTATCTAAAAATCCTAAAGATAAAAGACTTAGAAGTTCAATTATGATAGAAAAAAATAAAAAATACTTTTTGATAGATTGTAGTCCAGATTTTCGTTATCAAATGCTAAGAAGTAATCATGAAAGATTGGATGCTATTTTCATAACCCATGAACATCAAGATCATATAGGAGGATTAGATGATATAAGACCTATTAATTTTAACATGAAAAAACCTATTCCAGTTTATGGATTACGACGCGTATTAGAAAGTTTAAAAAAACGGTTTTATTATATTTTTTCAGAAAAAAAGAAATCAAATACTTCAAATCTATCTATTCATGAATTAGATAATTATACGGATTTTTTTATTGTAGAATACTTTAAAGTTTTTCCTTTATCCATATGGCATGGACCGCTTCCTATTTTGGGATTTCGTATAGAAAATTTTGCATATATAACGGATGCAAGCAGCATTCCTATTCATACAATGGAACAATTAAAAGGATTAGATATTTTGGTTTTAAATGTATTAAGAGAAGTTCCCAAACATCCTTCTCATTTTACATTATCTGAGGCTTTGAAAACAATTCAAAAAATTAGTCCTAAAAAAACTTACTTAACCCATGTTAGTCATTTGTTAGGATTTCATGAAGAAATTCAAATACAATTGCCTAAAAATGTTTATTTGGCTTATGATGGATTGATTCTTTATTAAGAAAATAAAAAAGAAAGACTCACTTTCCCTTTCCCTTACCACCACTAACTAACTAAACTACGACTAAACTAACAATAACGACCCTACCTACTCTACTACTTACGACTATAGTCGTATTTTTTTTATTCCTTTCCTTCTTGCTTAGTCGATTTATTTTTCCTAACTACTTAACTTAGTTTATTGATTAATTATATTTATATATAATCAATAAAATTAAAAAAAAGCTTTCTATTATTTATTCTTTATATATATATATTCTTTCTTAAGAAGAAGAAGAAGTAGAATGGATATGTTATTAATAATATGTTAAGTTAGATAAGGAAATCAAATAAAAAATTAAAAAATACTAACTAAATATGCGAACGTTAAAAAATATTTTATTTTCTACAAAAATTACTGCAGTTTTATTTTTATTATTGTCCTTATCTATGGCATTAGCTACTTTTTTAGAGAAAAAATATTCTACAAATGTAGCTAAAATATTTATTTATGAATCAAGTTGGTTTGAAACGATAATATTTCTAATCATAATAAATTTGATAGGAAATATATGGAGATATAAATTATGGAATAAAAAGAAGTTTCCTTTATTCATTTTTCATATATCATTTGTATTTATTTTTATTGGGGGAATCTTTTCTAGATATTATAGTTTTGAAGGGACTATGTCTCTCAGAGAAGGAGAAACTAACAGAGAAATTGTTTCTAGAAAAAACTATATCAAATTACAAGTGGATCAAGGACCACATACAATGGTTTATCAAGATCCTTATATTTTATCTTCTTTTCATAATGGATATAAAGGAAAATTTATTTTTAAAGGAAATATTTTGAAAATAAAAATTGTAGATTATATTCCATGTGCGAAAGTCATTCTTTCTACTACGACTAAAAAAAAACCTAAAAAAAAAATTATCAAAATTATTTCAACAAACAAAAAAGGAAGAACTGAAAATTTTATTCAAGATGGAGAAATAATAAAAATAAACAGAATCATTTTTTCTTTGAATAGAAAAATTCCATTGGGAATACAAATTTTTGAAAAAAATAATAAACTTTATGTAAAATCTTCTTTTTTCGGAAAAAGTATCAATATGAGAAATAGAAAGATAGATTTTTTATTAAAAAATACTTCTACTCCTTTGAAAATAAAATATTTATATAAAATAAAAGTAGATAAAAATCATGAAATACAATGGGTTATTCCTGAAGGAATTGTAAAAGGAAAATTAGAATATATTCAATCATGTAAGAATGAAAATAATGAAAAAGAAGGTAATAATGATTTACTAGATGCGATTACTGCAAAAATATCATTTCAAAATCAATCAAAATTGATTACTTTTTTAGGAGGAAAAAATGTAACCGAAATGAGTGATCCTATATCATTCAAAAATTATAAAATATCTCTTGGATATGGATCTATTTTTTTGAATCTTCCTTTTTTTTTACGATTAAATAAGTTTCAAATAGAAAATTATCCAGGTTCTGAATTTCCATCTTTTTTTATTAGTCATGTTACACTAATAGATAAAGAAAAAAATAAAAATTATTTCATTTATATGAATAATGTCCTCAATTATAAAGGATATAGATTTTTTCAATCCGGATATGATCCAGATGGAAAAGGAACACATTTTTCTGTAAATAACGATTACATAGGAACAAATTTATCATACATTGGATATGTTTTCATGAGTGTAGGAATGTTTCTTACTCTATTTTGGAAAGGAACTAGGTTTAGTTTTCTTAAAAAAAAATTAAAAGATTTATCTAAAACTTCTGTATTCTTATTCTTTCTATTATTTGTAGGAGTTTTTTTTACTCATGCTAATAATAGTAGTAGTATGCATGATTTTAACAAGATTCCTTTAGAAAGTATTTCTGAAAATATTCATATTTCTAGAGAACATGGAGAGAATTTTGGCCGTTTATTGGTTCAGGATAACAAAGGAAGAATAAAACCAGTAAATACTCTTGCAATAGAACTTCTTCGTAAAATACATAAAAAAAATTATCTAGAAAATTTAGATGCTAATCAATGGTTGATTTCTATCCATCAAGATAATCTTTTTTGGACTAAAATTCCTTTTATTAAAGTAGATAAAAAAGGAGGACATGAGTTTTTAACTAAAATACGAGCAAATAGAAAATATTATGTCTCTTTGATAGATCTTTATATTGTTGATTCTAAATCAAAAAAATTGAAGTTTCTTCTACAAAAAGATTATGAAAAAGCTTTTTCTAAAAATCCTGTTCAAAGGAATAAATACGATAAAGCTGTTATTAATCTTAGTGAAAAAGTAGGAGTTCTTCATGGGATTTTTCAAGGAAAGTATCTTCGTCTCTTTCCTATTCCAAATGATAAAAACCATACTTGGTCCAGTTGGATAATACCAGATTCCAATAACAGTTTTAATCCTATTGGTTTTTTTATGCTAAACAATTATTTAAAATCTTTGTTTCATTCGCAAAATAAAAGAGATTGGAAAATTTCGGATAATGAAATTCAAAAAATACGTTTATATCAATTAAAACATGCTTCTTCTATTTCTCCTTCTGAAAAAAAAATAACTATAGAAATTATTTATAATAAATTAAATATTTTTTATAATTTGTTTTTTCTTTATATGATGATTGGAATCATTCTTCTTACAATTTCTTTTGTAAAAATTTTTATTCAAAAAAAATACATGTATTGGATTGATAGAATTTTAATTCTAATTTTATTGGGTCTGTTTGTTTTTGAATTTTTAGGATTAATTTCAAGATGGTATATATCCGGACATGCTCCATGGAGTAACGGATATGAATCTTCTATTTTTATTAGTTGGTGTTTAGTTGGTGTCGGATTTATATTTTATAAAAATCAATTTGTTCCAGGAATTACAGCATTAATTTCATCTATTTTGTTAATGTTATCAAATGGGATGGATCCTGAAATAACGAATCTAGTTCCAGTTCTAAAATCTCATTGGTTAATCATCCATGTAGCTGTCATCACATCAAGTTATGGTTTTTTTTTCACGGGTGCATTTTTAGGATTTTTCGTTTTGATTTTATACATTTTTTTAGGATTAGTACGGAATAATAATTTATACGATTATAAGAAAAAAATTAAAATTCATATTCATCAATTAACTGTTATTAATGAAATGAGTATTACAATAGGACTTTTTTTATTGACTATAGGAACTTTTTTAGGTTCAGTTTGGGCCAATAGTAGTTGGGGACGTTATTGGAGTTGGGATCCAAAAGAAACTTGGGCTTTGATCAGCATAATGATTTATGCTTTTGTATTACATATGCGTTTAGTCCCAAGTTTAAAAGGTGTATTTATTTTTAATATTTCTAGCATTTTAGCAATAAGTTCCATTATAATGACTTATTTTGGAGTCAACTATTACTTATCCGGATTACATTCTTATGCGAAAGGCGATCCTATTTTTATTCCTTATTGGATTTATTATAGTTTGCTCATTTTATTATTTGTTACGATTCTATCGTATTATTCCAAAAAACATTATGAAAAATACGAAAATGTATAATATTTTTTTGGCATATGTTCTTGATTGATTCATTTAATCCAAAAAAAGAGAACGGTAAAAACATTGAAAAAAAAAGGAAGTACTCTGTTTAGAGATGCATTTGGGAATCTACATTTTATAAAACGTTTTTTAATTTTCACTTTTGGTTGTATTTCTTATAATCGTTATAATGGATTTAATCAATTACAACTCAAAGGAACAGAATATATTAAAGATCTTCCGGACAAAAGAGTTCTTTTTGTTTCTAACCATCAAACCTATTTTGCAGATGTTTTTGCTATGTTTCATGTCTTCTGCAGTGTTAAAAATGGATTTATAAATTCTATAAAAAATCCTATTTATCTTTTGAATCCAAAAGTAAATTTATATTATGTAGCGGCTAAAGAGACTATGAGTCAAGGATTTCTTACTAAATTGTTTACTTATTCAGGGGCTATTACTGTAAAAAGAACATGGAGAGAAGGAGATAAAAAAGTCAATAGATCTGTAAATATTTCTGAGATTACTCGGATGGGAACTGCTTTAAATGATGGATGGCTGATAACTTTTCCACAAGGAACGACAAAAGCATTTGCCCCTGGACGTAGAGGAATTGTTCATGTTATAAGAAAATTTAATCCTATTGTTGTTCCTATCGTTATAGATGGATTTCAAAAAGCTTATGATAAAAAAGGAATTCGAGTTAAAAAAAAAGGAGTTTTGCAAAAAATGAAATTTAAAGAACCAATTAAATTAGACATAAAAAATGATACTACTGATAATATAATGGAAAAAATTATGGATTCCATAGAACAATCTCCTAAATATTATGGTATAAAAAACATCTAGTATGAAATATAAACATATAAGGGATACTTTTCTTAATTTTTTTCGAAAAAAAGAACATAAAATTTTTTCTTCTTTTCCCATTTTTCTAAAAAATGATCCTACTCTTCTTTTTATTAATGCTGGAATGAATCCTTTTAAGGATTACTTTCTAGGACATAAAAATCCAGAATATAAACGAATTGTAAACATTCAAAAGTGTCTAAGAATTTCTGGTAAACAGAATGATTTAGAAAATGTAGGATATGACAATTATCATCATACTATGTTTGAAATGTTAGGAAATTGGTCTTTTGGAGACTATTCAAGAAAAGAAACTATAGAATGGGCTTGGGAACTTTTAATACAAGTTTTTAATATTCCTAAAAAAAATATATACGTATCTATTTTCTTAGGAGATGAAAAAGATGGATTATCCATGGACAAAGAAACTTTACGATGCTGGGAATCGTTAGTAAGCAGAACAAATATTCTCTTTTTTGGAAAGAAAGAAAATTTTTGGGAAATGGGGAACATAGGCCCTTGTGGTCCTTGTTCTGAAATTCACGTAGATTTACGTAGCAAAGAAGAAAAAGAAAAGTTATCTGGTAAATATCTTATAAATAAAGATCATCCTAAAGTAATAGAAATTTGGAATCTTGTTTTTATAGAATTTTTACGAAAATCAGATGGAACATTAGAAAAGCTTTCTACAAAACATGTAGATACAGGAATGGGACTGGAAAGATTATGTATGATTCTACAGGGTAAATCTTCTAGTTACGAAACTGATATTTTTTTTCCAATAATTAGAGATATAAAAGAATCTTTAGGGGGAATTTATAAAAAAGAATTTGATCAAGAGGTTTCTATCCGTATCATAACAGATCATTTAAGAGCTATTGTTTTCTCTATTTCAGATGGTTTGTTACCATCAAATAATGGAGCAGGTTATGTGATAAGAAGAATTTTAAGAAGATCCGTTATTTATATGACTCGTTTTTTATCTCAAAAAGAACCTTTTCTTTATAAATTTGTGAATTCTTTAGTAAGAGAGATGAAAAGTTTTTTTCCTGAATTAAAAAATAAAAAAGAATACATTCAACATGTGATTCAAGAAGAAGAAGCTTCTTTCTTTAAAGTAATTGAAAAAGGAAATGAAAGAATTCAACATATAATTATAAAATATCAAGAAAAAAATAAAAAAATGATCGATGGAAGTACAATTTTTAAATTGTACGATACTTATGGATTTCCAATAGAATTCTCCAAGATATTAGCGGATAAGAATAATTTATTAATCGATGAAAAATCATTCCAAAAAGAATTACTAAAACAAAAAGAAAAATCTAAAAAAGAAAAGAATATAATAGAAATAAAAAAAAAAGATTGGATTCAAATTCACGATAATTTCTCTTTTAATCATGAAAATTTTATAGGATATGATTTTCTAGAATGTGACATTTTAATTGTAAAATATAGAAAAGTAGAGAGTCTGATTAACAATCAAAAAAATTATTATTATGAATTAGTTTTTTCAAAAACTCCTTTTTATCCTGAAGGAGGAGGACAATTAGGAGATACTGGGATTATAAAAAATGAAATGGATGAAGAAATTTATATTGAAAATACAAAGAAAGAAAATTCTATGATTCTCCACATTGTTAGAAAACTTCCTTTAAATATTTCTTTAGCTTTTAAAGCTATTGTGAATAAGGATAGGAGAGAAAAGATTGAAAAAAATCATACAGCTACTCATTTAGTCCATTTTTCATTGAAAAAAGTTTTGGGAAAACATATTCAACAAAAAGGATCTTTTATTGGAGAAGATTATTTACGTTTTGATTTTTCACATCATCAAAAAATAACAATTGAAGAATTACATAAAATAGAAAAATTAGTTCAAGAACTAATTTTTTCTAATTTTCCTTTAGAAGAAAAACGATCTTATCCTTTTCACAAGGCTATAAAAAAAGGATATCATGGAGATTTTCATGAAAAATATGGACAAAAAGTACGAGTGATTACTTTTGGTCTTTCTTCTGAATTATGTATTGGAACCCATGTTCAATCTACTGGATCAATTCAAGTTTTCAAGATTTTATCAGAATCTTCTATTTCATATGGAATAAGAAGAATAAAAGCAGCCACTTCAAAAGAAGCTATTCAACATTTAAAAAATATTTGTATTCAATATGAATACTTAAAAAAAGTCATGAAATATCCGGAATCTCCAATGAAAAGTTTTCTTAGTTTGCAAAAACTAAATAAAAAATTAAAAAAAGAAATTGAAAAAATATATTCTCATCAAATCAAAGTATTCAAAAAAGAATATTTTTTTAAAGCTATCCAATTATCTTTTATGACATACATCTGTGATATATCTAATGAAGAAAAAGAATTAGATCTTCATATTATTAAAAAAATTGTTTTAGATTTACGACATGAAATACCAAATCTATTTATGATAGTAGGATTTCTCAAAAAAGAAAAACCAATAGTTTTGATATCTATTTCAGATTCCATTATTAAAAGGATTAATATTCATGCTCACCAAATTATACAAAAAATGACGGATCATATTCATGGAAAATGTTGGGGAAAATCGTTTTTTGCTACTTCTATAGGAAGTAATAAATATGGATTAAGTTTAGTTTCAAAAGAGGTTACAAAATATATTAAATCATTAAATTTAAATGATAAAACAAAAATGATATAATATAACTTAAAATTATTAATAAATAGATTTGATTTCTAATTTGATAAATCTTTTAGTAATTTTAGTAAAAAACTATGTATGAATGATCGATATTCTTTTTTAAACGATATCCATGATATAGAATTTCTTTATAAGAAATATAAAAATAATCCTAATTCTATAGAACAGAGTTGGTGTGCTTTCTTTCATGGATTTGATTTTTGTGAAGAAAATTATCTAAATTTTCATAAAAAAACAGAAATAAATAAAACTCATACTTCTAAAAAAAAGAATCCTGTTGGATTTTTGATAGAAAAATCCAATCATTCCATATATACAGAATTTTTAGTTTACAATTTGATTCATTCATACAGAACAAGAGGTCATTTTTTTGCCAATACAAATCCTATAAAGGAGAGAAGAAAACATTTTCCTTCTTTGGACTTAAAAAATTTTGGATTATCTGAAAAAGAACTTGATCTTCCATTCGAAGCAGGAAAATTAATTGGTTTGGGAAAAACTTCATTAAGAAATATAGTTCATTCTCTGAAAAACATTTATTGTAATTCAATAGGAATAGAATATATGTATATTTCTGATCCTAAAAAAATAGAATGGATTGAAAAATGGTTTCAAAAAAAACTCTCCTTTTCTACAGAAAAAAGAAAGTTTTTTTTGAAAAAATTAAATGAAGCTGTTGCGTTTGAAAATTTTATTCATACTCAATTCGTAGGTCAAAAAAGATTTTCTATAGAAGGAAATGAATCTATATTACCGGCATTAGAAGAAATGATAGAATACACTTCCAATAAATATTTAACAGAAGATTTTGTAATAGGAATGTCACATAGAGGACGGTTAAATATTTTATCAAATTTTTTTCAGAAAAATTATTCTCATGTTTTCAGTGAATTTCAAGGAAAAGAATATAAAGAAGAAATATTTTCCGGAGATGTTAAATATCATTTAGGATTTACAAAAATTAGAAAAACAAGTCAAGGTAGACCTATTAAAATGAATTTGGTTCCAAATCCATCTCATTTAGAATCTGTAGATTCTATTGTAGAAGGAATTACAAGAGCAAAAATAGATATGAATTACAATCAGAATAGCAATTCTGAAAAAATTATTCCTATTCTGATTCATGGAGATGCAGCATTATCAGGTCAAGGAATTGTATATGAAGTTCTACAATTATCCAGATTAAAAGGTTATAAAACTGGAGGAACAATTCATCTTGTCATTAATAATCAAATAGGATTTACCACAAATAATACCGAAGGTCGTTCCAGTATTTATTGTACAGATTTAGCAAAAATAGTCCTTTCTCCAGTGTTACATGTTAACGCAGATGATATAGAGTCTGTTATTCGTGCTATTTATTTTGCAACAGATTTTAGAATGCATTATCATGAAGATGTTTTCATAGATTTAATTGGATATAGAAAATATGGACATAATGAAGGAGATGAACCTCGTTTTACTCAACCTTCTTTATATAAAACTATTTCTAAACATCCTAGTTCTTATAATTTGTATAAAAAAAAATTAGAAAAAAAAGGGATCATTAATATAGATGATGTCAAAAAAATGGAAAATGAGTATGAAGAAATTCTGAAAATAGGATACAATGAAGCTAAAACTATAAAATGGAATGTTCTGAATTCTTTTTTAGAAGAAGATGCATGGAATAATTTTCCTATCACATATAATACTAAAAAAATCTTTAAAAAAGCAAATACTCAATTTCCAATTAAAAGACTGATAGAAATTTCTAATAAAATTTTTACTCTTCCTATTGAAAAGAAATTTTTTAGGAAAACGAAATTTATTTTTCAAAAAAGATTGAATCTGGTAAAAAATCATTTAGTCGACTGGAGTATAGCGGAACTATTAGCATATGGAACACTTTTAGATGAAGGATTTCATATTCGTTTATCAGGAGAAGATGTAGCAAGAGGTACATTTTCTCAACGTCATGCAATCGTAAAAACAGAAGAAGAAGAAGAAATTATTCTTTTGAATCAAATTCGAACAGATCAAGGAAAAATACAAGTATATAATTCTCCACTTTCAGAGTATGGAGTTTTGGGATTCGATTATGGATATGCTTTGTTTTCTCCTTATATTTTAACTTTATGGGAAGCTCAATTTGGGGATTTTGGAAATGGAGGACAAATTATTATAGATCAATATATTTCTTCTGGAGAAAAAAAATGGAAAATGAGAAATGGAATTGTCATATTGCTTCCCCATGGATATGAGGGACAGGGCCCAGAACATTCTTCTGCTCGTGTAGAACGTTATTTACAACTTTGTGCTAATAATAATTTATTTGTTGTTAATTGTACTACTCCATCCAACTTTTATCATCTCTTGAGAAGACAAATGAAATTAAATTTTAGGAAACCACTTATCGTTTTCACTCCAAAAAGTTTACTTCGTCATCCAAAATGTTTCTCACAAATAGAAGAACTTTCTGAAGGAAAATTCCAGGAAATTTTAGATGATCCTAATGCAAATGAAAATATTGAAAAAATTACAAAATTAATTTTTTGTTCTGGAAAAATATATTATGAATTATTAAACAAAAAAGAATCTATTAAAGATGAAAAAACCGCTTTAATTCGTATAGAACAAATTTATCCTTTAAAAGAAGAAAAAATTAAAGAATTATTTCATAAATACAAAAACAAAAAAAGTGTTCTTTGGGTACAAGAAGAACCAGAAAATATGGGATTATGGAGTTTCATTTTAAGAAAATTAGGAAGTAACATCCCATTCCATTTAATTGCACCATCTGAAAGCTCCAGTCCTTCTACAGGTTCTTATTCATATTTTTTTAAAATTCAAAATAAGATATTAGAAAAAGCTTTTAAATAATAAAAAATTTTATATGATAATAAAGGTGAAGGTTCCTTCTCCAGGAGAGTCAATTACAGAGGTAGAAATTTCCTCATGGCTTGTTAAAAATGGAGATTACATTTCTAAAGGTCAGATAATAGCAGAAATAGATTCAGACAAAGCTACTTTGGAAATTTTTGCAGAAGAAAATGGAATCATAACCTTAATGAAAAAAAAAGGAGAAAAAATACAAGTAGGCGATGTTTTATGTCTCATAGAGAAGACTTCTGATAAAAAAAACCAATCCAATAAGATTCATGGAGAAAAAACAAAAAAAAATAATAAAATGGAGAATGAAACCATTAAAAAATATCCTTCTCCATCTGCAAAAAAAATATTGACAGAAAAGAATATTTCTATAGAATCTGTTCAAGGAACGGGAAAACATGGAAGAATTACAAAAGGAGATTGTCTCCTCCTAGGAGGAGGAGAAGAAGATTCTTCTGCTACTACTCCTACTAATAATGATAATAATAATGAGGAGAGTCATTTTCCTGCGTCTGCTGCTGTAGTGAGAAGACCAACTACAACGATAATGTCTAGATACTATACGAAAACTCCTCTTTCTTCTCTCAGAAGAAAACTCTCTGAAAGATTAGTATCTGTTAAAAATAGGACAGCATTATTGACTACATTTAATGAAGTGGATATGCAGGAAATTTTTTTGATAAGAAAAAAATATAAAAATATTTTTAAAGAAAAACATGGAGTGAATTTAGGATTCATGTCTTTTTTTACTAAATCATGTGTTAGAGCATTATATCTATATCCAGATGTAAATGCAATGATTAGTGGAGAAGAAAAAATTAATTTTGAATATTGTGATATCAGTATTGCTATATCTGGACCAAAAGGATTAATGGTTCCTGTAATAAGAAATGCAGAAAATTTATCATTTAGAGGAATAGAACAGGAAATTAACAGATTGTCTGAACGTGTTCGTAACGGAACAATTTCTATAGATGAAATGACAGGAGGGACGTTTACCATAACCAATGGGGGAATATTTGGATCTATGCTTTCTACTCCAATTATTAATCCACCTCAAAGTGCTATTTTAGGAATGCATAAAGTCATGGATAGACCTGTCGTCATTAATGGATTAATTGAAATACGTCCTATAATGTATTTAGCGCTATCTTATGATCATAGAATTATTGATGGAAAAGAATCTGTTGGATTTTTAGTTTCTGTAAAAGAAGCGATAGAAAATCCAATCAAATTTTTAATGGAGGGAAATGAAAAATATATTCATAAAATATTAGAATTATGATATGACTTAAAAAAATGATTAATTATTTTCTTATTTTTATTTCTTTTTTTCATTATTTAATCCTTTTATTTTTTTATGAAAAAAAAATCCCTATCCATGTTATTGAATCCAAATTAGGTTTATTTTTTGATCGTAATGTTGTTTTTTCTGATACAACAACAATTAAGAAAAATAGAAGTAGGAATAGTAATGTGAAAAATAATAACATTACGAAGACAATTAACATAATGTTTATGTTGCCTTTATTAATAATGGATTCTACTAATAAAAATCATGAATTATTGAGTGAACGTGCTTTATCCTTCTATCTTGGCTCTAAATATGCAAGTGATTTTTTTTTGTCAAAAAAACAAAAAATCAAGTTTTTGATACAAAAAATGAAAAAAATAGAATAATCAAATTTTTAGAAACATACAATTTTTCTAATACTCATGTTATTATAGGACCTTTTTTTCGTTCTTCCTTAGAAGAAGTTTCTAAAAAAAATAAAAAAATTCCCATCATTTCTCCATTCCATTTGTATCTTCTGATTCATTAAATGATTATCCTAATATTATTCAATCTGAAGTCAAAGACATTGATCTTGTAGATCCCATTTTAGAAGAAATTAAATTTCTTTCTAAAAAAGAAAAGATTAAAACTTTATATTTATTAGGTACAACAAATAGATCTGAAAAAATAGCCGATTATATCAAATACAAATTACTACAATGGGATCCACATTTTCAAACTATTTTTTTCTATCATACTTTTCCAATTTCTGCGAATGTGAAAAAGTATCCTTTTTTTTCTGTTCTTTTAGGAGGAGATGCATATATTGGAAAACAATTTTTTGATTTTATTAAACATTTTTCTACAAAACAAATAAAACCTTTTGGAATAGGATATAATGATATTTATTATCAAAATATTCCTATATTAAAGAAATATAGATTTGTATTTACAACAAAACATCATTTTAACAAAAAAAAAAGAAAAATATTTTCTATTATAAGAAAAAAATTTGGAAAAAATTTAAATAAATACAAATTATTAGGTTTTGATTTAACTTATGATCTATTATGTAGATTAACTACTACAACAGATAGAAACCTTTTCAAAACTATAGAAAAAGAAGAATTTACGGGAATAGTTAGTAAGTATCACTATAAAAAAATTTCTAAGAAAGGAGGATATCAAAATAAAGGATTATGGATTATTCGTCTTTTGTTTTGTAATTATTTTCTCAAATAAGGATTTTGTCTATTTTTGTTACTCAGATTCATTTTTTTCATTTGGACTTTGATTATTTGAATATGATCATGTAATAACCCTGTTATATCCGTTTTTTTTGCTTCTAACAACAATAATTCAGCTCTTTTTTTATCTCCTTTTGACAAGGAAGCGATTGCTAAATTTAATTTAGCAATCGCTATGTTTTGTTTAAATTTTAATCCAAAATCTAAAGCTTTTTGCATATAGGTTTCTGATTGACGAATATCTGATTCTGAATAGAAAATTCCATTTAGAAAATAATAGTAGGCGATTTGATTTTTGGTAAGTTGTAATTTTGGATTTTTCACATATCCCAAATACTTCTTTAACCCTTTCATATCTTTTTTTCGTATTTTCAAAAAAGCTAATAACAAAAATTCATTTCTGAAAATGAGAAAAATGGGAATAAAACTTAATGAGATGAGAATTGTCCCCCATAAATAATTTTTCTGAAAAAAAAAATAAATAGATCCGATGAAAATAATTAAAAATAGGACTATTTTTGTATGTTTATTCATTGTTTTTTATTATCCAATTAATGAGATCTTGATAGTTAGAATTGCATAAAGTATGTCCAGAATCGTATTCTTTGTAATGTAAAGAAAGAATTTTTTGATTTTTCAAAAAATCTAATCCTTTTTTTGACCAATTGATAGGAATAATAGGATCATATTTCCCATGAGATATAAAAACTTCTAAATCTGAATAAAAAGTAGAATTTATTTTTTTTTTTTGTAAAAAACACTCTTCTAAATACCCACTTAATGCAATGACTTTTTTTACTTTATCTGGTTTTTTTAAAGCTATAGCATAGCTTAAAATTGCCCCCTGACTAAATCCACATAACCATACTTTTGTCCTGTTTAATTGATATTTTTCTATCGCTTCATCTATAAAATATGATATTTTTTCTATTGTTTTTTTAGCTTGTGAAATGTTATTTATGAATTTTTCTTGATTAGAAAAATCAATATCGTACCATGAATATTTATTATATCCAATTGAATAAATTCCTTGAATGCTGATTATAAAAAAATTTTCTGGAATATCTCTTTTAAAAGAAAAAAGATCATTTTCATTGCTTCCATATCCGTGAATCATCAAAAAAAGAGGAGGAAAATTTTCATCAACTGGTTTTTTTATAATGTGTTTAATAGAAAGTTGATTATTTAAAAGCATTTTTTTTGTTATTTTTACTTACTTAAGTTATTATTCCTTTTTCTATTTTTAGTTTTTGATCAGCCATATCTGCTAATTGGATATTATGAGTAACTATCAAAAATGTTTGTTTAAATTTTTTTCTAAGATAAAAAAAAATAAGATGTAACTTTTCAGCGTTTTTCGCATCTAAATTTCCAGAAGGTTCATCCGCAAAAATCACTTTAGGATTATTAATTAAAGCTCTTGCTACTGATAATCTTTGTTTTTGTCCTCCAGATAGTTCTTCAGGTTTTGAATTTTCATATTCAGAAAGATTCAATTGATTCAATAGTTTTTTTGCTCTTTTTTTCACATGATATTTATCATTTATTTTCTTATTTATAAATCCAGGTAAACAAACATTTTCTAATGCTGTGAATTCAGGAAGAAGCTGATGAGTTTGAAAGACAAAACCTATTTCTTCATTTCTAATTGTGGAAAGTTTTTTATCAGAAATAGAGAACACATCTTCTCCATTTATTTTTAAAATAGTTTTTTTATTTTTCTTGAAAGTAGGTTTATCTAATGTCCCTAATATATGTAGTAATGTACTTTTTCCAGATCCAGATTCTCCTAATATACATACTATACTTCCTTTTTTTACTCTTAAATTTACACCTTTCAAGATTTCGTATTTTCCAAATGATTTGTATATATTTTCAGCTTGAACCATAATTTTCAAAATTTTTGTTATGAATTCACAAACAAAAAAAACGTTTCAAAAATAAACGAATTTTAATTTAAATTTACTTTTTCACATAAAAACTATTCTAAATGAATTTATATGAATTTCAGGGAAGGGAAATATTAAATTCTTTTTCTATTAAGGTCCCTAACGGAATTGTTGCTTCTACTCCAGAAGAATCTGTAAAAGCAGCAAAAAAAATATTAAAAAAAACAAAAAAAAAATCTTTAATTATTAAAGCTCAGATCCATGCAGGAGGACGTGGAAAAAGTGGGGGCATACAAATAGCAAAATCTTTAGAAGAAGTCTATGAAAAATCAAAAAATATTTTAGGAAAATATTTGATTACTCCACAAACTTCAAAAAAAGGAAAATTGGTTCGTCAAGTTCTCATATCTGAAGATGTATATTCTTATATTTCTCCTCAGGAATATTACATATCAATATTTCTGAATCGTGATATAGAAAAGAATATGATTGTTTTTTCTAAAAAAGGAGGAATGGATATAGAAGAGGTGTCTAGAAACCATCCAGATAAAATATACACAGAAGAAATAGATCCAGGATTAGGAATACAGTTTTTTCAGATTAGAAGAATTGGTTTTCTTTTAGAGATTATAAAAATTTCAGATTTGAATAATTTCAGAAATTTTGTAATTTCTCTTTACAAAGCTTATTTAGATTGTGATGCCTTACTTTTAGAAATCAATCCTTTAATTAAAACTTTTGATAATCAAATTATAGCGGTAGATACAAAAATTGTATTAGATGATAACGCTTTATTTCGTCATAAAAAATATTATGATGAAATGCGTGATCAAAAAAAAGAAGATCCCATTGAAATAAAAGCTTTCGAAGCTAAACTGAATTTTTTAAAATTGAAAGGAAATATTGGTTGTATGGTTAATGGAGCTGGATTAGCTATGGCAACTATGGATATGATTCAATGTTGTGGAGGAAATCCAGCAAATTTTCTAGATATAGGTGGAGATGCTGATAAAAATCGTGTAGAAAAAGCTTTTCGTATCATTTTAAATGATAAATCTGTCAAAGCAATATTAATAAATATTTTTGGGGGAATTGTTCGTTGTGATACAGTAGCAGAGGGGATTATGAATTCATATCATACAGACGATGATATTGATATCAAAAAAAAAATACCAGTGGTTATTCGTTTACAAGGAACAAATGAAATTTTGGCAAAAAAAATTATTAAAACCAGTAAATTACCTATTTATTACGTTGATACTTTAGAAAAAGCAGAGGGTAAAATTAAAGAAATTTTAAAGAAAATATGAAAAAAATGTTTTCTTCCATTGTATTGTCTAAAAAGTATAGACCCCTAAAATGGAACGATGTTATTGGACAAAAAGAAATAACAATTTCTTTAAGAAAAGCAATCATAAAAAATCGTTTATCTCAAATTTTGTTATTTCTTGGTCCAAAAGGAGTTGGAAAAAATACATGTGCGCGTCTTTTGTCTCAAGAATTAAATTTTTTTTCAGAAGGAGAAGACCAATCCTTGAATTTATTTGAAATAAATGGTTTTTTGAAACATTCAGTAGAAGATATTAATGAAATAATCCATCAAATTCGTTTTTATCCAAAAAAAGGAAAATATAAAATATTTATTATCAATAATATACATTTTTTTACACAAAAATTTTTTAACGTTTTTTTTAAATTGTTAGAAAAACTACCTTTACATGTATTATTTATTTTCTGCGAAACAGAAAAAAATAAAATGCTAGATTCTATCATTTCACGTTGTCAAGTTTATGAGTTTAAATCTATTTCTTTAAAAAACATTTATTTGTATTTGAAAATGATAGCTGAAAAAGAAGATATAGAAATAGAAAATGAAGCTTTATTTGTGATTTCTCAATATGTCAATGGATCATTAAGTGATGCCATTTACACTTTTGATAAATTAACTATTCATGAAGAAAAAAAAATATCTAAGGAATTTGTGATGGAAAAACTTGGAATTTTGAATCCTAATTATTATTTTCAAATCATTGATTCTCTTTTAGAAGAAAAATCTTTTTATAAAGTATTAATTTTATTAGATAAAATATTAAAAAATAAAATTCATTATATTCATTTTATAAATGGATTTCTCAAACATCTTAGAGGTTTGTTATTATCTAAATATCCTGAAACAAGACTACTTTTAAAATTAAAAAATCAAACAATTATACAATCTTACATACAACAATCAGAAAAAATATCTTATTTTTTTTTAATGAAAGCTTTAATGATTGGTTGTAGAATGGAAAACAAATTAATATTTAGTAAAAATCCAAGATTAATAATAGAAATATATCTAATGCAATTATCAAATTATTCTATTAATTTGAAGAAAATTTTTTTTTGTGAAAAATTAAAAAATAAAAAAATTCAATACTTGCAAGAAAGTTGGAAAAATTTTATACAGAGATTTTCTGATAAAATTAATCCCACTTATTTAAATTCATTGACAAATAAAACACAATTTCACATATCATCTTCTAAAAAGAGGATATTTCTGATGATTCCTTCCAAATTAGGAACGACTCGTGAGTTTCTTTTAATACAAACATCTTTTGTTAGATATTTTAGAAAAAAATTTAACAATCCATATTTAGAATTTAAAATAATGATCCAAGAATCAGAAAATTCAAAAGAACAATACGATTTTCTATCAAAAAAAAACAAGTGTGTAGAAAAATTAATTAAACGATTAAATTTAAAGGTTTCATCATCATAAGATGATGTTTGATCAATAAATAATTGATTTATTTCATTTGTAGAAATAAAAGATATCATTTATCTTTTTCTATCAATTAATGATTTGAATTTATGATTCATTATTTTTCATCCTTTTTTTTAAAAAATGAAAAACAACAAATATTTGTTATTTTCAACAATAGGAAAAGAAATTTGTATTTCGCTTCTTATTCAGATGAAGAAATTGAAAATGATAGTTCCACTTCCTCCTATGAATCTGGAGGGAGTAGTAGTGGGGGTAGGAGGAGTAGTAGTAGTAGTAGTAGTACAGGATATGGAGGAACTTCAATAAGAAGTAAAACACCTGTATTGGATAATTTTGGAAGAGATCTAAATGCTATAGCCATTGAAGGAAAATTAGACCCTGTAGTTGGTAGAGATAAAGAAGTTGAACGTGTCTCTCAAATATTAAGTAGAAGAAAAAAGAATAATCCACTCCTCATAGGAGAACCTGGAGTAGGAAAATCAGCTATTGCTGAGGGATTAGCTTTGCGTATTGTACAAAAAAAAGTTTCTAGAGTTTTATATAATAAAAGAGTAGTCGTATTAGATTTAGCAAGTTTAGTAGCTGGAACTAAATATAGGGGGCAATTTGAAGAAAGAATAAAAGCAATTATAAATGAATCAGAAAAAAATTCAGATTTAATTCTTTTCATAGATGAAATTCATACTATGATTGGAGCAGGTGGGACTACAGGTTCGTTAGATGCTTCCAACATATTTAAACCTGCTTTAGCTAGAGGAGATATTCAATGTATTGGTGCCACTACATTAAATGAATACAGACAATATATTGAAAAAGATGGAGCATTAGAACGTAGATTTCAAAAAATCATAGTGCAACCTTCTTCAGAAAAAGAAACTATTGAAATATTAAAAAAAATAAAAGGAAAATATGAAAGTCACCATAATGTGATTTATACAGAAGAAGCAATAAAAGCATGTGTGAATCTCACTGCACGATATATTACGGATCGTTATTTACCAGACAAAGCTATTGATGCATTAGATGAATCTGGATCTCGTGTGCATATTAAAAATATTAAAGTTCCGAAAGAAGTCATTTTTTTAGAAAAAGAATTGGAAAATATTCGTGAAGAAAAATCTAAAGTAGTTAAAAGTCAAAAATATGAAGAAGCTGCGAAATTACGAGATACAGAAAAACGCATAGAAAAACAATTAATAAAAGCTCAAAAAACATGGGAAGAATCCTCCAAACAAAATAAAGAAATTGTTTCAGAAGAAAATGTAGAAGAAGTCATCTCTATGATGAGTGGAATTCCTGTGAATAGAATTGCTCAAGCGGAAATGAAAAAATTGAATAAAATGATAAATGTTTTGAAAGAAAAAATTATAGGACAAGATGAAGCCGTAGAAAAAATTGTAAAAGCAGTTCAAAGAAATAGAACCGGATTGAAAGATCCCAATAGTCCTATAGGGTCTTTTATTTTCTTAGGACAAACAGGAGTAGGGAAAACTTATTTGGCAAAAATATTTGCTAAAGAACTATTTGATTCTGAAGAATCATTAGTGCGTATTGATATGAGTGAATATATGGAAAAATTTTCTGTTTCTAGATTAATAGGAGCTCCACCTGGATATGTAGGATACGAAGAAGGAGGACAATTGACAGAAATTATACGTCGTAAACCTTATTCTGTCATATTATTAGATGAAATTGAAAAAGCACACCATGAAGTTTTTAATATTTTATTGCAGATACTTGATTACGGAAGTGTAACAGATAGCCTTGGAAGAAAAATAAACTTTAAAAATACTGTCATCATTTGTACTTCAAATACAGGAACACAACAATTAAAAGAATTTGGAAAAGGAATCGGTTTTGATACTCAAGCAAGAAAATCGAATAATTATATAAAAAATATTTTAGAACATGCTTTAAAACGAACTTTTTCTCCAGAGTTTTTAAATAGAATAGATGACATTATCATTTTTAATTCTCTTAAAAAAGAAGATATATCTAAGATTACTCATATAGAATTAGAAAAAGTAAAACTTCACATATCTAATTTAGGATACAAAGTAATTTTCCTTCAGGAAGTAAAAGATTTTATTAAAAAAAAGGGATTTGATAAAGAATATGGAGCTAGGCCTTTAAAAAGAATCATAGAAAAATTTATAAAAAATCCTATATCAGAATGTATTATTAGTGAAACTTTGAAAAAAGGAGATGAGATTATATTGAAAATGAATGATAAAAAAGATGATATAGAAGTTTTGATTCAAAAAAAATTGTAGTTTAATGTTCAAGAATCACGTTGAAAAAAAAATAAAAATTATTATAGAAACTTTAGATTTTCTTTATCCTAATCCTGTTAGTTCATTATATTACATTAATGAATTCACTTTACTTGTAGCTATCCTCCTGACTGCAAGAAGTAAGGAAAAGGAAGTCAACAAAATAACGAAACATTTGTTTAAAAAAATGAAAACCCCTCAAGAGGTAATTCAACATTCTATTAATGACATTAAAAATTCAATCAAACATGTTGGGCTTTATAACAAAAAATCTAAAAATATTTATGATTTATCCATTCTTTTAATGGAAAAATATCATGGTATTATACCAAAAAATATTTCTGAATTAGAATCTTTTCCAGGAGTAGGTCATAAAACGGCTTCTGTTTTTTTATCTTTTGTATCAAAAAAACGTGTATTTCCTATAGATACTCATATTTATAGAATGATGATCCGTTGGGGATTAAGTAGTGGTAAAAATATAAAACAAACGGAAAAAGATGCTAAAATAGTGTTCAAAAAAATGAATAATTGGAAAAAATTACATCTTCAAATCATTTTTTATGGAAAAGAATATTCTCCTTCTCAGAAATGGAATCTAAAAAAAGATATCATTTATCAAAAATTGATAAACCTTGATATAGAAAAAAAACTAAACTTAAACTAAAAAGGTAAATCATCAAAATCATCAGATGATAAAGATGGAGATATAGGAGAAGATGTTTTTTTTGTAGATCCTAAAGAATGTTGATGAATTTCCTCTATTTTCCATCCTTGTATAGAATTAAAATACTTAATTACCCCTTCTGGATTTGTCCATTCTCTTCCACGAATATTTATAAAAACTTTTATTTTATCTTCTAGTCTTATAGATCCTAATAGATCTACTTTATCTTGAATGAATTCTATTAATATATTTTGAGGATATGGCTCTTCCGTAGTTAGAACCATTTCTCTTTTTCTAAATCCACTTCCAAATTTTTGGGTATCAAATAATTTTTTAACTCTTCCTATTATTTCCATGTAATTTTTTAATTTTATGATTATTTTTGATTATTCGCATCATTCTTTTTTTTTAAATTTATAGATTCTCCAATCCTACTGGATATATTAAATGATGTAATCATATTATTTAACATTTCACTAGCAGCTCCTGGAGAATTAGGCAATAAAATTAAATTAGTATTAGTCTTGTCTCCTATAGATTGAAGAGTATCATAATGTTGAGTTACTACAATTAAAGCGGAAGCTTCTTGTGAATTGATTCCAAGATTATTTAATACTTCTACAGATTCCAAAATTCCTTTGGCTATTTCTCTTCGTTGATCCGCTGTTCCTTTTCCCTGCAATTTCTTGCTTTCAGCTTCAGCTTTAGCTTTAGCTACAATTTTAATTCTTTCAGCTTCAGCTTTATATTCTGCAGCAACTTTTTCTCTTTCTGCCGTATTAATACGATTCATAGCTTGTTTTACTTGTTCATCAGGATCAAGATCTGTTACTAATGCTTTAATAATAGAATATCCATAATCTAACATTGAACCTTCTAATTCTCTCTTGACAGCAAGAGCTATATGATCTTTTCTTTCAAAAACATCATCTAAACGCATTTTTGGAACCTCAGCTCTGACAACATCAAATATATAAGAAGTAATTTGGGAATTAGAATTATCCAACTTATAAAAAGCTTCATAAACTTTATCTTTAATAACTTGAAATTGTACCGAAATTTTTACTTTTACAAAAACATTATCTTTGGTTTTTGTATCTACCAAAATATCTAATTGTTGAATTTTTAATGTCATCTTTCCAACGATGTTATCTATGATAGGAATTTTAAAATGTAATCCAGCTTGACGAATACTATAAAATTTTCCAAGTCTCTCAATAATAGCAGCTGTTTGTTGATTGATTGTAAAAATAAAACTAGAAAAAAAAGATAGAACCAAAAGAACTAATAATCCATAAAATAACAAACTAAAAATACTCATATATTATTTATTATATATTAATTGAATTATATATTTCATTTTCATTTCATGTCATAATAAAAATAATCACATTCCCAGTTCTAAACGTGCCTCTTCACTCATAAATTCTCTACTCCAAGGAGGATCAAACGTTAAAACAAGATCTACATTTAAAATTCCTTCTATGGATTGAACTCTTTCTTTTACTTCTATAAGTAAACTCTCAGCAACTGGACAATTTGGAGTTGTAAGAGTCATGATTATTTTCACCTCTTTTTTACGAGAAACTTGTATATCATAAATCAACCCAAGTTCATAAATATCTACCGGTATTTCAGGATCATATATACTTTTTAATACAGAAATAATACGATCCTCCAATGAGGAAAAATCTTCATTCATAATTTATGATTTATACTATTTAATTTTTTTCCAAATTTATCAAAAAAACGAATAGGATAACCTAATTTCTTTAGAATAGGATACACTTCACTAGCTTTACCAATGACTAAAATCCTTACATTTTTTACAGGAATAAATTTTCTACTGGATTGAGAAATATTAGAAATAGTCACAGATTTTATACTCTTCAAATAATTTTTATAAAAACCACTTGGAAGATTATTTTTTATTTCACTAATAAAAAGATCACTAATTCTGTTTGGATCTTCTAAATCAAGAAGAAACTGACCGCTAATTTCTTTTTTCTTAATGTTCAGTTCCTCCAAAGAAACTTTTCTTTCCGTGATATTTCTAATTTCTTTTAGAATATCTTGAATCGCTTTCTCAGTAACTTCATTTCTTACCTGAGTATAAATAGAAAAATACCCTATATATTTATCTGATTTTAAAATAGAATAAACCCCATATGTGTAAGCATTTTTTTCTCTAATTTTTAAAAACAAACGGCTTTGAGGGCCTACTCCTAAAATTCCATTTGCTAAAAGAGAAGGAAAATATAGTGAATCACTTTTCTTAAAATTTACGGGACCTCCAAAACAAATTGTAGATTGAGTAAGAGATGGAATATCTACTATATCTATTTCTATTTTGTACGGAATTTTTACTTGACTTATCTTTTTTTTTGGTTGATTAAAATGAATTTTTTTTCTCTTCCATTGAGAAAAATAACGATTACATAATCTTTTTGCTTCTTGTAAAGAAACATCCCCTACAAAGGATAAATAGGAAATATTTGGAATGTAATATTTATGATACAATTTTTTCAAATCATTAAGAGTAATATTTTTTATAGTGTTATATGTTTCATATTCTCCATAAGGATGGTTTATTCCGAAATATAAAACATTTTTAACTCTATGTAAAATAGCATCTGGATCTTTTTCAGAAAGATTAATATCTATAATTCTTTGTTTGACTATTTTTTCTAATTCTTTGAAATTTTCAAATTTACTATTCATTACAATATCGCTCATAATAGCAATAGATTGATCTAAATGCTTTTTTAAAGTAGAAATAGATATTCCTGAAAAAGAAGTATATAAAGTAGTTCCAATATAATCTATAGATTCATCTAATTCCTCTTTAGAATAATTTTTCGTTCCAGAACGAAGCATTTGACCAAAAATTTTTCTTATTCCAGCTTTATTCTTTTCTAAAAAAGGAGGACAATCCAACTCTAATCCAATTCTAACTAAAGGAAGCTTATGATTTTCTACAATTAAAACTTTTAACCCATTTTTCATTTGAAATAATTTGGGTTTTTCAAGATTAATGGTAATCTTTTTTTTTAAAGATTTTGGGGGAATACTACGGTCAACTGTTTGAGCAAACATATTACTAAAAATTATAAGAATAATAATAATATTCTTTAAAAATTTAATTATTAGATGGAACATTATATAAACGGACTCTACAATTTTTATTTAAATATTTATTAGCAACTCTTTTAATATCTTCTACAGATATTTCAAGATATTTTTCAATATCTGTATTGATTAAATCTGTATTTTTATAGTATAAAGAATAATGAGCTAAATTGTCTGCTATTCCACTCATAGAATAATTTTTAAAAAGAAATTTTTTAGAAAAATAATTTCTTTGTTTTTCAAGTTCATACTGAGTGATCCCTTTTTCTTTTAAAATTTCAATTTCTTCATCTATAACTTTAGTTAATTGATCTAAAGTGACACCAGGATTTATGACCCCATATATAGTAAAAGTTCCATAATCTTCCATAGAATCTAAAAAAGATCCTGCATAAGAAGCCATTTGCTTTTGATTTACCACATTCTTCATTATACGAGAACTTTCTCCTGAAGAAAGAACATGATCTATAATTTTTAATACATAAGAATCTTTCTCTATGATTTTTGGAACTCTATATGATAAAAAAATTCCTGGAACTTTAGTATTCTTATCTACATATGTAGAAAATATTTCTTGATTGATGGGATCCTCTTCTATTCTCTTCATATGAAAGTTTATTTTTCCTTTTGGGATAGAAGAAAAATATTGATTTATCAGATTTCTTGCTTCATTCATATCAAAATCTCCTGCTACCACCAAAATTGCATTATTTGGAACATAATAGGTTTCATAAAATTTATTGTAATCTTCTTTTGTAGATGCATTTAAATCTTTTTCAAAACCAATAATTGGATATTGATAAGGATGTTTCTTAAATAACAAAGAAGGAATAATTTCTGAAATTGCTATTGCAAATGGTTGATTTTCTATTCGCATTTTTCTTTCTTCTTTGACGACTTCTCTTTGAATGTTAATACTTTCTTGATCTACTTTTGCATGAAACATTCTTTCAGACTCCAACCATAATGCTAAAGGAAGACGATCAGATGGTAAAATTTCATAATAACAAGTTTCATCATAATTTGTATAAGCATTATTTTTTCCTCCATTAGATGCTATATACTTAAAAAATTCTCCTTTTTTAACATTTTTAGATCCTTCAAACATAAGATGTTCAAAAAAATGAGCAAATCCGGATTTTCCGGGAGATTCATTTTTTGTTCCTACATGATATAAAACAGAAACAGAAACTAAAGGATTCGTGTTATCTTGATGTAAAATAACATGTAATCCATTTGATAGTGTTTCTTCAAAAAATCTAACTTTAGTTGTTGGATTGGCTTTTAAATGATTAGAATTTAACATTATTATTGTTATGATTGTTATTAAGAAATAAATTCTATTTCTATTCATGCATGAATGCAATTTTAAAAAATAAAACAACAAAGTTAAAGATTAGAAAAAGAAAATGACGAATTTTTTTATCCGAAAAATGGGATTTTTTTATTTTATTTTTGTTTCGTAAAAAAATTATGAATTGATTTGTTCATTATGAGAATGAGAAATTTTTTATATATCCTTTTATTTTTGTTTTCTTTTTTAAAAATAGAAACAAAAAATATAGAAGGAAATGCTGAAAGAGGATCGGAACTGTTCAAAAAAAATTGCACAGCTTGCCATTCCATAGATTTAGAAAAAAAAATGATAGGACCAGCTTTATCTGGAGTCGCAGAAAGAAGAAGTAGAGAATGGTTGCATAAATGGATTGTAGACAATAAATCTCTAAGAAAAAGTGGAGATAAAGAAGCGATAGCCATTTATAAAGAATATGGAAATACAGAAATGAATTCATTTCCACAACTATCCGAACAACAAATAGATGATATTTTATTTTTTATTAAAAATCCAATAAAGACTACAACAAAAAAAAAAGAAAATTCAGAAATACAAAATAATAATGGAAAACATAATGAAATAGAAACCTCCCCACAATTTTTAACTAAGATCATTGTTTTTGGATTTAGTATTTTATCTATTATTCTCCTTTGGATACTATATAGAATTAAAATTTTAACCAAATTATTAAGTGAAAATAATACCATTTTTCAAAAAAAACAACAAGAAGAAAAGAAAAAGAATTTTTTAAGAGTTAGTTACCTTTTTTTATCTAATAAATTTTTAGAAAAAAAAAAGATACTCTCATGTTGTTTTCTTGTATTTTTTTTCATATTGGGTGGATATGAGATATGGAATTTTTTAATGAAAATAGATATCAATAAAGGATATAAACCAGAACAACCTATTTATTTTTCTCATAAAATTCATTCTGGAATTAATGGGATTGATTGTCAATATTGTCATTCTACTGCTAAATACAGCAAAGTCTCTGGAATTCCTTCAACAAATATTTGCATGAATTGCCATATTACTATTAATGAATACAAAGGAGATTATCTTGAAAAAGGAAAAAGCAGAGAGGAATATAATCAAGAAATACAAAAAATATATCACTCAGTAGGTTGGAATCCAGAAAAAAGAGAATACTCGGAAAAAACTCATTCTATTCAATGGATTCGAATCCACAATATGCCAGATTTTGTTCATTTTGATCATTCTCAACATATAATAACTGGAAAAAAAATGATAAAAAAATCAAAAAAAGTAGATTTAGTTTGTAATGCTTGTCATGGTGAAGTTCAAAATATGGATCAAGTAGAAATGTCTAATGATTTTACTATGGAATGGTGTATTTCTTGTCATAGAAAAACAGAAATAGATACTAATAATCAATACTATATTGAACATTTTCCAAATTTCATTAAACAAGAAAAAAAAACAACTATAGATATGATTGGAGGAACAGAATGTGCAAAATGCCACTATTAAAATTAAAACGTTCTTAATTCCTTAATTATTCTTCTTTACTTATTATTTTGTTCTATGTTAATTAAAATATTATTTTTAGTTATTAAATAAACAGCTATTTTTTTTTACTAATTACGTATAGTAGTGAAAAATATTAGAAAAAAAATAGAAGATACCTTAGTTTTTTTTATTTTATTATTATTATGAAATCAAATCAAAATATTATTTGTTGTAGTAGTACCGATGCTTCTGATTCTGTTGATAATAGAGGAGAAATTCCAGTTAAAGTTTTTTTACAAAAAAAAACGTCTAGACGTGATTTTCTAAAATGGATCGGGTTTAGTACAGCTTCTGTAACTTTAGCAGCATGTAAAGGACCAGTCATTAAATCTATTCCTTATATAGTTAAGCCAGATGCTATCACTCCAGGAATTCCTAACTATTACGCATCTACTATGATAGATTCTTTTGATATGGGAAGTGTATTAGTGAAAACTAGAGAAGGACGTCCTATTAAAATAGAACCTAATTTAACGTCAAAATATTTTAATACAACATCGTCTAGAATACAATCTTCAATTTTATCTCTTTATGATGAAGAAAGATTAAAAAGTCCATTTATTAATGGAAAAAAATGTTCTTGGAATCAAGTAGATGATTATGTCATTCAACATTTAAAAAAAATATCTCTCTTAAAAAAAGAGATTGTTTTTCTTTCATCTTCTTTTCCAAGTTTTTCTACAAAAAAATTAATTCAGGATTTTACAAAAATGTATCCTACCACTCAATGGATTACTTATGATGCGATTTCATATTCTAAAGCTTTAGATGCTACTGAAGAGATCCTTGGATATCGCGGATTTCCAGTTTTTGATTTATCAAAAATAGAATTAATAGTATCTTTTGATGCTGATTTTTTGGGAGATTGGTGTCCAGAAAATATGGGAAGAGCTTATGCAAAAGCTAGAATACCAGATAAATATATGATGAAACATATTCAAATAGAAAGTAATATGACATTATCTGGAGCAAATGCAGATATTCGTATTTCAAAAAAGCCTTCCGAGATAAAAAAAATGTTATTTGAAGTCTATCAACAGCTTTTTTTAGGAATAGAATCTAATGACGAATATGTTAAAAAAATAGCCTTCTTAATAAAAAAGAAAGGATCAAAAAGTGTTATTTTTGCAGATGGAGATAAAGAATCTTATATTCAATCTCTTTTGATAAATCAAAAAATCAACAGTAATGCTTTACAAGAAAAATTTTTTTTCTCAAAAGAAAGCAATGATGAAAAATTCAAAAAATTTATAGAAGATCTAGAAAAAGATAAAGTAGGAGCTCTCTTCATTCATAATACAAACCCTATCTATAGTCTTCCATTTCCTGATAATAATAAAGTAAAAAAACTCTTAAAAAAGATTCCTCTTACTGTTTCTTTTTCTATGAAAAAAGATGAAACTAATGAAGTGATAAATGTTTTAGCCTCTATTCCTCATTGGCTTGAAAGTTGGGGAGATACTCATCCTGTCACAGGAGTTTATACCCTTATTCAACCTGCAATTCAACGTATTTTCAATACAAGACAATTTCAAGAATCCTTAATCATTTGGGGAAAAATTCAAGAAAAAAATTATTACGATTATTTAAAAAAAACTTGGGAACAAGAAATCATTCCAAAATCAAATGTTTCCTCTTTTAATGAAGCTTTGTTTCATGGAGTTATAGAAATAAAAGAAAATATAACTTTCAAAAAGACATCCACATCCAATAATTATTATAATTATGGTGATAAAAAATTAACAAACTATGAAAAAAAATTAGAAAAATATTTTGAACTTAGATTATACACAAAAACAAGTATGGGAGATGGACATCAATATAATAATCCTTGGTTACAAGAACTTCCAGATCCTATCACACGAGCTACTTGGGATAATTATTTAACTATATCCTCTGATGATGCAAAAAAAATAGGATTAGAAAATTGGTATACAGGGAGTGGAGCTATGAATGGAAATTGTGTTGATTTAATAAAAAATAACAAAACACTAATTAAAGACCTACCTATTTATATTCAACCTGGACAAGCTATAGGATCTGTAGGATTAGCTTTTGGATATGGACAAATAGAAAAATTCTCTAAAATATGTTGTAGTCATAATAATGGAAAAAATGCTTATATCGTTTACGAAAATTTTGATTTAGTACAACGAAATATACAAATCAAAAAAGTAAATAAAATACATAAATTTGCTTGTGTACAATTACAAAACACCACCGTAGGAAGGAATTTAGCAAAAGAAACAGATTTAGAAACTTTTTTAAAAAAACCTATAGAATTTTGGAATGAACAAGAAAAAATTTCCACTCACAAAGGAATGATCTCCCCAAACCAAATTTCCATTTGGGAGGATAAAAGTCATGAAAAAGAAAAAAAAGGACATCATTTTAATTTATCTATAGATTTAAATGCTTGTATTGGATGTGGATCTTGCGTTATATCATGTCATTCGGAAAATAATGTTCCTGTTGTTGGAAAGGAAGAGATAAGAAAGTCTAGAGATATGCATTGGATACGTGTTGATAGATATTATTCTTCTTCTGAAAAGGTATCTTTTCAACCTATCCTGTGTCAACATTGTGATTATGCTCCTTGTGAAACTGTGTGTCCAGTAGGGGCAACAGTACACGGAGAACAAGGTCAAAATATGATGGCCTATAATCGTTGTGTAGGAACACGTTATTGTGCAAATAATTGTCCTTATAAAGTAAGACGTTTTAATTGGTTCGACTATGCAAATAATCATAAATTTGATTTCAACATGAATAATACCCTAGGAAAAATGTCTCTTAATCCAGATGTCGTTGTAAGAACCAGAGGAGTTATGGAAAAATGTTCCTTGTGCATACAAAGAACACAATACACTATAGGAATAGCAAAAAAAGAAAATAGAAAGATAAAAGATGAAGAATTTGAAACCGCTTGTAGTATTTCTTGTCCTACCGATGCAATTGTTTTTGGAGATATTAATAATAAAAACAGTCACATTTCAAGAAAAATCAAAGATTCAAGATCCTATAAACTTCTTGATTTTATAGGAATACGTCCAAATGTTTCTTATCAATTAAAAATTAGAAATAAAAATTTGAAATAGGAGGAAAAATTATGCCAAGTAACTATGAATCTTCTATAAGAGATCCATTAATTATCGGAAAAAAAACATATCAAAACATCACAGATGATATTTTAAAACCTATAGAAAAAAAAGCTGGAAATTTATGGTGGATGGCATTTTTCATTTCTATTTTAGCTTTTTTATGGGGATTAGGATGTATTATTTATACCTTAGGAACAGGAATAGGGGTTTGGGGATTAAATAGAACTATCAATTGGGCTTGGGATATCACTAATTTTGTTTGGTGGGTTGGAATTGGTCATGCTGGAACTTTAATTTCAGCCGTTTTATTGTTATTTAGACAAAAATGGCGTTTATCTATTAATAGATCAGCTGAAGCTATGACCATTTTTGCGGTAATTCAAGCTGGATTATTTCCTATTATTCATATGGGAAGACCATGGAACGCTCACTGGGTATTACCTATTCCTAACCAATTTGGAAGTTTATGGCCCAATTTTAATTCTCCCCTTTTATGGGATGTATTTGCCATTAGTACTTATTTTTCTGTATCAACTGTTTTCTGGTTTATGGGATTAATTCCAGATTTTGCTATGATACGAGATAGAGTGACAGATCCCATTCAAAAAAAAATCTATAGCATCCTTAGTTTTGGATGGGGAGGTACATCTAAAGATTGGAAAAGATTTGAAGAAATTTCTTTAATTTTAGCTGGGTTATGTACTCCATTAGTTTTTTCAGTACACACAATTGTTTCTTTTGATTTTTCTACCTCTGTCATCAAGGGGTGGCATAGCACTATATTTCCTCCTTATTTTGTAGCTGGAGCTATCTTTTCAGGATTTGCAATGGTACAAACTTTATTAGGTGTAACACGAAAAGTTCTTTCTTTAGAAAGTTATATTACGAGAAATCATATTGAATATATGAATATGATCATTTTGTTAACAGGAGGAATCGTTTTTTTAGCTTATCTTTCTGAATTTATTCTTTCATGGTACTCAAGCAATCCTTTCGAGGAATATACTTATTTTTCTATCAAAGCAGCTACAGGTCCATTTTGGTGGGCTTTTTGGACTTTAATTCTTTGTAATGTAATTATTCCACAATTTTTATGGATAAAATCTGTAAGAAGAAGTTTCTTTTGGTCTTATCTTATAGCAATTTTTATAAATATTGGAATGTGGTTTGAAAGATTTGACATTATTGTATTGAATTTAAGTCGGGATTATATCCCTTCTTCTTGGACTGGATTTCTTCCATCATTTGTAGATGTTGGGATATTTATAGGAACAATTGGTTTTTTTTTCATTCTTTATTTATTATATATCCGTGTATTTCCAGTAATTTCTCAGTCAGAATTGAAAACGATATTGAAATCTTCTAACAAAGATTTTGTATCTACTAATTAATTAATAAAAAAATGAATCAATATGGATTTTATACAACATATTCATGCATTATATGATAGGGATGATTTAATGATAAATAGTATAAAAATTCTTAAAAAAAATGGAATCAATATACATGAAATCTATTCTCCATTTCCAATTCATCATTTGAACGATGTACTTGAATTGAAAAAAACACATCTATCTTTTTTCTCTTTTATATATGGATTATTAGGATTTTTGACAGGGAGTGTCCTTACTTGGTATACCATGATTTGGGATTGGCCACAAAATATTGGAGGAAAACCTTCTTTTTCTTGGATTAGAAATATTCCTTCTTTTGTCCCTGTTATATTTGAATTATCCATTTTTTTTTCTGCACATTTCATGTGTATTACTTATCTTATTCAATGTAGATTATTTCCAGGATTTATTCCAAAAAATCCTGACCCAAGAACTACTAATAATATGTTTTTAATAGAAATTCATACAACAAAAAAGAATACTGAAAACAAAAAATTAATGAGTTTATTAAAAAAAAATGGGGCTATGGAAGTCAACATAAAAAAAATGAAAATGAATTCAAATCAATTATGATCATAAAATATTTTTATGTTGTAATCATTGATTTAATAACAATCATTATCATTATGATGTTAAATTCCTGTTGGTTTGATAAATCTAAGCCCAATAGAGTGTACATGCCAGATATGTACTATTCGGACGCTTATGAACCTTATTCAGATCCATATCCCGATTATAAAAAACCTACTAAAGTTATTCAACTTCCTTTTTTTTTAGGAAAAAAAGGATCTTCACTTTTACCAGTGAAAGGAACTGTTCCAAGAAATTCTTATGGATTTTTTTCTTATAATATTCCGAATACAAATGAAGGATATAATGATTCTAAAAAAATTGTGAGATATCCTTTACAAAAAAAGGAGAATCAAAAGATTCAAAATAAAAACAAAACAAATAAAATAATTCTAGAAGATGGAAAAAATATCTATCAAATAAACTGTTCCATTTGTCATGGAAATAATGGAGATGGACAAGGTTTTTTGGTAAAAAATGAAAAAATATTAGGAATTCCTAGTTATAAGGATAGAGATATAACTATTGGAAGTGTTTATCATGTTGTTACATATGGAAAAAATAACATGAGTTCTTATGCTTCTCAATTAAATGAAATTGACAGATGGAAAGTCGCAGAATATGTAATGTATTTAAAAAATAAATAGTAAAAAAAATGTATCAATTTTCTAAAAAATTGAAGAAAATTATTTTCATAATAATGTTCACAGGTTTATTTTTTCTTTTTATTGAAAAAATATCATTTTCAATGAATAATTTTTTTAATGAAAAAAAAACATTCTCTATTCATAAAAAATATGATAAAAAAGAAAATCAACCTTGGATGAGTCTATATATAGGTTTTTTTTATTTTACCACTATTTCTCTAGGTTCATTATTTTTTTTATGCATACAAAATATATCAAAATCAGGATGGTCTATTGTCATTCATCCTGTCATGGAGGGGGTGTCTTCTTTCCTTCCATATGGTGGATTAATGATATTAATCATTTTATTCTTAAACGCTATGGGATTTATTCATTTATTTCATTGGATGGATCTTTCTTTAGAGAATAATAATCCTACTTCATTCAAATATGACAAAATTATTGCCAATAAAAAATTATTTCTTAATATTCCTTTTTTCTTAATAAGAAGTATCATTTATATAGCAGGATGGAGTTTTTTTTATTTTAGAATCAAAAAAATATCTCATATGTTAAATGTGACACGTTCCTTAATATTTTATAAACAATTAAATAGACTCTCTGTTATTTTTATTATTTTTTTTTCTATAACATCTATTCTCATGGGATGGGATTGGATTATGTCCTTAAATCCTCATTGGTTTAGCACTTTATTTAGCTGGTATGTTTTAAGCACTTATATAGTAACAGGAATTGGAAGTATTACAATAATATCTATTTATCTCAAAAAAAAAGGATATTTTCCTTTTTTTAACGAAAATCATTTACATGATTTAAGCAAATATCTTTTTTCTACTAGTTTATTATGGACGTATTTTTGGTTTTCACAATTTTTATTATATTGGTATGGAAATATTCCAGAAGAAATTTTTTATTTTATAAAGAGAGAAGAAATATATCATTCTGTTCATTTATGGATGATAATTCCAAATTTTTTAGTTCCTTTTTTTGGTTTGATGAGTAGTAAAAGCAAAACAAATCCAAAAATAGTTTTTATAGTGACTTGTATCTTACTTATTGGACATTATATAGATATATACAGTTTGATAGCTCCTGATGTCAAATTATCGTATCCAAAATTTGGATTATATGAAATTGGATCTTTGTTATTAGTAGGATCTATTTTTAGTTATATTTTATTTATAAATTTGAATAAAAAAGAATTTAGTTTTATTGGAAATCCTTTTTTTCAAGAAAGTAAAAACTACAAATATCCTTATATGTGAGTAGTATTGGCATCTTTATCTTTTTTTTACAAAATTCATTATAGATTTATTGGATCCAAAAAGAGTTAAAATGTCTCCTTTTTGTAAAATAGTATCTCCAGTAACTAACCCTATCACTTTTCTGGTAGGATTTTTCTTAGAAGACATAGGATTTTTAAGATCTCTTATGACAGTAATTAAAGAAACAGAATATTTTTGTGTTAAATTGAGACTTTTCACAGATTTTCCATTAAAAGAATGTGGGGAAAAAACTTCTGCAATGGAATGTTTATGATCCACTCTAAAATAATCTAAAGCATAATTAAAAGAGATTTGTTTAGTTAATCGAAAAGCGGCATCTTGTTCTGGATGAACAACATTATTAATTCCCATTGCTTCTAGTATTGTATCATGTATTTTAGATAATGATCGACTCACTATTTTAAGATGTTTATATTTTTTCAGTATAGCCGTAGTTACTATAGAAGAACCTTCATTTTCTCCAATAGCTACAATTCCTAGATCCGCTTGTTGGATTGGTAAAACTTTATATGCGTATTCATTATTTGCATCCATACAGACGACATTAGCTATATGATCTTTTAACAAATCAACTTTTTCCATCTTATGATCTACACCGAAAACTTCATGACCATTATCTGTCAAATGAAGAGCTAAAGATCTTCCAAAATTTCCTAGTCCAATAATTATAATTTTCATTTTTATGAATTTAAATAATAGTCAAATCATTTCATTATTATTTTATCAAAAGACATTAATCATAAAAAAATAAAATTAATTTAACACAAAGGTAAGTAAGTCGTAGTAATTCTTCTCTAAATTAACTGATGAGAATATATCCTTTAGGATATCTATAATAATAATCATGAGTCCTAATTCTATTTTTTAATAATCCTAACATAATATTGAAAACACCTATTCTTCCTAAAAACATTAGGATGATTAAAACTAATTTACTTCCAATAGATAAATTGGAAGTAATTCCTAAAGATAATCCTGCTGTTGAAAATGCAGAAAAAACTTCAAAAGAAATGGATAAAATATCCTGTTTAGGATCCAAACATAGAATAATCAAAATACTAATATATATTACAATAATGGATAACATTATAATAGAAAAAGCTAGTTTAATAGATTCCGAAGAAATTTCTTTTCTTTGAATCTCTAATCTAGATTTTCCTCTAGATAAAGAAATAATATTCATTAATGCCAATGCAAAAGTACTTGTTTTTATTCCACCACCTGTAGAAGCTGGAGAAGCCCCAATCCACATTAAAAAAATAGTAAATAAAATAGTGACTGGAGCTAATTCTTTCATATCTAATACTTGAAACCCTGCTGTTCTAGATGTTGCAGAAGAAAAAAATGATACAACCCATTTTCCTATAAAAGAAGTATGTTCTGAAAGAGAACAATGGTATTCACTAATATAATAAAAAAGAGTTCCTAAAAAAAGAAAAAAACACGTTGTAAATACAACAATTTTTGTATTTAACGTGACAATATGGACAGGATATCTAAAATATTCGTCTTTAAAAATTTTATAAAAAAATTTTTTCAATGTTAACCATATATATGTAAAAAAATTAAATAAAATATCAAATCCTATTCCTCCCAATATTAATAAACAGGCAATGATAAACTGTAACCAATAATTAAACCTCACAGATTCGGAATAAAGACCTTGACTAAGGGTGGAAAATCCACTATTACAAAAAGCTGATACAGAATGAAAAATAGAAAAAAACAATGGATTTTCTAATTTCATTCTATCTCTATTAATGGAAAAATAAATTAATAAAGCTCCTATAATTTCTACTATTAAAGTAAACATAACCACTTTTACTGCCAAACTAAGAACATTATTTGTGGTTTTTTTATTTAAAAAATTACTAATATAAATCCCTTCTCTGAAAGAAAATCCATCCCTAAAAAAATAACTAAAAAAAGAAGTAATAGTTAAAATTCCTAAACCTCCAAGTTCCACTAAAGTAAGTATAATTATTTTTCCTAAATAAGTAAAATCTTTTGCTGTATCTAATACGACTAATCCAGTAACACAAACGGCACTTGTAGAAGTAAAAAAAGCATCTACGAAGGATATTCCTTTTACTGTAGATGCTGGAAGCATTAGTAATACAGATCCCAAAAAAGATAAAAGGACAAAACTCGTAATAAAAATAAAAGCAGGATTATGTATTTTAACGTACACAATTCGCATGAAATATGTAATGCAGATGAGTATATATAAAATGAGACTAATAAACAAGGAAATTTTGATATCTGCAATTTTTTCATTTCTACAAAAAATTTGAAAAAAAGAAAAAATAAGAGAAATCATCAAAATTAAAAAGGATAAAAAAATCATAGATTGATATCCCTTATTAAGGTTTTTTTTAAAAAGAATAAATAAATGTAAAAGACTTAATAATAATACTATACCAATAAGTATTACTGAATTGAAAAAAGGATTTATGGAAGTTTTCCATCCTAAAGATATCATGATATACAGAAATAAAACTGGAGTTATAAATGGTAATAGATTTCTATATCTAATTTTTATCATACATCCTTTTTTTTTGAAAAATTTTACTTATTTATCATCTAATTTCTTTATGTTTCTTTAAAAAAAAACGCTATCAAAAAAAATTAAGTTTGTAATAATAATCATAATCTAATAACCATTTTTTTCTGTTGATCCTTATTCAAAGAATAAAAAGGAATAAAAGAGACTCCTCTATATATTAAATTGTTTTATAAATAAAAAGGTCTAAATGTTTCAATTTTATTGAATTCTTTGTTACAAAATTTAACATAAGAAAGAAAAGACATTTCCATTGCAGATGGATTAATCTGAGAAATAAAACGAAAATTTTTGAAGAAAATTTTTTTTTCTGAAAACCCAACATTTCCAAAAAAATATACTTTTCTATTTTTTGTAATAGATTGAAAAAAATTATCTCCTAATTTTTTTATAGAAATAGGACATAGCATCTTTTTAGATTGATTAAATAATGAAGTATAAACAAAATCTGATTTCGCATGTATCATGGGGATTAAAAATCCATCTTCATCTTGGATATGATTAATTTTTTGAACCATAATAGTTAATGTATCTACTGATAATAATGGGATCCCTAAAGAACAACACAAACCTTTAGCTGCAGAGATCCCTATTCTTAAAGAAGTATACGATCCTGGTCCTTGACTCACACAAATTGATTCTAAATTATTGAAATCAATTTTCGAAATTGTAATCGCATACTGTATAAATGTATGCAGTTTTTCAGAATGAAGGAATTTATCCGAATTTTCTTCTATAGAAATCAGACATATTCCGTTTTTTGCTATACTTACTGAACAATTTTTTGTAGAAGTTTCCAAATTAAGAATTAAGGACATTTGATTAATTTTACAATTTTTTTCTTTAATTCTAATTTTTTTCTTATTCTTAAAATATAATCAAAAGAAAATAAAAAAGTAGATCAAAAAAATAATGATAAATACAAAACAAGTAATTGAATATATCGTCTATTGGATAAAAAAATACATAAAAAAATCTCAATTAAATGGGTTTATCATTGGAATTTCTGGAGGAATAGATTCTGCAGTAACATCCATGTTAGTCGCCATGACTAAATATCCTACTATTGCATTAGAAATGCCTATCTTAGAAAAAAAAAAAAACTTACTATCTCAAAAACATATTAATTTTTTAACATCCAGATTCATAAATGTTTATCCTTTAAAAATAGATTTATCTTCTTTATTTACTTCTTTTTGTCATACAGTTCATGTTAATAAGAAAATGAAAAAAAATAAAGATTTAGCTTTAGCAAATATAAAATCTAGGATACGTATGATGACTCTATATTATTATGCAAATATAAAAAACTATCTAGTTGTAGGAACTGGAAATAAAATAGAGGATTTTGGAGTTGGATTCTTTACAAAATATGGAGATGGAGGAGTGGATCTTCATCCAATAGCTGATTTAACTAAAAGTGAAATACGTTCTATAGCTAAAGAATTCAATATTCTTGATTGTATTCAAAAAGCAAAACCCACAGATGGATTATGGGAGGATCAAAGATCGGATGAAGAACAATTAGAAGCTTCCTATGAAGAATTAGAATGGGCTATGAAAATGTCAAAAAAAAAATCAAAACATATTAGTTTGTTCAAAGGAAGAGAATATGAAGTTTTTAAAAAATATCAAATATTACATCAAAAAAATAATCATAAAATGATTCCTATTCCCGTTTGCAAAATTCCTATGAATATTAAGAAAAAAATAAAAAATTGATTTTTCTTCCTTATTTATTATTTCTTCAACTCTATTCCTATTTCTTTTCTTAAAAAAAAGATACAGAGTTATAAAAAAAGTAGAATTAGAATACAAATAATCTATAGGAAATCGTTTTCGTACCTTTGTTTATTATCTATCATGAATTAAGTTGATTTATTATGATGGAAAAACAAAATAATAAAAAAATTGATTCAGTGAATCACGAAACTCCATTACGGAATGATGCTTTTTATATGAGCGATGAAGAAAAAATAGATAAAATAGAAAAACATTTCTTTCATATTATGAAAATCCTAGGATTAGATATGAATGATGATAGTTTAAAAAGTACTCCAAGACGTGTAGCAAAGATGTTTATAAAAGAAATATTTAGCGGACTGAATCCAAATACAACTCCTAAATCATCCACATTTGAAAATAAATATAAGTATAACCAAATGCTAATAGAAAAAAATATTACAGTTTATTCTACTTGCGAACATCATTTTCTTCCTATTGTTGGAAAAGCTCATGTTGGTTATATTTCTAATGGAAAAGTCGTCGGGCTTTCCAAAATTAATAGAATTGTAAATTACTACGCAAAAAGACCACAAGTTCAAGAACGTTTAACGATGCAAATTGTAAAATCCTTACAAGAGATCCTAGAAACAAAAGATGTTGCTTGTGTCATAGATGCAAAACATTTATGTGTAAATTCACGTGGAATTAGAGATATAGAAAGTAGTACCATTACTACTGAATTAATAGGTTCCTTTAAAAATAATCCGGAAATTAGAAGGGAATTTTTCCATTATATTGGAATCCCTTAATAAACAAAAATAATGAATATGATGAATATAGAAGACAAAAATTATATACGAAATCACATAAAAATATATAATTCTTTGACAGGAAAAAAAGAATTATTTCAGCCTATTAATAAAAAATATGTTGGAATTTATGTTTGTGGCCCTACAGTTTATCACGATATTCATTTAGGAAATTGTCGAACTTTCATCTCATTTGATTTAGTTTTTCGTTATTTTAAACATTTAGGATACAAAGTTCGTTATGTTAGAAATATCACGGATGTAGGACATTTAGAAAATGAAAGAGATGATGGAGAAGACAAAATTTCTAAAAAATCTCGTATAGAAGGACTTGAGCCTATGGAAATTGTTCAAAAATATACTATCTCTTTTCATAAAATACTAAATATTTTCAATACTTTACCTCCTAGTATTGAACCAACAGCTACCGGTCATATTATAGAACAAATAGATATAATTCAAGAATTAATCAAAAAAAAATTAGCATACGAAAAAAACGGTTCTGTTTATTTTGATATAAAAAAATATAATAAAAAATTTTCTTCTTACGGAAAACTTAGTCATAATAAAATAGATAAACTGTTTAATCAAAAATTAAAAAACAACTCTTCTGTTGTTGTAGAAAAACGTTGTTTTCAAGATTTTTCTCTTTGGAAGAGAGCCAATGATAATCATATTATGAATTGGAATTCTCCATGGGGAAAAGGATTTCCAGGGTGGCATATCGAATGTACAACTATGAGTACAAAATATTTAGGAGAAATTTTTGATATTCATGGTGGAGGAATAGATCTAAAATTTCCACATCATGAATGTGAATTAGCTCAAGCCATAGGGATTTATGAAAATAAAAATCTTGCACATTATTGGATGCACACAAATATGCTTACTTTTAATGGAAAAAAAATGAGCAAATCCACGGGAAATTTTTTAGGATTAAAAGATATAATTATTTATAATAAATCTTTTCATCCTACAATCATTCGATTTTTTATTTTACAATCTCATTATCGTAGTCTTTTAAATTTTTCGTATCAAGGACTTATAAATGCTGAAAAAGGATATTATCGTTTAATGAATGCAATTGAAAAATTGAAACATTTTTCTACTAAGGAAAAAACAAAAACAAATCATTATTATTCGTCAACTTTCAATATTATTCAATGGATAAAAGATTGTTATAACGCTATAAATGATGATTTTAATATTCCTTTGTTAATTTCTTTTTTATTCAAAGCATCTCACATTGTGAATAATTCTTCTTCTGTGATTAATAACATGGGGTGTTCGGATATCAATTTGTGGAACAAATACATGAATCATTTTATCTTTGATATTCTTGGTCTTCAAACATTATCATTAGAAAAAAATTCTTCGTATGAAACTTCTAAAAAGTTCAAAGTACTTATTGAAAGATTGATAAAATTTCGTATAGAAGAAAGAAAAAGAAGAAATTGGATACTTTCGGATAGAATTCGAAAAGAATTATCTCACGTAGGAATTTCATTACATGATGATAAATTATGTTAATGCTTGATCTATATCCTCTATAAGATCTTCTACATTTTCTATTCCAAAAGACAAACGAATAAGTGAATCTTGAATTCCTGCATTTTTTCTGATTTCTAAAGGAGTAGATTTATGTGTCATAGTGGCTGGATGACAAATTAAACTTTTTGTCCCTCCCAAACTTTCTGCTAATTTGAATAATTTGGTAGATGTGACAACCTTTTTTGCAGATTCTATAGTGTCATTTTTTAAACTAAAAGAAACTATAGCTCCAAAATATCGTTGTTGTTTCACTGCGACAGAATGATTTTTATGAGATGATAATCCAGGATAATAAATTTTATCGATACAGGTTTTCTTTTTTTTCTCTAATAAAAAATAGGCGACTCTAAATGCATTTTCAGATTGTTTTTTCACACGTAAATACAAAGTTTGACAACCTCTTATCGTTAACCAAGAATCAAAAGGAGATAAGATTCCTCCAGTTGCATTTTGAATATATTTCAATTTTTCATATAAATCTGGTTTTTTCACTGTAATTAATCCAGCTAATACATCTGAATGGCCAGAAAGATATTTTGTAGCACTATGAATGACTATATCTGCACCTAAATTGAGAGGATTTTGAATAGCAGGAGAAGCAAAAGTATTATCCACTACAACTAAAATATTTGGATTTTTTTTCTTTGAAATTTTACTAATCTCTTTAATATCAGATATTTTTAATGTTGGATTTGTGGGAGTTTCTAACCAAATAAGCTTTGTTTTATGAGAAATAACAGAAATAACATTTTCTGAAAAAGTTGTATCCACAAATTTGGAATGAAGTTCTAATTTTTTATACAACTTCAACAAACGAAAAGTCCCTCCATAAATATCATCTACAGCCACTATTTCATCTCCACATTTTAATAATTTTAAAACCGCATCTATAGATGCTAATCCAGAAGAAAAAGCAAGACTTGCATAACCATATTCTAAATCTGTAATTAAATGTTCTAATATTTTTCTTGTAGGATTATTTGTTCTTGTATAATCAAATCCTTTATGAATACCAGGAGCATCTTGAACATAAGTAGAAGTTTGATATATTGGTGTAGAAATAGCACCTGTTAAAGGATCTGATAATATTTTTTGAATAAGTTTTGTTTCTTCCTTCATTGTGTGTTTCGCATTAATAATATACAAATGTACTCTTTACAATTTAAAAGATGAAAATTCAATATTTTCCATAAATTTTTATGGAAAATATTCATATTCTTTTTCAGAAAAAATATAAATTTATTTTTTGTTTTTTTCAATGTTTGAATGATTTTAAATCAACTAAAATTATCAGTCATCCTTCTTATTTTTTGTATGACGATTATTTCCGGAAATCCGGGTTTTTTTTCGAAAACAAATAATCAAAAAAAATCTATTGATGTTTCTAAAATAATTGTTGAACATATTAGTGATTCTCATGAATGGAATGTTTTTGGAAATGTCTTTTCTTTTCCTATTTTTTTGTGGAATAATGGATGGGAATTTTTTTATTCGTCTCAATTTTCATTTGGAAATGTAGTAAAAGGGAAGTTTGGATATTATAAAATGTTTCAAGAAAAAATATATCAAACCAATTCTAAAGGAGTTTTACACATAAATTCGAAAGGACTTCCAACCAATAAGAGACCTTGGGATTTTTCTATTACAAAAAATGTGGTATCTATATGCATCTCATGTTTTATATTGTGTTTTCTTTTTATAAAGATGAGATATAGTTACAAGAATCATCAAGTGAAATGGAATATAGGAATTTTTTTAGAATTCTTAATTCTATTCATACGTAATGAAATAGCTATTCCAAATATTGGAGAAAAAAAATATAAACCTTATTTTCCTTTTTTATTGACCACTTTTTTTTTCATATTGATAAACAATTTAATAGGTCTTATCCCTAGTTTTCCTAACGTAACAGGAAATATAAGTATCACATTTGTTTTAGCGTTGATCACTTTTTTTATAACTAATATTAATGCCAATAAAAGTTATTGGAAACATACTTTTTGGATGCCAAATGTTCCTTTATTTATAAAATTTATACTGGCTCCAATAGAATTGATTGGAATTTTTATTCGTCCACTGACTTTATGTATTCGTTTATTTGCTAATATTACTGCTGGTCATATTATTGTTTTGAGTTTTATTTGTCTTATTTTTATTTTTAAAAATTTATTTATTGCTGGTTTTTCCATAACTTTCGGTTTTTTTATTTATTTATTGGAAGTTATGGTCGCCTTTTTGCAAGCCTTTATTTTTACAACTTTATCTTCTTTACTTATAGGTATAGCTGTTAAAAATTATGAAAGTAAAACTCATTAAAATTTAAAAAAAATATAATTATTATGGATATAGATTTAACTTATTCAGGGATAGCTGCTTTAGGAGCTGGTCTTGCAGTGATAGGAGCAGGACTAGGAATTGGTAAAATTGGAAGTTCTGCAATGGATGCTATTTCTAGACAACCTGAAGCTTCAGGGAAAATACAAAATGCAATGATTATTGCTGCAGCTCTGATTGAGGGAGCAGCTCTTTTTGGGATAGTGACAGCTTTGTTGACCGTGTTTAAATAATATAATAAATAATTTTTCATGGATTTGCTAACTCCTTCTATTGGTTTAATTGTTTGGCAGACAATTATATTTTTGATATTAATGTTATTTCTTTCTAAATATGCTTGGAAACCAATAATAAAATTTGTTGATCAAAGAGAAGAAAAAATTAGAATTTCTATAGAAAAAGCTGATCAAGTTAAAAAAGAATTAAAAGATATAGAAAATCAAAAAAATAAAATTTTGAAAGAAATACGGATAAAAAGAGATTTTCTTCTTAAAGAAGCTATTAAGATAAAAGAAGAGATTAAACATAAAGCTCAAAAAGAAGGATTACTTGAGAAAAAAAAAATAATTCAAGAAGCAAAAAAGATGTTACAAATAGAAAGAAAAGTTGCAATACATGAATTAAAAAATAAAATAGGTGATATTTCCATAAAAATAGCTGAAAAAATATTAAAAGAAGAGTTTGATAAAAACCAAAAAACGAATCAACAAGAAAAATTCATAAGAAAATTAATCAATGATTTGTAATTTTTTTTACTCACTCCCTATTATTTATTTTATAACACTTACTAATAACGAATTCATTAATAATATGTTTTTTAAAAAAAAAATCACGAAACATTATGCTAGAGTTCTTTTTGAATATTCTGTGAAAACCCACAAAAGAGATTCCATTTATTATAAAATTAAAAAAGTATCTTTTCTATTGTCTCAACATATTGATTTCAATAAGTTTTTTACTAATTCCCTATTAAGTAATGAAAAAAAAATACTTTTTTTAGAAAAAGTTTTTCATCCTTTTGATTTTTTTCTTTTTCATTTTCTAAAACTTCTAGTTATACGAAAAAGAGAATCTCTTCTGAAAGAGATTTTTTTAGAATATAAAAATATATATAAAGAAAATAAAGGATTTGTAAAATGTATTCTCACTTCTTCTTTTCCTTTAAATACGGATCATCAAAAAATGATTGTTCATAAGATTATTTCTTCATCAGAAAAAAAAAAGAATACAAAAACAAAAAAAAAAAATATCACATAATCAATAAAGTTGATAAATCTGTTATTGGAGGATTTTTGTTACGTATAGGATATAAAGAGTGGAATTTCAGTGTGAAAAGACAATTACTTGATATTCAAAAAATGTTTAAAAATTAATTTTACATGTCCGATTTAAAATATTCTGAAATATCATCGATTCTTAAAAAACAATTATATGATTTTCAATTTGAATCAAAATTATCTGAATCAGGAATTGTTGTTCAAGTAGGAGACGGAATAGTCCAATCTTTTGGATTAAATTCTGTTTTTTCTGGAGAACTGGTAGAATTTCATTCTGGAATAAAAGGGATAGTTTTGAATCTTGAAGAAGATCATGTCAGTATAGTGTTACTCCATCCGTACAAAGAAATTAAAGAAGGAGATGTTGTCACACGTACAGGAAAAATATTATCTATAAAAGTAGGAGAAGGGATGTTAGGTCGTGTGGTCGATATATTAGGAAATCCTATTGATGGAAAAGGACCTATAGAAGGAGAATTGTTTGAAATGCCATTAGAAAGAAAGGCTCCAGGGGTTATTTATAGAGAACCTGTAAAAGAACCACTTCAAACAGGAATTAAATTTATAGATTCTATGATTCCTATCGGAAGAGGACAAAGAGAATTGATTATTGGAGATAGACAAACTGGAAAAACGACTATCGCAATTGATACTATTCTTAATCAAAAGGAATTTTATGAAACGGAGAAACAAGTTTATTGTATTTACGTTGCTATAAGTCAAAAAGGGTCTACAATAGCTAGAATGATTCAAATATTAGAAGAAAAAGGAGCTATGCCTTATACGATTGTAGTAGCTTCAAATGCTTCCGAACCTGCATCTATACAGGTTTTTTCTCCTTTTTCTGGTACAGCTATTGGAGAATATTTTCGTGATACGGGGCGTTCTTCTTTAGTGATTTATGATGATCTTTCTAAACAAGCTGTTTCTTATAGAGAAATATCTTTATTGTTACGTCGTCCTCCCGGAAGAGAAGCATATCCAGGAGATGTTTTCTATTTACATTCTCGTTTATTAGAACGAGCTTCTAAAATAATCAGTGATCAAAATATAGCTGAAAAAATGAATGATATTCCAGAATCAATAAAAGGTCATATTAAAGGGGGGGGGTCTTTAACAGCAATTCCTATTATTGAAACCCAGTCTGGAGATGTATCTTCTTATATTCCAACTAATGTGATTTCTATAACCGATGGACAAATTTTTTTAGAAAAAGATCTATTCCATTCTGGAATACGTCCAGCTATTAATGAAAGTATTTCTGTCTCTCGTGTGGGAGGAGCTGCTCAAATAAAATCTATGAGAAAAGTATCTGGAACTTTAAAATTGGATCAAGCTCAATTTAGAGAATTGGAATCTTTTTCAAAATTTGGATCTGAATTAGATCCAGAAACTATGAAAATTATACAAAAAGGAAGAATCAATATAGAAATATTAAAACAAAAACCTCATTATCCATATAAAATATCTGATCAAATTGCCATTATTTATGCTGGTACAAAAAATCTTTTAAACAAAATTCCTATTGAAAAGATAAAAGATTTTGAAAAAGAATATCTTTTTTATTTAAATGAAAAACACAAAGAATTATTGAATTCTTTGCAAAATGGAATTTTTAATGATGAATTGTCTAAAATTTTAGAAGATACAGCTTTGGAACTAAGCGAAAAATATTATTCATCTTAATTTTTTAAAAAATATTTTTTATGTCTAATCCAAAGGAGACAAAAAAACGAATTTTATCCATAAATTCTGTTTTGAAAACAACAGAATCTATGAAAATGATTTCTGTTGTAAAATTAAAAAAATCTAAAAAATCGCTTTCACATATTAAAAAATATTCAGAATATATAGAAAAACTATTTCAATATTTTTTATTAACAGAAGAAAAAGATAGTTTAAAAAAAAATAAGTATTTCTTTTCTAAAGAAAAGAAAGAAAAAAAACGATTATTTTTAATAATAACTTCTAATAGAGGTTTATGTGGGTCATTTAATTCCTTAATTTTTGATAAAATTCATAAAATTATTCAGGAAAATATACATGATAAATGTCTTTTTTTTTCTATAGGAAAAAAAGGATTGGATTTTTTATCCAAAAAACATAGATATAAAATTTATGATGGAAACAAACAATTTGTAAGTCATTATACTTATAAATATAAAGAGACATATCCTTTTATAATAAAATTAATTGAAGATTTTTTATCTAAAAAAATTTCCTCAATATTTTTAATATATAATCATTTAAAAAATACTCTTTTTCAAGAAGTTGTTGTAGAAAAATTTCTTCCAATTCCTTTTTCTGTTTATAATGATTTTTCAAAAAAACCAGATCCCATTTTAGAACCATCTAAAAAAATGATTTTAGATTGTATTGTTCCAAAATATCTGAATGTGAAATTTTTCAAAAGATTATTAGAATCATTCACTTCAGAACATACAGCACGTATGATCTCTATGCATAAAGCCACAGAAAATGCATCTGATATCAGAAAGAATCTTATATTGAATTATAATAAAGAAAGACAAATAACAATTACTAAAGAAATACTTGAAATTATTAGTGGATTAGAAGCTTTAAAATAGTTCGTTCTTAGGATAGGATAATCTTAATATTAAGTAGTAGTAGTAAGTAGGGAAAAATTATTTTAGAAAAATTATGAAAAAAATACTTACAGGAATTCAAAGTACAGGAACTCCTCATTTAGGAAATATTTTAGGAGTTATCATTCCTTCTATCAAGATAGCTAATCATTCAAATTTTTCTTCGTTTATATTTGTAGCAGATTTGCATTCTTTAACACAGGTAAAAGATGTGAAAAAAATTAGGGATAACACCTACAAAGTAGTTGCAGCATGGTTAGCTTTCGGATTGAATACGGAAAAAAGTATCTTGTATAGACAATCTGATGTTGCAGCAGAGGTAACCGAATTAGCTTGGTATTTTAATTGTTTTTTCCCTTATAAAAGATTGACATTATCTCATTCCTTTAAAAAAGAAAAAAAAAAAAATAATCATTTCAAAATGAATGTAGGTTTATTTACTTATCCGATTCTAATGGCAGCTGATATTTTACTTTATAATGCAGAAATAATTCCTGTGGGGAAAGATCAGTTACAACATATTGAAATAGCACGTCGTATCGCTTCTCGTTTCAATCAAAAAATAGGAAAGAAACTGTTTGTTTTACCTAATCCATTTTTGCAAAAAGAAATTGGATCTTATGTTCCTGGTACAGATGGGAAAAAAATGAGCAAATCAAAAAAAAATTGTATTAATATTTTTTCTTCAGATGATACTTTAAAAAAACAAATAATGAGTATTCATACAGATAATAAGTCTTTAAAAGACAAAAAAAATCCGGATCAAGATTTTGTAATGTCTTTATATAGACTTGTAGCTTCTATCAATGAAGTGGATGAAATGAGGGAAAAATATATAAAAGGGGGATATGGATATTTAGAGGCAAAAATAGCATTATATGAATGTATCATCAGAAGATTTTCAGTTGAAAGAGAAAAATTTTTTTTTTTGATAAAAAATAAATCTTTGTTAGATAGAATTCTCTATTTAGGGGCCAAAAAAGCAAAAAATATAGCTTGTGAAAGACTCAATTTTATTCGAAAAAATTTTAATTTTTCCCCTTATTAAAAATTATTATATGCCATAATGACACAATGATAGAATATGGCAAATATTTTGCGGTTAATACATCATACATACATATACATAGAATAGAATTGTGTCGTAAATATTTTTTATATTATGGATATAAATAAAAAAAATACTGAAAAACAAGTAGAAGGAAATCAATATTCTTCTTCTGATTCTGATAACGATAATAATATTCCTAAATCTGAATCTACTACTACGACTCCCTCTTCCCCTTCTTCTTGTCAAAACGAGATTCATAATCCATTAAAAAAAGAAATAGAATTTCTTAAAGAAGAATTAAAGAAAGAAAAAGAAAAATTTATGCGTATTTTTGCAGAATTTGAAAATTCTAAAAAACGTATTCAAAAAGAAAGATTTGATCTTTTTAGAACTGTTCATCAACAAATTATTATAGATTTAATTCCAATTTTAGATGATTTTGAACGAGGTCTTAAAGAATTGAAAAAATCTAAAGATGAATTCCTTATTAAAGGAGTATCTCTTATACAAGAAAAACTAATAAAAATTTTAAAAGAAAAAGGATTAAAAAAAATAAAAATAAAAAAAGGAGATGATTTTAATACGGATTTCCATGAAGCCATAACACAAATACCAGCTGTTACAGAAAATTTTAAAGGAAAGGTTTTAGAAATTATAGAATCTGGATATCTCCTTCAAGAAAAAGTTATACGACATGCTAAAGTCATTACCGGTAAATAGGTAAATAATTATTTTATTAACTTTTATTTCATGGTGAAAAAAGATTATTACGAAGTATTAGGTGTTTCTAGAAATGCTTCTTCAGAAGAAATTAAAAGAGCTTATAGAAGATTAGCAATTAAGTATCATCCTGATAAAAATTTAGATAACAAAAAAAAAGCTGAAGAAAAATTCAAAGAAGCTGCTGAAGCTTATGAAATTTTAAGCAATCCAGAAAAAAGACAACGTTATGACAAATTTGGACATTCTGGAGTCAGAGAAAGTGGATCTGGATCAGGGATGAATATGGAAGATATTTTTGCAAATTTTGGAGATATTTTTGCTGACGCTTTTGGGGAAGGTTTTTCAAGTTTTGGATTTGGAAAATCTACACGACATAGAACTATTAAAGGAAGTGATCTTAGAATAAGAGTCAAACTTACATTAGAAGAAATAGCCAATGGAATAGAAAAAAAAGTGAAAGTAAAAAGAATGAAAGTTGCTGATGGAGTGAAATTTAAAACTTGCACTTCTTGCAATGGAACGGGTCAAATTACACGTGTTACTAATACAATTCTAGGAAAAATGCAAACAACCTCTCAGTGTCACATATGTTCCGGAACGGGTAAAAATATTGAAAATATTCCTTATGGAGCTAATAAACATGGATTAATTAAAGAAGAAGAATTAGTAAATATAAAAATACCTGAAGGTTTGACAGAAGGAATTCAATTGAAAGTTTCTGGAAAAGGAAATGAAGCTCCATTTAATGGAATTCCTGGAGATTTGATTGTATTAATTGAAGAGATTCCTCATCCTAAATTAAAAAGAGAAGGAAGTAACCTTCATTATGATTTATATATTTCTTTTCCAGATGCTATATTAGGGGCTTCAAAAGAAGTCCCAACTATCAATGGAAAAGCACGGATTAAAATAGATCCAGGAACACAGTCAGGAAAAACTCTTAGATTAAAAAACAAAGGATTACCTAATATTGAAGGATATGGATATGGAAGTCTTCTAATTCATGTTAATGTTTGGACTCCCAAAAAAATTAATGAAGAACAGAGAAAATTTTTCGAAAAAATGAGAAAAAATGAAAATTTTTTACCTCATCCTGGAAATTATGAAAAATCTTTTTTTGATCGCGTACGAGAAATGTTTTCTTAAATAACTTAAGAGTTAAGAATTTCTTATTTTTTTTTATTATACCATCTACATAAAAAAAATAAATTTTTCATTGACTTATTTATTGATTGATAATCAATCATTTTTTTTTATGAAAAGAGTGATAGTAGGACTTTCAGGAGGAGTTGATTCTAGTGTAGCCGCTTTACTTCTCAAAAAAAAAGGTTATGAGGTTATTGGTTTATTTATGCATAATTGGGAAAATTCCATTTTTGAGACTCAATGTTCTTTATGGAAAGATAGTATTGATGCCATGTTGGTCTCTCAAAAATTGAATATTCCTTTTCAAGTCGTAGAAATGAAAAAAGAATACAAAGAATCTGTTATTAATTATATGTTTAATGAATATAAATCTGGTAAAACTCCTAATCCAGATATTTTGTGTAATAAAGAAATAAAATTTAATGTTTTTTTGAAAAAAGCCATTGATTTAGGTGCAGATTTTATTGCTACAGGTCATTATGTTAATAAAAAAACAATGATAAAAAATAATCAATTTATTTATCGTATTTTTATTGGAAAGGATTCCAATAAAGATCAATCATATTTTTTATGTAGATTAACACAATATCAATTAAAAAAATCTCTCTTTCCATTAGGAACATTGACAAAAAATCAAGTACGAAAAATAGCGGAAAGAAATAAATTGTGTAATGCTCACAAAAAAGATTCTCAAGGGTTATGTTTTGTAGGAAAAATTCACTTAGTCAAATTTCTTCAAAAAGAAATTTTACCAAAAAGAGGAGAAATCATCAATATAGATTCAAATGCTTTGATATACCATAAAAAAAATAAATCCTTTTTGTCAAAAGAAGAAGAATTATTTTTTTTATCCCAAAAAAAAGGATATAAAAAATCAGATGGAAGATTGATTGGATATCATAAAGGAGCACAATATTTTACAATAGGTCAACGTAAAGGAATTTCCTTAGGAGGATATCAAAAAGCTCTTTTTGTGATTGAAACTGATATCAATCAAAATATTGTTTATACAGGAATGGGGAAAAGCCATCCTGGTTTATATAGAAAATCTTTATTTATTCAGGAAAAAGATATTCATTGGATAAGAGAAGATCTTGCTATTTTTGATGGAGAAAAAATGAATGTATTCTGTAGAATCCGTTACAGACAACCACTACAAAATGCAAAATTATATAAAATAAAAAATGGAATGTTAATAGAATTTGAAACAATGCAATGTGCTATCACAGAAGGACAATTTGCAGTATGGTACATAGAAAAAGAATTAATAGGATCCGGAATTATCTCATAATGACAAAATACTTTCTTTCAAAATATTCATCATTGCAAAATTTTAAAATATTCATTAATATCTGTAAAATATAATAATTTTATTAAAATTAAACCCTATAAAACACTTTTATATAATATATTTTTTTCATATTTTTGCATATTATATAATTTACGATTTGTAAAAATCTTTTCTTGGAATTTTTAATCTTTGAAATATTCTTGTCAAATGGTATTTATTTTATAATCCCTACTTGATAATTAATTCAGTAGGGCTTTTTGATTTATAAAACATATCATGAAAAGAAAAATTAATAATTTTAGTAGAAAAATTACACAAAATACGAATTTACCAGCTGCACACGCTATGCTATATGCTACAGGGATGAAAGAATCAGATTTTTGTAAAGCCCAAATAGGAATAGTGAGCAATTGGTATGAGGGAAATCCTTGTAATATGCATTTAGATATACTTGGAAAAAAAATAAAATCATCAGTCATCAATCAAAATCTAGTAGGATTTCAATTTACCACTATTGGAGTAAGTGATGGAATTACTATGGGGACATCGGGAATGAGATTTTCACTTCCTTCTAGAGAATTAATAGCGGATAGTATAGAGACAGTGGTCGAATCACATCATTATGATGGAGTTATAGCTATCCCTGGATGTGATAAAAATATACCAGGAGTGATGATCTCTTTACTAAGATTGAATAGACCTTCTATTATTGTCTATGGAGGAAGTATTTCTTCAGGATTTTATAATAAAAAAAAATTAGATATTGTTTCTTCTTTTGAAGCTTTAGGTAAAAAAAATACCTGTAAAATATCCGAAGAAGAATACAAAAATATTGTAAAAAATTCCTGTCCTGGTCCAGGAGCTTGTGGAGGTATGTATACGGCAAATACAATGGCTTCTGCTTTAGAAGCTATGGGAATGATGCTTCCTTATTCTTCTTCTTCTCCTTCAATCAGTAAAAATAAAAAAAGAGAATGTGAAACAGTATCTACATTTATTAAAAATCTTTTAGAAAAAAAAATAAAACCTAAAGATATTGTCACAAAAACTTCTATAGAAAATGGAGTTAAATTCGCAATGTGTTTAGGAGGATCTACCAATCTTATTTTGCATTTTTTAGCTATTGCTAAATCTGCAAATATCAATTTTACTTTAAAAGATTTTCAAAAAATTAGTAATCAGGTTCCTCTCATTGGAAACTTAAAACCAAGTGGAATTTTTTTAATGGAGGATATTCATAATAACATTGGAGGAATTCCTGTTATTATAAAATATTTATTAAATGAAGGAATATTATCTGGAGATTGTTTAACAGTTACTGGAGAAACTTTATATGAAAATATGAAAAATATTCCCAATATCAATTTTAATCAAAAAATTATTTATCCTTTAAATAATCCCATAAAAAAAAACGGACATATAAGAATTCTATACGGAAATCTTTCTCCAGAAGGATCTGTTGCCAAAATTACTGGAAAAGAAGGAACTTTTTTTCGTGGAAAAGCAAATGTTTTCGATTCAGAAAAAGATGCCAATAAAGCTATTTTAAATCATAAAATTCTACAAGGAGAGGTCATTGTCATTAGATATGTAGGACCTATAGGGGGTCCAGGGATGCCTGAAATGTTAAAACCAACGTCTTATATTATGGGGTCTGGATTAGGAAAAAATGTAGCTCTTATTACAGATGGAAGATTTTCAGGAGGATCACATGGTTTTGTTGTCGGACATATTACTCCAGAAGCACAATCCGGAGGATTAATAGCTTTTATTAAAAATGGGGATATCATTCAAATAGATACAGAAAATAATACTCTTACACTTGAAGTAGAAGAAAAAGAAATACAAAAAAGAAAAAAAGAATGGACTCCTCCTTTACTAAAAATAAAAAAAGGATATCTATATAAATATATAAAAACAGTATCTCCAGCTTCTAAAGGTTGTATCACAGATCAATTTTAATTCATGGATATGGAAAAAAGATTATTTTCTGGTTCAGAAATAGTAATAAAAACACTATTATATGAAAATGTAGAATATATTTTTGGTTATCCAGGTGGCGCTATTATGCCTATATATGATGCTTTACACAATTATTTAAATTTAGTTTCTCACATTCTAATGCGTCATGAACAAGGATCTATTCATGCCGCACAAGGATATGCTAGAGCTACAGGAAAAATAGGGGTATGTTTTACGACTTCAGGTCCTGGGGCAACTAATTTAATTACTGGATTAGCAGATGCATTAATAGATAGTACTCCTATTGTGTGTATCACTGGACAAGTATCCTCTCATCTTTTAGGAACTGATGCTTTTCAAGAAACAAATATTATAGATATTTCTATTCCTGTAACAAAATGGAATATTCAAGTTTTAAAAGCTAAAGATATTTGTGAATCTATTCAGAAAGGATTTTTTATAGCTAAAAAAGGAAGACCAGGACCTGTATTAATAGATATAACCAAAGACGCCCAATTTCAAAAAACTGAATTTCAGTATAACCGTTGTGAATATGTAAAAAATTTTCATCCATATCCTTGCATAAATAAAGAAAAAATCAGAGAAGCATCTGATTTAATCAATACATCTAAAAAACCTTTAGTCCTTGTAGGACAAGGAGTAATTTTAGCTCATGCAGAAGAAGAATTTAAAATGTTTATTGAAAAAACAGGAATTCCAGTAGCTAGTACCCTTTTAGGATTAGGTGCATTAAAAAGCAATCATCATTTATATGTAGGGATGTTAGGAATGCATGGAAATTATGCTCCTAATGTTTTAACAAATCAATGTGATCTTCTTATTGCTGTAGGAATGCGTTTTGATGATCGTGTGACTGGAGATGTTAAAAAATATGCAAAACAAGCTAAAATCATTCACTTGGAAATAGATCCTTCTGAAGTCAACAAAAATATATTATGCAATATCTCAATTTTAGGAGATTGTAAAATTTCTTTAAAAAAATTGATTCCTTATGTTAAGAAAAAAACTCATGAAAAATGGATTCAAAAGTTTTTTTATTTGAAAAAAAAAGAAGAAAATACTGTTATTAAAGAGGATCTTAATCCTGTAAAAAAAGGAATAACCATGGGAGAAGTGATCAAATGGATCAACTTATATAAACAAGAAAAAGCTATTCTTGTAACAGATGTAGGACAACATCAAATGGTTGCTTCAAGATATTTTGATTTTACTTGTAAAAAAAGTCAGATAACATCTGGAGGATTAGGAACTATGGGGTTTGCTTTACCCGCTTCTATAGGAGCTAAATTAGGAGCAAAAAAAAGACAGGTAATTTGTATTGTAGGGGATGGAGGAATTCAAATGACGATCCAAGAAATGGGAACTATATTGCAAAACAATATTCCTGTAAAAATTATATTATTAAACAATAATTTTTTAGGGATGGTTCGTCAATGGCAACAACTTTTTTTTGATAAACGTTATTCTTGTACAGAATTAGTGAATCCAAATTTTGTTAAGTTAGCTAATGCTTACAATATTGAATCGGAAAGAGTCAGTAAAAGAGAAAAATTAGAAATATCTGTAAAAAGAGCACTGAATAAAGAAGAAGAAAAAGCTTTTTTATTAGAAGTAGTTATAGAAAAGGAAGACAATGTTTTTCCCATGATTCCTGTAGGTTCTGCTGTAGATGAAATCCGTTTAACATAAAAAATTTTGAAGTAATAAATAAAAAAAAATAATAATACAACCATGAAGCATAAATTCAGAATAATAATTTTAGGAGGAGAAAATCAAACAAGATTGTTAAGTAGAATACTTCTTCTATTTAATCGTAGAAATTTAAAAATGACACAGATAAATGTATCTAATTCTAATTATCATGAAAGTATTATTGATAATAATGCTGCTGCTAGTAGATATGTTATTGATTTAAAATGTCATGAAGGACAATTAATTAAAGTCACAAAATCAATTGAAAAACTAATAGGAATAATTCATGTTTACTTTTTTAAAAAAAAAGAAAAAAATACCAGAGAACATTCATGGAAAAAAATAGATTTTCCGATAGCTACATCTTAATTCTTTAAAAAGTAAAAAAAAATAAATTTTTTAATATTGAATAATCATGAAAATTAAACTTGGACCTGTAGAAGAAACTATTATTACAAGAGAAGAATTTCCTTTATGGAAAGCGAGAGAAATATTAAATAAGGAAACTATATCCGTATTGGGATATGGAGTTCAAGGACCTGGTCAATCTTTAAATCTAAAAGATAATGGGTTTCAAGTTATTGTAGGACAAAGAAAAAATTCTTTTTCTTGGAAAAAAGCTTTAGAAGATGGATGGATAGAAGGAGAAAATCTGTTTTCATTGGAAGAAGCTTCTAAAAAAGGAACTATCCTTATGTATCTTTTATCAGATGCTGGTCAAATCTCTTTTTGGCCTACACTGAATAAATCCCTTACTGAAGGGAAATCTTTATATTTTTCACATGGATTTGGATTAACATTTTGTGATAAAACAAAAATTTTTCCTCCAAAAAATATAGATATTTTTCTAGTCGCTCCTAAAGGATCAGGAACTAGTTTAAGAAGACTTTTTAAGCAAGGAAAAGGAATTAACTCTAGTTATGCTATTTATCAGGATTATAGTGGAAAAAGTTTAGAAAAAACTATTTCTATAGGAATAGGAATTGGATCTGGATATTTATTTGAAACAAGTTTTGAAAATGAAGTTTATTCTGATTTGGTAGGAGAAAGAGGTTCCTTGATGGGAGCAATACAAGGAATTTTTGCTGCACAATATCATGTTTTGAGAGAAAATGGCCATTCTCCTTCAGAGTCTTTTAACGAAACAGTAGAAGAATTAACTCAAAGTCTTATGCCATTAGTCTCTGAGAAAGGAATGGATTGGATGTATTCAAATTGTTCTACAACAGCTCAAAGAGGCGCTTTAGATTGGTGGAAAAAATTTAGGGATGTGACTTTACCTGTTTTTAGACAATTATATAATGAAGTTTCTTCAGGAAGAGAAGCGAAAAGAATCATAGATTCAAATAGTCATATTGATTACAGAATGAAATTAAAGAAAGAATTACAAAGTATTCACAATAGTGAATTGTGGGAAGTAGGAAAAATTATTCGTAATCTTAGACCAGAAGAAAAAAAAAAGTGTTCTTACAACAAAAAAAAGAACAGTTAGATTCAATTAATTATACAAAAAAAAATTTTTTTGAAAATTGAAAAATCAATTCAAAAAATATTTTCCTTCTCACGAAGAAGTAGTAAAAGCGAAAAACATATTAAAAGATATTATTTATGAAACTCCACTGCAAAAAAATTTAATTTTGTCGGAAAAATACCAATCTAATATTTTTTTGAAAAGAGAAGATTTACAAATTATCCGTTCATACAAAATTAGAGGAGCATATAATAAAATAAAAAGTCTCTCTCAAAAAGAACTGAAAAAAGGAATTGTTTGCGCAAGTGCAGGAAATCATGCACAAGGGGTCGCTTATTCTTGTAAAAAATTAAAATTTCCAGGAAAAATTTACATGCCTAGTACAACTCCTAAACAAAAAGTAGAGAGAGTAAAAATGTTTGGAAAAGAATATGTTGAAATTATTATGATTGGAGATACTTTTGATGCGGTCAGTCATGAGGCAATAAAAGATTGCAAAAAAAATAAAAAAGTTTTTATTCATCCTTTCAATGACATAAAAATTATTGAAGGACAAGCTACTATAGGATTAGAAATATTAAAACAATCTACTTCAAAAAGTATAGATTATGTTTTTCTTCCTATTGGAGGAGGAGGTTTGGCTTCTGGAGTGGGAAGTCATTTTAAACAATTTAGTCCAAAAACTAAAATTATAGGAGTTGAACCTCAAGGAGCTCCTTCTATGAGTTATTCTTTAAAAAAAGGAAAAATTATAGAATTAAAAACAATAGATAGATTTATTGATGGAGCTTCAGTAAAAAAAGTAGGAGAATTAAATTTTAATATATGTAATCAAGTATTATATGAAATAAAAACCGTACCGGAAGGAAAAGTTTGTACCACTATTTTAGATTTATATAATTTAGAGGCTATTGTAGCAGAACCAGCTGGAGCTCTTTCAATAGCGGCATTAGATTTTTATTCTAAAAAAATAAAAGGAAAGACTATTGTTTGTATATTAAGTGGAGGAAATAATGATATAACAAGAACAGAAGAAATAAGAGAAAGATCTCTTTTATATGAGGAAAAAAAACATTACTTTATTGTAAAATTTCCACAAAGAGCTGGAGCTTTAAAAGAATTTGTTAATAATATTTTAGGTCCAAAAGATGATATTGTTTATTTTGAATATTCAAAAAAAACCTCTAAAGAAGAAGGACCTGCAGTTATAGGAATAGAATTATCAGATAAAAATGAGTTTTCCGGATTCTTAGGAAGAATGAAAAAATATAAAGTCCATTTTCAATATTTAAATAAAAATCCAGATTTATTTCGTATTTTAATATGATTTATTCCTTTTATCCTTACCTTACTATCTTCTAGACTATTATCTTTTTTTTATGATTGATTTATTTTACTTAGGGAGTAGGAGTAGAGTAATGTTATTCTTAATTTTATTATTTTTCTACATACATACATAGCGACATTATATTATTATTATACAACAAACAAAAAGAAAGACAATAAAATAAATAGCAAAATTTATTATCCAATTCCATTCCAATAAAAAAATAAAGACCAATGTACCCACGACTGGATTTGAACCAGCACATCCTAAAAACGGATACCACCCCCTCAAAGTGGCGTGTCTACCAATTTCACCACGTGGGCATGCATCTAAAAAATAGAAAATTTTTTCCAGATTTTTTTTATAATAAATATAAACAATTTTAAACTAAAAAAATTTCAATAAAAAAGAAAAAAAACTAGATCTATATTTGATTGTTTAATATTTCTCTAAAGTAAAAAAATAAAAAAAAATATGAAAATAGCAATAATAGGATATGGGAAAATGGGAAAATCTATAGAAAAAATAGCTAAATTAAAAAATCATAAAATTTCACTTATTTCTGATGAAAGTCCCTCTCCCATTTCATTGAAAAAATCAGATGTTGCAATAGAATTTAGTCATCCTGATACTGCATTTAACAATATCAAAATTTGTATAGAAAACAAGATTCCTATTGTATGTGGAACGACAGGATGGTTAGAAAAATTTGATTTGGTTAAAGAAATATGCAAAAAAAATAATGGTTCTTTTTTATATTCTTCTAATTTTAGTATAGGAATGAATATTTTTTATGAAATTAATCATAAACTGTCAAAATTATTATCTCCATATTCTATGGATTATGAAGTGAAAATAGAAGAAACTCATCATAAAGAAAAAATAGATAAACCAAGTGGAACAGCTTTATCTTTAGCAAAGGCTATTATCAATAATAAAATGAAAAAAACATGGATTTTGGATAAAAATAAAGAAAAAGAGAAAATATTGATTCTTTCAAAAAGATTTCAAAATGTTACAGGTACACATGTAGTTACATATCAATCTAAAATAGAAAATATAATGATTCAACACATAGCTCATAGCAGGGAAGGATTTGCTATTGGAGCTATTATTGCTGCAGAATGGATAAAAAATAAAAAAGGAGTTTTTTCTATGAAAGAAGTATTAGGAATCTCATAAAATATGTTTTATGTTATCTCACTATCTTATTTATAGTGTTCTTTTTTTATTATTTGAGCATATTATTCATGTATTAGGAACGTGGAGACTTTTAAAAAAATTAGGAATAACATTTTTTAAATCAATAATACCAATATATAATATTGTTATTTTATTAAAAATTTTTAATAGATCTATTTGGTATATATTTCTTTTGTTCGTTCCATTGACAAGCGTTGTTCTTTTTGTTCTTTTATGGATAGATTTACTTCGTTCTTTTGGAAAAGAAAAATATATTTTTTTATTTTTTTTATCTTTGGGTGTATATCTATACTATATAAATTATTCCAATAATACCGAATTATCAAAAATAAGAAAATTAAAAAAAGAAGAAAATACAGGAATTTTATTTCCTATAATTTTTTCTTTTCTTGTACATACTTATATAGTTCAACCTTTTGCCATTCCTACTTCTTCAATGGAAAGAACTTTGTTGGTCGGTGATTTTATATTAGTGAGTAAAATTCATTATGGATTACGAATGCCTATAACTCCTATATCTATTCCATTTACTCATAACACTATTTTTGGAGGAAAAATAAAATCTTACATTTCTTTTTTTCAATGGCCTTATTTTCGGTTTCCTACTATACAATCTATACAAAGAAATGATCTTGTTGTTTTTAATTTTCCTAAAGATTTAAATCATAAAATAATAGATAGAAAAGATAATTATATTAAACGTTGTGTAGGATTACCAGGAGATATTCTTTCTATAAGAAATGGCATCTTATTTGTGAATCATAAAAAAGAAGAATCTTATAAAAAGAATGTTTTCGAAAAACAACAAATTTATCTTATAAAAACAAAAGATATCCCATTAAATATAGAATTTCTTAAAGAGAAGATGGATATTGAAGATGTTGAAATTATAGGAGAAAAAAAGAAAGAATATTTCTATCAAATTATGTTAACAGAAAAACAAGTTTTCCAAATAAAAAATCTATTTGAGAATATAGTTTTTATAAAAAAATATATTTTGCCAAATCATTTTCAAGAAGATTCTATATTTCCAAATCATTTTGGTTGGAATAGAGATTTTTTTGGACCATTATCTATTCCTAAAAAAGGAGATATTATTAAATTAAATTCAAAAAATATTCATATTTATTATGATATTATAGTATCAGAAAAGAATTTTATAAAAAAAAGTAATTATAAATTCATTGTTAACAATAATAATTTTTATAAAATAAGAAAAAATTATTATTTTATGATGGGAGATAATAGACATAATTCTTTTGATTCTCGTTATTGGGGGTTTGTTCCAGAAGATCATATAGTAGGGAAACCTATATTTATATGGATAAGTATTGATTGGGATAGAAAAAATCCTTTAAATATTTTTAATTGGAAATTACGATGGAATCGTACTATGACTTCCATAGATGGAACAAATTCTTATTTATTCTATTTTTTTGTGTTTTTAATATTTTATTTGTTATATTCTTTTTTTATAAATCATAAAAAAAGAAAAATAAATAATCTGTGATTTTTTTATTTTTTATAAAAAAAACTTCCTATAAAATAACCAGATAATATTCCTCCAATATGAGCAAAATGTGCGACTCCAGGTGCTAAATTAAAAATTGCAGAAATAAAACTTCCGAAAATAAATATTAAAAGAGCTTTTCGTACAGCGATTGGTAAAGGAAATGGTAAAATAAAAATTTTGTGTTCTGGAAAAAATCTAGCAAATGCTCCTACTATTCCGCTTACAGCTCCAGATGATCCCATCATAGGAGAATACATAGAAGTATAGAGATTTATTTTCTGATCATCATTCAAATAGTCAAGTATTTTTTTTGCTTGAGTAAAATCTAATGAATGAACAAAATAATACATAACACTAGTATTAAAAACTAGTTGAAATAACGCTGCTAAAATTCCTGATAAAAAATATATTATCATAAATTTTTTTATTCCTAGCAAAGTTTCCATTTGTCCTCCAAACATGAATAAAGCTAACATATTAAAAATTATATGTAAAAAAAAACGTTTAGAATGAACAAACATATGAGTTAAAATTTGATATAATTCGAATCTATCATCAAAAGGATGATATAAAGAAAGAATACTTTCTATTTTATATTGTGAAAAAACAAAAGTAGCTGTATATACAAGGACATTGATACTAATTAAATGTTTTACAGCATATGAGTTAAAATTTGATATATAAAAATTCACTTACAAAATTGTTTTTTTAAAAAAATTGTTATTTAAAACAAAAAATACAGGATCTCCCGAATATGTATAATTTGGATTATTACAAGAAAATAAATCTCGTATTAAATATTCCATCTTATCTGAATTTAATTTTGTACCGTATTTTATAGCAGCAGATTTAGATATCGATTTAATAAGTATTTTTTTATTATTTTTTTCTCCTTTAACAAAATTATATGTTAGAATTTTTTGAAAAATATCAATTATCATGTTTTGATGTATTTTTTCAGGAATAGAATATAAATATATAGATTTATTAAATAAATATAAATGAAATCCTATTTCTATTAAATCATATTTAATATTAGTTAATGAAATTAATTCATTTTTTAAAAGTTTCATTTCAATTGGAAAAAGAAACTGTTGACTGATCAATTTTTTTTCGAAATTTTCGAAAAAAAATTCAAATAAAATGTTTTGATGAGCTCTATGTTGATCTACTAAGATGATATAATCATTATTTAATGGAAAAATTATATATTTTCCACTCATTTGGAAAGTTTTTAGATTTTTTTCATCTAGTACATAATTAGATAATTCATTTGTAAAGTGAATATCCTTTTTAAAAAGAAAAATATCTGATTCTTTCATATTACGAAACCAATTTTCTAATTGAATTATTTTTTCTTGATATGAAAGTTCTTCAAAACAAGAATTATAATAATGATTCAAAAATGAATTATTTTGATTCATGAGATCACAGGATAATAATAAATTTGAATTATCTAATTCATTTTTTTTAATTTTATATTGACTACACAAAATGTTTTTAATTTCTTGTTGAAGAATCTTACAAATTTTATCTTCTTCTTCAAACTTGACTTCTTTTTTTGATGGATGGATATTCCAGTTCACTAAACAAGGATCCATATGAATAAAAATAAAATAAGAAATTGTTTTTAAATTTTTTATGATTCCATCATAAGCATGAAGAATGTTTCTATGTAACAGTGTATTTGTTATACAACGTTGATTAACAAATAAAAATTGATTTCCTTTTTTTTCTGAAAAATCTGGACTACTAATAAATCCTTCTATAAGAATTATATTTTTTTTATTAATTAAAATAGGAATGAATATTTTCTTATGATTATTGAAAATTTCTTTTATTCTTTCTTCTAAAGAAGCTTTTTTCAAAGAAAAAATAATTTTGTCATTGTGATAAAATCTATAGATAATATCTCTATGAGATAAAACTATTTTATAAAATTCATTGACAATATGTTGAAATTCTATTCTAGAAGATTTTAAAAATCTTCTTCTAGCTGGAAATTTGTAAAAAATGTTTTTTACTGAAATTCTTGTCCCTTGAAGCATATTTATGGAAGTTTGTTTTTTCATTTTTCCATCTTCTACAAAAAGATGAATTCCAACTCCACTTTCTTTATTTTTTGTTTGTATTTCTAATTGAGAAATAAAAGCTATGGAAGCTAAAGCTTCTCCTCTAAATCCTTTTGTTTTAATCCTAAAAATATCATCATTTGTTTTTATTTTTGAGGTAGAATATCTTTGAAAACTCATTTTAGCATCATTAAAACTCATTCCTTCACCATTATCTATTAATTGAATTAACGTTTTTCCTGAATCTTTTATAAAGATATCAATTATTTTAGCCTTGGCATCTATTGCATTTTCTAAAAGTTCTTTTAATACAGAAGAAGGCCGTTCTATTACTTCACCAGCAGCAATTTGATTAATAACATTTTTAGGTAAAAATTGAATCAAATCCTTATTCATTTGATAGATTTTTTTTAAAAATAGCCATATCTAAAGCTGTTTTTGCACATTCTATACCTTTATTTCCATTTTTTCCACCTGATCTATCAAAAGATTGTTGTTTTTTTTTATCGGTAAGAACACAAAATATAACTGGAACATCGTATTGTATATTTACATCTTTGATCCCTTGTGAAACTGCTTGACAAAGATACTTAAAATGAGGAGTTTCTCCTTTAATAATGGATCCTATTACAATAATAGAATCAAAATTATAACAATGAGCTATTTTTTTAGCAGAATAAATAAGTTCATAACTTCCAGGAACTTTCCAAAGTTTTATTTTTTCTTTTAAAATTCCTAATTGAATTAAAGTATTATAAGCTCCTTGATATAATTTTTTAGTGATATCATTGTTCCACTGTGCAACAATAATTGCAAATTTTAAATCTTTTATTTTTTCATTATTTTCATATTGATATATAATAGGATTTTTTTTCATACTTAAAGAGAAAATTTTATAATTTATTGTCAATAAACATGAGATATTTAGTTACATTTTCTTTGTATAAAAAAAAAGGATACTTTTTTTCTATTTTTTTTAGGAAATATTTAGAATATTTGTACCTTTTCATAGAAAAGGCAATTAAAGCGGCTTTATAATAATAAAGAGGAGTGGTGATTTCATTTTCTCTTGTTTTGGCTGCTTGAACATAATTTTTTAAAGCTTCGTTTTGATTCCTTATTTGTGAAAAAGCATCCCCTATTATTCCATATTTTATAGCATATAAAATTTCGTCTTTTGCAGAAAAATCTTTCATCATTTTTATAGATTCTTTATAATGTCCTAACTTATAATAACAAATTCCTGCATAATATTTAGAAATATTTCCTGCTTTGGTGAAAGGATATTTTTTCACAATTCCATAAAATCCCAAGTAATTGATTTTAATTTTCTTATTATCATTTAAAGCCTTATTGATGAGTCCTTGTGAAAGATATTGTTGAGCGTAAGTTAATTCTTTTAATGCTTTTTCTTCCTCATATGGAGACAAAAAAAACTTTTTGTAAAAAAAGGACATTCCTCCTATTATAAATATAAAAATAATGCTATAAAAAAAAATTCTAATTTTTTTTTTCTCAAAAGTTAGAAACATACGACAATTCACAATTTAATTATCTTGTTTTTTATGTGTATAAAATAAAAACATGAAAATCTTTTTTCATATACAAACAATAAATAAAATCAGTAATTAAAAAATAATTTAGTCTTTTTTTCTCAAAACTTCTATACTTTTTATTCTTTTATTATCTATACTTTTTATGATAAAAGAATAATTTAAAAAATTTATTTTTTGTTCCTGTTTTGGGAATTCTTTATTGATTTCCATAAGAAATCCTCCCAAAGTATCTGCATCTCCTTTTTCTTTTTCAAAAAAAACTTCTTCTTCTATTTCCATAATTCTGTAAAAATTAATTAAAGAAGTTTTTCCATCAAATAAATAATTATTTTGATTCAACTTAGAATAAGACATGTCTTCTTCATCAAATTCATCAATAATATCTCCTACAATTTCCTCAATAACATCTTCAAGAGTTACTATTCCGCAAGTTCCTCCATATTCATCTACGACAATCGCAAGATGTATCTTTCTTTTTTTAAAATCACTTAAAAGATCATCTATTTTTTTGTTTTCTGGAACAAAAAAAGGAGGATGAATTAATTTTGTCCATTCAAATTTTTTTTCATGAATAAATGGAAGAAGATCCTTAGCAAAAAGGACTCCTTCTATATCGTCAATACTATCTTTATAAACAGGAATACGAGAGAAACCTTGATAACGAACTAATTCTAATACATTAGGAAAAAATGTATTTCTGTTCAAAGAAAACATATCTATTCTTGGAGTCATGATTTGATGTGTTTCTGTATTTCCAAAATCAACAATTTTTTGTAAAAATTGACATTCTTTAATGTTTTTTTGACTTGAAGATGCAATTTTTAATGCTTTTGAAAGCTGATCAACGGAAATGATATTTTTTTTTTTTTGATTAATCTTTTTATCTATGAATCTAGAAATTAGAATCATCATTTTAGTAATAGGGTTCAATATATTGCTTAAAAAAATTAATGTTTTAGACATAAAAAGAGCAAAACGAAAATTATTTTTACTAGCGTATATTTTTGGAATTATTTCTCCAAATAGAAGTAAAAAAAAAGTGAGTACCACCACTTCTAAAAGAAAGTTAATGGGAATAGAAATTTTATAAAAAAATATATATCTGTCTTGAAAAAATATTGTAATTAAATAAGAACTTAATAAAATAATTCCAATATTGGAAAAATTATTAGAAATTAATATTGTAGCTAAAAGTTTTTTTCTATTATTAAGAATATTTAAAATTCTATTTCCTAGAGAAGGATTTTTTTTTATTTCTCTATTAATAGTTTTTTTTTCTAGACAAAAAAAAGCAGTTTCTGATCCAGATATTAGCGCAGAGAATAATAATAATATTATTATTAATACGAAATAAATAATTATTTGAATATAGAAAGTATTTTCGAAAAAAATATTCGTCGAAGATTCTTTTTCCAAGAGATTTAATTTTGATAAAAAAAATTATATATATAGTATATTTAATCTATCTTTTTCTCCCCAATCAAATATAAAAAAAACTAAATCATTTTTTCATGTTTTAAAAACAAGATAATAGGACTAGGAAAAGGATATTCACAAATTTTTTCATATGGAATAAAAAGAAATTTTTCTAAATATTTATTATTATAAAAATTTTTTTTTGTTATTTCACAATTTAAAAATTGAATTAATAAAATTTGATGAGTAAGTTTATGTTTTATTTTATAAATAACAGTATCAAAATTTAGTTTAAATTGTTTCCAAACATTATATCTTATTTCGTTAATAGTCAGTTTTTTTTGAGATTCTATTAAGGGAAAATCATAAAGTCCTTTCCAGATGTCTTTTGAGAATCTTTTATTAAGAATACAAAGGTTTTTATGATGATCATATATAAAAATATAATAAAAAAATCTGTTTTTCTTAGATTTTTTTATTATATTTTTTTTAACAGGGAATTCATATACAGTTCCATTTTTAAATGAAAAACAGGAAGATTTTATTGGACATAATAAACATTTAGCATTTTTTGGTTTGCATAAAATAGAACCTAGATCCATGATGGCTTGATTGAAAAGACCTGGATGGTTATAATCCATCATTTTTAAAATAAAAATTTTCAATTTATTTATTGAAACAGATAATGTTAAATCATAATCAACCCCTAGATATCTAGAAAAAACTCTATAAGCATTTCCATCAATAGCAGGAATAACTTCATTAAAACATATAGATGCTATAGCCGCACCCGTATAGGGGCCGATTCCTTTATACTTTATTAAATCTTTGTATTTTTTTGGAAAAAAATCAATTGTCTTATTTTTTTTTCTTAATTTTTTAGCAAAAAAATGTAGATTTATAGCTCTTTTATAGTATCCTAGCCCTTCCCATTCTTTTAACACATCTTTTTCTTCAGCTTGAGAAAGTTTTTTTATATTTGGAAATTTTTTTATAAAATTTAAATAAGATTTAATAGTTTTTATGGAAATTTTTGTTTGTTGCAACATAAATTCTGAAACTAATATGTAATATGGATTTTTAGTTTCTCTCCAAGGAAGTTTTCTACAATTTATCTTGTACCAATTTATTATTTTTTTAGAAAAATACATATCTATTAAAATTTAGAGCAATTTTATAAAAAATTGGTATATTTAGGAAACCTAATTTTGTTATTCGATATAATGATTAAACATGACAAAAGCAGATATAATAACAGAAATCATATCAGAAACTGGATCTGAGAGAATTGACACGCAAAAGGTGATAGAAACATTTATGAAAAAAATAAAACAAAGTCTAACATCAGGAGAAAATGTTTATTTAAGAGGATTTGGATCATTCATTATTAAATATAGAGCGAAAAAACTTGGACGTCATATTTCCAAGGATATGTCTATTGTAATTCCTGCGCATAATATTCCAGCATTTAAACCTTCGAAATCATTTACTGAATTAGTAAAAAAAAATGTTCCTATAACTAAAACTAAAAAGAATATATAATATAGTTTTGTAGTAGTATTTTTATTATGCTGTAAAATCGATCAACAACGATTATTTAAAATTATTATGCCAAACGGAAAAAAAAGAAAAAGACGTAAAATTGCTACCCATAAAAGAAAAAAAAGAAATAGAAAAAATAGGCATAAAAAAAATAAATAAAAATTTAATAATCTATTGTAATTTCTAAAACTTTTTTTTCCTTGTTTTTTGTGTATGTATGAGTAAAGAATTGATTATAAATGCAGAAAAACAAGAAGTGAAAATAGCTCTTTTAGAAGGGGGAAAGTTACTGGAATTTCATAAAGAAATTTTCAATAAAAAATTCTCTGTGGGAGATATCTATTTAGGTATAGTCAAAAAAATTTCATATGGGTTAAATGCAGCTATTATCGATATTGGGGATTCAAAAGGAGCTTTTTTACATTATAATGATATTGGATTTCATGTAGAAGAAATGTTGGAATTGATTCCTATGAATCATAAAAAATACTCAATAACTTCTTGTCATTGTTCTTTTTTGTTGAAAGAAAAAGAAGATAGTTGTTTTCATTCTATAGAAAAAATATTATATACTGGACAAAAAATTTTAGTTCAAATAACCAAAGAACCTATTTCTAACAAAGGACCAAAATTAACTTCTAAAATTTGTATTCCAGGAAGAAATTTAGTATTAATTCCTTTTTCAGAAAAAATTTCTATTTCTCATAAAATAAAAAATATAAAAGAAAAAAATAGATTAATCTCTTGTATACAAAAAATAAAACCAAAAGGATTTGGTATTATTATTCGTACAGCATCATGTTTTAAAATTGAACAAGTTTTAAAAGAAGAACTTTTCTTTTTAATAAAAAAATGGAAAAAAACCTTAACTCAATTAAGGAGTAAACTCCCTCCTGTTAAAATATTCAGTGAAAGTAATAAAACTTTTTGTTTATTGAGAGATACATTTAATGATGATTTTAAATCAATTTATTGCAATAATAGTTTTCTTTGTCAAGAAATTCATTCTTATTTATCTTTAATAGCTCCAAAAAAAACAAGTATAATTAAACATTATAAAGGAAATATTCCCATATTTGAAAAATATGGAATTGAAAAACAAATACAAACTTCTTTAGGAAAAAATGTTCCTCTTAAAAATGGAGCTTATCTTGTGATTGAACATACTGAAGCATTACATGTTATAGATGTAAATAGTGGAATGATTAATCATATTCATAAAAATTGTACAGAATCAGAAAGAATAGATAATATATTAAAAGTAAATTTAATAGCTGCAACAGAAATAGCTAGACAACTTCGTTTAAGGGATATGGGGGGGATAATTATTGTAGATTTTATAGACATGGATGAACCTGATAAAAAGAAAAAATTGTATGAACATTTAAAAGAAAAAATGAAAAATGATAGAGCAAAACATAAAATTTTACCTCCAAATCAATTTGGATTAGTTCAATTTACTCGTCATAGAGTGAGACCTGAATTAAAAATCAATAATAAAAAAATAAAAAACTCCCCTATAGCTTATGTTCATAATATAGAATCTATAATAGAAACTATTTTTAAAAAAAATAAAATTCATAAAAAAATACAAATACATGCACATTCTTTTGTTACTGCATATCTAAAAAAAGGATTTCCTTCTATTCAACAAAAGTGGTTCTTCAAATATAAAAAATGGATTCAAATTGTTTCTATAGATTCATTAACATGTACAGAATTTCAAATTCTGAATAAAAAAACTCAAGAAATTGTATATTCCTCATTTAAATAAGTTAATATTTTTATTTTTTCAATTAAATTACACACAAATAATAATGTGGGCGTGGTGAAATTGGTAGACACGTCAGACTTAGGATCTGATGCTTTTATTTTTAGGCATAAGGGTTCGAATCCCTTCGCCCGCACAACAAAAAAAAACATATTCAATGAATATTTCTTTTTTTATATCCTATATAAATTTGTCTAGGTCTTCCTATAGGTTCTCTATTTAATCTCATTTCTTTCCAATGAGCCATCCATCCTGGCAATCTTCCCAAAGCAAACATAACGGTGAACATGTCTTTTGGAATTCCCATAGCTTGATAAATAATTCCTGAATAAAAATCTATATTTGGATAAAGTTTTTTTTCTATAAAATATGGTTCTTTCAGGACTATTTCTTCAAGTTCTTTTGCTAATTCTAAAATAGGATCAGAAATACCTAATTTCTGAATCACATTTTCAGCTACTTTTTTTACTATTTTAGCTCTAGGATCAAAATTTTTATAAATTCTATGCCCAAAACCCATTAATCGAAATGGATTTTTTTTATCTTTTGCTTTTTCTATCCATTTTTTTATATTTCCACCACTATTCAGAATATTTTCTAACATTTCAATTACAGCTTGATTTGCCCCACCATGCAACCTTCCCCAAAGAGCACTAATCCCTGCAGATACAGATGAAAAAAGGTTCGCATGAACAGAACCTAACAAACGTACTGTAGTTGTAGAACAGTTTTGTTCATGGTCTGCGTGTAGGATTAAAAGTTTATCCAAAGCATCCGTAATTACTGGATTTATTTGATAAGATTTTTTAGGAACAGAAAAAAACATTTTTAGAAGATTAGAAGTATAATCTAAATTATTATTATTTTTTGATACTACCTCATAATCCGTAGGAAGACCTACCTTTTTTCGGTAAGTTAAAGCAGATAATATAGGAAGTTTAGCTAAAAGATTAAAATACATATCTTCTTCTTCTTCTTGAATAGAATCTGTAAACGCAGTTAGAATACATGTCAGAGAAGATAAAATTCCCATAGGGTGATAAAATGCAGGAATTTTATCAAGAATTTGATAAATTTCTTGACTAAGAAAATTAAATTCTTTTATTTTTTCAGAGAAATATTTTAATTGCGCAGTATTAGGGAGTTCTCCATTTAAAAGAAGATAACTTGTTTCTATAAACGAACATTTATTAATAATTTGTTCAATAGGATAACCTCTATATAAAAGTTTCCCTTTTTCTCCATCGATAAAACTAATAGAACTTTTAGTTATTCCTGTATTTTTAAATCCTGGATCAAAAGTAATAAATCCTGTATTTTCTCTAAGTTGAGAAATATTAATAGCTTTTTCGTAAGTCCCATATACTACTGGGAGTTTATAATTACATCCATTAATATCAAAATTAACAATACTGCAGCACATAATAAATAAATTTTTGAATCATTAAGAAATATAAATAATAAAAAAATATTTCTTATTGAGAATAAGACTAACTACTTAACTAAATCAAAAAATCATTTCATTAAATGAAAGAAGAGTATTATATCCTTTTTTTGAAAAGTATTTTTTCATTCCGTCTCTATAACTAACTAAAACAAAATCTCCCCCCCAAGCTCCTAGACTTTTTACTACTCCTAAATAATCTGGAAAATATATTTCTTTTACAGTAGGAATATCAAGCGTTTTTGCTATAATCATTTCATGTTGAATTAATAATTCTTCAAATTCTTTTAAAGTTTTACAAAAAGGAATTTTTTTAGTAATGAAAGAAATAAAATCTATTTTTTTCCTAGAAATATTTTCTTTTTTAGAAAGAAAAAATCTTATTCCATCGTAAGTATTTTGTTTTTTATTAAGATGTAGAAAAAAAAGTTTTTTTTTGAATGGAGGATTAAAATCTATAGGAATGATGTGAGGTTTTTTGTTTTTCAATCTATAAAAAATTGGTTTTCTATTATATCCACAAGCGATATCATATCCACTTCCCATTACAAAATTTTTTTCTAACAAGACATAGGGGTTGACTTTTGCCCATTTTGCAATATTATTAATCAAAGTAGAACTACTTCCCAACCCCCAATTTATTGGAAATTCCAATTTTGTTTTTACATATATTTTTTTATATAATGAATTTTTCAGAAATTTGTTCTGAAGTCTTCTAGATTCTAATAATAAATTTCTTAATTTTAAAGCTGTTTTTTTTTCTGTTTCATAGAAAATATCTAAAGAAGGAAGAAGAAAAATACACTCAAACCAAGGTTTATTGATTTCATTTAAACTTTTCCATTGTAATACAGATCCTTTATTTCCATAATAAATAGCAAGTGATTGTCCTTTAACTGTAGGAAAAGCTAACCCATAAGATCCATATAAAATAAAATATTCTCCTGTTAGCAACAGTTTTCCATGACTGTAAAAAAAATTTTTGCATTGTTGGGTCATCAATAAAGAATTGAATCAATTATTTTTGATAAATTTTTTTAGTTATTTTTTGTAAAATACAACCAGGTCCTACATCAATAAAGGAAATAGCCCCATTCTTTATCATATTTTCTATGGATTGTTTCCATTTCACTGGAGAAGTCAGTTGTTCTATAAGGTTTTTTTTTATATTACTGGATTTTCTAACTGGTTTAGCATTTACATTTTGGTAAATAGGACATTTAGAATCTCTAAATGAAATGGTTTTTATAAACTTGGCTAACTTTTTTTTAGCTGGTTCCATAATAGGAGAATGAAAAGCTCCATGAACAGGAAGCATAAATATTTTTCCTCCCATTTTTTTAAAAAAAGAACAAACTCTCTTTAGAGACTCGTATTCTCCGGAAATAACTAACTGTCCAGGACAATTGTAATTAGCAGGAACTATAATTCCATTATCTTTTTCACAAACTTTTTCTATGACCTCATCTTCCAATCCAAAAACTGCTGCCATTCTTCCATGCACAGATTCACATATTTCTTGCATTGCTAATGCTCTTTGAGCAACTAATTTCAATCCTTCTTCAAAAGAAAAAACATCAATAGAGGCTAAAGCGGATAATTCTCCTAGAGAATGTCCAGCTACCATATCTGGATTAAAATTATTTAATATTTTTGTTTTTATTACTGAATAAATATAAATTGCTAATTGTGTATACTTAGTGTTTTTTAGAATTTCCATCGTTCCGTTGAACATAATACATGTTATTTGAAATCCTAAAATCTCATCTGATAATAGAAATAATTTTTTTGCTAAATTAGAAGTATTGTATAAATCTTTTCCCATTCCTATAAATTGGGATCCTTGACCAGGAAATATATAAGCCTTCATATTCATTAATATAATAAAATAAAAAATATAATTATCCATTTGAATAAAACAACGAAATTACTAATTATATGTAGTATGAAAATAACAGATACACATACTCATCTATATATGAAACAATTTGATGTAGATAGAGATTTTGTCATTAAAAGGGCAATAAATAGTGGAATAGATCGATTTTATCTTCCTTCTATAGATAGCTCTACAATTCCTAAAATATTAAAATTAGAAAGAAAATATCCCAATATATGTTTTTCTATGGTAGGACTACATCCTAATAAAGTGAATCCAGAAAATTTAGAATATGAATTAAAAAATATTGAAAAATGGTTAAATCATCATTCTTTTCTTTTTGTAGGAGAAATAGGAATAGATTTGCATTTGGAAACAAAATATCTACATGAACAAAAATACGTTTTTCAAACCCAAATACAATGGGCAAAAAAGAAAAAAAAACCTATATCTATTCATTGTAGGAAAGCTTTTGATCAAATTTTTGAAATCTTATCAAAAGAAGAAGATTCTAACTTAAAGGGAATCTTTCATTGTTTTTCTGGAACATTAGAACAAGCAAAAAAAATTATTGATTTTGGAATTAAACTAGGAATTGGAGGAATGATTACTTTTAAAAATAATTATATCAGTCAATTCTTACATAAAATAAGTTTAGAAAATATAGTTTTAGAAACAGATTCTCCGTATTTATCTCCTTATCCTTTTAGAGGAAAAAGAAATGAACCTATTTATATTAAAATAATTTTGAATAAATTATCTAAAATTTATTCTCTTTCAGAAGAAAAAATAGCTGATATTATTAATTTAAATGTAGAAAAACTCATGTTTTTTTCTTCCTCATAATTTTTATTTGACCATTTTTTCAGGTTGTACTAATTTATCAAATTCCTCTACGGTTAAATATCCCAATCTAACAGCTTCTTCTTTTAAAGTCGTGTTATTTTCATATGCATCTTTTGCAATTTTTGCTGATTTTTCATATCCAATACTAGGACTAAGTGCTGTAACTAACATTAAAGATTTATCCAATAATTCTTTAATTCTCTTATAATTTGGCGTAATTCCTTTTACACAAAGATCAGAAAAACAAAGACAAGCATCGGATAAAAGTTGTGCAGATTGCAAAAAATTATATGCCATCAATGGTTTATAAACATTTAACTCATAATTTCCTGAAGATCCTGCTATTGAAATCGCCATGTCATGACCTATAACTTGTGTGCAAACCATAATAAGTGCTTCACATTGCGTTGGATTGATTTTTCCAGGCATAATGGAAGATCCAGGTTCATTTTCAGGAATAAATATTTCTCCAATTCCAGAACGTGGTCCAGAAGATAAAAAACGAATATCATTGGATATTTTAATTAAAGAAACGGCTATCTGTTTTAGAGAACTATGAGATTCTACAATAGCATCATGAGCCGCTAAAGCTTCAAATTTGTTATTTGCAATTTTAAATGGTAGCCCAGTATATTGACGAATATATTCTATAATTTTAGAATCGTATCCTTTAGGAGAATTCAGTCCGGTTCCTACAGCTGTACCTCCAATAGGTAATTCTGAAAGATGTTCTAAAGTTTTTTTTATAGAATTTAATCCATGATCTATTTGAGAAACATATCCGGAAAATTCTTGTCCCAAAGTTATAGGAACAGCATCCATAAGATGAGTTCTTCCTATTTTAACGATTTTCTTAAAAGAATTGGATTTTTTTTTTAAAGAATCACGTAATTTTTTTATAGAAGGAATGGTTTTTTTTATTAATTTTTTATAGGATGCTATATGCATTGCCGTAGAATAGGTGTCATTAGATGATTGAGATTTATTTACATCATCATTTGGATGGATTGAAGATGTTCCTTTTCCAAGAATTCCTCCCATTAAAACATGAGATCTATTGGAAATAACTTCATTGACATTCATGTTAGAATGTGTTCCAGATCCTGTTTGCCATATGACTAAAGGAAATTGATCATCTAATTTTCCTTCTATAATTTCATCGCACACAAAAGATATTAAATCTCTTTTTTTCTTAGATAAAATTTCAAATTCAAAATTTGTATGTGCAGCTGCTTTTTTTAAAATAGCAAAAGAATGAATAATTTCTATAGGCATAGTTCCCTCTAATCCTATTTTAAAATTATTTCTAGATCTTTCAGTTTGAGCTCCCCAATATTTATCAATAGGAACTTTTACACTCCCTAAAAGGTCTTTTTCTGTCCTAAAAATCATTTTACTATTTTTTTATTAAAAAATTTTTATTATTACAATAATATAATAAAATATTTTATCCATGATCATTAAATTTATAGGTTTTTTATTTTTTATGTTCATAACTATATCTGGTTTTTGGTGTATTCTTTTTTTATTTTTTTTTATTATTTATTGGGTCATTAGTATATTG
>NZ_CP059203.1:118670-131541 GCF_014251955.1 Blattabacterium cuenoti
AATAAAATACTAAAAAACAAATATTTTTGGATTAGTTTATTTTTTTTTATATGGATATCTTTTTTCGATACAAATTCTTTAGTATTACATTGGAAATTAAGAAAAAGTATCAACAAAATGATAATAGAGAGAGATCTATTAAAAAATAAAATTTCCTTAGAAGAAAATTTTTTGAAAAAATTAAATACAGATATCAAATATTTAGAAAAATTAGCTAGGGAAAAATTTTACATGAAAAAAGATGATGAAGATTTATTTATGATTATATCATCATCTAAAAAAGAGTAGAATAAGAGAAAGGAATATATTCAATATATAATAATTTTATATTACTCCTTACTTTTTATTAATAGTAGCTGCTTCTTCTACTATTAGCTATTTTTCATTTCTATTTCTTATAGAAGAAAGAATAGAAAATAGAAGAAGAATCCTACTCACTTCACTTCACGACTACTCACACTTATTTATTATTTATTCTACTTACTATTCTCTACTAATAAATAGTAATAGAAGAATAATAATATATTTCTATGTTTTATGTTCCCGATGGCCCATCATATAAATCAACAATATACTTAAATCAGAAGGTGTAACTCCACTAATTCTAGATGCTTGAGATAATGATTCTGGTCTATAGTAATTGAGTTTTTCTCTAGATTCTGTAGATATAGATTTTATCTTTTCGTAATCAAAATTATTTGGAATGCGAATTTTTTCAAGTTTTAATAATTTTTTTGCATTTTCTTTTTCTCTTTCAATATATCCTCTATATTTAATACGAATAGAAACTTGTTCTAAGATTTCTTGATCAAAATCATTTTTTTCTATCTCTTTTTTTAAAAAAGGGATAGATGTAATATCTTTCATGTTTATTTCAGTACGAGATAAAATCGTATCTATTTTTTTTTCATGATGAATAATTGGAGATTTTTTATAACTTAAAATAGGATTAATAATATCTGGGTTAAAATTATTTTTTTGAAACATAGAAATACATTTTTCTATCTTGGATTTTTTTATCTCTATTTTTTTCATGTTTTTTTCTGAAATTAATCCAATTTTATATCCCAAATGTGTTAATCTTTCATCTGCATTATCTTGACGTAATAACATTCTATATTCAGCTCTTGAAGTGAACATTCTATAGGGTTCTTCTGTTCCTTTTATAATTAAATCATCTATTAAAACACCTATATAAGCTTCATTTCTTTTAAGAATAAAAGGATTTTTTTGATTTATTTTTAAATGAGCATTAATTCCTGCAATTAATCCTTGGGCTGCCGCTTCTTCATATCCTGTAGTCCCATTAATTTGTCCAGCAAAAAATAAATTTTGAATTAACTTACTTTCTAAAGTAAGTTTTAATTGTATAGGAGGAAAATAATCATATTCAATAGCATATCCAGGTCTTAACATTTTTACTTTTTCAAATCCAGGAATTTTTTTTATAGCTTGATATTGTCTTTTTTCTGGTAAAGAAGTAGAAAAACCATTGATATAGACTTCTATAGTTTTCCATCCTTCTGGTTCAACAAAAATTTGATGCTCTTTTTTATCAGAAAATCTGTAAATTTTTTCTTCAATAGAAGGACAATATCTAGGACTTGCACCTTGAATATTTCCTGTAAAAATTGGAGAATCATTGAAATTACTACGAATAAAATTGTGTATTTCTTGATTTGTATAAGTAATATGACATTCACGTTGTATTTTCAATTTTTTAGTTTTATAATAAAAAGAGAATTTTTTGGGATTTTTATCTCCCTTCTGAGATTCCATTTTTTTATAGTTTAAAGAACGTCCATCTACTCTTGGAGAAGTTCCTGTTTTCATTCTTCCAGATTTTAATCCAAAATTTTTAGTTAATTGTTCCGTAATTCCTCTCACTTTTTGTTCTGATATTCTTCCTCCATTTATTTTTTTTTTCCCAATAAAAATTTTACCATTTAAAAATGTCCCATTTGTTAAAATCACTGATTTTCCTTTAATTTTTGTCCCTAAAGAAGTAATTACTCCTTTAATTTTATTTTCTTTTATAATCAAAGAAGTGACTGTTTCTTGATATAGATCTAATTTTGTCTTTTTTTCTAAAAAGAATCTCCAATTATCAGAAAATAATTTTCTATCACATTGTGCTCTAGGACTCCACATAGCAGGTCCTTTAGATTTATTTAACATTCTAAACTGTATCATGCTATAATCCGCAATTATTCCTGAATACCCACCTAAAGCATCTATTTCTCTTATTATTTGTCCTTTAGCTATTCCTCCTATAGATGGATTACATGACATTTGACCTATTGTTTGTAAATTTGTTGTGATCAATAAAGTTTTTGATCCCATGTTAGACGCTGCAGAAGCAGCTTCTGCTCCAGCATGTCCTCCTCCAACAACAATAATATCATATGTATTTAAAAACATGACTTTTTTCAAATCAAAATTGAAATAAATTTAAATAAAACTCCTCTTTTTTTTTCATTAATTTTTTTTTTATTTTATCTTGATCATCATATCCTAAAAAGTGTAATATAGCATGGATCATCACTCTTTTTAATTCAACTTGAAAAAACTGATTCCATTGTTTAGAATTCGATAAAATTCTGTCTATGCTTATAAATATATCTCCTGATATCTCAGTAGGAGAAGTTTTTGTCATATTTTTTTTTATATTATCATGCATTCTAGTATTAGAATTATTAAAAGCAATGACATCCGTATAATAATTTTTATTAAGATATTTTTTGTTCATATTTAAAATAAAATGATCATCACAAAAAACATAATTGATATTTCCGGCATATCTCCCTTCGTTTTTTAATATCATACAGATTTTTTTACTAAAAAAAGATTCATTTTGAATAGAAAAATTAGAAATTTCATAAAAAAAGTTTATCATAATTAAATTGATTATAATGATAAAATAATGATTCAAATATTGATTTTCAATGAAAAAAATAATAAAAACAATTCCAAACGTTTTGACTTTGTTCAATTTATTTTTTGGATGTATTTCTTTAACTTTTTTACAATCAAAACATTTTGAATGTTCTGCTTTTTTCACTATGTTTTCATTAATTTTTGATTTATTAGATGGATTTTTATCTAGATTTCTAAATCTAGAAAATGAATTTGGAAAGGAATTAGATTCTTTAGCGGATATGGTTTCTTTTGGAATCGTTCCATCTATGATTGTTTTTTTTCTACTAAAAAATAAAAAAATACCATTTATTGAATGGTTTTCCTTTTTAATTTCCATATTTTCTGCATGGCGTTTAGCTCAATTCAATCTAACTTCTTCTTCCAAGAAGAAGAAAAAAAAAAAGAAATTATTATGGATTAACCACTCCAATTAACACTTTATTTTTCTCTTCTTTATCTATTATTCTGACTAAGTATCACATTGTATTATCCCCTATTATAATACTCATCATGGTTTTTCTATCTTGCTATTTTTTAATATCCAAAATTACTATGTTTTCTTTCCATTTTTATGGATTTTCTTGGAAAAAAAATAAAATACGTTATTTATTTTTGTTGATTAGTATATTTCTTTTATTAACTTTACACATGTTTTCTTTACCATGCATTATCATTTTTTACATTATAACTTCAATTTATCATCATAATAAGTTGAATAGAAAAAATTCACATTAACACATGAAACTCCAACTTCATCGACCTATTTGTTTTTTTGATATAGAAGCTACAGGAATAAATATTGGAAAAGATAGAATTATAGAAATATCTATATTAAAAATATTTCCAAATGGAGATAAAGAAGATAAAACTTGGATGATATTTCCTGGAATTCCTATTCCTCCGCAATCAACAGCTATTCATGGAATTAAAGATGAAGATGTAGCAGGAAAATTACCATTCAAAGATGTAGCTATGCATATTTTTAATATGATTGAAAATTCTGATTTAGCAGGATATAATTCGAACAGATTTGATATCCCAATTTTAGCGGAAGAAATGCTTCGTGCAGGAATATCTTTCGATATAAAAAAACACAAAACAATAGATGTTCAAGTCATCTTTCATAAAATGGAGCCTAGAACTCTTTCTGCTGCTTATCAATATTATTGTAGAAAAAATTTAATGAAAGCTCATAGTTCTAAAGCAGATACATTTGCTACATATGAAATTTTGCTAGCACAATTAGATAAATATGAAGATTTGAAAAAAGACGTTAAAAGTTTAAATCAATTTTCTCATCAAAAAAATATAGCAGATCTTGCTGGTTTTATAAAAATAGATGAAAAAGGAAATGAAATATTCAATTTCGGAAAATATAAAGGAGAAAAAGTTTGCGAAATTTTCGATAAAGATCCTAATTATTATGGATGGATACAAAATTCAGATTTTCCTTTATACACTAAAAAAATATTAATAAATGTTAAATTAAGAAAATTTCATAATAATAAAAAATAATTTTTACTCTTTAATAAGATCTTTAAATTTTTTTTCTATAAAAAGAGTAAGATTTTTTCCCTTTAATAAGTTTTTTGATAAAAGAGTTAAATTTAAAGCTTCTTGAATGAGGTTTTTTCTTTTTTCTTCAAATGGAGTATTTAATATTTTTTTTATTAAAGTATGATTTGTATTGACAATCAATTGGTAAAATTGTTCTTTATCATTTTTGATTTCTTTTCCAAAAGAATTTATTTCTTTCATTCTACGTAAAAATTCCGGGATGATAATTAAAAAAGGAGAATCTTTCTTAGATAAATTTTCTAATTGTATAGAAAATTTATATTCACTTGTATAGTGAATATTTATAAAATTTTTCAAATTTTCTTTTTCTTTTTCAGAAAGTTCTGAAAAAGATTCCTCAATAATAATAGGAGGAATTAATTTATTGATATGATCTGAATCTACACGAACAAAAGAAATATTTTTATGAAAAAATTCTAGTTTTTGAATCAAATGAACTGTGAGAGGACTATCTAAAATTAAAACTTCATAAGATCTATTTTCTGCATTTTGAATGTAACTATATTGTTTTTCTTTATCAGAAGTATAAAGAAAAATGATTTTTCCTTCTTTATTTTTTTGAGAATTTTTAATTTTTTCTTTCAATTCATCAAAGGTAAAATAAACATTTTTTATAGTCGAATAGAGAAAAAATTTATTGGCTCTTTCAAAAAAATTTTCTGTACTAATCATTCCATATTCTACAAAAATTTTTATGTATTTCCATTTTTTTTGGAAATTTTCTCTATTTGTCTTAAACATAGAATCAAGTTTATCAGATACTTTTCTGGTGATATATTTTGATATATTTTTTACAGATGTATCTGATTGTAAATGAGAACGTGATACATTAAGAGGAATGTCTGGAGAATCTATGACTCCTCTCAATAAACTTAAAAAATCTGGAACAATTCTTTCTAAATTATCTGTAATATAAACTTGATTTTGATACAAATGAATTTTATCCCTTTGAAAATCAATTTTATTATCTATTTTTGGAAAATACAAAATTCCTTTCAAACGAAATGGATGATCTATATTTAAATGAATCCAAAATAAAGGATCTTCCATCTGTTTTGGATATAATTCATGATAAAAATTTAAATAATCTTTCTCTTTTAAATGAAAAGGATTTTTTTTCCAAGCAGGATCAGGATTGTTGATAATAATTTCTTTTTCTTTTTCTGAGGATAAAGAAATTATTACAGGCATAAATTTGCAATATTTATGTAGTAATTCTAAAATACGATCGTGTTCTAAAAATTCTTTGTTTTCTTCGTTAAGAAATAAAATAATTTCTGTTCCTCTATCTCTTTTTTCTGTTTCTTCCAAAGAAAATTTTGGAGATCCTTCGCAAACCCAAAATACGGAAGATGAATCTTTTTTATAAGATTGAGTAAATATCATCACTTTGTCTGATACCATAAAAGAAGAATAAAAGCCTAATCCAAAATGACCAATAATAGAAGAAGAATATAGATTTTTTTTATCTTTGTATTTTTGAATAAATTCTTCAGCACCAGAAAAAGCAATTTGATTAATATATTTTTCTACTTCTTTTTTTGTCATTCCTATTCCATTATCAAGAATACGAATAGTTTTCTTTTCTTTATCTAGAAAGATCTTTATTTTAAGATCATCTAAATTCTCATCTATTTCCTCCTTTAATTTTGCTATAGTTTTTAATTTTAAAATAGCATCAGTAGCATTGGAAACAAGTTCTCGTAAAAAAACTTCTTGATCAGAATAAAGAAATCTTTTAATGATAGGAAAAATATTATCTGAAGTAACACTAATTTTATCATTTTTCATATCATACTATTTATTAGTTGATAAAAAAAAAGACAAATATTATACCATTCTCAATATATCAGACATAATGTCAGTTTATAATAATTTTATTTTAGATAGAAAAAAAAGAATCTATAAATATTTTTCCATCAAATTCTTTTAAATCTTGTATTTTTTCTCCTATTCCAATATATTTTATTGGTATTTTAAATTGATCCATTATTCCTATAACCACTCCTCCTTTAGCTGTTCCTTCTAATTTTGTTAAAATTAGAGAAGATACTTTGACAAAAGAAGTGAATTTTTTAACTTGTTCAAAAGCATTTTGCCCCGTAGAACTATCTAAAATAAGCATAATCTCATGAGGGGATTTAGGGATAATTTTTTTCATTACTCTGCTGATCTTAGAAAGTTCTTCCATAAGATTAATGCGATTTTGTAATCTTCCAGCTGTATCAATTAACACAACATCTATGTTTTTCGATTTTGCAGATTTCAAAGTATCATATGCAACTGATGCTGGATCTGCATGCATATGTTGTTTAATGAATGAAACATTAGCTCTATTTGCCCATATTTCAAGTTGTTTGATAGCAGCGGCGCGAAATGTATCCGCAGCTCCTATCATCACATTTAATCCTTTTTTTTTAAAAAGAAATGCTAATTTTCCAATTGTCGTTGTTTTTCCTACACCGTTGACTCCAACCATCATAATTACATATGGTTTTTTTTCAGATTCTATTTTTTTTTCTAAACGTTCATTTTCAATATCAATAAAAAGAACTTCAATTTCCTTTTTAAGAAATTTATATATATCTGTAATTTCCCTGTAGTTTTCTTTTTTAACTCTTTTTTCAAGATTATTGATAATTTTTATAGTTGTTTTTGTCCCGATATCTGAAGACAATAATATATCTTCTATATGATCAATAAAATTGATATCTAATTTAGATTTTCTAAAAAAAATATTTTTTATTTTAGAAAAAAAAGATTCTCTCGTTTTATCTAATTCACGATAAAATGTTTTTTTTGTTTCTTTTTCTTTTTTTAAAAACATTATTTAATTAATGACTTAACAAACAAAAAAATGACTAATTTATTAGGAATTTTTTTTGAAAAAATCTTTGACTTCACTATCCGTTAACATTTTATTCTCAAACATATAAAATCCAGATTTTTTAGATTTAATTACTTTAATAGCTAAAGTCATTTTTTTTGATATTGTTTTTTTAACAATCTTTTTAATTTTAGGAGTAGACATATTATAATATCTTTCATTTTATTTTATTTCTTTATGAATCGTATATCTTCTTAAAATGGGATTATATTTTTTTAATTCGATTCTATCGGGTGTATTTTTTTTGTTTTTTGTAGTTATATACCTGGAACAACCAGGAATACCACTTTTTTTTTGTTCAGTACATTCCAATATCACTTGAATTCTATTCCCTTTTTTTCCCATTATGTTTTAATTTTTTTTTGATTATTCTTTTTTTTTTTATACTTGAAACGTTTTAATGCGTTTTCAATTCCAATTTTATTAATCAGTTTAATAGCTGAAGTACAAATTTTTAAGGTAATCCATTTATTTTCTTTTATTAAAAAAAAACGTTTTTTCCATAAATTGATATGGAAACGACGTTTTTTTTTGTTGTTTGCATGAGAAACTTTATTTCCTACCATAGCTCTTTTCCCCGTCAATTCACAAACTTTTGACATAATTATTTTTTTTTTATAAATTGCTAATTTTCTCTCTGATCTAAGATAGAGAAAATCTATCAAACAGTTATTTTTTTTATAATAAAATGTCAGGACATAGCAAATGGTCAAATATACAGCATAGAAAATCTAATCAGGATTTTAGAAAATCTAAAAAATTTTCTAAAATTATTAAAGAGATTTCTATTGCAGTTAAAGAAACAGGAAAAAATAAAACTTCTTTTCGTTTAAAAAATGCAATACTTAATGCAAAATCGGTTAATATTCCTAAACATACTATAGAAAGAGCAATACAAAAAGCTTCACAAATTATTGTTCAAAACAATAATTTTAAAAATCTAAATTTAGAAGGACAAATTCACGGAATCAGTTTGATTATAGAATGCATAACAGATAACAGTATTAGAACAATTTCTAGTATAAGAACTTTTCTTAATAAAAAAGGAGGAAGATTATGTCATAATGGAGAGCTCATTCATTTATTTAATAGAATAGGAATTTTTTCTATAAAAAAAAATGATATTATCAATTTTTCTCTGGAAAATTTTGAACTTATGTTAATAGATCTCGGAGCTAAAGATATTGTTAAAAAGGAAAATATGGTATACATATACACAGATTTTGAATATTTTGGTTCTATGAAAAATAATTTAGAAAAATTGAAAATATTACACAGGTATCAAATTAAACGTATTCCTACACATACAAAAACTATTTCAAAAGAAAATGAAAAAAAAATGTTAAATTTAATTGAAGAACTTGAAAAGAATGAATATGTAAAAAATATTTACTCTAATTTATCATATCAAAAAAAATAAAATAAAAGTAAGAGTAAGACGTCCTATCGCATTTTTTTTCTATCAAAAAAAAATGAGGAAAGTCCGGACACCATAGAGCAGTACAATGGGTAACGCCCATCCACCGAAAGGTGAGGAATAGTGCAACAGAAAGAAAGTACAGGTTAGGTGTTAATTGCTGTAGTGAAATCATGTAAACTCTGTACGGTGAAATGCCATATATACCGGAAAACTGGCTCGGTTGATTACCGGGGGGTAGGCAGATAGAGATTGTGGGTAACCTATATTCTAGATAAATGATAGGTATAAAAACAGAATCCGGCTTATAGTCTTGCTTTTGCTTTTTTGGTTTTTGGGGGGAGAGATGGCCGAGAGGCTTAAGGCGCACGCTTGGAAAGCGTGTTCACAAAAAAAGTGTCAAGGGTTCGAATCCCTTTCTCTCCGCAAAATCTATATACTATCACGAATAGTTTTCTATATCTCTTAATTTTTTTTCTATTAAATTTTTTCTTACTCCAATCGCTCTATCTATATCCTTAGATGCTGCTTGCAATTTATCTTGGGCCTGATAAAGTAATAATCCAAATTTTGTAAATTCTTTTTTTACAGTTTCTAAAACTTTCCATACTTCTGAAGTTCTTTTTTGAATAGCTAAAGTACGAAATCCTATCTGCAAACTATTTAACATAGCTGCTAATGTAGATGGTCCTGTAATTACTATTTTATATTTTCTTTGTAATTCTTCCAATAAATTTGAATTTTTTACAATTTCTGCATATATTCCTTCAAAAGGTAAAAAAAGTATAGCGAAATCAGTAGTATGTGGAGGATCTATATATTTATCTTTAATTTCTTTAGACATTTTTTTTATAACGGATTCCATATTTTTTTTAGCTATTTCTAGATTTTTTTTTTCTCCTTGATTATAAGCTTCTTGCATTTTTTCATAAGTTTCTTTTGGAAATTTAACGTCAATTGGTAACCATACAATATTTCCATCTCCAAGTCCTGGAAGTTTAATTGCAAATTCCACTACATAATTTGTATTAGATTTAGTAATGACATTACATGCATATTGATCTGGTGAAAGAATTTGTTGCAAAAGCATTGAAAGTTGCATTTCACTAAAACTACCACATATTTTTACGTGATTTAAAGTTTTTTTTAGGGAACTAACATCTTGTACTAAATGCTTCATTTCCCCAAGTCCTTTTTGCAAAGAAAGGAATTGGTTCCCAATAATTTCAAATGATTTTCCTAAATGAAAATTCAAAGACCTTTGTAATTTTTCATTTACAATATCTCTTATTTCTTCTAATTTTTTTTCTATTATTTCAACAAGTTTTTCTTGTTCTTTATGAAAAAGATTCAATTTGTTTGATTGATTCTCAATATATATTGATATTTTTTTTTCTATAAAATCTTGAAAATCTCTTATAGATTGTATGAGACCATATTTGACTTCTTTTAAAGAATCGATAAGTTCTTTTCTATCACATTGATATGCTTTTTGGGTTTCATTTCTCTGATTTCTTAATTCCTCTCTTAAAAAAAATTCCAATTTTTTAAAAAAATAAAAAAATATAGAAATAGAACATAAAAAAAAAACCAAAATATAATACATCTGTTTCTGTTTTTTTAGATTCGATTCTCTTCTCAATAAAATCAATAAAAAAGGATAGAAACTAGAAACTCATGAAGATAATAAAAAGAAGAAAGAAAATAGCGGGAATAGGACTCGAACCTATGACCTTCGGGTTATGAGCCCGACGAGCTACCAACTGCTCCATCCCGCGTCAATAATAATATAATATTTTTCATTTACAAAATCAAATATTCATAGAAAGAATAATTCATTTTAATGAATAATAAATAAATAAATTTATTCATCATCCTTCATCCATTCATGGAAATGAAGAATTCTTCATTATTTTGAGTTCTAGATATCCGTGATCTTAGAAATTCCATAGCTTCTACTGGATTCATATCGGAAAGATGTTTTCTTAAAATCCACATTCTTTGTAACGTATTATGATCTAATAATAAATCATCTTTTCTCGTACTGGAAGAAACAAGATCAATAGCTGGATAAATTCGTTTATTAGCGATTTTTCTATCTAATTGAAGTTCTTTATTTCCTGTTCCTTTAAATTCTTCAAAAATAACTTCATCCATTTTTGATCCCGTATCTATCATTGCTGTAGCAATGATAGACAAAGATCCTCCATTTTCTATATTTCTAGCTGCTCCAAAAAATCTTTTGGGTCTGTGTAAAGCATTTGCATCTACACCTCCTGATAATACTTTTCCAGATGCAGGTGATACGGTATTATATGCTCTTGCTAAACGAGTTATGGAATCTAATAATATAACAACATCGTGAGAACATTCTACCATTCTTTTAGCTTTTTGCAATACAATATTAGCGACTTTTACATGTCTATCTGCTGGTTCATCAAAAGTGGAAGCGATGACTTCCCCTTTAACATTTCTTTGCATATCCGTTACTTCTTCTGGACGTTCATCAATAAGTAATATAATCAAATATACTTCTGGATGATTAGCAGCAATAGCGTTAGCTATTTCTTTCAATAAAGTAGTTTTTCCTGTTTTTGGAGGAGCAACAATCATTCCTCTTTGTCCCTTTCCTATAGGAGTGAAAAGATCCACTATCCTTGTGGAAAGAGTAGCGTTTTTTTCAGCTAATTTAAATTTTTCATTAGGAAAAAGGGGAGTTAAATGTTCAAAAGAATCTCTTTCTCTTACAAAAGAAGGAGGTCTTCCATTAATTTCAAGAATTTTTATTAAAGGAAAATACTTTTCTCCGTTTTTAGGAGGACGAACTTCTCCTCTTAGAGTATCTCCTGTTTTCATTCCAAATAGTCTAATTTGAGATTGAGAGACGTATATATCATCAGGAGATGATAAATAATTAAAATCTGAAGACCTCAAAAAACCATAATTTTCTGGCATAATTTCTAAAACCCCTTCACTAATAATAATTCCTTCAAATTCATATTCAGGAGTACGATATTTATTTACATTTTTTTGTATTAAAGTACTGCTACTTTCTGTTCCAGAAAAAGAATTTTTTGTAAAATTTTGATTTTTTTTTTGATATTTGACAGTTTCTTCTTGAGTTTTTGTTTTGGAATTGTTGGAATTGGAAGGACTTTTCAAACGTTCTTGAGAAGTTAATTTTTTTTTTTCATTTCCTCTGTTTTCATTTCCTCTGTTTTCATTTCCTCTGTTTCCTATGTTTCCTCTGTTTCCTCTGTTTTCATTTCCTCTGTTTTCATTTCCTCTGTTTTCATTTCCTCTGTTTTCATTTCCTCTGTTTTCATTTCCTCTGTTTCCTATGTTTCCTCTGTTTCCTCTGTTTCCTATGTTTCCTCTGTTTCCTCTGTTCCCTATGTTCCCTCTGTTTCCTCTGTTTCCTATGTTCCCTATGTTCCCTCTGTTTCCTCTGTTTTCATTTCCTCTGTTTTCATTTCCTCTGTTTTCATTTCCTCTGTTTTCATTTCCTCTGTTTTCATTTCCTCTGTTTTCATTTCCTCTGTTTTCATTTCCTCTGTTTTCATTTCCTCTGTTTTCATTTCCTCTGTTTTCATTTCCTATGAATAAATTCTTGGATTCGGTGGTATTTTTTCTACCTTTAAATCCTTTGAATCCTTTTTTATTATTATCAAATAAAGGATTTTCTTCTGAAGTTGTTTTATTTTTTTTATTAAAAATAGAAATAATTTTTTCTAGGAGTTCGTTTTTTCGCAATTGAGTACATTTTTTTAATCCTGAAGAACGAGCAATCTCCTGTAATTCAAAAAGTTTTTTACTTTTTAATTCAGTAATATCAAACATAAAGTAATTGGGTTAAGTAATTGTATAATAAGTATATTGGTTTTTTTTATTATATTTTATGCCATTCTTTTCTTTTTTTTTAATTTCTTTTCTTTTTTTTAATTTTATTACATATTACAAAACACATCACATTATTATTAACAAAAAAAAAATCTCACAGAGGTATTTATTTTAAATAATAGTAGTAATAGTAAAAAAAAAATAGTTAGGACACAATTACAGTAAGTAAA
>NZ_CP059203.1:131670-180661 GCF_014251955.1 Blattabacterium cuenoti
ATATTAATTTGAACTTCAAAAATTATTAATTAAAATTATATTTTATGTTATATAGAATACAAACTATTTATTTACTTATGTCTATATTGATTTCTTCTTTTTCTTTACATTTTTATCCTTCTTTACAACAGAAAAAAGAAATTCAATATCCATATTCATTTATTGATAAAGTTATTTTTATTTTTTTAATTGTATGTTTAATTTTATCTATTTGTAGTTTTCTCTCTTTTAAGATGAGAAAACTACAAATAGTTCTTAACTCTATAAATATAGTTTTCAATAGTGCTACTTTTATATTGATTCTTTTTTTTTCATTTTATCATAAATCCTTTCTTGTTTTCAGAAAAACGAATCTTTTTCTTATCTTATTTTCTGTATGTATTTTCTATTTTTCTAATAGATCCATAAAAAAAGATATAAAGTTAATTAATTCTATAAATAGAATAAGATAAATAATTGAAGAGAAGAGAAGAACTTGAAACAATAATAAAATAAAAATGAAAAAAACTTCATTGATTAAAAAGTTTGAAGTTTTTGAAAAAGAATTTCATGAAATTTCAAATTCTATTATGCATACCAACATATTATCTAATCAATATAAAATATTATTAAAAAAGTATAAAAAACTGGAAAAAATAGTTAATATTTATAATAGTTACAAAGAAAAGTTAATTTCTCTTCAAGAAGCAAATTCTATTTTAGAGACCGACTCTGATCCTGAAATGAAGGAAATGGCTTATTTAGAAAAACATAAAATTTTAGAAGATTTATCTTTTCTTGAAAAGAAATCGCAAGATATTCTTTTTCCTATTTTTTCTTCTTCTACTACAGATACAGAAGAAAAAAAAACAGAAGATTATAGAAATGCAATTGTAGAATTACGTTCCGGAACAGGAGGAGATGAAGCATGTCTTTTTGTAGAAGATATATTACGAATGTACGTTCTTTATTTCAAACAAGTAGGTTGGAAATATGAAATTATACATGCTCATAAAGGAAGTACTAATAAAGGATATAAAGAAATTATCTTAGATGTCAGGGGGAAAAATGAAAGAAAAGAAGTTTATGGAAATCTAAAATTTGAATCTGGAGTCCATAGAGTACAAAGAATTCCAAAAACAGAATCTCAAGGAAGAGTTCATACATCTGCTATTACAGTGGCAGTTTTACCTGAAGTAGAAGATATAGATGTCAATCTCAATTGTTCTGATATAAAAAAAGAAACATTTCGATCTAGTGGAGCTGGAGGTCAACATGTTAATAAAACAGAATCTGCTGTCAGACTGACTCATATTCCAAGTAAAATAACAGTAGAATGTCAAGAAGGACGTTCACAACATAAAAACTTTGAAAAAGCAATGAATGTTTTACGATCACGTATTTACCAAAATGAAAAGGAAAAAAAATTAAAAGAACGATCCATAAAAAGAAAATGTTTGGTTTCTACAGGAGACCGTTCTGTAAAAATACGAACTTACAATTATCCTAAAAATAGAGTGACAGATCATAGAATTCATAAATCTATTTATGATCTTGTCGGATTTATGAACGGAAATATTCAAAAAATGATTGATCTTTTAAAATTAGATTTAGATGAAAATAATAAAATTCATAAATGATTGATTCTATGTTTACAGATTTTTTATAAAATAAATCTAATTAGATTTTTTAGAATTATAAAAATGAAATGTAAATGTATCTAAAAAATTTGTATGATATTCTCCTTTCAAAAAATCATCATTTTGCATGATCTGTTTATGAAAAGGAATGGTCGTACGAATTCCTTCGATAATAAATTCATCTAATGAACGACGCATTTTTTCAATAGTTTCTTTTCTAGTTTTTGCTGTAGTAATAATTTTTGCAATCATAGAATCATAATAATGTGTAACCCTGTATCCAGCATAAATATGTGTATCTATACGGACTCCTCTTCCTCCTGGAAAATGCATTTGAGTTATTTTTCCGGGCATGGAACGAAAATTTTTATCAGGTTCTTCTGCATTAATTCTACATTCTATTGAATGCATTTTTGGGTAATAATTCTTTCCAGAAAGTTTTTTTCCACTAGCTAAAAAAATTTGTTCTTGTATAAGATCTAACCCTGTTATTTCTTCCGTTATAGGATGTTCTACTTGAATTCTAGGATTCATCTCCATAAAATAAAAATTCTTATTTTTATCTACTAAAAATTCTACAGTTCCTACTCCTTCATAATGAATAAATTCAGCTGCTTTTACGGCTGTTTCTCCCATTTTTTTTCTTAAAGATGGAGTTAAAAATGGAGAAGGGGCTTCTTCCACAAGTTTTTGATTTCTTCTTTGAATAGAACAATCTCTTTCGGATAAATGACATATTTTTCCATATTGATCTCCAATTATTTGTATTTCTATATGTCTTGGATTAAAAATTAATTTTTCTATATACATTTCCTTTTTTCCAAAACATGCTAAAGACTCTTGTTTAGCTTTTTCCCAAGAATTTTTTAAACAATTTTTATCTAAAACAGATCGTATTCCTTTTCCTCCACCTCCAGAAACAGATTTAATTATAATGGGATATCCTATTTTTTCTGCAGTATTTTCTATTTCCTTATAAGAAGAAGATTCATCAAAAAAAGAATCAGATCCAGGTAAACAAGAAATTCCAGCTTTTTTCATAGTATTTTTAGCTGAAATTTTGTTTCCTATTTGAATCATATGATTGGGAAGTGGCCCTATAAACTTGATTCCATGTTTTTTGCACATAGATGAAAAATATGGATTTTCAGATAAAAATCCATATCCAGGATGAATAGCATCTGCATTTGTGATTTCAGCTGCAGATATTAAATTTGGAACATTTAAATACGATTGATATGGAGAAGGAGGCCCTATACATACTGCTTCATCCGCAAAATAAACATGAAGACTCTTTTTATCTGCTGTAGAATAAACAGCTACCGTTTTTATTCCCATTTCTTTAGCTGTTCGTAGAATACGTAAAGCTATTTCTCCTCTATTAGCAATTAATATTTTTTTAAACATAATTTTTAAACAAAAATTGTTTTTTGTATTTTATGAAATGAAAATTCAACAATTGTTATACTACTAACTTAACTATAATAGAGGATTTAATAGAAATAAAGGTTGATCATAATCAACTGGAGAAGCGTTTTCAACAAGAATTTTAACGATTTCCCCATCTACTTCAGATTCTATCTCATTGAATAATTTCATTGCTTCTATAACACAAACTTTTGTTCCTTTTTTGATTTTATCCCCTATTTTAACAAAAGTCTCTTGATCTGGATGAGGTTTACGATAAAATGTTCCAATCATAGGAGATTTAATTGTTAAATACTCATCTGATTCCTTTTGATTTTTTTTATTATTATAAAATCTATCTGAAAAATCAGAAATAGAAGGATGAATTTTATTTTTCTCATTTAAAGATGAGATTGGATTCAAAAATTTTTTTTGATTTTTTACCTGAATTTTAGTATTTCCTATTTGTATTTTGATTTCATGAATGTCAGATCCAGAAATAAATTCTATAAGGGATTGAATATCTTTTAAATTCATAAGAAAACCCAATCAAATGGATTATTTTTTTTTGAATAAAATTTTTCCTCTATAACAAAGTTCATCGTCATTATTCCAATAAGCATGATGATATAAATGTTTTTCTTTGGTTAAAGAACATTTTATTAATAAAGGTTCTTTTATTTTCAAATGAGTCCTTCTTTTATTTTTTCTAGATTTAGATTGTCTTCTTTTAGGATGTGCCATGTGATTTATTATTTTTTTTAAAAATTAAAATTTTATTCTCTATAATGCCAAAAATAATTTTTTTATCTTTATTTTTTGTATGAACTTTTTATTTTTTTATGATTCGTCAATTCACTAAACGGAATAAGGATTATTCTAAATGGTATAATGAAATTGTCATTAAATCTGGGTTAGCAGAATTTTCCGGAGTTCGTGGTTTTATGATTATTAAACCATATGGGATTTCTATATGGGAAATCATAAAAACAAAATTAGATAAAATGTTTAAAGAAACAGGACATAAAAATGTTTATTTTCCTTTACTAATTCCTAAATCTTTTTTTTCAAAAGAAAAACAACATATTAAAAGTTTTTCCAAAGAATGTGCAGTAGTTACGCATTGCAAATTGATAAAAAAAGAAAAAAATAAAAAAGAATTGGTGATAGATCCACAATCTAAATTACAAGAGGAATTAATTATACGACCTACTTCTGAAAGTATTATATGGAAAACTTATAAACGTTGGATTCAATCTTATAGAGATCTTCCGATTCTTTTAAATCAATGGGGAAATGCTGTTAGATGGGAAATGCGAACTCGTTTATTTTTAAGAACTTCTGAATTTTTATGGCAAGAAGGACATACAGCTCATTCTACTAAAAATGAAGCGATAGAAGAAACGAAAAAAATATTAAATATTTACACCCGTTTTTTAGAAAATTTTATGGCTATTCCTGTTTTACAAGGGGTTAAACCCTATATGGACAAATTTTCTGGATCTGAAACCACATATTGTCTTGAAGCTCTTATGCAAGATGGAAAAGCTTTGCAAATAGGAACTTCTCATTTTCTTGGTCAAAACTTCTCAAAAGCTTTTGATGTTAAATTTACCAATATTAATGGAAAAAAAGAACATGTGTGGTCCACATCTTGGGGAATTTCTACAAGATTAATAGGAGGATTAATTATGTCGCATTCTGACGATCGTGGGTTAGTTATTCCTCCAAAAATAGCTCCTATTCAAACTGTTATAATTCCTATCTACAAAAACAGAAAAGAATTAAATCAAATTAGTGAAATTACAGAAAAAATTAAAAATATACTTGAAAAACAAGGAATCAGTGTTCAATATGATGACAGAGATATTTTTACTCCTGGTTGGAAATTTAATGAATACGAAATGAAAGGAATTCCCATAAGAATTAGTATTGGATCATATGAAATAAAACATGAAAAAGCAGAAGTTTTTAGAAGAGATACATACGAAAAAATGGATGTTTCTTGGAATTGTTTAAAAAAATTTATTCCAGAACTCCTTGAAAAAATACAAAATAATATTTATCAAAAAGCTTTACAAAGAACAAATAAAGGGACTCTAACATTAGATCATTATGATGATTTTAAAAAAAAAATCAATGAAACTGGAGGTTTTATTCTCGCTCATTGGGATGGAACAATAAATACAGTGAAAAAAATTCAAGAAGAAACAGAAGCAACTATACGTTGCATTCCAATTCACATTCAAAACAATGTGAATGTGAAAGAAACAGGAAAATGTATTTATTCTGGAAAAACTTCTAATCAACGTGTGATTTTTGCAAAATCTTACTAAACTTTTGTAGTAGTATGAATAATATGAATAAATTAAATCACGTTTAATTGCCCTTTGAAATTTTCTATAGAAAAATAGTTTTTTTTTCGTAAAATGGAAATAAATTCTTTTTTCAGTCTATCAAACACTTGAATCCCTTCTTGAAAAAACTGTGTTCCTACTTGAACAGCAGAAGCTCCACATAAGATATGTTCAAAAACATCTTTTCCGGAACAAATACCCCCACATCCAATTATAGAAATATCTTTTCTAAGATAAATGTAAAACTTACGAATATTAGCTAATGCAAATGGTTTTATAATACTTCCTCCTATTCCTCCAAATCCTTTTTTTGGATGGATGACTGTTGTTTCATGATTTATATCAATAAAAAGACCATTTGGTAAACTATTAATGCAAGTCACAAAACAAATAGGGAATTGATTTAAAATAAAAGCCATTTTTTTTATATGAAAATCTTCAAAATAAGGAGGTAATTTGACTCCTAAAGGTTTTTTATAAAATTTAAATAAATTATCTAGAAAATCAGAAGTTTTATAAAAATCATATCCTAATAATCCTTGATCTTTTTTTTCAATAAGATTTGGACAAGATAAGTTTAATTCTATCGCATTAATATTTGGAGAAAGATTTGCTTTACGGATAAGTTGATAATTTTCTTCTATAGAAAGTCCTGATATAGACAAAAAAAAAGGTTTTTTAGGTTTTTTTTTTTCTAAAAAATTTAAATAAAAATCTATACCAAGATTTGGTAATCCCATAGAATTAATACTCCCCATATTCCATTTAAAATATCTTGGTTCCAAATTTCCTTCTCTTGGAATCATTGTACAGCTTTTTGTGACCACTGCTCCAGAAGAACTCATCATAATTTCAGAAAGTTCTTTTTCCGTACAACAAAGAACCCCTGATGCGTTCATAATGCAAGAGGTGAGTTTGATTCCATTAATATTAGAAGAAATATCTATTTTTTTCATATTCTAAATAGAAATTGTTAATAAATATACGAATTCCAAAAGGATAAAATTTTTAACTTTACAAATACAGGTTTTTTATGATGCTATGGAAGAAAAAGAACAGTTTTTTTTAAAAATTTACAATTTAGGAATTATTAAGTTTGGTGATTTTACTTTAAAAAGTGGAATAATTTCTCCTATATATATCGATTTTCGTCCAATTGCTTCTAGACCAGATTTATTGATTAAATTATCTGATTTACTTCTTCATGAAGTCCCATATCATACATTTGAACTAATTTGTGGAGTTCCATATGCCGCTTTACCTATAGCAACTACTTTATCGTTAAGATCAAATATTCCTTTGATCATTAAAAGAAAAGAAAATAAAGGTTATGGAACAAAACGAATGATAGAAGGTATTTACAAAAAAGGACAAAATTGTCTTCTTATAGAAGATGTGATTACTAGTGGAGATAGTTTATTAAAAACTATCATAGATATTGAAAAAGAAGGATTGATCATAAAAAATATTCTATCTATTCTTGATCGTGAACAAGGTGGAATCGAAAATATAAAAAAAAAAGGATATCACATACGAACTCTGTTTTGTATCGGAGAAGTTTTAAAAATGCTAGAGAAAAAACATCTTTTAAAAAAAAAAGAAATACATATCATTCAATTTTTTCAAAAAAATAATTTTAAAAACTTCCAAGAAAAACGTATTTCTTATGAAGAAAAAAAAGAAAAAATTTCTCATCCTATAGGAAAAAAACTTCTTGATATAACATTAAAAAAAAAAACTAATTTAATCGTTTCAGCAGATTTAATCTATACGACACACATTTTAAAATTGGTAAATTCTATTGGAGATAAAATTTGTGGATTGAAACTTCATGTAGATATTATTAATGATTTTTCTCTTTCATTCATAACATCTCTTAAAAAGATTTCTATAGAAAAGAAATTTTTATTATTTGAAGATAGAAAATTCTGTGACGTTGGTCCAACAAATTCCCTTCAACTACATCATGGGATACACAAAATTTCTTCATGGGCGGATATTATTACTGTACATGTCATTGCGGGAAGTGCAAGTATACAAAATTTGAATGTTCCTTCTAATATGGGATTAATTACTGTATCTGAAATGTCTTCTTATGGAAGATTATTTGATGATAATTATATCAGAAAAGCATTAAATATTTCTTTAAAAAATACAAAAGTAATTGGAACTGTGGCGCAAAGAAAAGTCGATGATCGATTATTATTGTTTACTCCTGGAATCCATTTTTCTGAATCAAAAAAAAATAATAAAGGAAATATATACATTCATCCTAACCAAGCTTTTGAGAAAAATAAAAGCGATTTTATCATAGTTGGAAAAGCAATTTATCAATCAAATAATCCAAAAATAGCAGCAGAAAAATATAGAAATGCAGGATGGAAAGCTTATGAAAAAGGACTTTAAAAAAAACAGATATTATTCAATTAAAAAAAATACATCAAAGTTTTTTTTTGAGAAAAAATTAATGATACTGATTGTATTTTTGTTTAATTTGTTGTATAGATAGAACTTTGTATTTTTTTTATCTTTATCATCAAAAAAAACTCTCATGTTATAAATTGAGTGAAAAAAAAATTTTTGAATAAATTTTGAATATGGAATGGATCAATTCATTAATCAGTTGTTTTATGATTCTTTTTAGCATTATAGATATACTAGGAAATGCTCCTATTATTATGGGATTCAAATCCAAAGGAAACATCATAGAAACTAAAAAAGTAATAGTGACTTCTCTTGTAATTTTTTTATCTTTTTTATTCTTAGGACAACCTATGCTAAAAATTATTGGAGTTGATATTAACTCCTTTTCTGTTGCAGGATCTATCGTATTGTTTCTAATAGGATTAGAAATGATATTAGGAATAGATATTCATAAAGTAACAGAAAACGCACAAACTTCCATTGTTCCAATAGCTTTTCCACTGATAGCTGGACCAGGATCTTTAACTACTTTAATTTCATTAAGAACAACTTATAATGTCTATATCATTCTTTTATCTCTTATTCTCAACATGATAGTCGTTTATTTTGTGATAGATAGATGTGATTTTATAGCAAAAAAAATAGGAAATAACGGTTTGGATGTGTTAAAAAAAATATTTGGAATTATTTTATTGGCATTTGCCGTAAAAATTTTTGGAGCTAATGCAGGTCAATTATTCCAACAACAAGGATTATAATAAAATAATGATCTAATAAAAAAAAATAAAGTAGAAGATTATTATTATTTCAATTCTGTTTCTGTCATTTTTTCTTCTAGTATTTCATAAAATATTTTTTTTATAGATTGATTTATATCTTGAAATTTTGGTAAAAAAATTCCTATATAAACAAAAAGAATCTGATAAATTTTATTGATATGGATATATTCCATTTTCCTTTCTAAAATAGATTTGTTTAAAAAAAATGAAGCTCTTAATAAACGTTTTATTCTATTTCTATGAACAGCTTTTTTAAACTTTTTTTTTTAACTAAAGTTCCAATTAAATTTATTTTTTTTATTCCTTTAAAATTCGTTTTTTTTTCATCAGATAAAAGCACAAAAGCGGAAATAGGAAATTCTGAAAAATACTGACCGTATTTAATTATTGTTGTATAATACACATCTTTTTTATTTTTCATTCTTAATAAATTCTTCTAATTTAGATACCATTTCTACCGGACCACAAATAAACGGGGTTCTCTGATGTAAATTGATTGGTTTTATATCTAAAATACGTTTTTTCCCATCAGATGCTTTTCCACCAGCTTGTTCTGTTAAAAATGCTATAGGATTACATTCGTAAAGCAATCTCAATTTTCCACAAGGAAAATGAACTGTTTTAGGATAAATGTATATTCCTCCTTGTATCATGTTTCTATGAAAATCTCCTACTAAAGATCCAATATATCGTGCTGTATAAGGATAAGGACGCCTTTTCTCTTGACAATATCTTATATAATTTCTAATTCCTTCAGGAAATCTAGCATAATTTCCTTCATTTATAGAATAAATTTTTTCCCTTTTAGGAAAATGAAGATTAGGATGGGATAAATAAAAAGTTCCAACAGAAGGATCCAAAGTAAATCCATGGACTCCATTTCCTGTAGTATATACTAAAATTGTAGAAGATCCATAAATAATATATCCTGCAAGAATTTGTTTATTTCCTTTTTGCAAAAAATCTTCTATTGTTAACTCCATTTGAATAGGAGTCTTTCTAATGTAAACTGAAAATATAGTCCCTATCGGAATATTTACATCTATATTAGAAGATCCATCAAGTGGATCTATTAAAACAACATATTTATTTTGAAATATATTCTCTTTTTCTCCTTTTATAACTATAAAATCTTTACTTTCTTCCGAAGCTATTCCACAAACCACATTTCTACTTTTAAATGACTCAATGAAAGCTCTATGTGCAAAATGATCCAATTTTTGTTGGGGTTCTCCTTGTATATTCGTAAAACCAGAACTACCTATAATCTCTTCTGTCAATCCTGCTTTATTGATTTCCTTATTAATAGATTTAGAAGCTAACTTAATAGAACTAAATAATCGTAATAAGGCCTCTGTGGAATATAAAAATTTATCCCTATTTTCTATAATAAATTCTCCTAATGTATACATGATGATGTAAATCAATAATAATAAAAAAAAATAAATAATAAATCCAACATATTGTGTATGAAATCATAAAAAACAAAACAATTGTTATGTTTCCTTTTCTTATTCTTATTCTTTCTTCTGTCTGATAAGAAGATAAAAAATCAAAATTTTTTGTAGTCAATAAAAACTAAATCAATCGCACATTATGAATTTTATATATTTTTAATAATTTTATCATCTTATTAATTGATGAAAATCATACAAATATTATTAATATTATTATGGAGAGCATGGTTTTTTATAATAAATATTTTTTTAATTCCACTATGGGCTGGCGCATCTATTCCATTTCTTTTTAAAGAAAAATATTATCCAATCGCATATTGGTTTCACCAAATGTGGGCTAGAAGTAATTTGTTTCTCATGGGTTTATGGTATGTATTAGAAAAAGATGAAGAAGTATTAGATAAAAATAAACAATACGTGATTATTAGTAATCATACTTCTATTATGGATATTATGTTGATTTACTCTTTAATGAAAAATCATCCTTTAGTTTTTGTAGGAAAAGCAGAATTAGCCAAACTTCCTTTTTTCGGATTTGTTTATAAAAAAAGTAATATATTAATCAATAGAAATAGTTTATCCAGTTGCATTCAAGTATTTAAAAAAATACAGGAAAAAGTAGATTCTGGAAAAAGTGTTTGTATTTTTCCAGAAGGTGGTGTTCCTAATCCATCTATTTTTTTAGGTCATTTTAAAAGTGGAGCATTTTTTATTGCTATAAAAAAAAAAATATCTATTATTCCATTTACTATAGCTGATATCAAAACAAAATTTCCTAGTTATTCTTTCATAAAAGGGTCTCCTGGAAAAATAAGAATTAAACAACATTATTCTATTTCAACAAAAAATTTATCTTTAAAAGATAAAAATCTTTTAAAAGAAAAATGTTTCAATTTAATTAAAAATCAATTGAAAAAATTTGAACGTGAAAAAATAAAAATAAATCAATAATGATTTTTTATCATAAGAAGAAAAAAACAATTCATATTTACACTGACGGATCTTCTAAAGGAAATCCTGGTCCTGGTGGATATGCCATTTTTATAGAAATGGTTGGAACTTCTTATAGAAAAGTGATTTCTGAAGGATTTCGATATACTACTAATAACAGAATGGAACTCTTAGCAGTAATAGTTGGATTAGAAAAAGTTACAAAAAAAAAACAAGATATAATTGTATTTACAGACTCTAAATATATAGTAAATCCTATTCAAAACAATTGGATTTCCAAATGGAAAAAAAATAATTTTTATAAAAAAAAAAATGTAGATTTATGGACTAGATTTTTGGAAATATTTTCCAAACATTTTATTATATTTCAATGGATTAAATCTCATAACAATCACTATATTAATGATTATTGTGATCAGTTATCTGTGATAGCTTCAAAAAATAAAAATCTAAAAATAGATTATGTATATGAACAACAAAAAAATATCAACTAGTAGTAGTTTTTTTTCATACTAATAGTAGTTTAGTAGAAGAGGATTATTGAGTTGTTCTTTGTCTAATAACTTCATAAATAATAATAGACATGGCATGACTGACATTCAAAGAATCTATATGACCAAACATAGGAATAGTTATAATTTTATGAGCTTTTTTTAACCAAAAATCCGATACTCCTTTGTTTTCAGAACCTAAAATAATTGCTAAATTCGAAGAAAATTGGGTTGTATATAATTTGATGGATTTTTTTTGATGAAATCCTGCAACTACGATTTCTATTTTTTTTTCTTTTAACCAAGAAAAAATTGATTTTGGTTCTTCTATAAAAATTTTTGTTGTAAAAATACTTCCTAAACTAGACCTAATTACATTAGAATTAAAAATATATGTTTTTATATTGCATAATATAATAAAATGAACTCCTGCAGCCTCTGCTATTCTTAAGATAGCTCCTAAATTTCCAGGTTTTTCTATTCCATCTAATATAATAATAAATGGATGATTAGGAATTTTTATCATATTTTTCAATTTTTTTTCAGTAGAATGATTTTTAAATAAAGCAACAATCCCACCTGTATTTTTTCTATAAACTAATTTTTTAAATATTCTTTTGCTGATGAAAAAAACAACATTTCTAAACGATTTAATTATATTGTATTGATGAAATATTTTTTTATATATAAATATTTTTATAGGAAGGTATTTCCCTTTTACAGCCATTTCAAATTCTTTAACTCCTTCTACAAGGAACGTTTCCATAGAATTAGTTTTATAAATTTTTATAAAATTTTTAATGGCTATATTTCGTAAACTATATATTTTTTTCATTTTTAATGAAAATATTTGATATGATGAATTATAATAATCATATTTGTCAATATGATAGAGATTATATGAACATAGCCATGGTATGGTCTCAATTTTCTTATTGTAAAAAAAAAAAGTAGGGGCTATTATAGTTAAAAATCATCGTATTATATCTGATGGATATAACGGAACTCCAAGTGGATTTGATAATATATGTGAAGATAAAAACGGAGAAACAAAATGGTATGTTTTACATGCAGAAGCAAATGCCATATTAAAAATGGCCTCCTCTTCAAAATCTTGCAAAGGAGCTTCTTTATACATAACACATGCTCCCTGTAAAGAATGTAGTAAATTAATTCATCAATCTAAAATTAAAAGAGTTGTATATTTATATACAACAACAAAAAATGATGGATTGAATTTTTTGAAAAAATCTAAAATAGTTATAGAACAACTCATTTTTTAATGAGTTAAAATAACTCAGTTTTTTTGATTTTAATGATTATTTATTGAATTGAATTTCAAACAAAAAAAATATATTTTTTTTCAGTTTTTCATTATTCAAAAATGGACCAATTAACTTCTTTTTTGAAAAGAACCCAGGTGGCGAAATAGGTATACGCGCTGAACTCAAAATTCAGTGATTTTTATCATGCGGGTTCGAATCCCGCTCTGGGTATTTTTTTTATGAAAAAAATATAATTAAAATAAAAAATATCTTTGGAAAAGCGGCAAAATCTCTTATGGATTAGAGAAAATTTTCTCTCCATCTATTTATTATAATAATAATCCATCTATAGAAGAAACATTCTCGTTTTTTGGATCCACTTTTAAATACGTAGTTTCTCCATTTAAGATCATATCTTTTTTAGATAGACATCCTTTTATTATTTGAATTTTCTTCTTTCTTTCATTTTTTTCATCAATGAATCCATTTTTTATTCCAATATTTGCCTTTTCAATTTCATATGGATTTCCTAAACTAAACGGATTTTATCTCCTTTTGTAGAGACATACATTTTTGCATAAGATTCTCTATCTATTTTTTTCATTTTCATCTCGCATTTTTTTTTTTTTCCTTAAAATCCATAAATTTAATGTAACTTCTTTTGTTTCTCCTGGATCAAAACGAACAGACCTTCCTGAAGGAAATATCTAAGTTTAGAGTTCCATTTCTATAAAAATGAAGTGAAGTGCAAGATTGGTTTCATGAAAAACAGAATTGGAAACCACTCTTTCTATAAGAAGATCTACCAGGGGATAAAACAATATCATATCCTATCTATAATAATATCGTATTCTCCTGGAATCATAGAATTTTTATTATTTTTTTTTGTTTTTTCTATTCTTTCAAAGAATTATATTTATTATATAATTGAACTATAAATTGAATCTCAATTGTAAATTCATATACATTTTTATAATAATTCTGTTTTCATCTTGTAATAAAGATTTTTACAAAAAAAAAAATTACACTTATTATGATGCAGTAGCTTATCCTTTTATTATTGATAATAGACATTCTTCAAAAAATTTCAATAAAAGAATTCGTTTTTTAGTTTTACATTATACTGCAGAAAATTTTGAATCCTCTATAAAGACTTTAACAGAAAAAGAAAAAAAAGTGAGTTCTCATTATCTAATTCCAGAGACTCCTATAAATGGGGAAAGAAAAATATTTTTATTAGTTAGTGAAAATTTAAGTGCTTGGCATGCTGGAAAGAGTTATTGGCAAAATAGAACAAATTTAAATGATACTTCTATTGGGATTGAAATGGTCTATTTAGGATATAGATATGAAAATGGGCTTCATAAACGACGAATATGGATTCCGTTTACAAATTATCAAATTAATATTTTGATTCATCTAGCGAATGATATTATTCATAGATATGATATTCAACCAACAGCTATTGTTGGACATTCTGATATTTCTCCTGGAAGAAAAATGGATCCTGGTCCATTATTTCCTTGGAATAAGTTAGCGAATCATGGAATTGGAGCTTGGTTTGATAAAGAAAAAGTTGAAAAAATAAAAAAAAGAATTCATAATAAGAACATTAATATTTTATCTATGCAAAAAAAACTAAAAAAATATGGATATAAAATTAAAGAAACTGGAAAACTTGATATTCAAACAAAAAAAGTTTTATCTGCTTTTCAAATACATTTTAGACCAAATAATTATTCTGGAGAACCAGACGAAGAAACAATCGCTATATTAAATAATTTAATAGAAAAATACTTTTTTTTAAAAAAATAAAATATATTGTTTATTCCATAATAAAAAACATAATAAAAAGAACACTTCCTCTATAAATTATCATTATTTTTGTGTCCTCATTTATCTTTAATGGTGGTAAAATTTTTAAAAAAAAATTAATCTAAAAAATGCAAGTTTTAAAATTTGGGGGAAGTTCCGTCGCTCATTCTGATTCCATAAAACGTATTTGTTCTTTCTTAGAGAAGAAACCAAAAGGAAGGTATGCTATCGTTGTCTCTGCATTAGGAAATATTACCGATCAATTAATTCAATGTGGTCAATTAGCTTCTGAAAGGAAAAACATTTATAAAAATATTCTAGAAGAAATAGAAATTCGTCATCTTAATATTATAAGAGAGTTGTTTCCAATAACTGATCAAAGTTATTTAATCAGTTGGATAAAAAAAAATATTAATGATTTAGAAAGTTTATGTGATGGAATTTTTCAAGTGGAAGAACTTTCAAAACGTTCTTTAGATAAAATAATGAGTTTTGGAGAACTTAGTTCTTCTTTTCTTATTGCAGAAAAATTAAAACAGTCTGGATTAGATGCTATTTGTAAAGACAGTAGAGATTTAATTATCACCGATTCTCAATTTGGATGTGCACAAGTTGATTTTATTACTAGTAATCATCATATTATTCAATTTTTTCGTGAAAAAACATCAAAATATATTGTTTTACCGGGTTTCATAGGTTCTACTTTAGAAAATGAAACAACGACTCTAGGAAGAGGGGGGTCTGATTATACTGCATCTATTTTAGCTGCGGCAATATCTGCCAATATACTTGAAATTTGGACAGATGTAAGTGGAATGATGACAGCTAATCCAAAAATAGTCAATCAATCTTTTCCTATTAAAGAAATTTCTTATGAGGAGGCAATGGAATTATCCCATTTTGGAGCAAAAGTTATTTATCCCCCAACGATACAACCTGCTATGAAAAAACACATTCCCATACAAATTAAAAATACTTTCTCTCCTTTAGATCCGGGAACCTTAATTTATGTAAGAAAAAAAACAAATATCAGTCAACCTGTTACAGGTATTTCTGGAATTCAGAACTTAGCTTTATTAACTCTTGAAGGAAGTGGAATGGTCGGGGTCCCAGGTTATTCCAAACGTTTATTTGAAGCTTTGTCACGTGAAAAAATAAATGTAATTTTTATCACACAAAGTTCTTCAGAACATTCAATTACTACAGGAATACATGAAATGGACATTATCAAAGCAAAAATTGTAATAGATAGTGAATTTGCTCAAGAAATACATCAAAAATGTATTGATCCATTAAAAATAGAAAAAGATCTTTGTATTATTGCCGTAGTAGGAGATAACATGAAAAATCTTCATGGAACAAGTGGAAAAATGTTTTCTTCTTTAGGAAGAAATAGTATTAATGTTAGAGCTATAGCACAAGGCTCTACGGAAAAAAATATATCAGCAGTTATTCAGAAATACGATTTTAAAAAAGCTTTAAATACTTTACATGAAGTCTTTTTTGAAAGTCCTCCAAAGCAAATTAATCTTTTCATTTGTGGAGTTGGAAAAGTAGGAAGTAAATTACTTGAACAAATTGACCAACAAAAGAATTATTTACTTGAAGAATTAAAACTTCAAGTTAGAGTGATTGGATTAGCCAATAGTAAAAAAATGTATTTTAACGAAAATGGAATCAATTTATGTCAATATATTGATCATTTAAATAAAAATGGTCACAAAATGAATATTTCCGATTTTATGGAAAAAGTATGGAAATTTAATCTAAGAAATAGTTTATTTGTAGATAATACAGCGAGTGAAAAAATGGCTATGACTTATGAAAAATTCTTGAAAAATGGAATTGGTGTTATTACTTGTAATAAAATAGCTTGTTCTTCTGATTATGATCATTATAAAAAATTAAAAACTCTTTCTAGACATTTTAAAGCTCCATTTTTTTTTGAAACAAATGTAGGAGCAAGTCTTCCTGTGATTAGCACTCTTAATGATCTTATAAATAGTGGAGATAAAATTAATAAGATAGAAGCTGTATTATCTGGAAGTTTAAATTTCATTTTTAATCATTTTATTGGAAAAAAATCCTTTTTAGAAGTGGTCAAAGAAGCACAACATAAAGGATATACAGAACCGGATCCTAGAATAGATTTGATTGGATTAGATGTAATGCGAAAAATATTGATTTTAGCAAGAGAATGTGGAGCCCCTTTAGAATTATTTGATATTCAACAACAATCATTTCTTCCTCCAAGTTGCTCAAATGCAATTTCTATAGAAAATTTTTATCAAGAATTACATCAACACAGAGATTATTTTTTCAATATAAGAAAAAAAGCAGAAAAAGAAAAAAAACGCTTGCGTTTCATAGCTCGTTATGAAAAGAGAATTGCTTCTGTAGGTTTAGAATCGGTTCAACAAAACCACCCATTTTATCAATTGGAAGGAAAAGATAATATGGTTTTATATAATACATATCGTTATTCTGAACAACCTCTGATTATAAAAGGTGCTGGAGCTGGATCAGAAGTAACTGCATCTGGAGTATTTTCTGATATTATTAAAGCGACTAAGTAAAAATTATGAATATGAAGGGGATTAAAATTTTTTCACCAGCCACTGTCGCGAATTTATCTTGTGGTTTTGATGTTATTGGATTAGCTTTAGAAATTCCAGTAGATGAAATTTTCTTATACAAATCAAATAATCCAGGAATACGTATCAATAAAATAATACATGGAACTTCTTTTTCATTACCTAATGATCCAAAAAAAAACGTTGTTTTTGTTGCTTTACAGTCTTTATTAAAAAAGTATCAACAACAACAAAAATTTGATAGAGAAAAAAAAATAGGATTTGAAATAGAATTAATTAAAAATATACATCCAGGCAGTGGAATAGGTTCTAGTGCGGCTAGTGCTGCTGGGATTGTTTTTGGAGCTAATATTTTATTAGGAAAACCATTTAGTACAATGCAATTGATTCGTTTTGCTATGGAAGGAGAACGTTTAGCAAGTGGAACTGCTCATGCGGATAATGTTGCTCCTGCTATTATGGGAGGAGTAACATTAGTAAGAAGTTATAAACCATTAGATATTACACGATTACATACTCCTAATGAATTATGGATTAGTATTATCCATCCTCAAATTGAAATAAAAACATCGGATGCTAGAGAAATATTAAAACAAAAAATATTGATGACGGATGCAATACGACAGTGGGGAAATATTGGAGCATTAGTTGCAGGATTATATCAAGAAAATTATGAATTGATTAGTAGATCTCTAGAAGATGTTATTGTAGAACCGATTCGTGCTATGTTGATTCCAGCTTTTTATGAATTAAAAATAAGATGTAAAGAAATAGGGGCTTTAGGTGGAGGAATATCTGGATCTGGGCCTTCTGTTTTTATGTTAAGCAAAGGAAATCATACTGCAAAAGCAGTTACTCAGGTCATGAATCATGTTTATTCTCCATTAAAAGTTGATTATAAAACTTATACTTCTCCTATCAATAAACAAGGAGTAAAATGGGATGAAATTTTTTAATGATTCAATTAAAATAAAAAATAAGAAAAAAACATTCAATAAAAAAAGAAAATTTTTTTTATGTTATATCACAGTTTAGAAAACCATAAAAAACTCGTTTCTTTTGAACACGCGGTTTTAAAAGGATTAGCTCCAGATGGTAGTTTATATTTTCCAGAAAAAATTCCTATACTAAAACGTAAGTTTATTCAAAATTTGATAAAATATGATATCTATACCCTTGCAATGGAAATCATCGCTCCTTATCTTGGAAAAGATATTCCTGAAGAATCTATTTATAGTATCATTTATAATACTTTAAATTTTTCTTTTCCACTACAAAGAATTCATGAAAATATCTATGTTTTAGAACTTTTTCATGGACCTACTTTATCGTTCAAAGACGTAGGAGCAAAATTTATGGCAGAATGTTTAAGTTATTTTTCTAAAAAAATAGAAAAACAAGTGACTGTTTTGGTAGCAACCTCTGGAGATACTGGAGGAGCTGTAGCAAAAGGATTTCACAAAAAATCTGGAATAGAAGTTATTATATTATATCCATATAAAGGAGTAAGTTCTCTACAAGAAAAACAGATTACTTCTTTAGGAGATAATATATACGCTTTAGAAATAAAAGGAGATTTTGATGATTGCCAAAATATGGTAAAAAAAGCTTTTTTGGACAAAGAAATTCTGAAAAAATATATATTGACTTCTGCAAATTCTATTAACATAGCAAGATGGCTTCCTCAAATGTTTTATTATTTTTTAGCTTATAGACAAATAGAAGAGGAAAATAAAGAATTAATTTTTTCAGTTCCTAGTGGAAATTTTGGAAATATTTGTGCAGGAATGATGTCTGAAAAAATGGGATTACCTGTAAAGTATTTTATAGCTTCTACAAATAAAAATGATACAATTCCTAGGTTTTTAAAGACTGAAAAATATCATCCCATTTCAGTTCAAAGAACAATATCAAATGCAATGGATATATCCAATCCAAGTAATTTTTCTCGTATATGGTATTTATATAAAAAAAATATGTTTCAATTACGTAAAAAATTATCCTCTTATAGATTTACAGATGAGGAAACGCTAGCTATTATAGAAATGGTTTGGAAAGAACACAAATATATCTTAGAACCGCATGGAGCCATTGGATATTTAGGTCTTAGACAGTATTTGAAAAAAATAAAGGATCCTTTTTTAGGAACTATGGCAGTTTTTTTAGAAACGGCTCATCCTATTAAATTTATAGATCATCTACCACTTTTTTTACGAGAAGAGATTTCTGTTCCTGAACAAGGAAAAATACTTTTAAGTTCAAATTCAAAAAAAATAAAAACAATTCAAATACCCAATGATTATAATATTTTAAAAAACTGGTTAATAGAAAGACAAAGACATCAATAAAATAAAATAATTTTTTTTTCAAAAAATTATTTAAATAGCAATATCTCCTTTAATGTGAGGAAAGGGATTGTAATTTTTTAATTCAAAGTCTTCAAAACGAAATTCAAAAATATTTTTTACTGAAGGATTTAAAATCATCTTAGGTAAGGATCTTGGGCCCCGTTGCATTTGTAATTTAACTTGTTCTATATGATTATTATAGATATGCGCATCTCCTATAGTATGAATTAATTCTCTCGCTTTCAAATTGAGTACTTGAGATATCATTGTAAGTAATAAGGCATAAGAAGCAATATTAAAAGGTAATCCAAGAAAGATATCTGCACTTCTTTGATACAATTGTAACGATAATTGTTTTTTTTCAAATACATAAAATTGAAAAAGCAAATGACAAGGTGGTAATCTCATATCTTGAATCATTCCTACATTCCAAGAAGAAACAATTAAACGTCGTGAATGTGGATTCAACTTGATTTCTTGTAAAACATTCTCTATTTGATCTATAAAAGAACCATTATAAGTAGGCCATTTTCTCCATTGAAATCCATAAATAGGTCCCAGGTCTCCATTTTCATTTGCCCATTCATTCCAAATAGATACTCTATTTTTTTTTAAATAACGTATATTCGTATTTCCTTTCAAAAACCATAACAACTCATAAATAATAGACCTGATACTTAATTTTTTAGTAGTTAAAAGAGGAAATCCTTTTTCTAAATCAAATCTCATTTGATATCCAAATATACTTCTTGTCCCTATCCCAGTACGATCCATTTTTTTTATTCCATTTTTTAATACGTATTTTAATAAACTTAAATATTGTATCATAAAATCTTAATTTTTCATAAGAAAATTTTTTCTTAGAAGTATTTTTGTATTTAAAAAAATAAACAATAACTATGAATCAAAAAGTACTCTTCTTTTCTACAAGAAGCGGATTAAAACTCTCAGAGAGTATAGCTGATCATTATGGTAATTTTTTAGGAAAAATTCGTTTTTTGGAATTTAGTGATGGAGAATATACTCCTTGTTTTGAACAATCTGTTCGTGGATCACGAGTATTTTTGATTGGATCTACTTTTCCTCCAGTGGACAATTTAATGGAATTACTTTTAATGTGTGATGCAGCTCGTAGAGCTTCTGCTCAGAATATAACACTTGTAATTCCATATTTTGGATGGGCAAGACAGGATCACAAAGATAGACCTAGAACTCCTATTGCATCAAAATTGGTAGCTAATCTTATGGTTGCATCAGGTGCAACCCGAGTGATGACTATGGATTTACATGCAGATCAAATTCAAGGATTTTTCGATATTCCTGTAGATCATTTATATGCATCTAGAATCTTTATTGATTATATTAAAAAATTGAACATGGATCAATTAACTATTGCTTCTCCAGACATGGGAGGAGCAAAAAGAGCTAGGAGTTATGCCGGGTATTTAGGAACAGACGTTGTCATTTGTTATAAGGAGAGAAAAAAAGCAAATGAAATAGAGTTTATGAATCTTATTGGAAATGTCAAAGAAAAAAATATCATACTTATAGATGATATGGTGGACACAGCTGGAACTTTAACAGAAGCAGCTAATTTAATCAAAAAACAAGGAGCTAAAAGTGTGCGTGCAATAGCAACTCATCCAGTATTATCTGGAAATTCATATGAAAAAATAAAAAAATCAGTTCTTGAAGAATTGGTTGTAACTGATACTATTCCTATCAAAAAAACTGACAATAATAAAATTAAAGTTTTATCTTGTGCATCTCTATTTGCAGAAGTTATGCAATCTGTACACAATGATGAATCAATAAGCAGTAAATTTATAATTTAATTTTCCAAAAAAATAATCAAAAATATATTACTAAACTAACAAAATATACATATGATGCATCAATATGTCAATATATATGGAAAAAAAAGAAGAATAGGAAAAAAAGCGATACACACTATTCGACTTTCTGGAGGAATTCCTTGTGTTTTATATGGAAAAAATGTAAATATTCCATTTTGGACTTCATTAGAAAAAAATCTAAAAAAATTGGTCTATACATCGGAAGTCTGTTGGGTTTCTATTCAAATAGAAGGATATGATAAAAATATCAATGCAGTTCAAAAAGAAATTCAATTTGATCCTATTAGTGAAAAAATATTACATGTTGATTTTTGTCAAATAGAAGAATCTAAACCGATCACATTGGAAATACCTGTAAAAACTTTTGGAAGACCTATTGGTGTTTCTAAAGGAGGAGAATATCATTCTCCGATTAGAACCCTAAAAGTGAAAGCTATTCCTTCTTATTTTCCAAAATATATAAATTTAGATATCAGTAAATTAGATATAGGAGATAAAATAAAAGTTAAAGATTTGTCTCTTACAAAAGAGTATACCATTTTACATCCTTTAAATACTCTTTTAGCAAGAGTGAACTCATCTCGTGCAATTATTAAAGAAAAAGAAACTCAAGAAGAAAAAGAAATTAAAACTCAAGAAAAAGAAAATAGAAAAATAAAGAAATAATATTCTTATAATAATCAAAAATAAAAATAAGATGAAAGATCTTACTTGTTTTTGTTTAGAAGATATAAATTTTATGAAAATAGCTTTAGAAGAAGCTTTTTCCGCTTTTCATCAAAATGAAGTTCCCATAGGAGCTGCTATCATATACGAAAATACAGTTATAGCTAGAGCTCATAATTTGACTGAAACATTCAGAGATATAACTGCACATGCAGAAATGTTGGTGATTAATTTAGCATCTAATTATTTAGGAAAAAAGTATATACGAGAATGCACTTTATATGTTACTGTAGAACCATGTATTATGTGTGCAGGAGCATTATTTTGGTCTCAAATTGGAAGAGTCGTATGTGGGACAAATAATTATAAAAGAGGATTTTTATATACAGGGATAAAATTGCATCCTAGAACTCAATTTTTATCTGGAATTATGAAAAAAAAATGTAGAAATCTTATGCATCAGTTTTTTCTTTTAAAAAGAAAAAATCATCCATAAAACATACAAATTATGATCAAGATTTTTTGCTTATTTTTAATTTAATGAAAATAGGTAAAGTTGTAGTCAATATAATCAGTAAAATGATCCATTCCAGATGATTTTTTAATTCAGGAAAAGTTTTATCTAGATAATGTCCAGCTAGCATGATAGAAAAAGTCCAAGACAATGCTCCAATAATATTGTAAATCATAAATTTTTTAAAATCAACACGAATAGCTCCTGCGACTATAGGAGCAAAAGTTCGAAACATTGGAAGAAAACGGCTTATGATCAGTGCAGTGGTTTTATATTTATTATAAAATAATTTTGCGATAATCAGATGTTTTTTTTTAAAGAAAAAAGAATCTTTTTTTCTGTATAATAAATTTCCAGATTTATATCCTAACCAGTATCCTTGCATATTTCCAAGAATAGCAACACATGCAACAATTAAAATAATTACAAAAAATGGAACATTATAAAAATTTTTACATAAATCTTTTCCGAAGATTCCAGCAGTGAATAGTAAAGAATCTCCGGGTAAGAAAAAACCTATAAAAAAGCCTGTTTCTGCAAAAACAATTGCTAAAAGAATAAATAACGCTGTGTTCCCAAAATAGAAAAAAATCCATCTAGGATTAAACAAATGCTGAAAAAAATCCCAAAAATCTGACATTTTATTATATTGTGTCCGAATATGATATTCTAACAAAAGGTAAAAGTAAAATAAATGCTTAAAATATTTATTTTTACACAAAAAAAATTATTTATCATCAATATGGAGTATTTTTTCAAGTTTATTAACATCTTAGGATGGAATGCTAATATTTTTTTCATAATAATATTTTTCATGATTTTAATTTTTTTATTGTACCAAATATTTCATTTTATTGATTAATAATTTTAATCAATTTATTTTGTTATTACTTTAGCGAGTATGGATGATCATCATAATAGAAAAATTCTCTTTAATGAAGAGTCTTATAAAAAATTAAAAAATTATTTATTTGATAATCAAATAGATATAGGAAATTTATTTATTTTAGTAGATAATTGTACCAATAAACATTGTCTTCCAATTCTTTTCTCTCATTTGAATTTTTTAAAAAAATCTAAGATTATAAAAATTCAATCAGGAGAAAAAGAAAAAAATATTTCTACATGCATTCAGATATGGAAGAATCTGGAAATTTTTAAGGCAAATAGAAAAAGTTTAATTATTAATTTGGGAGGAGGGGTCATCACAGATATTGGTGGGTTCGTTGCTTCTGTTTTTAAAAGAGGAATTCGTTTTATAAATATTCCTACAACATTATTGGGAATGGTAGACGCTTCTATAGGATGCAAAACAGGAGTCAATTTAGAATCTATTAAAAATGAAATAGGTTCATTTTATTGTCCAGATCTTTTGATTATAGATCCTCATTATTTAAAAACTCTTCCTAAAAAGGAAATTATTTCAGGAATGTCAGAAATGTTCAAACATGGATTAATAGCAGATAAAAACTTTTGGATAAATATGAAAAAATATTATTATCAAATGGATAATAAAAAAAAAAACGAAAATCAATGGAATCATTTAATATATCAATCTATATTGATAAAAAATAAAATCGTGAAAAAAGATCCAAAAGAAAAAGGATTAAGAAAAACACTTAATTTTGGGCACACTATAGGTCATGCTTTAGAGAGTTATTTTATGAATGATTCTTCTCAAGAAAAACTTTTACATGGTCTAGCTATATCTATAGGAATGATATGCGAATCTTGGATATCATATAAAATAAATGGATTATCAATAGATGATTATGAAGAAATTAAATCTATACTTTCTGTATTATTATATCCCAATCCAATAGAAAAAATTTCTAATTTAGAAATTGATATTGATAAAATATTCTTAATTATGGAACATGATAAAAAAAATGAAAAAAATAAAATTCAATTTTCTTTATTAAAGAAAATAGGAATTTGTTCTTACAATTGTCAAGTTCCTTATTCCTTAATCAAGGAAAGTATTTTACAAATACAAAAATTGTAATTGTTTTTGATTCCATTTATTATAAAAAAAAATATGTATTTTCACATATCTTTTCATAATTCATAGTAGTAGTGTGTTATGAGTTTTTTTTCTATTTCTAATATTAGATACTGCTGCTAACTCTCTATATGCTAGATATATATCTATATTATATAATAAAAAAATCAAATGAATGAAGGAAAAAAAGAAAAATTAATTCCTATTAATATTGAAGATGAAATGAAATCATCTTACATAGATTATTCTATGTCTGTTATTGTATCCAGAGCTCTTCCTGATGCTAGGGATGGATTAAAACCTGTCCATAGAAGAGTTTTGTATGGGATGTATCAATTAGGAATCTTTTCTAATAATCCTTATAAAAAGTCAGCTCGTATTGTTGGAGAAGTGTTGGGAAAATATCATCCACATGGAGATATTTCTGTTTATGAGACTATGGTTCGTATGGCACAAAAATGGACGTTTCGTTATCCATTAATAGATGGACAAGGGAATTTTGGATCTTTAGATTCAGATCCTCCTGCTGCAATGCGTTACACAGAAGTCAGAATGAAAAAAATATCTGAAGAGATGTTATTGGATATAAAAAAAGAAACGGTAGATATGCAACTTAATTTTGATGATTCCTTAGAAGAACCTGCTGTATTACCTACACGAATTCCTAATTTGTTGATAAATGGTTCTTCTGGAATTGCAGTTGGAATGGCTACTAATATTCCTCCTCATAATTTAAAAGAAACTATCAAAGCAATTTGTGCTTATATTGATAATAATAATATATCTGTAGAACAGATAATGGAATCTATTAAAGCCCCAGATTTTCCTACAGGAGGAATTATTTACGGATATGATGGAGTTAAAAAAGCATTTCATACAGGAAGAGGACGTATTATTTTACGTGCAAAAGTTCATTTAGAAGAAATTCAAGAAAGACAATGTATTGTTGTCGATGAAATTCCTTATCAAGTGAATAAATCAGAGATGATTACTAAAACAGTTGAATTAATGAAAGAAGGAAAAATGGAAGGAATTTATCAAATTCGTGATGAATCGGATAGAAAAGGATTACGTATAGTATATATTCTTAAACAGAATACGAATCCAAATATACTTCTAAATAATTTATTCAAATATACTTCTTTGCAAACTTATTTTAATGTTAATAACATAGCATTAGTTAAAGGGAAACCTGTTCAATTAAATATAAAAGATCTCATTCAACATTTTGTATCTCATAGACATGATGTAATTATTCGTCGTACTAAACATGAATTGAAAAAATACAAAAATCGTGTTCATACTTTGACAGGATTTTTAACAATATTAGATCATTTAGATAAAATGATTGAATTAATCAAAGAATCTAAAGATCATAATGAAGCTTGTGACAAATTGATTGAAATATTTCAATTATCTAAAATACAGTCTAAATCTATTTTAGATATGCGATTGCAAAGTCTTACATCTTTAGAGCTTGATAAAATTAAAAAAGAATATGAAGAACTAGTTAAAAAGATAGAATTTTTAAAAAATGTTTTAATCCACCATTCTATAAGAATGGAAATTATTAAAAAAGAACTTTTAGATATAAAAAAAAAATATCAAGATGAACGTCGTACAGAAATAGATTATTTGGGATATGAAGCGAGTATAGAAGATTTTATTGAGAATGAACAAGTTGTTCTTACCATTTCCCATGCGGGATATATAAAAAGAACTTCTTTGTCTGAATACAAACGTCAAGGAAGAGGAGGGATAGGAAATAGAGGAGCTAGTGCTAGGGAATACGATTTTTTCAAACATCTTCTCATAGCTACAAATCATCAGTATTTACTTTTTTTTACAGAAAAGGGAAAATGTTTTTGGCTAAGAGTTTATGAAGTTCCAGAAGGATCTAAAATTTCTAAAGGAAGAGCGATACAAAATATAATTCATCTTCAACAAGATGATAAAGTAAATGCTTATATTCTTTCTGGAGATATTACAAATAAAAACTATGTTAAAGATCATTATGTTATGATGGTGACTCAAAAAGGTATTATTAAAAAAACATCTTTGGAAAACTATTCACGTCCCAGAAAATATGGAATTAATGCCATTATCATTCGTAAAGGAGATTCCTTATTAGAAGCGATTTTAATCCAAGGAGATAGTCATGTTTTTATCGCTTTAAAAAGTGGAAGAATCATTCGTTTTTCAGAAAAAAAAGTTCGTTCTACCGGAAGAACTTCTTCTGGAGTAATAGGTATCAATTTTACAAATCCAAAAGATACTGTGATTGGAATGATATGTGTTGAAAAAAATGAAAAAGGACATTTATTGGTAGTCTCTGAAAAAGGATTTGGAAAAAGATCAAATCTTAAAGATTATCGTATTACTAATCGTGGAGGAAAAGGAATAAAAACAATAAATATTACTAAAAAAACAGGGAATCTAATTTCTATCAAACATGTGACAGATGAAGATGATCTCATGATTATTAAAAAATCAGGAATCATCATTCGTATATCTGTATCAGATATACGAGTGATGGGGAGAGCAACTCAAGGAGTTCGATTAATTAATATCAAAAAAAATGATGAAATAGCGGATGTTGCAAAAGTTTATAAAAAACCTATTGCGACTCATTAAAATCTCGTAAAATATTTATACTTTCTGCTATATGTAAATCTTTTAATAAATTTTTTTTCCATTTTTTTTCTTCCAAACTATCAGATTTGGAAATAATTCTGTAGGAAGGATGAAGAATTCGCAATCCATATTCATTTAAGTAATTTTTCAAAATTTGAAAATTTTCGTTTCTTTTTTTTGCTTTTAAATTTTCATAAAAAAATTCTTTCCAATTGAGAGGAACAGATTTTTTCTTTAGAAGTTGGGATTCTATCCGTTTTGTAATTTTATCAGCATTTATTAAAAAATTATGATTTTTTTTCAAACGATTTATGCTTTTTAACTTTATTTTTTCCAAGTTTACTTTTCCTTTCCAAATTTGATAAGAAATAGGATATACATTATCCCATGACATAGGATTTTGTTGATCTTTTTCCATTTTTTTGAAAAAACGACTATTGCTTGGAATAACTATGTCTGAATTGACTCCTTTTAACTGAGTAGAACTTCCATTGATACGATAAAACTTATTTATGGTCATTTTTAATGTTCCCAATTCCCTAAAAAAGGGAAATTTGTTTAATGACAACAAAATTTGGACAGTTCCTTTTCCATATGTTTGAAAACTTCCAACAATAATTCCTCTTTTATAATCAGATATAGCAGCAGCAAGAATTTCTGAAGCAGAAGCGGATAACTCATTGACAAGAAGAACTAGGGGGCCTTCCCAAAGAACTGAATGGATGTTATTTTTTAATATCTTTTTTTTACCAAAAGGTAACCCTACTTGTACAATTGGAACTTTTCCTAAAAATAAACTAGCTATTTCTACTGCAGATTCTAAAGATCCTCCTCCATTATTTCTTATATCTAGAATAATTCCTTGAATCTTTTCTTTTTTGAGTTCTTGAATGATTTTTTTTATATCTTGAGCTGCATTTTTTCCTTTTTTATTTTCAGGATTAAAATAAAATTCTGGTAAATAGATTAATCCATATTTTTTATCCTTATTTTTATTATCCAATATTGTCACGCTTTTTGCGAATATTTCTTTGTTTTCAATAACATCTCTAATAAGAATAACATCTTCTAATGATCCATTTTTTTTTTGAATTGTTAATTTTACTTTGCTTCCTTTTTTCCCTCTTATAAGACGAATAGAATTTTCCAACAACATTCCTATAATATTTTTGGATTCTGAATTTGGATATTTTGCTACTTGAATAATTTTATCTCCTATTTCTATTTTCTTACTTTTCCATGCTGGACCACCTACTATGAGTTTAACAATGGTCGCATATCCTTTATGATCTTGTAATTCTACTCCTATTCCTTCTGTTTGTCCAGAGATATATAAATCAAAATTCTCTTTTTCTTTAGAAGAAAAATAATTAGTATGAGGATCATATTGCGAAATGATAGTATTTACGTACATAGAAAACCAATCTGATTTTTTTTTCATTTTTAATTTTCTAAAAGATTCCTGAATAGTTTCTTCAACTTTTTTTCTGCATTCTTGTTCTTTTTTTAGGAATAATTTTTTCCAAGTATTTGAATTTTTTAAAATGTTTTTTTGTTGATTTTGATTTATCGTTGTTCCTATTTCTATCAGAGTCAAATATTTTAGATATTTTCTCCATTCTTCATACCATTCTTTTTTGTTTTTAGGATAAAAAGGCTTCAGTTCTCCAGGAATAAATATTTCTTTTTTATTAAAATCAAAAGGTTTTTTTAATATTGTTAAACACAAATTTTCCCCTTCTTCTATTCTTTGATAAAAACGTTTCATTGTGATGTTAAAAAAAGTTGGATCTCCATTGATCCAATCATCATCTAGTTTTTCTCTATAAAAAGAAATATCATCCATATCTTTTTGTAAAAAGAAACGTTTTTGACGGTCTAAATTTTCAAAATATTTTCTATATACTTTTTTTGAAAAATCATTATTGACTTGAACAGGATTAGGATATAAAAAATAAAGTGTTTGATATATTTTTTTTAATATAAAACGATGTGTTTTTTGTTCACTTTTTGGAGAACAAAAACTCAATAAAAAAGTAAGAATAAAACCAATTACTATATATTTTAAACTTCTGAATTTAAAATCTGAAATCATATTATTTTTTATTATTATATAAATATAATTTTTATCATTAGTACAAAGAAAAAAAATGAAAACAAAACCAATTATTCTAGTCACAAACGATGATGGAATAATAGCTCCTGGGATTCGAGCTCTTATTCATGCTATGAATTCTTTAGGAGATGTATATGTCGTTGCTCCAAATAAACCTCAATCTGGAATAGGACATGCGATAACTATGGATGCTGTTTTGTATTGTGATTCCGTAAAAATTGATAATGGAATTCAAAAAGAATGGAAATGTTCAGGAACTCCTGTGGATTGCGTCAAATTAGCCATTAATCAAATTCTTCCAAAAAAACCTGATATTTGTGTATCAGGAATTAATCATGGATCGAATTCTTCTATAAATATTATGTATTCTGGAACAATTTCTGCAGTTATAGAAGCTGGAATAGAAGGAATTCCATCAGTGGGGTTTTCACTTTTAGATTTTGATTGGAACGCAAATTTTGAACATTCAAAAGAATATGTATGTCAAATTGTAAAGAAAATTCTTCATAATCCTACTCCAAAAAAAATTATTAGTCTTAATGTTAATATTCCAAAATTGAGAAAAGAACAAATCAAAGGAATTAAAATATGTAGACAAGCAGAAGCTAAATGGAAAGAAAGTTTTGATCGTCGTTATAATCCAAAAGGAAGATCTTATTATTGGTTAGTAGGAGATTTTGTTCATTTTGATAAAAAATTAGAAGATACTGATGAGTGGGCATTAAAAAATGGATATATTTCTATTGTACCTATTAAATTTGATTTAACAGATTACACTCTATTAAATATTTTAAAATCATGGAATTTTATATTGTTTTATCTCGTTTTGTATTCTTAATTCAAAAAAAATTCTTTGATTGGATAAAAAATAATCGATATTATACATAGAAGAAAATTGCAATGTTACTACTATATATTTTTTTATATATATTCTGTGTACTTAGTTTAGTGTTGCATCACAACATTATTTTAAACTATTGGGAGTAGTAGTAGTAATGATGAAATATGAACATGAATCAATAATAAAAATAAAAATAAGAATAAATAAAAATAATAATAAATCATGATATTGTGTCATCTCTTTTAGAAGAAGCTACTTTGAATCCAAAAAAATTTCAAGATTTTTTTGGACAACATGATGTTTTAGAAAATTTAAAAATTTTTATTCAGGCAACTAAAAAAAGAAAAGAGGCCTTAGATCATATTTTATTTCATGGACCTCCAGGATTGGGAAAAACAACTTTAGCTCATATTGTAGCTAATGAATTATGTGTTAATATTACTGTAACTTCAGGTTCAGTTTTGGATAAACCTGGAGATTTAGCAGGATTATTGATTCATATGAACTCAAATGATGTTTTATTTATTGATGAAATCCATCGTCTTTCTTCAATAGTTGAAGAATATCTATATTCAGCAATGGAAAATTATAAGATAGATATTATAATAGATTCTGGATCTAATGCTAGATCTTTACAAATTGATTTATCTCCTTTTACTTTAATAGGATCAACAACAAGATCTGGATTATTAACAGCTCCGATGCGTTCCAGATTTGGAATAAATTGCCGTCTTACCTATTATCAAAAAGAATTATTAAAACATATTGTACAGAGAAGTGCAAAAATATTAAATATTCCAATCACGGAAGAGGCTTCTTATGAAATAGCGAATAGAAGTCGTGGAACTCCACGTGTTGCGAATTTTTTACTTCGTAGAGTTCGTGATTTTGCTCAAATAAAAGGAAACGGAATTATAGATATTAACATTTGTGATTTAGGATTAAAAGCTTTGAATGTGGATAAACATGGATTAGACGAAATGGATAATAGAATATTGACATATATTATTGATCATTTTAAAGGAGGCCCTGTAGGAATCAATACGATAGCAACAGCTGTTAGTGAAAATTCAGAAACTATAGAAGAAGTTTATGAACCTTTTCTTATTCAAGAAGGATATTTAATAAGAACACCTAGAGGAAGAAAAACAACAATGTTAGCTTATAAACATATTAAACAAAATTTTTCTAAAAAAATAGAAAAATAATGAAAAAATGTCATATATTTTTATGATTATCATCAAATAAATAATAAAAGAAATATTATGCCTTCAAATGTAATTGTCGGCCTCCAATGGGGTGACGAGGGAAAAGGAAAAATCACAGACTTACTTTCTAAGAATTCGGATTATGTAATCCGTTATCAGGGGGGGAACAATTCAGGTCATTCTATTCATATTAATAAAAAACATTTAATACTTCATCTAATTCCATCTGGAGTTGTATATCCGTATATTAAATGTATTATTGGTCCAGGAGTGGTAATTGATCCGAAATATCTATTGATAGAAATAAAAAAAATAGAATCTATAGGGATAAATACATCTAAAGTGTTTTTAGCAAAACGTGCGCATATCACTATGCCTTATCATCGTTTGTTAGATAAATACAAAGAGGAATCTTTAGGAGATCAATCTATTGGAACAACACATTGTGGAATTGGTCCTACTTATGAAGATAAAATAGCAAGGGTTGGAATTCGTGTATTAGATTTCTTAAATCTAAAAATTTTTCATAAAAAATTAAAAGATAATCTTGATTACAAAAATCAAATTATAACAAAAATATATAAAAGAGAACCTCTTTCTTTTGAATCTATATATGAAGAATATATAGAATATGCTAAATCCCTTTTACCTAGAATTATTGATTCTGTTCATGAGATTCATGATGCTTTTCAGAAAGAAAAAAAAATTCTATTTGAAGGAGCTCAAGCAATGCTTTTAGATATCAATTATGGAACATATCCATATGTAACTCCTTCTTCTACTTCTACAGGAGGAGTCTGTATAGGATCCGGAATTCCTCCTATTTTTTTGAAAAATTTTATTGGAATAGCAAAAGCTTATTGTACGCGTGTAGGATATGGGCCTTTTCCTACAGAAATTAAGAGTCATATCAGTGATATGATTCGTCAAAAAGGAAATGAATATGGAGCGACTACAAAACGTCCAAGACGATGTGGATGGTTGGATCTTTTATCTTTGAAATATTCTTGTATGATTAATGGAATTAATTATTTAATAATTACAAAACTAGATGTTTTAAGCGAATTAAAATTTATAAAAGTGTGTATAGGATACAAAAGCAATGGAAAAGAAATACAATATTTTCCAGCCAATATAGTAGAAGAAGATATAGAAATAATTTATGTAGATTTTCCAGGTTGGAAAAAAGATATTTCACATATTAAAGAATATGAAGATTTACCAAAAAATTGCAAAAAATATATTACCTTTATTGAGAATTTTCTAAATTTAGAAATTTTATTAATTTCTATTGGATCTGAAAGAAATCAAAATATTATAAAAAATAAATCTTCCTTTTTTAAAATTTTTTCCTAAAAAAAATCTTTTTGTGAAAGAATATCAAAATCCTTTAGTAGAAAGATATAGCAGTAAAGAAATGTTGTATAATTTTTCTCCTAAAAAAAAATTTACTACTTGGAGAACCCTTTGGTTAGCTTTAGCAGAAGGACAAAAAGAATTAGGGTTAAATATCAATGAAGAACAAATCAATGATTTAAAAAAACATTTACATGATATAGATTGGGAAAGAGTTTCTTTTTATGAAAAAAAATTCCGTCATGATGTTATGGCGCATTTATATGCTTTTGGAGAAAAAGCCATTTTAGCTAAACCGATTCTTCATTTAGGAGCAACAAGCGCTTTTCTAGTAGACAATACAGATCTTATTTTAATTCGTGATGGATTAGAAATGATCTTGAATAAATTGATTCATATTTTATTTCGTCTTAGAAATTTTACTTTAGAATATCATAATCTACCTACATTAGCCTTTACTCATTATCAACCAGCTCAATTAACTACTGTAGGAAAACGTTCATCTTTATGGATGAACAGTTTACTTTTAGATGTAGAAGAATTAGAATTTAGATTAAAAAATATTTGTTTTCGAGGAGTCAAAGGAACTGTGGGAACAGCTGCTAGTTTTAAAGAATTATTTAATGGAGATTTACAAAAAGTAAAAAATTTGGAGAAAAAATTATCCAATAAATTTGGATTCAAAAAGATTTTCTCTGTTACAGGTCAAACTTATGACAGAAAAGTAGATACACAAATCTTAAATCTATTATCCAATATTTCTCAATCTTCTCATAAATTCAGTAATGATTTACGTCTTTTACAAAATTTAAAAGAAATAGAAGAGCCATTTGAAAAAGAACAAATTGGATCCAGTGCAATGGCTTATAAAAAAAATCCGATTCTTAGTGAACGGATAGCGTCTTTAGCAAAATATGTGATTTCATTATCAAATAGTTCAGCAATGGTTGCAGCAACTCAATGGTTAGAAAGAACTTTAGATGATTCAGCAAATAGAAGATTAGTTATTCCACAATCTTTTTTAGCAACAGATGCTATCTTAATGATTTGGAATAACATATTAGAAAATATTGTTGTGTATCCTAAAATGATTAAAAAACATATAGATCAAGAACTTCCGTTTTTAGTTACGGAATCAATTATTGTCGAAAGCGTAAAAAAGGGATCGAATAGACAAGAAATTCATGAAAGAATACGAATTCATTCTATGAATACAAATGAAAAAATAAAATTGGAAGGAAAAGAAAATGATTTTATTAAACGTATTTTAGACGATAAAAAAATACCAATTGATGAAAAAAAAATGAATCAAATACTTGATCATAAAAAATTTATAGGATTTTCTTCAGAACAAGCTTTAGAATTTATTGATAAACAAATAAATCCAGTGTTGGATAAATTTCATCATTTTATTGATGAATCGAATAACAACATGGATCTTAAAGTTTAGATAATTTATATATTATATATATATTCTATTCTTTTTTGATCATTTATAGAAATGAAGAAATGAATTTAAGGATTTATATACAGAAAAAAGTTCCTTTTGATATTTATTCTAGAAAATTATCTAGGGAATTGAAAGAAATGAAGATCTCATTATCTAAAGTAGTTGTTTATCAAACATATGATATTTTTCATATCAAAAAAGAAATTTTTTTAGATAGTTTGTATAAAATTTTTGTAGATCCTGTCACAGATTTTTTATGTAAAAAAATACATCTAAAAAATCCACATTTTTTTATAGAATATCTACCAGGAAAATATGACAGACGTGCAGATGCAGCTATGCAATGCCTAAAAATTATAGACCCTCTATCTCCCGTTTTTATAAAGACAGGTCAGTTAATCAAATTAATAGGAATGACTCATGAGGAGGATTTTTATAAAATTAAAAAATATTGTATTAATCCCATTCTTTGTCAAGAAAAAAATATTCATGAGAAAATAATTTCTTATCCTTTTTTTATTACTTGCTCTTGCTGTAATAAAAAAAATAGGACTAGTAGCAAAAGAAATAAAGAGAAAAAAAATCATTCCAAAATTATAGATGGTTTTATTCATTCTACTTATGAAGAAATAAAAAATATTCATCATACATGGGGTTTTTCTATAGAATTGAGTGATTTACTTTTCATAAAACAATACTTTATTAAAGAAAACCGTGATCCAACAGAAATAGAATTACGTATTTTAGATGCTTATTGGTCTGATCACTGTCGTCATACTACATTTTTTACGAAATTAGTCGATATAACTTTCTATGGAAAATTAAAAAAAACATATCAGAATATTTTTAATGAATATTTAAGAAATCGTAATTTAATAGGAAAATCAAAATATCCTATCAGTTTAATGGATTTATCTAGTCTTCCATCTCAAATTCTTTCTAAAAAAGGAATATTAGAAGAAAATTATGTTTTATCTAAAGAACATAATGCTTGTGTTATTATGGTTGATGTGGATATTATTAACAACAATAATAATAGAAAAAAAAAGGAAAAATGGTATTTATTATTTAAAAATGAAACACATAATTTTCCTACGGAAATTGATCCTTTTGGAGGAGCTTCCACTTGTATAGGTGGAGCGATTAGAGATCCTTTATCTGGAAGAGCTTTTGTTTATCAATCTATTAGATTAAGCGGGGCGGCAGATCCAACTATTCCAAAAACCTTAAATGGAAAATTACCACAACGTAAAATATGTTGTGAAGCAGCTTATGGGTATAGTTCTTATGGAAATCAAGTCGGAGTGGCAACAACTCATATTCATGAAATATACCACGAAGGATACAGAGCTAAAAGAATGGAAGTAGGAATGGTAATTGGAGCTGTTTCAGTTGATGCTGTTAAACAAAAAAATCCAAAAAAAGGAGATGTCATTTTGTTAGTGGGAGGATTAACAGGAAGAGATGGAATAGGAGGAGCAACATCCTCTTCTAAAGAAGAAGATCAATATAATTCAAAAAAAAATCAATTGAACAATCATCATAATATTCAAGGAAATCCAATTATAGAAAGACAACTACAAAGATTTTTTAGAAAAAAAAAAGTTGTATCCTTGATAAAAAAATGCAATGATTTTGGTGCAGGAGGAGCTGCAGTCGCTATTGGAGAATTGAGTGATAGTTTAATTCTTGATTTAGATAAAATTCCAATTAAACAAAATGATTTAAAAGCTATAGAAATAGCATTATCAGAATCTCAAGAACGTATGGCCGTTGTATTAAACCCTTCTGATGTAAAAACATTTATAAATTTGGCTCGTGAAGAAAATCTTATCTCAGTTCCCATAGCTAAAGTAACTGATAACAAACGAATAATCCTATATCATCAGAAAAAAGAACTTTTTAATTTAAAAAGTTCTTTTTTAAACACAGGAGGATCTAATAAAAAAAAAGTTGTTCATGTTAGTTCTCCTAATTCTATTTCTCCTTTTAAAAAATCAAAAAATATTTTTTTCAGTAAAAAAACATTTTTAAACACTCTTTCTTTATTAAATATTGCATCTCAAAAAAGCCTTGTAGAAATGTTTGATAGTACTGTAGGAGGAACTACAGTATTAATGCCTTTTGGAGGAAAATATCAGATGACCCCTTCTGAAGGAAGTGTTCAAAAAATACCTGTATTACATGGAAAGACAACTACGGTTAGTTTAGCTTCTTGGGGGTTTCATCCAGATATCTCTATTTGGAGTCCTCTTCATGGAGGGGTTTATGCTATTGTAGAATGTATTTCTAAAATTGTTTCTATGGGAGGGCATTATAAAAAAACTTATTTAAGTTTTCAAGAATATTATCAAAAATTAGGAAATGATCCAAAAAATTGGGGCAAACCATTTTCTGCTTTATTAGGGGCTTACCATGCACAGATGGAATTCGGAATCGCATCTATTGGAGGAAAAGATAGTATGTCTGGAACGTATAAAAATATACATGTTCCTCCAACATTAATAGCTTTTGGGGTCACAACAAGTTCATGTTTGAATATCATATCCCCTGAATTGAAAAAAATAGGAAATAAAATCTATTTGTATCATCATAGTTTTCTGGATGATAATGAGATGCCAGATTTTGATTCTATGAAAGAAGCATATAATCAAATTTATGAAGGAATTTGTTCTGGTAAAATTGTTTCTGTAAAAACTGTAAAAGATGGAGGAATATCCGTTGCTATTGCAAAAATGGCTTTTGGAAATCGTTTAGGGGTTTCTATCAATTGTAAAAATCATTTGTTTGAAATGAGTATAGGATCATTAATAATAGAATCCTCATCTTTTCTTTCAAAAAATTTTATTTTAATAGGAGAAGTTGTTTCAACTAAAAATTTAAATTTTAACGGAATACAGATTGATATAGATGAAGCGATAGAGATTTGGATGAAACCTTTATCTACTATTTTTTCCGTTAGAAAAAATAAACATAAAAAAATCATTTTACAAAAAAATAGACCAGTAGAAAAATTCTTAGAAGATCCATCAAAAAAAAAAATAAAATGGAAATCTTCTAAAAAAAAAGTAGGAGTTCCACGTGTATTTATTCCAATATTTCCTGGAACAAATAGTGAATTTGAATCCATTCATGCATTTGAAAAAGAAGGAGCAATAGTAAAAACTTATGTATTTAGAAATTTAAGTAATAAAGAGATTATTGAATCTTTATATCAAATGGAAAAACAGATAAAATCTGTACAAATATTTATGTTATGTGGAGGATTTAGTGCTGGAGATGAACCTGATGGATCTGCAAAATTTATTACGTCTATATTACATAATCAAAACATAAAAGATGCTGTTTCTCAATTTATTGATCATGATGGGTTAATTTTAGGAATTTGTAACGGATTTCAGGCTTTAATCAAATCAGGATTATTACCTTATGGAAAAATAACATTACGTAACTCTAAATCTCCTACATTGACTTATAATGAAATAGGAAAACATATATCACAATGTGTTCATATAAAAGTGATTTCTGATCAATCTCCATGGTTAAATGGAATGAAAAATAAAATATATACACTTCCAGTATCTCATGGGGAAGGTAGATTTTATGCAAGTGAAAAAATAATTAATGTTTTATTCAAAACAAATCAAATTGCAACACAATATGTCGATTTACAAGGAAATCCTACTTTAGAAAGTTCATATAATCCTAATGGATCTTCTGGGGCAATAGAAGGAGTCTTAAGTAAAGATGGAAGAATTTATGGAAGAATGACACATCCAGAACGTTACGGTCATGGATTATTAAAAAATATCCCAAATATTAATGAACATTCTATTTTTAGAAATGCTGTACAATATTTTTTATAAGATAAAATTAAAATCAATATGAAAATTGCCATATTTTGTGGAAGCGTATCAGATAAGTTAATTATGCAAGCATCAGCTAGAATCCTAGATAAATTTAATATAAGTTACAAAACTTATGTGATTTCAGCACATAGATTACCAGATATTTTATCAAAAACTATCAAAAAAATAGAATCTATAGAAAAAGGAGTAGAATTAATTATTGCAGGGGCTGGTTTATCCGCTCATTTACCAGGATTCATCGCTTCAAAAACGGTTTTACCGGTTATAGGAGTTCCAATTCATCATCAAAAAAACGGATTGTTAGGGGGAATAGATGCTCTTTTTTCTATAGTACAAATGCCTAAAGATGTTCCTGTTGCTACAGTAGGGATAAATAATGCATATAACGCTGCTTTATTAGCTATTCATATTTTATCCATAAAATATCAAGATATAAAAAAATCATTGATAAAATTTAGAATGGATGTAAAAGAAAAATTAGTTAATGAAATCGATCAATATTTATAATAAAAATAAGTTGATTATGAATAATAAAATAACTAAAAAAAAGTTTTTATTAGAAGGAAAAACAAAAAAAATCTATTCTACAGAGAATCCCTATGAAATTATCCTTCACTACAAAGATAATATAACGACTTTTGATGGATTAAAAAAAGAATTATTACAGGATAAAGGAATTTTAAATAATGAAATAACAACACTTATCTTTAAGTTTCTTAATTCTTGTGGAATTAAAACTCATTTTATTCGTAAAATCAATAATAGAGAACAATTGTGTGTTAAAGTGGATATGATTCCATTGGAGTTTGTAGTTCGTAATATTATTTCTGGAAGTATGTCTAAACGTTTAGGAGTAAAAGAAGGAACTCATACAAAGAATAATAATACGATTCTTGAGATTTTTTATAAAAACGATGCATTAAATGACCCATTAATTAATGATCATCATGCCGTTTTTTTAGGAGTTATTTCTTATGAAGAATTAAATACGATTAATAAAATTATATTAAATATTAATAATATTCTGAAAAAATATTTTTTAGAAAAAAATATTTTTTTAGTAGATTTTAAAATAGAATTTGGAAAAAATGAAAAAAATCAAATTTTACTTTCTGATGAAATCAGCCCTGATACTTGCCGTTTTTGGGATAAAAAAACAATGAAAAAACTTGATAAAGATTTATTTAGAATAGGGGTGGTTAGTGAAGAAGTTGTTCTTGATACTTATATGGAAGTATTAAAAAGGTTAAATGTTGGTTAATCTAATTAAATAAATTATTCTTATGGGAAGAAGAAAAAGATATTCTTTTTACAGAAAAAAAAGTATCCCCTATTTTCATCAATAAGAGTAGTCTAGTCATAATACATAATAAGAAGAACTAAGAATAAAATATTATGATTTATTCTGATAAATTTCATGAGGAATGCGGTGTTTTTGGTATTTATTCTCCTCAGAAAATAGATACTTTTTCTTTAATTCAATTTGGATTATTTGCATTACAACACCGGGGGCAGGAAGCTTGTGGATTTTCTGTTTTACGAGATGGATTTATCTTATCCCATAAAAGTGAAGGTCTTGTTTTAGATTCTTTTCGAGAAATTGCAAATTCTCAATGTTATCATGGAAATGCTGTTATTGGGCATACACGTTATTCTACAGAAGGAGGACAGAGTAAAAAAAATATTCAACCATTCTTTGGAGAAGATTCTCATGGAAGAAGTACTATTTCTATAGTACATAATGGGAATTTAATTAATGCTAAAACAATTCGAAAAAATTTAGAATCAAAAGGAATCACTTTTATTTCCGAATATTCGGATTCCGAAGTGATTTTGCGTTTAATCCAAAAATATTTACATGAATATGATAATATACTCGAAATGGCTATTCAAAAAACAACTCTTGATATTCAAGGAGCCTATTCTGTTATAGTTCTTATGAATAATAAAATTGCGGCATTTAGAGATCCAAATGGAATTCGTCCTTTATGTTATGGAATGCTCAATGAAAAAACTTATATATTTAGTTCAGAAACTTGTGGAATAGATTCTGTAGGGGGTTATTATATAAGAGATCTTTTTCCAGGAGAAATGGCTATCGTAGATCAAAAAAAGTCAATACGATTTTCTCTACTTACAAAAAAAAAATACACAAAAAGAAGAAGAAGAACATGTTCTTTTGAGTATATTTATTTTTCTCGTCCTGATTCTTTAATTGAAAATATGAATGTTTATGAATTACGTGAAAAAAGTGGAGAAAAACTTTATGAACAATATCCAGTAGAAGCAGATGTCGTTATTGGGGTTCCAGATTCTGGAGTTCCAGCATCTATTGGATTTTCCAAAGCCTCTGGAATTCCTTTCAAACCAATATTAGTTAAAAACAAATATATTGGAAGATCTTTTATTCTACCGAAACAAGAAATACGTGAACGTATAGTCAATCTAAAATTAAATCCTATATTAGATGAAATTAAGGGGAAACGTATTGTTATTGTTGATGATTCCATTGTTCGTGGAACTACGAGTCGTAGGTTAGTTTCTATATTAAGAAAAGCAGGAGCTAGAGAAATTCATTTTAGAAGTGCTTCTCCACCTATTATCGCTCCGTGTTTTTTAGGTGTAGATACACCAAGTAAAAAAGATTTGATTTCACATAATATGAATAAGGAAAAAATAGCTGAAATTTTAGATGTAGATAGTTTAGAATTTTTAAATATGAAAAATCTAATCGAGATACTTGGAAGTAAAAATTACTGTTTTGGTTGTTTTACTGGAAATTATCCTGTTGTTCATAAAAAAAATGATTGATTTTGTATCTATCTATCTTATTCTTTTGTCAATTCTTCTTTTCCAAAACCAATAATAATTGGAATAAATAATGAAAGAAAATTATCGTACTAAAATTAACAATATTTTAAAAGAAACTTATACTCATAAAGTAATTAGTTCATTGGATCATTTTTCTGCTTTTTATAAAATGTCTGAATGTGTTGGATATAATAAAAAATATAAAGAGCCTATTTTGGTTTCTGGTGTTGATGGTGTAGGAACTAAACTACGTTTAGCCATTAATTATAAAAAATATGATATTATTGGAAAAGATTGTTTTGCCATGTGTGCAAATGATGTTTTGTGTCATGGAGCAAAACCTTTATTTTTTTTAGACTATTTGGCTTGCGGAAAACTTGATTCTAATATTGCAGAAAAAATTCTACAAGGAATAGCTTCATATTGTAAGAAAACAACTACATGTCTTATTGGAGGAGAAACTGCAGAAATGCCTGGTATTTATCAATTTAACGATTATGATATTGCTGGTTTTTGTGTAGGAATTGTAGATAAAGAGAACATTATAGATGGGAAAAAGAGAATTCAGGAAGATGATGTTTTAATTGGACTTCCTTCTTCAGGAGTCCATAGTAATGGATTTTCTTTAATTAGAAATATTTTTTGTGAAGAAGATTTTGCAAAAGATTTTCAAAAAAAACCGTTTTATGAGACTCTTTTAATTCCAACTAGAATTTATCATTTTCCTATTCATATTTTATTAGAAAAATTTTTGATACATGGATTAGCTCATATAACTGGAGGAGGAATAAACGAAAATTTATTACGAATTCTTCCAGAAAATTTTTCAGCTGTGGTAGAAAGAAACAAGATACCGATTCAGCCTGTTTTTAATTTTATTCAAAAAATAGGAAATTTGTCAGATAAAATCATGTGGAATACTTTTAATATGGGAGTAGGAATGATTATAATAGTTTCTGTTCAAGATCAATCTTCTGTCTTGCATAAATTATGTGTTTTAGGAGAAGATCCTTTTGTTTTTGGTCATATTGTAAAAGGAAATAAAAAAGTACTTTTGACATAAAAAAAATATTTTCAATTTCATGAAAAAACTAGCTATTTTAGTTTCTGGAAGAGGAACAAATATGCAGCATATTTTTCAAGCTATTTCCAATGGAAAGCTTTCTAATTTTAAAGTAGATTTAGTCATTTCTGATAGACAATGCATAGCTATTCAATATGCGGAGGCGTTAAAAGAAAATATTCAGACTATTTCTTTAGAAAAAGTAAAAAAAAGATTTTTATCTAAAGAAATTCATAATTTTTTATTGGAAAAGATTCCAGATATTATAGTTCTTTCAGGATTCCTATCCATACTTGATGCAGAATTTTGTGAAAAATGGAACGGTAAAATTATCAATATTCATCCCTCTCTTTTACCTAAATATGGAGGAAAAGGAATGTATGGAATGAGAGTCCATCAAGAAGTTATCAAGAATAAAGAAAAAATATCCGGGGCGACAGTTCATTATGTCACAAAATCTATTGATTCAGGAAATATCATTTTAAAAAAATCATGTAGAATTTCTTCACAAGAAACTCCTATTTCTTTATCTAAAAAAATATCTATCATAGAAGAAGAGATCCTTATTAAATCTCTTAATTCCTTTTAACGGTTTTTTTTCATATAAAAAATAAATTTTCTACTTTTTTACACAATAATTAAATATATTTAAATAATCAATTTCAATATTATAATGAAAAAAGCATTGATTAGTGTTTATGAAAAAGATGGAAAATTATTTGATTTTGTCAACTTTCTAAATAGAAAAGGATATCAAATTATTTCTACTGGTGGTACTTTTCAATATTTGAAAAAACATGGAATAAATCATGTTCTAAAAATATCAGAGATAACATCTTTTCCTGAGATTTTAGATGGAAGAATCAAAACTATTCATCCTAATATTTATGGAGGAATTTTGGCCAATCGTTTTATTGAAGAACATATGAATTCTATTCTTTTTCACAATATTTCTCCCATTGATATTGTATTGGTTAATTTTTATCCTTTTTTTGAAAAAATACATTTAAAATCTTTTAATTCATTGATTGAATTTATAGATATAGGGGGCCCTTCTATGCTTCGTGCAGCCGCAAAAAATTTTTTACATGTTACGGCAATTACAGATAAAAATGATTATATTTTAGTAAAAAATGAAATAGAATATAATGGAATGACTTCATTAAAATTGAGAAAAAAATTAGCTGGGAAAGTGTTTAATCTCACTTCTGCATATGATTCTGCTATTTCTCAATATCTTCTTGAAGAAGATTTTCCTACCTATTTCCATTCTTCTTATAAAAAAAAAATGAATCTCCGTTATGGAGAAAATCCTCATCAACAAGCAGCATATTATGTTAGTACGATTCATCAAGGTGCAATGCGAAATTTTCATCAATTACATGGAAAAGAACTTTCATTTAATAATTTACGAGATATGGATATCGCTTGGAAAGTTGTATCACAATTCTCTGAACCAGCTTGTTGTACAGTAAAACATTCTACCCCTTGTGGGGTCGCATTAGGAAAGAATATAATTGAAGCATTTCAAAAAACTTATTATGCCGATGATATTTCTTTTTTTGGAGGAATAATGGCAGTGAATGTTCCAATTACAAAAGAATTAGCAAATGAGATAAAAAACATTTTTTTAGAAGTAATTTTGTCTCCTAGTTATGAAACAGATGTTTTAAATATTTTAAAAATAAAAAAAAATATGAGAGTTATCAGAATAAATGAGCCAATTTCTGATACATTAGAATATGTTAAAATAGATGGGGGGGTCTTAGTCCAACAAGTGGATCGTTTTTTGTCTAAGAATTATAAAATAGTTACCAAGAAAAAATTTTCTGATAAAGAACTTATGTCTTTATTTTTTGCTCAAAAAGTAGTTAAATACGTAAAATCCAATGCAATTGTTGTCGCAAAAGGAACACAAACTTTAGGAATTTCCGGGGGGCAAACAAATAGAATTTGGGCAGCTCGTCAAGCTATAGAGAGAGCTTTAGAAAAAAGTAAAAGAGATTTAGTGCTTGTTTCTGATGCTTTTTTCCCTTTTAGAGATGTAGTCGATGAAGCGGCTCGTTCTGGTGGGGGAATTCGTGCGATCATTCAACCAGGAGGTTCTATACGTGATGAAGAATCTGTAAAAGCTTGTGATGAATATGGAATAGCTATGGCTTTCACAGGAAAAAGACATTTTAAACATTAATTAAAAATAAAACATGATAATGCATGAAAGTTTTAATTCTTGGAAGCGGAGGACGTGAACACGCTATTGGTAAAAAATTATTGAAAGATTTATATTCTATTGATCTTTATTTTTATCCTGGAAATGGAGGTACAGATCAAATAGGAAAAAATATTGAAAAAATTCAGACTCCATCAGAATTATGTTTTTTTGCAAAAAAATCTGCAATAGATTTAACTATTGTAGGTTCTGAAGTTTTTCTATTGGAAAAAATTGTAGATATTTTTCAAAATTTTGGATTAAAAATAATAGGACCACATTATCTTGCATCTAGACTTGAAGGAGACCGTGTTTTTGCTAAATATTTTATGAATAAATATGGAGTACGTACTCCTAAATACGAAATTTTTTCTTGCTATCAAAAAGCTATGGATTTTTTAGAAAAAACTACTTATTCCGTAGCTATTAAAACTAGAGGAATTGCTGCAGGAAAAGGGGTTTTGTTAGTCAAGAATAAAAATGAAGCCAAAAAGGCTTTGAATTCTATCATGAAAGATAAAAAATTTGGTAAATCTGGAAATCAAGTAATCATAGAAGAATTCTTGCAAGGAAATGAAGCTTCTATTATATCTATATTTAATGGAAAAAATATTATTCCTTTTTTATCTTCTAAAGATTATAAAAAAATAGGAGAAAAAGAAACAGGGTTGAATACAGGAGGAATGGGAACAATTGTCCCTAATCCACATATGACAAATGATGTCTGGATAGATTTTAAGAAAAATATATTAGAACCAACTTTGGAAGGATTATTTTTGGAAAAATTAACTTTTTTTGGATTTATTTATTTTGGATTAATGATTACTTCGAATGGGGTTTATTTATTAGAATATAATACTCGTTTAGGAGATCCTGAAATTCAAACTTTATTTCCATTAATGAAAAGTAATTTTCTTCAGATAATACAATCTTCCCTTTTTCAACAAAAAGACATCATCAATATACACTGGAAAAAATTGTGTTCTTGTTGTGTTGTTTTGTCTTCAAAAGGATATCCAGAAAAATACGAAAGTGGAAAAATTATAGAGGGACTTCATTCCTTAAAAGAACCTTTTTATATTGCTGGAGCAAAAAAAGAAAAGGGAAAATGGATAACGTCAAGTGGACGTGTTCTCAATATAATAGGAGTAGGAAAATCTATTGATGAAGCAAGAAAAATAGCTTATGATAAAGTAAAAAAAATTCATTTTGAAAATTTATATTTTAGAAAAGATATTGGTTTATAATTAGTTATTTAAAAACTCATCTAAAAAATTTTAATGAAAAAAGATTCTATTCTCATATTAGATTTTGGTTCGCAATATAGCCAAATGATAGTAAGAAGAATTCGAGAAATAGGCGTATATGCAATATTATGTTCTTATGATATTTCGATTCATAATATTTTATCAAAAAAACCAAAAGGAATCCTTTTATCAGGAAGTCCCTTTTCTGTTTATGACAAAAACTCTCCTTTAATATCTAAAGAAATATTCCAATTAAATATTCCTATATTTGGAATTTGTTATGGAATGCAACTGATTTCTTTTCTTTTTGGAGGAAAAATAGAAAAATCAAAATACAGAGAATATGGAAAATCCTATTTTATTATAGATCATTTCAAAAACGATTTATTATTTGGAATTCCTAAAAGATCAGTTGTTTGGATGAGTCATTTTGATGAAATAAAAGATTTACCAAAAGAATTCAAAGCGATAGGTCATACTTCATCTTGTTCTATTGCAGCTATAATTCATAAAACTAAAGATATTTATGCAGTACAATTTCATCCAGAAGTAGATAATACAAAATTTGGAATCTCTATGTTAAAGAATTTTATTCTTCATATTTGTAAATGTAATCCAAATTGGAAATTAAATAAGTTTGTACAAAATACTGTCAAAAAAATAAAAAAACGTGTATCTAATAAAAAAGTTATTCTAGGATTTTCAGGAGGTGTGGACTCTTTTGTATCAGCTTATATCATTCATAAAGCCATTGGAAATGCTTTGAATTGTATTTTCGTTGATACAGGATTTCTTCTAAAAAAAGAAAAAGAAAAAATATTTTCTCATTGTCAAAAAATGAATTTTTCTATTAAAATAATAGATGCAAAAAAACGTTTTTTATCTATTTTAACTGGAATTGTGGATCCTGAAAAAAAAAGAAAAATTATAGGAAATGAATTTGCATCCATTTTTCAAATGGAATCAGAAAAAATTAAAAATGTAGAATTTTTAGCACAAGGAACTATATATTCAGATGTTATTGAGTCCTCAATTTCTTCAAAATTAAGAAAAAATTTTTTTATTAAATCTCATCATAATGTAGGAGGATTACCTCAATTAAAAAAATTGAAACTTATTGAACCGTTAAAAGAATTATTTAAAGATGAAGTTAGAAAAATAGGGATAGAATTAGGAATTCCAAAAAAAATTTTATATAGTCATCCATTTCCTGGACCTGGGTTAAGCATTCGCATTCTTGGAGAAGTCAATAAAAAAAAGATTTCTATTCTCAAAGAATCGGAAAGTATTCTTTCACAAGAGTTAAAAAAATCAAATCTTTATGATTTTGTTAATCAAGCATTTATTATATTATTGCCAGTAAAATCCGTAGGAATAAAAGGAGATAAACGAACATACGAATATACAGCTGTATTACGTGTTATAAAAACAGAAGATTTTATGACGGCTACTTTTTCACGTTTGCCTTACGATTTTTTAGAAAAAATTTCTAATAGAATTATTAATGAAGTTGATGGAATTAACCGTTTGGTATATGACATCACATCCAAACCTCCAGCTACTATTGAATGGGAATAATTTTTTTTTTATATCATCATAGAAATAAGATTGGATATATTTTTTTTTAATTCCGTTCTAGAAGAAATTAAATCTATAAAACCATGTTCCAAAAGAAATTCTGCAGTTTGAAACCCCTTAGGAAGATCTTTTCCTATAGTTTCTTTAATCACTCTAGGTCCAGCAAATCCTATAAGAGCACCTGGTTCTGCTATGTTAATATCTCCAAGTAAAGCATAAGAAGCTGTCACTCCTCCTGTAGTAGGATCTGTAAGAACGGATATATAAGGAATTCTTGCATCACGTAATTGAGTAAATCTAGCTATAGTTTTTGCCATTTGCATTAGAGAAAAGGCAGATTCCATAATCCTAGCTCCACCAGATTTAGATATTAATACATATGGAAATTTTTTTTCAATACAGTATTTTATTGCTCTAGATATTTTTTCACCTACTACAGATCCCATAGATCCTCCTATAAATGAAAAATCCATACAGGAAATCACTAAATTTATTCCTTTCATTTTTCCCACTCCAGTTCTGATCGCATCATATAAATTAGTTTTTTTTATTGCTTCTTGAATTCTGTCTGTATATTTTTTACAATCTATCCATTTGACAGGATCCTGACTCGTCATTTTAACATTCATTTCTAAAAATTTTCCATGATCAAAAAGAATTTCAAAATATTCTTTGCTATGAACTCTGACATGATACCCATCTTCTGGACTTACATAAGCATTTTTTTTTAATTCTTCTGTATCTATAATTTTTCCACTAGGTGTTCTATACCAAAGACCTTTTGGTAAATTTTTTCTATCTTCTATAGGGGTTAGAATATTTTTTTTTTTTCTTAAAAACCAAGCCATGGTTTCATAAAGTATTAATGTTATTCATTAATTCAAAATATTTTTTAAGAAAAATCTTAAATGATTTTTCTCCTTCTCTAAGCCATGTTCTAGGATCATAATATTTTTTGTTTGGAAGATATTTTCCTTCTGGATTCCCTATTTGTTTTTCTAAATATTTTTTATATTTGTTCATATAATCTCTAACTCCACATGTAAAAGCATATTGTAAATCGGTATCTACATTCATTTTAATTACCCCATAACCAATCGCTTCTTGAATTTCTCTTTTGGAAGATCCTGATCCTCCATGAAAAACCAAAAAAACTGGTTTTTCTCTAGTATGAAATTTATTTTGTATATATTTTTGAGTTTTTTGTAATATTTCAGGACGTAAAATAACATTTCCTGGTCTATAAACTCCGTGAACATTTCCAAATGAAGCAGCAATAATGAAAAAATTATTATTTATTTTGATTAATTTTTCATAAGCATATGAAACTTCTTTTGGCTGAGTATAAAGTTTATTATTTTCTATATTGGAATTATCTATTCCGTCTTCTTCTCCTCCCGTAACACCAAGTTCTATTTCAAGAGTCATTTGAATCTTATTCATTCTTTCAAAATATTTTTCGCAAATTCTAATATTTTCTTCTAAAGATTCTTGAGAAAAATCTAACATATGTGAACTAAACAATGTTTTTCCGAAATGTTTATAATGTATTTCGTTAGCATTTAATAGTCCATCTATCCATGGTAAATTGTTTTTGGAACAATGATCTGTATGAAGAATAACAGTTGATTTATAAGCTTTCGCTAATTCATGAACATGTTTAGCGAAAGCTATTGAACCTTTTATTGCTGCTACTTGTTCTCGGTTTTTTAATCCTTTTCCTGCGTAAAATAGAGCTCCACCATTGGATAACTGAATGATGACAGGAGAATTGACTTCTGCAGCGACTTCCAATACTGCATTTATAGTATTAGATCCAATAACATTGACAGCAGGGATAGCAAAAATATTTTCCTTAGCGTATTCAAATATTTCTTTTACAAGATTTCCAGTTGCTACTCCATAAGGGAATTTTTGAGACATATATTTTTTTTATTTAATTTAAGGATAAACAAATATGAAAAAGAAAATAAGAAAAAAGAATCTTCCTATGAAAGATCAATCAAATAAGATAAGATGTCTGTAATTTTTATATTTATTTAAACTAATACTAAATCCTAATCA
>NZ_CP059203.1:180788-425894 GCF_014251955.1 Blattabacterium cuenoti
AAATATTTTATATATATAATATAATACATAATAATTAAGTATGATATACCATAATTGAAATGAAACCAAATATTAATAATAATAATTGTAATTGATTATAATATACATGTTTTTCATTTTTTTTTACGTATATCTATCTATATCGTTTTATATCTGTCATGATCATTTAATCAATTTATTATTATGCTGACTCCAGCAACTTTAAAAATATACAACGCATCAGCCGGTTCGGGAAAAACTTTTTTTTTGGTAAAAAATTATCTTTATATCTTATTCAAAAGCGTTCATAACGATGAATTTAAACGTGTTTTAGCCTTAACTTTTACAAATAAGGCTTCTGAAGAAATGAGAAGACGCATATTACAATGTATAAAAGAATTTTCTAATCAAAAAGTTAGTGAAGAATATCGTTCTTTATTCTCTCATTTTGAAAAAGATTTAAAACTAACAAAATATCAGCTATCCAAACGTGCTAAAAAAATATTATCTGCCATTTTACATGATTTTTCTTCTTTTTCTATAAGTACTATAGACAAATTTACTTATAGAACTATTCTATCTTTTTTCTACAAAAAAAATATAGATTTAGAAATGGATACCAATAGGGTTTTATTGAAAATAATTGACAATCTGCTATTAAGACTCACAAATTCAGAAACTTGGTCAAATGTTTTGGTACAATTTACCTTGGAAAAATTAAAAGAAGGAAAAAATTGGGATATACGAAATGAACTGTTTAAAATTGCTTCCCTTATAGTAGAAGAAAATAGTTTTTTTCCTATAAAAAAAATAAAAATGTATTCATTTCATGATCTGATTCTCCTAAAAAAAACTTTGTTAAACAGAACTAAAAAATTTGAAAAAAAATGCAAAAAACAAGGAAAAAAGTTTTTTGAATTTTTGAAAAAAACATCCATTCAAAAACATTCATTTTTTCATTCAGATTTACCTAGATTTTTCAAAAAATTATGTCAAGGAGATCTTTTTATAAATCCTTTTAATAAAAGACTTGAAAAGTTTATTCATATGGGGATATTATATTGTAAATGGATAGATATAGATCAAAAAACATTGATCTCTAAAAATAGAGATAAAATACTTCTTTTATATCAAGAAACAAAATCTCTATACAAAAAAGACATTTCTTCCTATCTTTTAGATAAACTTTTTTTAAAAAATTTTAGTGTTTTATCAATAATACATGAAATAGAAAAAGAATTACATTCCTTAAAAGAAGAAAGGAAAATTCTTTTAAATGCAGAATTAAATAAAATCCTTTATGAAAGGATTATTCAAGAACCATTTCCTCATATTTATGAAAAAATGGGAATCCAATATAAACATTATTTTATAGATGAATTTCAAGATACTTCATTTTTACAATGGCATAATATTAGAATTTTAGTTGAAAATGCTTTATCAGAAAATGGTTCAGCTATGATCGTAGGAGACCCTAAACAATCTATATATAGGTGGAGAGGTGGAGATCCTAAGCAATTTCTTAATTTAATTTCTTATTCATCCAAATCTTATCATAAACAAGTTTTTACGATAGAAACTAATTTTCGCAGTTATGAAGAAATTGTAAAATTTAACAATTCCCTTTATCAATCTGTATCTAAAATTTTTCATTCTTCCATTTACCAAAATATCTATAAGAATTCCAAACAAAAAATATTAAAAAAACCTGGAGGATATGTTGAATTAAATTTTCTTTGTGTAGAAAAAAATAATTATAAACAATATGTTTATTTACACATAAAAAATAGAATAAAAAAATTGTTAAAACAAAAGTACAAATTATCGAACATAGCTATCTTAGTTAGAAGTAACGAAGAAGGAAATTTTTTATCTGAAAAACTTATCAGAGATGGATTTATTGTAAATACTTCCGTATCACTTCTTATAAAGAATCATTTAGAAATAGAAATAATTATTTCTTTTTTTTATGTTCTTATCAAACCTCATTGTTATCAAAAAAGAGCTTATTTGATTTTGTTATTGTTACAAAATAAATTAATTTGTACTAGAAAAAAAAATCATGATTTTTTGATGGAAATTATTTTTTTACCATTAAATATTTTTTTGAAAAAAATTTTTTTTCAAAAAAAATCATTCGACTTAAATAATTTATATCGTCAATCTATCTATGATCTAGCAGAACAAGTAATTCAATCATTAGGTTTTTTCAACAACAATCAATCTTCTTATTATAATAAGACTTCATCAATTTATTCTTTTTTAGACTTTATTCATAGAACAATGAAAAGTGTAGGGAATTCCATTATAGATTTTTTAGAATCTTGGGAATTCAAAAAAAAAAAAGAAAGCATTATTGTTTCTGATAATATAGATGCTATTCGCATTATGACTATTCATCAGTCTAAAGGATTACAATTTCCTGTTGTCCTTCTTCCTTTCACAGACTGGAATGCTTGTTCAAGTTCAAGGAAAAAAAAAGAAGGATCATGGATTAATGTTCCCCCTCATTTATATCATGGATTAAATGCGCTCTATTTAGAAATAGAAGCCTCTTTTCAAAAGATAGATGATAATTATATCAAAAATTTTTATGAGGATTATTTATCAAATATTAGGTTTGATAACCTCAATTTGTTATATGTTGCAACAACCCGTTCTGTAGAACAATTATTTATTTTTTCTAAATATGAAAATGATAAATCTGTATCTTTTTACATTAAAAACTTTTTACGTGAAAAAAAATTATGGAATAAAAAAAAATTTCAGTATTCTTTTGGAGAAGAAAAAAATTTTTCATTAAAATAAAAAATATATTTTAGTTTGTTGTTATGTTCTTTTGTTTTTTTATTGAACATGTTTTTCTGCATGATAAGAAGATCGGACTAAAGGTCCACTTTCCACATATTTAAATCCCATTTCCAATCCTATTTTTTTATATTCTTGAAATTGTTCCGGTAAAACAAAAGAATGAACAGGGAAATGCTTAAAAGAAGGTTGTAAATATTGTCCCAATGTCAAAATATCAACTTTAGAATTCTTTATATCTCTCATTGTTTCTAATATTTCTTTCTTTGTTTCACCCAATCCCAACATGATTCCTGTTTTTGTCCTAATACTCTTATTTATTTTTTTAATAAATTGTAAAACTTCAAGACTACGATTATATTTAGCTTGAATCCTAACTTTTCTTGTTAATCTAGAAACTGTTTCTACATTATGAGAAATAACTTCCGGTTTTATATTAATGATTTGATCTATTATTTTTTTTTCTCCTTTAAAATCAGGAATTAATGTTTCTATTGTAATAGATGGATTAAGATCACGAGTTACTTTTATAGTTTTTATCCATATGGAAACACCCATATCTTTTAAATCATCTCTATTTACAGAAGTAATCACCGCATGTTTAATTTTCAATATTTTAATAGATTTAGCCACTTTTTCTGGTTCTTTCCAATCTACTTTTTCAGGACGTCCTGTTTGAACTCCACAAAATCGACAAGATCTTGTACAAATATTTCCTAGAATCATAAAAGTAGCGACTCCTTTTCCCCAACATTCTCCTATATTAGGACAATTCCCACTTTGACAAATCGTATTCAATTTGTGTAAAGAAACTAATTTCTGTAATTCATTATAATTTTTCCCCATTGGAAGTTTTACTTTTATCCAACTAGGTTTTTTTTTAATTATATTCATGGTCATTATTTTTTTTATTAGATTAGAATCAAATTAATTTTTTTTATAAATTTGTTCGTTTTTTTTGTGTTTTTTTTATGGAAATATTAGTCAAAGATATTATTTATCAATTAGAGGATTTAGCTCCTATAGAATATGCAGAATCCTATGACAATATAGGTTTAATCGTAGGATCATATGATCAAAAAATAAAAAATATTCTCATCACTTTAGATATTACGAAAGAAGTCATTATTGAGTCTATAAATAAAAAATGTAATTTTATTATTTCATTTCATCCTATCCTTTTCAAACCAATCAAAAGTTTAACTGGAAATACTTTTTCAGAAAGAGTAATAATTTCTGCAATAAAATATAATATAGCAATTTATATAATTCATACCAATTTAGACTCTATATGGGAAGGAACTCATTCTTATTTATCCAAACTGTTGGAATTTAATAGAGAAAAAGTTTTGCTTCCTAGAAAAGGAATTATGAAAAAATTAACAACATATGTTCCTATCTCTCATGCAGAAAAAGTAAGAAATTCTTTATTTGAGGCAGGAGCTGGGAATATTTCTAATTATAGTCATTGTAGTTATAATTTTGATGGATTTGGAAGTTTCATGGGAAACGAAAAAACCAAACCTTTTTCTGGAAAAAAAGGTGTTTTTCATATGGAAAAAGAAACTTGTATTAATGTTATTTTTCCATATCATAAATTAAATGTAATCAAAAAAGCACTTTTTACAAGTCATCCTTATGAAGAAATAGCTTACGAAATTTATAATATTGAAAATATAAGTTCTTATCTAGGAATAGGAGTGGTAGGATTTCTTACAGAAGAAATGAATGAATACGATTTTCTTATTTATTTAAAAAATAAAATGAATTTACCATGTATACGACATTCTCCATTTACAGGAAAAAAAATAAAAAAGGTAACAATGATAGCAGGTTCAGGAAGTTTTGGAATTGAAACTGCGATAAAAGAAAAAGCGAATGTATTCATTTCATCTGACTTAAAATATCATGATTTTTTCAAATCAGAAAATAAAATTTTGATTGTAGATATAGGACACTATGAATCTGAAAAATGCACGAAGCATTTACTAAAATATTTTTTAAAAAAAAAATTTGTTCATATTTCTATTTTTGAATCAGAAATACATACTAATCCAGTTAAATATTTCTATTAAAAAAAAAATATTATGGAAAAATGGAAAATAAGAAACAATCAGCTGTAACTGTAGTAGATAAATTAAGAGTTTTATATAATATTCAATTAATAGATTCTCGTATAGATGAAATACGAAATTTTCGAATCAATATTCCCATAGAAATAAAAATTTTGGAAGAAGAACTTGAAATAATGAAAAAAAAATTAAAAAATATTCATCACGATATTCTTTCTCTCAAAGAGAATATAGATAGACAAAACAAAGTCGTTAAATCATCAGATTTATTCATAAGAAAATATGAAAAACAAAAGAATAATATAAGAAAAAATAACAAAGAATTATATTCACTCGAAAAAGAAATTTCTTATCAAAAATTAGAAATTCAATTATCTAAGAAAAAAATCAAAGAAATTCATCTAAATATTCATAAAAAAAAAGAAATTTTAGAAAAAAAAAAGGAAATATTAAAAAATAAAAAAGAGCATATTTTTCATAAAAAAAAAGAATTAAATCAGATTTTTTTAGAAAATGAAAAAGAAGAAAAGATTTTACTAGAAAAATCTATTTTTTTTTCTAAAAAATTAGATAATAGTTTATTAAAAATTTATAAAAAAATAAGAAAGGGTGTAAAAAATGGGATAGCTGTTGCTCCAGTACAAAGAGGAGCTCCCTTAGGATCTTATTTAGCAATTACTCCTCAAAAATATTCAGAACTTATACAACGGAATAAACTGTTAATAGATGAACATAGTGGAAGAATATTAATAGATTATGAATTAGCTGAAGAAGAAAAAAAAAAATCTTTTATTTTTTGTTCAAAAAAACAGAAAAAGTAAAAAAAATTCTCTATTTAGAAAATCAATACTACAAAAAAATAAAATTATGGTACGTACTTACTCTTCCAATGAAAGAAAAAAAATCAAAATAAAAGATTTTGAATTGTTGGAGGCAAACTCTGGTAAAAAAAAATTTTTAAAAAATTTTTTTTCAGATAAGGCAACTGTAATTATGTTTATTTGCAATCATTGTCCGTATGTTAAACATATTAATGCAGAATTAGTTCGTTTAACGAATGATTATACCAAAAAAGGAGTTTCTTTTTTAGCTATAAATTCTAATGATATAGAAAAATATCCGGAAGATTCTCCTGAAAAAATGAAGGAAATCTCTCATCAATTACGTTATCCATTTCCTTATTTTTTTGACGAAACACAAGAAGTTGCCAAATATTATGGAGCTCAATGTACTCCTGAATTTTTCATATTTAATGGAACAGGAGAATTATGTTATCATGGACAATTAGACGATTCTAGACCAACAAATGGAATCCCAGTTACAGGATACGATGTCAGAAACATATTAAAAGATCTTATAATAAATGGAAGAGAAATCAAAAATATTATTACAAAACCTAGTTCTGGTTGTAATATTAAATGGAAAACATAAGATTTTTATAATAATTAGGAATTATATTTAAAAAATAATCAATAGATTCGGAAAGACTTTTTTCTAACGTTCCTCCTGCAGCATTTTTGTGTCCACCTCCTCCAAAATGTTTTCTAGCAAATTGATTGACATCAAAATGACCTCTTGAACGAAAAGAAATTCTAATTGGATATTGTTTTTTTTCTTCAAAAAAGAAAACAGAAAAAACAATGTTTTTTATTCCTAATCCATAAGTAATAATCCCTTCTGTATCTCCTTGCTTGTAGGGATAAAAATTAATATCCGATGCATTAATACTTGTATAAGCTGTACGATATTTTTCTATCACTTTCAATTTTTTTAATGCTTTAGACAAAAGTTTTAACCTATTTTCGTTGTATTTTTCGTGTAAATGATTGTATATTTTTTCTATGTTAATTCCTTTTTCTATTAATTTTCCTGCAATAAAATGAGTTTCAGACGTCACAGAAGGGAAACGAAAAGAACCTGTATCCGTCATTATACCAACGTATAAACACGTAGCTATCTCTTTATCGATTTTATCTAAATGATTCATTTCAGATATTAATCTAAATACTAAAATGCTGGTAGATGAAGCTGTTGGATCTGAAAACATAAAATCAAAAGAAAATGGATATGGATGATGATCTATTAATATTTTTTTTGCTTTAGAAAATAAAAAAAATTTATTTATAGTATTTATTCTGGAATAATTGTTAAAATCTATAAAAAAAATGTAATCGGAATCTATAATTTTTTCTTTTACCAAAGATTGAGTTTTTTCTGAGAAAACAATAATATCTTTACTTCCAGGAAGCCATTTTAAAAATTCAGAATATTCTGTAGGAGATATTAAATCTACATCATGTTTAAGTTTTCTGAAATAAAATAAAAGAGCTAAAGAAGAACCTAAAGCATCTCCATCTGGATGAACATGTGGTAATAATACAATTTTTTTTCTCTTTTTTCCGTTAATGCTAGAAAAAAACATATATTTTTAATTATTTTTTTTCAATCCTAAATCTTCTCCTTTTTTTAACATCATGAAATAAGCAGAATGAAATTCATTGGATATTTTTCCTTCTAAAATAGATTCTTTAATAAAATTTTTTATGATCCCTATTTCTTTGCATGGATGAATATGGAAAGCTTTCATAATATCATTTCCTGATATAGGAGATTTCCAATTTTTTATACGATCTTTTTCCTCTAATTGTTTAATCCTTTTCATTAAAAGACAAAAATTTTTTTTATATTGTTTCTTTTTTTCTAGATTGTTTGTAGTGATATCTGCTATACATAATTTGATTAAATCTCCTATATCTTCCCCCATATCAAATAATAATCTACGTATAGCAGAATCTCTAGTATTTTTTTCTATTAATGCAATAGGCCTGTAACTATGTTGTATCATTTTTTTTACATACTTCAGAGGGATTCCTTTTGGTAACTTTAAACGTTTAAAAATATTCGTAACCATTTTGGATCCTACAAATTCATGCGAATGAAAAGACCAACCTATTTTTGGTAAAAATTTTTTAGTATAAGATTTTCCTATGTCATGAAGTAAAGCGGCCCATCTTAACCAAATAGAATTGGTTTCTTTACTGATATTATCTACTACTTGTAAAGTATGATAAAAATTATCCTTATGTTTATATCCGTTTTTTTCCTCTATTCCTTGCAACAATGTTAGTTCTGGTAATATTATTGATAATAATCCAGATTTATATAATAAAAATAATCCTATAGAAGGATTTTTAGATAAAAGAATCTTATTGAATTCGTCTATAATTCTTTCTATAGAAACAATATTGATTCTATTTTTATTTTTTTGAATAGATAGAAATGAAGATTCTTCAATAAAAAATTGAAGTTGAGTCGCAAAACGAATTGCTCTCATCATTCGTAATGGATCATCAGAATAAGTGATATCTGAATTTAATGGAGTTTTTAAAATTTTTCTTTTTAAATCTAACAACCCTCCAAATGGATCTATCAATTCCCCATAATTATTTTCATTTAAGCTAATAGCTAAGGCGTTAATTGTAAAATCTCTTCTATTTTGATCATCTTGTAATGATCCAAATTCTATAACAGGATGACGACTATGAGAACAATACGATTCTTTTCTAGATCCTACAAATTCTATTTTTTGATTATTATACTCTAACATAGCAGTTCCAAAACGTTTAAATATATTTATTCTAGGAGAAGGTTTTATATATTTAGAAACTTCTTTTGCTAGGAGAATTCCTTCTCCTATAGTTAAAATATCTAAATCTTTGGAATCATTTTTACCTAATAAAAAATCACGAACATAACCACCTACGACGTAACAATCTTGTTGTATCTTCTTGGCTGAACGACTAACAATGCGAAATATTTCCTTATTATGAAGAGCAGAAACTAATTTCATGGAAATTACATCCGTAATATTTTAATCTTATTATTTGAAACAATTTTAATTATGGAAGAACCATTATATCTAGATTTTTCTTTTCTACGAAAATTCACTGCATAATCTATTTGATTTAAAATAGAAGGATTAATTTCAGAAAAAGATTGAGGAGGAGGAAATCCTGATAAATTAGCAGAAGTAGAGACTATTGGTCTATCTAATTTTCTAATTAAATGAGCACAAAATGGATCTTTTGTTAAACGGATAGCTAGAGTATTGCTTTTATTTTTTTTACTAAATAAATTCGTAACTGTTTTACGAATATTCTCGTATACAATAGTAATGGGTTTTTTCCTATGAGAATAATTCTCATTTATTAATTTTATAACTAAATCAGGAATCTCTTTTACTAATTCGGATAAACGCTCCATACTTTCCACTAAAAGTATCATATTTTTAGAAAGATTTCTGTTTTTTATTTTATATATTTTCTCTACAGCATGTAAATTAAAAGCATCACATCCCAATCCCCATACGGTATCTGTAGGATATAATAAACACTTTCCCCTTTTTAAAAAAGTTACACTTTTTTTTATTTCTCTATAAAAAAAAAACATAATAATTAATTCACAAGATTATGTGTTCTTAACGCTTCGTTTAAAGAAGTTTTTTTGTTCGTACTCTCTTTTCTTTTTCCTATAATTAACGCACATGGAATAGGATATATCCCTGAAGGAAATTTTTTTGGATAAGATCCAGGGATCACTACAGAAGATTTAGGAATAATTCCTTTCATCTCAACAGGTTCTTCATTTGTCACATCCAAAATTTTAGTAGATGAAGTTAAGACAACATTTGCTCCTAATACGGCTTCTTTTTCTATAAGAACTCCTTCTACTAAAATACATCTAGATCCAATAAAAACATCATCTTCTATAATTACTGGAGAATCTTGTATTGGTTCTAAAACTCCTCCTATTCCTACTCCTCCACTTATATGAACACGACTTCCAATTTGAGCACAACTTCCTACTGTTGCCCATGTATCTATCATCGTATTTTCTCCTATATAGGATCCTATATTTACATAAGAAGGCATCAAAATGACTCCAGGAGAAATATAAGAACCATAACGAGCTACAGCATGAGGAACTACACGAATTCCTTTATCTTTAAATTTATTTTTTATAGGAATTTTATCATAAAACTCTAATGGTCCTAATTTGAATACATTCATTTTTCTAATAGAAAAGTATATTATTATAGCTTTTTTTACCCACTCATTCACTATCCACTTTCCACTTGAAAATTCAGCAACTCTTATATTTCCTTGTTCTATATGATCAATAACTTCAAGGACCACATTTTGGATATTACTATCTGTATTCCACGTCTCTTTCTTATTATTCCAAGCTTTTTCTATTTTAATTTTCAGATTCTCCACTTTTCACAAATCTTTTTTATAAAAAAACAAAAGTAGTAAAAAATAAATAAGATAACAAGTATATCTTTGTTTTTTAAGAAGAAAGAATGACAAAAATATTGGGAATAGATTATGGAAATGTAATCACTGGATTATCTATAACAGATTCTGAAAAAATATTTGCATTTGGACTAAATGCAATCCCTACTCAAAAATTAATGAATTTTTTATCTATGCTTATAGATAATGAAAAAATAGAAAAAATTGTTATAGGATTACCAAAAACATTAAATAACAAAAATGCTTTAATAGAAAAATCTATTCAAAAATTTATTTATAAATTTCATAAAAAATATCCTCAAATTATTATAGAACGATTAGATGAACGGTTTACATCTAAAATGGCTTTTTATACTATGATTGAATTAGGATTCAAAAAAAAAAAAAGAAAACAAAAAATAATTTTGAACCAAATTAGTGCTATTCTCATTCTGCAATCTTATCTTAAAAAAATAGAAAAAAAATAAGGTATGGTTTTACCTATAGTCATTTATGGTAATCCTATTCTTAGGAAAAAATGTATAGATATCGATATTTTTTCCTTTTGCAATAGGAATAGGAGAATAAAAAAAAAAGAAATCAATCAATTAATAAAAGATATGTTTGAAACTATGCACACAGTCAAAGGAATAGGATTAGCAGCTCCTCAAGTTGGAAGAAATATAAGACTTTTCATAATCGAAGTAGAAACGACGACATATTTAGAATATGGTAAAAAAATAGATAATAATTATAAAGAGGTTTTTATTAATGCTAGAATCTTAAAATCTTATGGAGAAGAATGTCAATTTTACGAAGGATGTCTTAGCATTCCTGGAATCATGGGATTTGTAAAGAGAAAATCTCATGTATTAATAGAATATTATGATCATAATTGGAAAAAAAAGAAAAAAATTTTTAAAGGGATATGTGCTCGAGTGATTCAACATGAATATGATCATCTTAATGGAAAACTTTTTATAGATTATTTTTCTTACATGAAAAAAAAATTAGCAAAAAGAAAACTAATTAATCTATTAAAAACAGTACAAAAAAAATGACTATGATATAAAATTATGAAATAATATGATCAACTAATTTTTTGAAAGTCTCTGGATCGTTCATAGAAAAATCGGAAAGAAACTTTCTATTGATTTTAATTTTTTTATCGGATAATTTTTTCATAAAAACAGAATAGGAAATTCCACCATGTTTACGGATTCCTGCATTAATACGTTGAATCCAAAGAGATTTAAAATCTCTTTTCTTTTTTTTTCTACCTGAAAAAGCATAACTAAAAGATTTTTCCACAGCATTTTTAGCAACTGTATAAACTTTACTTCTTGCTCCATAAAAACCCTTTGCTAATTTAAGTATTTTTTTTCTTCTTCGTCTAGAGGAAACTGCATTTGTAGATCTAGGCATAAGTTAAAGTTGTTTCTTTATATTTTTTTGATCTGAATTTTTCAATATCGAAAATCTAGAAAGATTTCTTTTTCTCTTTTTCGATTTTTTGGTTAAAAGATGATTTTTGAACGCATGTTTCTTTTTGAGATATCCATTAGATGTTTTTTTAAATCTTTTTTTTGATCCTGATTTTGTTTTTAATTTAGGCATATTAAAATTTTTTAGGAGATAATATCATATACATTCTTTTTCCTTCCATAACCGGCATTTGCTCTACTTTCCCATATTCTTCAATTTCTTCTGCAAATTTTAACAATTTTATTTTTCCTTGATCTTTGTACACGATAGAACGTCCTTTAAAAAAAACAAATACTTTCACTTTATCTCCACGCATTAAAAATTTTTCAGCACTTTTTATTTTTACTTTTCCATCATGATCCCCGATTTGGGGCCCAAATCGTATTTCCTTAGTATTAACTTTAACTTGTTTTGCTTTAAATTGTTTTTTTTTCTTTTTTTGTTCATACAAAAACTTTTTGTAGTCCAATATTTTGCATACTGGTGGATTCAATTTAGGATTGATTTCAACCAAATCTAATTCTTTATCTTTAGCAAGTTGAAGAGCTTCTTGAATAGAGTAAATTCCATTTTTTATAAAAGAATCTACACCAACCAATCTAACTTCATGGAAATCAATATTTTCATTGATCCTATGTCCCTCTTTTTTTTGTGGTAGTGGACGGAAAACTTTTTTCTTTCCTCTTAAAAATTTCTTTTTTATAATGATAGATATATTTAATTAAATTCTTTTTCTTTAAAAATGGTTTCTATTCCATTAGGAATAGTGAATAATCCCATGTGACCTAACCCATGACGTCTAAGTGAAATCATCTCATTTTTTTCTTCTTTTTCTCCTAATATAACCATATAGGGAATTTTATGATCTTCCGAATCTCTTATTTTTTTATTAATTTTCTCATTTCTACTATCAATAAATACACGAATATCGTTATTTATCATCAAATTTAAAATTTTTTTTGCATATACTATATATTTATCACTTATAGGAAGTATAACTACCTGGTTAGGAGCTAACCATAAAGGTAGATTTCCCTTTGTATGTTCTATGAGAATAGCTATAAGACGTTCTAAGGAACCAAAAGGTGCACGATGAATCATTACGGGACGATGTTTTTCATTATTTTTTCCTTTATAAGACAAATTAAATCTTTCAGGTAAATTAAAATCTATCTGAATAGTTCCTAGTTGCCAGTTTCTCCCCAAAGAATCTTTGATAAGAAAATCCAATTTTGGTCCATAAAAAGCAGCTTCTCCATAATTTATAGATGCTTGTATTTTTTCTTCTTGAACTATTCTTAAAATAATTTTTTCAGCTTTATCCCAATTTTTTTCTGATCCAAGATAGGTTTTTTTTGGATCTCTAAGAGAGACTCTCACTGTGTACTCTAAAAAACCTAGACGACGAAATACGTAAAAAACTAAATTTATTACTTGTTTAAATTCTTCTAATAATTGATCATATGTACAAAAAATATGTGCATCATCTTGTGTAAAACATCTAACTCTTGTCAGACCCTGAAGTTCTCCAGTTTGTTCATAACGATATACTGTTCCAAATTCTGCAAAACGTTTAGGAAGATCACGATAAGACCATTCCTGTGAACTATAAATTTCACAATGATGAGGACAATTCATTGGTTTTAAAAGAAATTCTTCTTTTTTGCTAGGAGTTTGAATAGGTTGAAAACTATCTTCTCCATATTTATTCCAATGTCCGCTAATAACATATAATTTCTTATGTCCAATATGTGGAGTAATAATCATTTCATATCCTGATTTTTTTTGAATATTGGTTAAAAATTCTTCTAAATTTTTTCTAAAAATTGTTCCTCTAGGCAACCATAATGGTAATCCTCTTCCTACTCTATCAGAAAAAATAAAAAATTTTAGTTTTTTACCTATTTTTCTGTGATCTACTACTATATTTGGATCTTCTTTTGTTGAAGTTGAAACTGAAGATTTATCTGACATACACTTAAAAAAAACCAGAAAAAAATTTTTTTAATAACTCTAAAAGAAGTTACGAGTTTTTTCTTATAATATAACTTATTATAAAAAAAAGAATAAATATAATACAGAAGCAATTATACTTCCTACAATAGGTCCTAATACAGGAATGAAAGCGTAATTCCAATTACTTTTACCTTTTCCAGGTATTGGAATGATAGAATGTATGATTCTTGGTCCTAAATCACGAGCAGGATTTATAGCATATCCAGTTGTTCCTCCTAAGGATAACCCAATTCCCAATACAATTAAAGCTGATGGAAAAGCTCCTAAAAAACCTAATTTTACAATAGAATATTTTTTTTCATTTAAAAAAATCAATTCTTCTGTAAGAAAGAAAGAAACAAATACAAAAACAAAAGTAGCAAAGACTTCGCTTAAAAAATTTGAAAAAAAATTTTTTATAGAAGGAATTGTAGCAAAAACAGATAATTTATCTTGTTCATTTTTAGTTTCTAAAAAATGATCTTTATATAAAATCCATACTAATAAAGATCCTAACATTGCTCCTATAAATTGAGAAATAATATAATAAGGGACAAGATCCCAGTTAAACTTACCAACTATAGCTAAACCTATTGTCACAGATGGATTTAAATGTGCTCCACTATAAGGAGCAGAAACTAAAATTCCCATAAAAACAGCTAAAGACCATCCAATAGAAATAGTCAACCATCCTCCATCTTCATGTCCTTTAGTTTTAGACAGAATTACATTTGCTACAACTCCATTTCCTAAAAAAACCAGTATCATTGTTCCTATTATTTCTGCATATATTTTTGTCATGTTCAAATATAAAATAAATAAAAAAAATATTAGTTTTTTAGTTAAGTTAGTTTAGGAGTAAGAGGAATAAGGAAAATAAATAGTAGTAGTAAAAGGAATAGAATAAGTTCACCAACCACCTACCTATCTATTCCTTATTACTAGAAGACCAAGAACGAGTTGTTTTTATTGCTCTTTTCCAACCTTGAATTCGTTCCCAACGACTTGACATTCCTTTTGGTTCAAAAACTTGTTCTAGTTGCCATTTGTCTTGAATCTCTTCAAGACTTGTCCAATAATTGACTGCTAATCCTGCTAAATAAGCAGCTCCAGCTGCTGTAAGTTCAGATATTTTAGATTTTACAACTTTGACATTTAAAATTTCAGATTGAAATTGCATTAATAATTTATTTACTGTTGCTCCTCCATCTACACGAAGTTCTTTGATAGAAATTCCAGAATCTGCTTCCATAGCTTTAAGAACATCCATATTTTGAAAAGCAATACTTTCCAAAGCTGCTCGTACAAAATGAGCAGAAGAAGTTCCTCTTGTAATTCCAACAATAGTCCCTCTTGCTTGTTGATCCCAATAAGGAGCTCCTAACCCAGAAAAAGCTGGGACCATATACATTCCTTCTGTATTTTCTACAGAAGAAGCAAGTGTTTCCGCTTCACTAGAAGATAATAATAAACCTAATCCATCTCTAAGCCATTGAACAACAGCCCCTGCAATAAAAACACTTCCTTCTAAAGCATATTGAACTTGATCTTTTATTTTCCAAGCAATGGTAGTTATTAAATTATTGTTAGAAAAAACCGGGGTTTCTCCTACATTCATTAACATGAAACAACCCGTCCCATAAGTATTTTTTACCATTCCAATTTTCGTACACATTTGACCAAAAAGGGAAGCTTGTTGATCTCCTGCAATTCCAGATATAGGAATTTTATGAGAAAGAATATGACCTGTTGTATATCCAAAAATTTCACTAGAAGATTTAACTTCTGGAAGCATTGTTTTTGGAATATCAAATAAATCTATTAATTCTTGGTCCCAATTCAGTGTATGAATATTAAAAAGCATGGTACGAGATGCATTAGTTACATCTGTAACATGAATTTTTTTTCCGGTTAAATTCCAAATTAACCATGAATCTACAGTTCCAAAAGCTAATGTTCCAGAATGAGCTTTTTTTCTAGCACCTGGAACATTATCTAAAATCCATTTAATTTTAGTGGCAGAAAAATATGGATCTATAATAAGGCCTGTTTTCTTTCTAATCATTTCAGTCAATCCATCACATTTGATTTGATCACAATAATTTGATGTCCGTCTGTCTTGCCAAACAATAGCATTAAAAATAGGTTCTCCTGTTTTTTTATCCCATATAACAGTGGTTTCTCTTTGGTTAGTAATTCCTATTGAAACAATATTTTCTCCTTCTAAATTTGCCTTTAAAACGGCTTCCAAAGCAACTGAAGCTTGCGTAGACCATATTTCTTCTGCATTATGTTCTACCCATCCAGGATAAGGATAAATTTGTGTCAATTCTCTTTGAGCAACAGAAATAATGTTTCCAATTTTATCAAAAATAATAGCTCTAGAACTAGTCGTTCCCTGATCTAATGATAGCACATATTTTTTCATAAGCATATATGATAATGGTGTTCCAACTTTTCTCTAATCTTCTTCTACTTCTTATTCTTATACTTCTTTCTTCTACTCGACTCTACTTACTAACTATTCTACTATTGGATAATAATATTGCATAGCTAACTTTTTGAAAGAAGATACCTGTGATTTTTTCCATTCTTCATTTCGAGAAAGTTCTTGAGCCATTAATGCTGCTACTCTTGGGGCTATATCTATTGCTATTTTAGCATTTAAGAATAATAAACGAAATCTTCTTGCTAAAACGTCTTCAATTGTTCTAGCCATTTCATGACGTACCATCCATATAACTTCTGCTTTAGTACAATAATAAGAAGAAGTGTTTTGTGAAATTAATGAATCTCCTAGTAAAGGATTATCTTTTATTAGTTTTTTTATATGATATTCATCTTCTCCATATTTATTCCAATAAGAATTGGAATTTTTGCATTCATAAGAAACGGATCCATAAATTTTTAAATTTCTTGTTGAAGAAGGGACTTTATTTAAATTTCCTATTTCAATAGCTTTATTAACAGTTTCCTCTGCCATTTTTCTATATGTCGTCCATTTTCCACCTATAATTGTAACTAGTCCAGAAGGACTTATCATAAGTTTATGAGATCGAGAAATATCTTTAGGAGCCGAAGTAGGAGGATGAGTATGAGGAATAGGAGAAGATAAATGATGAGAAACAACAAGAGGCCGCAATCCTGAAAAAGCACTTAATATATCCGATTTTTTAGGAGAATGAACAAAATATTTTTTAAAAGTTTGTAAAATAAAATCTATTTCTTTCTCTAAAGGTTTAGGTTCAAGAAGACACTTATCTAAAAAAGTATCTGTGGTTCCTACTAAAACGTGATCATACCATGGGACACTAAACAAAATCCTTCCATCCGAAGTTTTTGGGATAACTATCGCATTAGAACTACTAAAAAAATATTTTCTTAATACAATATGTGTCCCTTGACTCGGTTTAATCAAAATAGGACATGTGCATTCATCCATTTTGGAAATGGAATCAGAAAATACTCCAGTAGCATTAATAACTGTTTTTGAATAAATAGAATATTTTTTTTTTGTTTCAATATCATAAGCTATAACTCCAGATATTTTATTTCCAACTTTTTTGATAAGATTTTTTACTTGAAAATAATTTAACAAAACTCCTCCTTTTTGAACACAAGTTTGGGCTAAATTAATAGCTAAACGAGCATCATCAAATTGACCGTCATAATATAAAATTCCTCCTTTTAATTTTTTATCAGGTTTAATTTCAGGAAAAATTTTTAATATTTCATTTCTGGATAAAAATTTTGATTTTCCAAAACTTAATGCCCCAGACAACCATTCGTAAAGTTTTAAACCACTCCAATACAAAAACCCCATTTTCCAACTAAAAATTGGAATAACAAATCGTTGTTTTTTAACTAAATGAGGAGCATTTTTCAACAAAAGGCCTCTTTCTTGTAATGCTTCATAAACTAATTTTATATTTCCTTGAGCTAAATACCGTATTCCTCCGTGAACCAATTTAGTACTTCTACTCGAAGTTCCCTTAGAAAAATCCGATTGTTCTAAAAGAAGAGTTTTATATCCCCTAGAAGCTGAATCCAAAGCAATTCCTAATCCTGTAGCTCCTCCTCCAATAATGATAACATCCCAAATTTTTATATCCTCTAAAATGTTCAAAAATCTATCTCTATTTAACAAAAAACTTTTCATCATGGTTGATTCATCATATAATAATTATTACAAACACGGAATAATGTTCATATTCTTTTTATCCTACAATTTTAGGATACAAAAATTATCAATATTAAATTGGACAAAATTAAAAATATTTTCAATAAAAGACAATTTCTATTACAAATAATTTAATTTTATCATTGATTTATTTTTTTATTTTTGATAATAAATTTTTTATTATTTGTTGTCCATAATGAGAATTAGAATTAATAGTTTTCATCATTCTACTTATGCTAGAAAATTGTTTTAAAAAAAGATCAATTTCTTTTAATGAAATTCCAGATCCTTTTGAAATTCTTTTTTTTCTTCTTACATTGTCAAGTTTTTTTGGATTATTTCTTTCATTAGGAGTCATAGATAGAATAATGGATTCTATTTTTTTGAAAGAATTTTTTTTATTTTTATCAAAAAAATTTTCTATTCCAGGAATCATGGAGACAATATTCCCTATGTTTCCTATTTTTTTTATTTGTTGAATTTGTTCTAATAAATCATTAAAATTAAAACGATTTTTTGAAATTTTATGAAAAATTTTTTGAGTTTTTTCCTCATCAAATTGTTCTTGAACTTTTTCTACAAAAGAGACTATATCTCCCATTCCTAAAATTCTATTAGCTATTCTATCTGGATAAAAAATTTCTAGATCTTCTATCTTTTCTCCATTGCTAATAAATTTAATAGGTTTTTCAACAATACTAGACATAGTAATAGCGGCACCACCTCTGCTATCTCCATCTAATTTGGTCAGAACTATTCCATCAAAATTCAAAATTTTAGAAAAAATTTGAACAGTATTGATAGCATCTTGTCCCGTCATTCCATCTACAACAAACAAAGTTTCATTTGGTTGACATGATTGATAAATTTTTTGAATTTCATCCATCATTGTTTTATCAATAGCCAATCTTCCAGCAGTATCAATGATAATCACATCGTGTTCTTTTTTCTTAGCATAAGAAATAGATTTTTGAACAATTTCTATTACATTTTTACTTTCTTTTTTAAAGAAAAGAGAAAGATTCATTTGATCTGCAATAATTTTCAATTGATCTATAGCTGCAGGACGATAAACATCTGCAGCTACTAATAAGGGGGATTTTGATTGATTTTTTTTTTTCAAAAAAAAAGCTAACTTGGAAGAAAAAGAAGTTTTTCCACTTCCTTGTAATCCACAGATTAAAATAATGGAAGGTTTTTTTTTGGAGATATTTATTTCTACACTTGTTCCCCCCATAAGAGAAACAAGTTCATCGTAGACTATTTTAATGATTAATTGTTTTGGATTTAAAGAAGTAAGAACTTTTTTACCTAGAGATTTTTCTTTGACTTTTTGAATAAACGTTCTGGCAATTTTATAATTCACATCTGCATCTATAAGAGCTATACGGATTTCTTTTAGTGTGTTTGCAACATTGATTTCAGTAATTCTATTATTTCCCTTCAAAAGATGAAGAGCTTTATCCAGTTTTTTTTGTAATTGTTCAAACATAATTAATTGTTGATTGTTGAATTAATAATTGTTTTTTATTTTATTCTTTTTCTTTTATTTTTTTTTTATTATTACATACGATCCAGCATTTTTATGCCTAATAACCTCATTCCAGATTTTAAAATATTTCCTGTAATATGAACAATATTCATTCTAATATTACTCTGAATAATATCTAGAGGATTTATTATTTTTTTATTTTGATAAAGATGATTAAATATCTGAGAAACTTCATAAATATAATTAGCAATCAAAGAAGGATTCAACTTTTCTGCTGATTTTTTTAATATGAATGGATACTTTTGAAGAATTTTAATCATATTTCTTTCATATGTATCAAATTTAGCATTATCCCAATATTCATGAGTTAATGAACATAAATCAAAAAATTTTCGTTCTAAAGAACGAATTCTAGAATAAGTATATTGAATATATGGGCCTGTATTTCCTTTAAAATCTATAGATTTTTCAGGATAAAAAAGAATTCTTTTTTTTGGATCGACTTTAAGAAAATGATATTTTATAGCTCCTATTCCTATTATTTTAGAATATTCTTCTTGTTCTTCTTTTGAAAAATCTTTTAATAAATTTTTTTTAGCAATGGAATACATTTCTAATATTAGACTATCCGCATCTATAATGTTTCCTTCTCTAGATTTCATTTTACCACTTGGTAAATCAACCATTCCGTAAGAAAGATGAGATAATTTATTGGCCCATACATATCCCAAACGGGATAATATCCTAAAAAGGACTTGAAAATGATAATCTTGTTCTTTTCCTACAATATAAATTAACTTATCTATCTTATATTTTCTAAACCGTTCTACAGCAGTTCCTATATCTTGAGTTATATATACAGAAGTTTGATCCGATCGTAAAAGAAGTTTTTGATCAAAACCTTCTTTTATCAAATCTATCCAAATTGATCCATCTTTTTTTTGGAAAAAAATTCTTTTTTTCAGACCTTCTTTTAGAATATTTTTTCCAACCTCATAAACATTACTTTCATATTCTACTTTATCAAAAGTTATTCCTAGTTTTTCATAAGTTTCTTTAAACCCCTTATAAACCCATTTATTCATCTTTTTCCAAAGAACTATAGTTTTTTGATCTCCAGATTCCCATTTTTTTAATAAATTTCTAGACTTTTGTAGAATTGAAACCTGATTCTTATTCTGTTGATCTTTGGAATTATTTCTGATTTCTTCACGATAAACTTTATCAAATAAACAATAATATTTTCCTACAAAATGGTCTCCTTTCATTCCTATACTATCTGGAGTTTCTCCTTTCCCAAACTCTTTCCAAGCTATCATCGATTTGCATATATGTATTCCTCTGTCATTAATTATCTGAATTTTTATTATTTTATGTCCAACCATTTTTAATATTTCTGATATAGAGGAACCAATAAGACTATTTCTAATATGACCTAAGTGAAGAGGTTTATTGGCATTAGGAGAAGAGTATTCAACCATTATATTTTTGGATGAAAATTTGAATTTTAAATCATATAAGTAATTGTTACTTAACATTTTTTTTAAAAGATGAAGATAATAATTATCCTCAAAAATAAAATTTAAAAAACCTCCAATAATAGAAAAGGAGATCAATCCCATTAATTGATTATGGACATAATTCCCAATATGTTTTCCAATTTTTTCTACAGGTTCTTTTAATTTTTTAGATAAAGGAAATAAAATTAAAGTAATATCTCCTAGATATTCTTTTTTGGTATATTGAAAGTCTAATTTCGGACAAGGATTTAATCCATATAAAATAGATATGGATTGTTTTGTCACTTCCTCTATAGATTTAAAATCATTAGTAGTATTATTATTACTCATTATACTCATCCATATAAAACTAAATTCTTAAATCTAAGAATAACATTTTAATTTAATTAATTATATTCTTTTCTGCAGAAGAATTCTAGTAGAATTTTTCTGAAAATAAAGTAGTCTAGAGAGAAGAGAGACTCCTTAACTTTAAGGATAAAAAAAACTATTAGATACTCTATTTAATTTTATAATATCTATTATCCCCTATAAAATATCTCCTTAAGTCAAGTAAAGTAAGTCAGTAGTAGTTAATTTAATATAGGTTAAGTAGAAAATTTTTTTAATCTAAATCTCCATCCAAAAGGATCTTCCGATAAATTATGTTGTATGTCTAATAAATTTTTTTTTAATCGAAGAGAAATTCTTTTTTTCTCTGGAAGATCCGGTAGAGAAAAATCTGTTCCTTGATAACTAATTGTTTTAAAATAATTAACAACTACTGCTGTCCCACATCCAAAAGCTTCTTTTAAGACTCCATTTTTTAATCCATCTATAATTTCTGAAACTCTTAAATCTCTTTCTTGTACATCTATTCCTTCTTTTTTAGCTAAAGAAAGAATACTATTACAAGTGATTCCACTTAATATATTCTCGTTAGCTTGTGGAGTAATAAGTTTATTTTTTAACCAAAAAAAAACATTCATCGTTCCAGACTCTTCTATTAATGTATGAGTGGAAGAATCAGTCCATAAAACCTGATCAAACCCTTCTTCTTTTGCTAATTTCGTGGGATAAAAAGAAGATGCATAATTTCCAGAAGCTTTAGTAAAACCTACTCCTCCTGATGCAGAACGACTATATTTTTCTTCTATTTTTATTTTTAAAGAATCTTTATAATAATAAGAATCTGCAGGTGTAGAGATAATCATAAACAAATAATCATTAGATGGTTTAGCGGATAAAACCCCATCATCTATTGCAATTAAAAAAGGACGAATATATAAAGATTGTCCATAATTTTTAGGAATCCAATCTCTATCTATATCTATTAATTTTTTTAATCCATTCATAAAAATAGATTCTGGAATAGTAGGCATTTCCAAACGAATAGCAGATTTATTTATTCTTTTAAAATTTTCTTTTGGACGAAATAAAAAAACTTCTTCATTTTTATCTTTATAAGCTTTCATTCCTTCAAAAACAGCTTGTCCGTAATGAAAAACAAGAGAAATAGGAGAAATCCATATATTTCCAAATGGTTTAATCATGGAATTCTTCCATTCTCCATTTCTAAACTCGGAACAAAACATATGATCCGAAAAATGATTTCCGAAAGAAGAAATATGATTAAAATTTATTTTATCTATTCTTGAATGCAAAGTTTTTTCTATTTTCATACAACAACAATAAAAAAACTCAATTTTTGTTTGATACAAAGATAATAATAATTATTTTTTTTATCTACGACTATCTATTTATTATCATGCATCATTTGCAATACTTTTTCCACTACATTTTCAACAGAAGGTTTTGAAAAATAATCTCCATCAGATCCATAAGGAGGACGATGTTCTTTAGCTGTAATTGTAATAGGAGGATTATCTAAATAATAATATCCATTTTGTTCTTCCAATATTTTTTGTAGAAGATAAGCAGATGCACCTCCAGGCACATCTTCGTCGATAATTAATAATCGATTTGTTTTTTTTAAACTTTTTCCAACATCCTTTTGGATATCAAAAGGTAATAAAGATTGAATATCAATAACTTCAGGATATATGTTATGAATTTTAGACAATTCTTCTGCGGCTTCATTCACAATTCTCCATGTAGAACCATAAGTCACAATAGTAATATCTTTTCCTATTCTTGTTATTTCTACTACTCCTATTGGAGTTCTAAAATAACCCAAATTTTCTGGTAATTTTTCCTTTATTCTATAACCATTGAGGCATTCTATCACTAAAGCTGGATCATCTCCAGCTAACAAAGTATTATAAAATCCAGCCGCTTTTACCATATTCCTAGGAACAAGAACTAAAATTCCTCTTAAATAATTAATAATCCCACCCATAGGAGATCCAGAATGCCATATACCTTCTAAACGATGACCTCTCGTTCTAATAATAACAGGAGCCTTTTGACCTCCTCTGGTTCTATATTGCAAACAAGCAAGATCATCACTCATAATTTGCAAAGCATACAATAGATAATCTAAATATTGAATTTCAACTATAGGACGAAGTCCACGTATTGCAAGACCTATTCCTTGTCCAAGGATAGTTGATTCTCGTATTCCAGTATCAAAAATACGTGTTTTTCCATATTTTTTTTGAAGTCCTTCCAATCCTTGATTGACATCTCCTATTTTCCCAACATCTTCTCCAAAAATTAAAAGATCAGGATATAATTCTAATAATTTGTCAAAATTATCTTTTAAAACAATTCTACCGTCTACTTCAAAAATAGTATTTTTATTATATATCGGAAGAACTTCCGTTATTTTTACAGATGCTTTTTCAGATAAACTATACAAATGTGAAGAATAGTTCTCTTGTTCTTGATTGTATTTTTTTTTTACCCATTTTTTTAAAAAATCTTTTTGATAAGATTTTTCTTTAGAAAGAAAATATAAAGATTTTCGTACAACACAAAAAATGGATTTTTTTGTATATAAGTATTTATAAGCATGTAATTTTTTTATAAATTTTTGAATCCATTTTTTATTAGGAAATGTATCTTGCAATTTTTGTAGAAAAAAAACAGCTTCATTTTTTATTTTTTTAATAGGTTTTTGAAAAGCTTCCCAAGCTATTTTTTGTTCTTTTTTAACATATTCTTTGGCTTCTATATCTATTTTATTTAAAGAATAAACATTAGCAATATGACGAAATTCCCCTTTATTTGTTTTAAACCGAAAATTCAAAATCCAATCTCTAAATTTTTTGATTCCATCGTTTTTCATTTCCCATTCTAAACGTTCTTTTGATTTATATCTTTCATGAGATGAAGATGTAGAGTGTCCTTGAGGTTGAGTTAAATCAGTAACATGAATAATTACTGGAATATGTTCATAACGAGCTATTTTTTCTGCTTGAACATATGTTTTTGTCAGATCTATATAATTCCCCCCATTTACACGTATAATTTCTATCCCATTTTCTTTTGTTGTTCTCTGAAATCCAGAAAAAAGATCACTGAGATTTTTTTTTGAAAATTGGTACTTATTAGGAACTGAAATTCCATATTCATCATCCCAAATAGAAAGAATAATAGGAATTTGCAAAACTGATGCAGCATTCACAGTTTCCCAAAATAAACCTTCAGAAATACTTGCATTTCCAATAGTTCCAAATGCTACTTCATTTCCATTGTTAGAAAATATTTTATGTGTTTTTCTTAAACTTTTTAATTCTTTATAAATTTTAGAAGCTTGAGCAAGACCTAATAATCTTGGCATTTGAGCCGCTGTAGAAGAAATATCCGCAATAGAATTCTTTTGTTCTACAAGATTTTTCCAACTTCCATTATAATTCAATAAACGTGTACCAAAATGTGCCGTCATCATTCTTCCAGATGAGACAGGTTCCGCTTCTAAATCAGAATGTGCATATAACTGAGAAAAAAAACTTCTTACATTCAAAACTCCAATAGCCATCATAAAAGTTTGATCTCTATAATAACCAGATCGGAAATCTCCATTTTTAAAAACTTTTGCCATAGCTAATTGAGGGATTTCTTTTCCATCTCCAAATATTCCAAATTTTGCTCTGCCATTTAAGACCTCTTTACGCCCTAAAAGACTTGTTTCACGACTAATACGTGCTAATTTATAATCATTTAAAATCATCTCTTGAAACGAATCAAAAGATGAAATTTCATAATTAGAATTAATATTCTTACTACTGTTAGTAGTATGATTCTCTTTATTCATGATCAGGAATACAAAAATTTTTTTTTGTAAAATACAGGAATTTTCCTTACAATGTAAGGAAATGACATAAATAACAAATAATTTAGTTGTTGTTAATTAATTGAAAAAATATATTTATGATTTCTCATTTAACTGGAAAAATTACATGTGCCATTATAAAACCTGACGCCGTTAAAAAAGGATATATAGGAAATATCTTATTTCAAATTACAAATGCTGGATTTCATATTAGAGCGATTAAAATGATGGAACTTTCAAAAAAATCTGCTAAAAAATTTTATTCAGAACATAAAAAAAGTTCATTTTTTGAATCTTTGGTCAAATTTATATCTTCTGGTCCTATTGTATCAATTCTCTTAGAAAAAGAAAATGCCGTGAAGGATTTTAGAACTTTAATAGGAGATACAAATCCAATTTACGCAGCAGAAGGAACCATTCGAAAAAAATATGCAAGTTCTTTAGAAGAAAATGCTATTCATGGATCAGATAGTAATCAAAATGCTTTTAAAGAATGTCAGTTTTATTTTTCTAATAGAGAAATTTTTTTGACAGAATATTTTTATTAGGATTATGATTCAAAATTTGCAAATTTTGTAATTTGTTGTAAAATTTGAAAAAATGAAAAAAGTTTTTTTAATTACAATTTCTACTATTTTCATATTTTTATTTGGAATAGGAATATGGATAACTGGAATATACAATCAATTGGTTAAACTGAATGAAAATATAAAAACACAATGGGGACAAGTAGAAACTGTTTATCAACGTAGAGTAGATTTAATTCCAAATTTAGTTAATACAGTAAAAGGATCTGCTTCTTTTGAAAAGAAGACATTAAATCAAATAATAGAAGCAAGAGCAAAAGCAACTTCCATTAATATAAATTCAAATGATTTGAGTCAAGATAAAATAAGAAAATTTCAAAATGCACAAGAAGGATTAAACAATTCTGTTAGTAGATTATTATTAATTGTGGAAAACTATCCGGATATTAAATCTACACAAAATTTTTACGAATTACAAAATCAATTAGAAGGAACAGAAAATCGTATTAGTGTAGAAAGAAATCGTTTCAATGAAAAAGTAAATAATTTTAACACTTATAGAAATCAATTTCCTAAATTTATAATTGCAAATTCTTTTTCTCAATTTAAAGAAAAAGGATATTTTCAATCTCAAATTTTATCAAAAAAAGCTCCTATTATAGATTTTCATGATCATAATTAGAAAATCAATCAATTTAAAAACAGATAAATCATAAATAATAATAAATTTACTCATAATAATTGGTTATATTAGGGGTATATTTTTATAAAAAGTATGATTTTTCTATTTTGTTTGAAAAAAAAGTTCGTGATGAAAAACTACATAATAAAAACTTTCAATTTTTTATTCTTTTTATTTATTACAACTAATTTAGTGCAAGGGAAATTTTACATCCCTGATCCTCCCCAAAAAAGAATATATCCTATTCAAGATTATGCAGGTGTATTGTCTAGAAGACATATAGTGACCTTAAACAAAAAACTTATTTCATATTCTAAAATGACATCTACAGAAATTTTAGTTTCTATAGTTCAAGATATTCATGGGGAAGATCCAAATATTTTGGCTTCTAAATGGGGAGAACAATGGCGTATTGGAAAAAAATATAATAACAATGGAATTATTATATTATTATCCATCAAAGATAAAAAAATATCTATCCAGAATGGATATGGAATAGAACCCTATTTGACTGATTTGTCTACTAGACATATTATACAAAAAATAAAACCTATGTTAAAAAACAATCTTTATTATAAAGCTATAGATTTTAGTACTAAAGAAATTTTTCAAAAATTGAAAAAAAAATATAAAAACAACAAAAAAAAACAAAATAATAATTATTTATGGATTTTTTTTATTCCTATAAGTCTTTTTTTTATTACATTTTTCCTTTCTCAAAAAAATGAGATAGAATTTTCTTCATTATTCATGAATACATTTTTTTTAACTGATTTTTTATTCAGAAATCAATTCCACCAACATGATCATGATGAAAATGAAGATAATTTTGATGGATTTGGTGGAGGAGGATCATTTGGAGGTGGTGGATCTAGTGATAACTGGTAAAATTTTATTTTCTATTGATTTGATTTATTCTTAAACTTAAAATGTTCTTTAAGAATAGCTATTTTTTTTAATGTATCATTTTCTTTCTTTTTTTCTTTTAAAAGAATTTGTTTTGGAACAGATGTTACATATTTTTCATTAGATAAATTTTTACGTATCATTGATAATAAATTGGAAAAATATTGAATTTTCTTTTCAATTTGAATCAAATCTATTTGATTAGATTGATCATTAAAATTATCCTTATTTTCTAATTCTAAAAAATATCTTTCTTCCCCTAAAAGGAAGGAAAAAAATTGTATTTTTTCAGGTTTTTTTAAAACAGGAATAATTTTAGATAAGTTTGCTAACTTTAAAATGATTGAATCACATTTTTTTTTATTTTTGCTGTTTCTTATTGAGAATAACACAAGTTTTTTTTTATAAGGAATCTTTCTTATATTTCTGATATGACGGATTTGAGACACAATTTGTGTAGCTTTTTCAAAAGAAACTAATATATCATGATTATAGGATTTTTTTTCAGGCCAAGGAGAAATAATTAATGCTTCTTTTAAAGTTCTTTTTTTAAGAAGATTCCAAATTTTTTCTGAAATAAAAGGCATATAAGGATGCAATAATTTTAACACATTTTCAAAACATTTAACAGTATTTAAATACACGATTTTGGATATTCTATTATCAGAAGGTTTAATAATTTCAAGAAAATAAGAACAAAAATCATTCCAAATAAATTTATATAAAATCATTAACGATTCATCCAATTTATATTCTTGAAAATATTTTTCTAAAATTTCTAAAACATAATAAAAACGATTTTCAAACCATGTGAAAGCAATCTTAGATGATACAGAAATATTTTTTTTATTTTTTGATCCTATTTTCCAACTTTGAATTAAACGAAAAGCATTCCATATTTTGTTAGAAAAATTTCTTCCTTGTAAACATATTTTTTCTTCAAAATGAAAATCTTTTCCTGCACTAGTTCTAAACATAATTCCCATACGCACAGCATCTGCTCCATATTTTTCAATCAAATTCATAGGATTGGGAGAATTGTTTAATGATTTAGATATTTTTCTATTTTTAGAATCTCTCACTATTCCAGTAAAATAAACATTTTTAAATGGTCTTTTTTTTTGAAAAAAAAATCCTGCCATAATCATACGTGATACCCAAAAAAATAAAATATCCGAACCTGTAATTAAATCCTCAGTAGGATAATAATAAGAGATTTCATGATTATTAGGATGATGAATTCCGTCAAATACAGATATAGGCAAAATCCAAGAAGAAAACCAAGTATCTAAAACATCTGTTTCCATCCAAATTTGATCATATCTCAATTTTTGATTTTTGCTTTTATTTCTGGCTTTTTTTAATGCTTTTTCCAAATTTTCTGCTACAACAAAATCATCATTATGTTTTCCATAATAATAAACAGGAATACGATGTCCCCACCATAATTGTCTAGATATATTCCAGTCACGAATTTGATCCATCCATTGAAAATAAATCTTTTCAAATTTATTTGGATGAAATTTAATTTCCCCATTTTTGACTGCTTGTATAGCGGGAATAGATATTTTTTTCATTTTTAAAAACCATTGAAGAGATAATTTTTGTTCTACTATAGATTGAGTTCTTTCTGAAAAACCTATTTTATGATTATAATTTTCTTCTATATTAACTATAGTTTTCAACTGACATAATTCTTTAATGATTTTATTTCTAACTTCAAAACGATCTATTCCTTTGTAATGAAGTCCTTTTTCATTGAGAGTCGCATCTTCATTAAAAATATCTATAATCTCTAAGTGGTATTTATCCGCAATATTTTTATCATTGATATCATGGGCTGGAGTTATTTTTAAACATCCCGTTCCAAAATTTGGATCTACGGATAAATCTTGAATAATAGGAATTTCTCTGTTTATTATTGGAACTATAACCTTTTTTTTTCTTAAATGAAAATAACGGATATCATTTGGATGAAAACAAACAGCAGTATCTCCAAATATTGTTTCAGGACGAGTTGTAGCAACAGTTACATAATTTTTTTCTCCTTTTATTGGATATTTTATATAATAAAGTTTTCCTATTTGTTCTTTATAGATCACTTCTTCATCAGAAAGAGTAGTTCTGGCTTCCGGATCCCAATTAACTATATGATAACCTCTATATATATATCCTTTTTCATATAAATCTATAAAAATTTTTGTAATAGATTGAGATAAATTTTTATTCATAGTAAATTGAGTTCTATTCCAATCACAAGAACATCCTAATTTTCTTAATTGATTAAAAATAATATTTTGATGTTTTTTAGACCATTCTAAAACATGAGACAAAAATTTATCTCTTCCTATAAGAATTTTAGATAAACCTTTTTTTTTTAATAAGTTAACAACTTTTGCTTCTGTAGCAATAGAAGCATGATCCGTTCCAGGAATCCAACAGGAATTGTACCCTTTCATTCTAGCATATCTAACCAATATATCTTGTATAGTGTTATTCAAAATATGTCCTATATGAAGTATTCCAGTAATATTGGGTGGAGGCATCAAAATTGTATACGGGGGCCTATTGTCTGGATAAGAAGCAAAATGATTCCCCTTCATCCAATGATGGTATATTTTTTCTTCTACAGACTTAGGATCATATTTAATAGAAATATCCATAAATTGCTTTTTTTTTAAAAAAAATTGAAATATTAATAATGACAATTATTCTAATTGCCTCTGTTTCTAAAAATGGATTTATAGGAAAAAACAATAAACTAATGTGGCATTTACCTAATGATTTAAAACGTTTTAAAAAACTCACTCTTGGAGAAGTCGTTCTTATGGGACGAAAAACTTTTGAATCCATTGGAAAAATTCTTCCAAAAAGAAAAAATATTATTTTAACAAAAAAAAACATCCATTTTTTATCCAATCATAATATAATAAAAAATAACAGGAATAGTGTTAAAATCTTTTCTTCTTTAAAAGAAATATATCATTATTTAACTTATTATAAAAAAATATTCGTTATAGGAGGAGAGAAAATCTATAATTCGACAATAAAAAAAGCAAATATTATAGAATTAACTATTGTTCATGAGAAATTTTATGGAGATGCAAGATTCCCAAAAATAGATTTAAAAAAGTGGAAAAAAATATATGAATTTTCTTATGAAAAAGACAAACATCATTTGTATGACTATAGTTTTATCAGATATGAAAGAAAAAATACTTCATTCTCTTCTATCTAATTCTTTCTTAATACGTGCTGCAAGTTCATAACATTCATTCACTACTGCATGATTTAATAAAGCATTAAGATCTTTTTCAGTCATTTTTTCTAAATCTTGTTGAGTTTTTTCTTGAAAGAAAATAGGAATAGTATTTTCATCAACACCTCCTTCATAATTCTCACTATCTTCTTTATCTTTATCAATAGGAAATCCATTTTCAAAATAGATACCCGCTTTATCAAAGATTTCTTTTGTAGTATAAATAGGAGCTTGAAATCTAACAGCTAAAGCTACTGCATCTGATGTTTTTGAATCAATTTTATGTTCTTTTTTATTTTTTTCATTATCTTTATTATTATCTCTATCTTCTCCTTCAAATAAAATATAAGAAAAAAATATTCCATTTACTAATTTATAAATTACAACTGCTTTTAACTTAATATGAAATATTTTTGCAAAAGTAAGAAATAAATCATGAGTAAAAGATCTGGAAGGATCCCTTTTCCCCAAAGCAGAAGCAATGGATTGAGCTTGTAAACTTTCTATAATAATGGGAAGTTTTATTTTTCCAGACTCCTCTTCTTCCAGTAATAAAACATATATCCCAGATTGTATTTGACTTAAGGAGATTCCACGTATAACTAATCTGATAAGTTGTTCCATAGAAAAAAATATATAAAAAAATATTGATTAAAGTAAAGATACTAAATTTGAAAGTAATTTTTTGTTTTTTTATTCTAATTTTAATTCACGAATTAATAAATAATACTAAAGAAGAAAATAGAAAAAAAATATAAATTTTTTTTTCAAAAAATTGTCGTTATATGGAATATTTTTTTTTATATATTTATAATGTAAAGTGAGTGAAAATGAGAATGAAAATAAATATCCCTCTATTTTTATTTATTTACTTTATTCCGAGTGTAACTTAAAATTAATTATTATTATGAATACTAATAAATTTCTAATTCCAACAATTTTTTCTTTAACGTTCGTATTTTTTCTTCTATCCTGTAATGATGAAGAAATATCTTCTTCTACTTCTACTACTACTATTCCTGATACTCCTAATTCCAACATTCTTTCTAAGGAAAATCTAGATTCTCAATTTCCAAATTCTTATCCTTTTCCTCTTCCTCCTCATTATCCTATTACAGAAAATTTTAATTACTACAATCCTAATCAGGAAGAAAAAAAAGATCCTATTCTAACGACTAAAGATATTTCAGAGATTGATCCTGAAGTTTTATCTAAAAAAATAAAAGAAACAGGAGAGAAAATAGAAAAATTAGAAAAAGAGAGCGAATATCATCATAATGAATATTATGATATGGTAAAAGTTCAAAAAAAAATCTTGAGTAAGATAAAAAAAAATAAAATGCTGATGAGATCTTCTCCTGTTGGTTCAAAAGAAAAATTGGAAGCTAAGAAAGAATTTGAAAATCATAAAAAATTGGGAAAAGAAAGATTAAAAAAACTTAGAGAAAAAAATAATTTTTTGAATCAAATTATCAATACTATATCAAATACAAAAAACGAACAATTAAATCTTAAAAAAATACAAGAAAAATTATTGCAAAATCAAAAAAAAACAAAAAATACTACTGATATAGATAAAAATCCTTCTTCTTCTACTACGGAAGAAAAAACAACCATCACACAACAACAATAACAACAGAAGAAAAAGAAAAAAACAAACGATAAACAATAAATAATTGTTTGAATTTCGATACGGAAAGGAAAATTTCATTCCCTTTCCGTTATTGATTTTATTGTTTTTTATGTTTGTTTATAAAATATAAATTTTTATGAAAAAGATGACCTTTCGGGAAGTAATCGCTGAAGCGATGAGCGAAGAGATGAGAAGAGATAATTCTGTATATCTCATGGGAGAAGAAGTGGCTCAATATAATGGGGCTTATAAAGCCTCTAAAGGAATGCTAGATGAATTTGGACCAAAAAGAGTGATTGACACTCCTATATCAGAATTAGGATTCTCTGGAATAGGAGTAGGTTCTGCCATGAATGGATGTAGACCTATTATTGAATTTATGACGTTTAATTTTTCTTTGGTAGCAATGGATCAGATTATTAATAACGCGGCGAAAATACGTTATATGAGTGGAGGACAATGGAATATTCCTATTGTTTTTAGAGGACCAACTGGTTTTGCTGGTCAATTAGGGGCGACACATTCTCAATCTTTTGAAAGTTGGTATGCAAGTTGTCCCGGATTAAAAGTCGTCATTCCATGTAATCCATATGACGCAAAAGGACTTTTAAAATCTGCAATAAGAGATAATAATCCCGTAATTTTTATGGAATCTGAACAAATGTATGGAGATAAAATGATGATTCCAGAAGAAGAATATATTCTTCCTATTGGAAAATCAGATATAAAAAAAGAAGGAACTGATATAAGTTTAGTTTCTTTTGGGAAAATAATGAAAATGGCTTTAAATATAGCAAAAAAACTAGATAAAGAAAATATCAGTGTAGAAGTAATAGATATTCAAACTATTCGTCCATTAGATTACGAATCTATCCTTTTTTCTGTGAAAAAGACTAATCGTTTAGTGATTTTAGAAGAATCATGGCCATTTTCTTCAATAGCATCTGAAGTTACGTATGTAATACAAAAAAAAGCATTTGATTATTTAGATGCTCCCATTAATAGAATCACGATTCTTGATACTCCTGCTCCTTACGCTCCCAATTTAATTCAAGCTTGGTTTCCCAATGAAGAAAAAATAATAAAATCTATCAAAGAAACTCTTTATTATACATAATTTTTATGGTTATGTCTTATTATTAATTAATAAATAGCTTGAACTATTTTATAAATATTTTCTGGTTTATCCATTGTATAATAATGAATCACTTCTATTCCAGAATTTTTTAACTCTTTAGATTGATGTATAGCCCATTCTATTCCAATAGAAGAAACTATTTTTTTATCTTGAGCTTTTTCAATTTCTTTTACCAACTCATTGGGAATATTTAAATAAAAACGAGAAGGAAGACTATTCAACTGTTTTTTAGAAGAAATAGGTTTAATTCCAGGAATTATAGGAACAGATATTCCTTCTGATCTACATTTTTTAACAAAAGAAAAAAATTTTTTATTATCGAAAAACATTTGAGTGACAATATAATTAGCACCTGCTTCTATTTTTTTTTTCAAAAAAAATAGATCACTTTCAATATTTGGAGCTTCCAAATGTTTTTCAGGATATCCAGCGACTCCAATACAAAAATCAAATAATGTCGTATTTTTTCGTTCGAAAGTTTTATCAAGATACTTTCCTCTATTCAAATTTTTAACTTGTTTTACCAGTTCTACTGCATATTGATGTCCATCTTTTTTAGCAAAAAAACTTTTTTCAGATTTTAGAGGGTCTCCTCTAAGAACCAGCACATTATCTATTCCTAAAAAATTTAGATCTATTAAAGCGTTTTCCGTCATTTGTCTATTAAAACCACCACAAATAAGATGTGGAACCGCATCTATTCCGTATTTATTCATAATTGCAGAACAAATTCCTACAGTTCCTGGACGTTTTGAAATAGTTCTTTTTTGTAAAAGTCCATTTTCTTTTTCTACATAAATAAATTCTTCACGATGATATGTCACATCAATGAAAGGAGGATTGAATTCCATTAAAGGATCCAAAGTATAAAAAATATCTTTAATATCATGTCCTCTTAAAGGAGGTAAAATTTCAAAAGAAAACAAACTTTTTTTAGCTTTAGCTATATGATCAATTACTTTCATCTCAAAAACTACTTTAGTTATTTTTAATTTATTTGATATAATCAAATCCTGTATAAGGAATTAAAACTTTTGGAATGTTAATTTGATTTTTTGTTTGATTATTTTCTAATAAAGCGGCCATAATACGCGGTAAAGCTAGAGCGCTTCCATTTAAAGTATGACATAAATCGATTTCCCCTGTCATAGTTTTATATCGAAGATGTAATCTATTTGATTGAAAATTAGTACAGTTTGAAACTGAACTCACTTCTAACCACTTTTTTTGTCCTATAGAATAAACTTCAAAATCATAAGTCATTGCAGAAGAAAACCCCAGATCTGTTCCACTTAAACGAATAAGTCTAAACGGAAATTCTAAAGATCTTAAAATTTTTTTAATATGCGAAATCATTTCATCTAAATAATAGTAAGAAGTATCAGGTGTAGTGATTTGAATAATTTCAACTTTTTCAAATTGATGCAATCTATTTATACCTCGTACTTTAGATCCATAAGATCCGGATTCTCTTCTAAAACAAGAAGTATAAGTTGTTGCTCTAACAGGGAGATCTTTATACGTAAAAAGATTATCTCTAAAACAATTCATAAGAGGAACTTCTCCAGTTGGAAGAAGATAAAGATTATCTTTTTCTATAAAATACATTTGATCTTCTTTATCTGGTATTTGTCCAGTAGCATATACAGACATTTCATTAATAAGATAAGGTAAACTATACTCTAGATACGAAGCACGTATATTTTGATCTAAAAAATATTGAATTAAACTTCTTTGCAATTTAGCGACTTTTCCAAGATAAACGGAAAATCCAGATCTACATATTTTTGTTCCTAAATCTGAACTAAATAAATGAAATTTTTTGGATAACTCCCAATGAGGAAGAGCTTCTTCAATGGTTTTTGTTGTTGTCCTATTATTAGGACTCCAAACAGCATCTTCTGTATTTTTCTCTTTGATTTTTTCGTCAGGAATATTAGGTATTTGATTTAGTTTTTCTTCCAAATTTTGAACAATATTTTTGAATTCTATATTTAAATCTTTTTTTTTCTTTTTAAAAAAAATAGATTCCTCTTTCAAAGAATTGATTTGTAAAGAATTCCCTCTTTTAAGAATAAGATGACTTATTTTTTTAGAGATCAGATTTTCTTTTTCTGATATTTTATTCAGAATATATTGTACTTTCTTTTTTTTTTGATCTAAAATTAATATTTCATCTATCAGATGAATTTTATGAAATTTTCGTTTACTTAATCCGAATAAAACTTTTTTTCTATTTTTTCTTATAAAAGATGTTCGAAGCATATCAGCATAATAAAGAATTCAAATCATATTATCATATTTACAAAATACAAATATTATATTATTTTTTATATTTGTAAAATGCGAAGGTGTTTCTATAATAGAAAAAAATTAGATCAACATTTTTTGAAAGATAAAAATATAGCTGAAAAAATTGTCAAAAATCTTTCTTTTCAGAACTATAATACAGTTGTTGAAATAGGACCAGGATTAGGAATCCTAACTAATTATTTGCTAAATGTATGTTCTAGGGTTTTTTTAATAGAAATTGATGAAGAATTAATCTTTTTTTTAAAAAAAAATTTTTCCATTTCCAATCATCAAATAATACATAAAGATTTTTTAAAATGGAATCCTGAAGAAATTAAACTTAAAAATTTCGCATTAATTGGAAATTTTCCTTATAGCATTTCTTCTCAGATATTGTTTCATATATTGAAATATAATCAATATATTCCAGAATGTATTGGAATGTTTCAAAAAGAAGTAGCAGAACGTATAATTTCTCATGAAGGGAAAAAAACTTATGGAATTTTATCCGTTCTTGTACAAACATTTTACGATGTAAAATATCTTTTTACTGTTAAAAAACATGTTTTTTTTCCTGTTCCCAATGTACAATCAGGAGTTATTATCCTAAAAAGGAAAGAAAAAAAAATAGAGATTTGCAATAAAGATCTTTTATTCAAATGTGTAAAAATGGCCTTTAATCAAAGAAGAAAAATATTGAAAAATTCTCTAGAATTTTTTATAAAAAAAATACCAGATTTTTATAATCTTCCATTTTTGAACAAAAGAGCAGAACAATTATCCGTAAGAGAATTTCTTCAATTAACCAATGAAATAGAAATTAGAAAATGACTAAACTATTAAATGGAAATCAATTGTCAAGAGAAATAAGAAAAGAAATATCTAAAAAAATAGATCAAGATATACGAAAGAAAAAAAAACGTCTTCCTCATCTTGGAATTATTTTATCAGGAAACAATAGTTCTAGTTTGACATATGTTAATAGTAAAATACAAGAATGTAAAAATATAGGAATACAATACTCTTTAGTCCATTTACCAGAATACAGTTCGGAACAGGATATATTAAAAGAAATTCAAAAAATGAATAATAATTCATTAATAGATGGTTTGATTGTACAGCTCCCTCTTCAAAAACATATTAATGAGGAAAATATCATTTTATCTATTAATCCAAAAAAAGATGTAGATGGATTTCATCCTGAAAACTTTGGAAAAATGTCTTTAAATATGAATGCTTTTTTTCCTGCTACTGCATTAGGAATATTAACTCTTTTAGAGAGAAATCAGATAAAAATATCTGGAAAACATACTGTAGTTGTTGGAAGAAGCAGGATTGTAGGAAGACCAATCAGTATTTTAATGAGCAGAAGACAAAATCCTGGAAATAGCACTGTAACTCTCACTCATAGTCACACTACTAATATAGAACACTATACAAAACAAGCAGATATAATTATTACAGCAGTAGGAGTTCCAGGTTTTTTAAAAGGAAAAATGATTAAAAAAGGGGCTGTAATTGTAGATGTAGGAATCACCAGAATCCAAAATAATGAAAATAAATCTTTTTTAATAAAAGGAGACGTTGATTTTCATAGTGTTTATGGAAAAGCTTCTTATCTGACACCCGTCCCAGGTGGAGTCGGTCCCATGACACGGATTATGCTTATAAAAAATACTTTAATAGCTGCATTAAATAGATTGAATAATTCATGAAAAAAAAAAAACTATAACGACTATTACTACTAATAATAATCAAACAACAACATCTTTTTTTCCTGTCAAAGAATCCTTTTATTCTCTTCAAGGAGAAGGACATCATTCTGGAATAGCTGCTTATTTTATTCGTTTAGAAGGATGTAATATAAGATGTGATTGGTGTGATACTAAAACAAGTTGGAACATAAATAAAAATAATTTTTTAACAGTGAATCAAATTATTCATAATATAAATAGTAAAGTGAAAACCATAGTTATTACTGGAGGGGAACCTATGATGTGGAATTTATCCCCTTTAACTAGAATTCTTAAAAAAAAAGGATATCGTATTCATGTAGAAACTTCAGGATCCTATCCTATTCATGAAGATTTTATTGATTGGATTACTATATCCCCTAAAAAAAAGAAACTTCCTTTAAAAGAAAATTACAAAAAAATGAATGAGTTAAAAATTATTATTTGTGATGAAAATGATTTTTTTTTTGCGGAAGAACAAGCAGGTTACGTAAAAAAAAATTCGCATTGTGTATTATTATTACAACCTGAATGGAATCAAAACATAAAAATCATTCCAAAAATAATTTCTTATATAAAAAATCATCCTAAATGGAAAATTTCTCTTCAAATTCATAAAATGTTAAATATTCCTTAATCATTATCTTTTTTTAAATGTCTTTTTTTTAAAATTTCTATAACTTCTTGAATAGAAGAATTTTTACTATATAAAAGTATAAGATAATGAAATAACAAATCTGCAGATTCATTTAAAAACAAGTTTTTATTCATATCTTTGGATTCAATAATAACTTCTACAGCTTCTTCTCCAAACTTTTGAGAAATTCTATTAATCCCTTTTTTGAAAAGTTTAAATACATAAGAATTTTTGTTTTCCTTATTAATTTTATTAGAAATTATATTTTCTAAATAAAATAAAAAATTGATTTTATTTATTTCTTTCCAACAAGTATCCGTTCCTTTGTGACAAACAGGACCTGTTGGATTGACTTTAATTAATAATGCATCTTGATCACAATCAATTAATATATTTTGAATCAAAAGATAGTTCTTACTGATTTCTCCTTTAGTCCATAATCTTTTTTTAGATCTACTATAAAAAGTTAGTTTTTTTTCTTTTATGCTTTTTCTATATGCTTCTTGATTCATATAACCTAACATTAAAACTTTATCTGTTTTTGAATCTTGAACAATAACAGGAATCAATCCATCTTTAAAATTAATTTTTTCTTCTTGAATATATTTTTCCATTTTATAATATAATAAATAATATAATAGTCATTCGTAGTAAATAAGGAGTAGTAGTTCGATTATTCTAATCGAATAGGAATGTTCTTATTGATTAGATAATTTTTTAATTCAGGGATTTCTATTTCTTTATAATGAAAAATACTAGCAGCTAAAGCTGCATCTGCTTTTCCATTTTTAAAAACTTGATAAAAATCTTCTAATTTTCCAGCTCCTCCTGAAGCAATAACAGGAATAGAAAGTATTTCAGATATTTTTTTAGTGATATCTAAAGCGAATCCACTTTTTGTTCCATCATGATTCATTGAAGTTAGTAAAACCTCTCCTATTCCTCTATTATAAGCTTCTTTTGCCCAATCTAAAGTTTTTCTTTTAGTGAAAACCCTTCCTCCATTTAAATAGACCCACCATTCATTTTTTTCGTATTTTGTATCAATAGCTAAAACAATACATTGACTTCCAAATCTACTAGAAAGACTTTCTAAAAGTTTTGGATTTTCAAAAGCTGCAGTATTAATAGATATCTTATCTGCACCTGCAGATAATAATAATTCAACATCTTTTTCTTTTCTAATTCCTCCACCTACAGTAAAAGGAATATTAATATGACGAGCTATTTCTCTTACTAAACTCAATAATAAAGTTTTACGTTTTTCATTTGTAGCTGTAATATCTAAAAATATTAATTCATCTGCTCCTTGTTTTGTATACCAACTTCCCAATTCAATTGGATTTCCAGCATCTTTAAGATGTTTAAAATTCACTCCTTTTACAGTTCTTCCATTTTTTATATCTAAACAAGGAATAATCCGTTTATTAGCTAACATTTTTTATTTTTTTGATTATTCTTTTTTTTCCAATTCATAAGTTCTGATAATGATATTTTATTTTCATATATAGCTTTTCCTATAATCGCTCCATAGCATCCTAAATCGGATAATTGATTTATATCTTCCATATTTCTAATTCCACCACTTGCAATAAATTCAATATTTGGAAATTTTTGAATAATTTTTTTATATAAAGAAAAAGAAGGTCCAGAAAGAACTCCGTCTTTAGATATATCCGTACAAAAAATTTTTTTTATACCATGACTGCTTTTTTCTTTTAAAAAATCCCAAAAAGAAATTTCAGAAACCTTTGTCCATCCATTAATCGCTATTTTATTATTCTTCTTAACATCCACTCCAAGTAATATTTTGTTTTCTCCGTAAATATGAATCCATTTTTTTAAAAGAAAAGGGTTTTGTACAGCAATACTTCCAACAGTAGCTATATATCCTCCACTGTCAAAAACAAGACGAACATCATTATCTGTATGAATCCCTCCACCAAAATCAATAATTAGATGTGTATATGTCGCTATTTTTTCTAATACTTTCCAATGAACCACTTTCCCTTTTTTTGCTCCATCTAAATCTACCAAATGCAATCTAGATATCCCATTATCTTCTAATAAAAATGCAACATCTAATGGATCATTATTATAAATTTTTTTCTTATTATAATCTCCTTGTATTAAACGAACACATTTTCCATCTATAATATCTATAGCAGCAATAATATTCATTAGTTTGAATTTTTTTTATTATAAACGAATAAAATTTTCTAATATTTTATGTCCTACATAAGAAGATTTTTCCGGATGAAATTGTACTGCATAAAAGTTTTTTTTTTGTAAAGCAGCGCTATAAGAAACTATATACTCTGTTTTAGCTACAGTGTATTTTCCTAAAGGAGCATAATAACTATGTACAAAATATTGATAACTTCCATCTGGAATCTTTTCAAATAAAGGACCTTTTAAATTGTGAATTGTATTCCATCCTATTTGAGGAATTTTGTCATTTTTATTTTCTGATTGAAATTTTTTTACTAACAAATCAAAAATACCTATACATGTAGTACTTCTTTCTTCTGAATGCTTACAAAGCAATTGCATTCCTAAACAAATTCCTAATACTGGTTGTTCTAATTTAGAAAGAAGAATATCTAATTTTTTTTTTTTCAAGTGTTTCATAGCAAAATTAGCTTCTCCTACACCAGGTAGGATAACTTTTTCAGCTTTTTGAATAGATTCTTGTGAATCTGTCACCACCGCTTGTACTCCTATTCTTTCCAAAGAAAAAAGAACAGACTGGACATTTCCAGCAGGATATTTTATAATAATTGTTTTCATAATTATTTTTTTCATTAAATTTTACAAGATCCCTTTAGAACTCGGTAAATGTAATTTACGATTAGGATCTTTTTGTATAGACATCTTGATAGCTTTGGCAAAAGCCTTAAAAATAGATTCTATTTTGTGATGTTCATTATTTCCTGTAGCATGGATATGAATGTTGCATTTTGCAGATGAAGAAAAAGATTGAAAAAAATGGAAAAACATTTCCGTAGGAATTTTTCCTATTTTTTCTCTGTAAAATTGTACTTTCCAAGATAATTGACTACGTCCTCCAAGATCCAATGCAACTGTGGCTAAACAATCATCCATAGGAAGTGAAAAAAAACCGTAACGTTCTATTCCTCGTTTATCTATAGCTTGATAAAATATTTCCCCTAAAGTTATTCCAGTATCTTCTATTAAATGATGTTCATCTACATGAATATCTCCTTTTGTATGAATATTTAAATCTATTAAACTATGAAACGAAATCTGTTGTAAAAGATGATCAAAAAATCCAATTCCCGTTTGTACATGAGATTCTCCTTTTCCATAAAGTCGAATAATTATTTTTACATCTGTCTCTAATGTAGTCCGTTTATGGACAAGAAATTTTTTGGATGTCTCTTTTAATTTTGATAAAAATTCATAAATTTCTTTCCAATTATCAGTTTGTAATACAACTACATTTTTGATTAGAATATCCTTATTTATTTTTCCAAAATAAAATTTTTCTTCTTTTTTTGTAAGTTGATCATTATTATGATGTTCCTTTATCCATATGGATTTACATCCTAAATTTTTGGCAAGTAAAACATCTGTAATTCGATCCCCAATAACAAAAGATTTTGATCTATTATAATTAGAGTTTTTTAAATAAGAAGTTAGCATTCCTGTCCCAGGTTTTCTATTGGGAGATTTTTCTTCTGGAAAACTTTTATCTATATGAACAGAAGAAAAATTGATTCCTTCTGTTTTTAGAATTTTTAATATATGATTGTGTATAGGCCAAAAATTTTTTTCTGGAAATTTTTCAGTGCCTAATCCATCTTGATTGGTCACCATGACTAAATCATAATTCAATTCATGAACTATTTTTGATAAAAAAAATATAACCTTTGGATAAAAATTTATTTTATTAATGTCATCAATTTGATAAGTAGGAGGAACTTCTTTAATGATTGTTCCATCTCTATCTATAAATAATATTTTTTTCATTTCAATTTTATACAATTACTTTCTTTTGTATGAGACATTTAAACATTTTTCAGAATATTTTTTAATTTTTTTTATTAAATATTCATTTTCCTCATGAGTTCCTACTGTTATTCTTAAACATTCATTACATAAAATAATTTTTGAACGATCTCTTACTATTATGTTATTTTCAATCAAATATCTATAAAGATTTTTTGAATATTTGGTTATTTTAACTAGCAAAAAATTTGAAGAACTAGGATATACTCTCTCTATTATGGAAATCTTTTTTAGAGATTCTTCCATATACTTTCTTTCCGAAAGAATATTTTTTAAATGATAAAAAAATAGATCTTTATTATCCAATGCTTGGATCGCTATTTTTTGCGAAATTTGACTAACATTATATGGATATTTTATTTTATTCATCCATTGAATAATTTCTTCAGAAGTAATAGCGATTCCTATTCTCAATCCAGCTAATCCCCAAGATTTAGAAAGCGTTTGTAGAATAATCAAATTAGGATATTGATCTATTTCTAGAGAAAAAGATTCTTGATCTGAAAAATCAATATAAGCTTCATCTAAAACAACTATTCCTGTAAATTTTTTTATAATATTTTGAATATCCTTTTTTTTTATATCATTTCCAGTAGGATTGTTCGGAGAACAAATAAAAATGATCTTACTATATTGAGTGATTACATTTTCTATTTTTTTTAAATTTAATTGATATTCTTCTTTTGTTAGAAAAATTTTTACAACATCTACTCCATGAATTTTTCCGATAACTTCATACATTCCATAAGTAGGAGGAAAAATAATAGAATGATCAATCTTTGGACGAGAAAAAATACGATAAATTAAATCAATTATTTCATCACTTCCATTTCCTAAAAATATTTTAGATGAAAAAACATTTTTTATTTTTGATATTTTTTCTTTTAATTCCATTTGAAATGGATCTGGATATCTATTATATGAATTAGAAAATGATAAAGGAGATCCAAAAGAATTTTCATTAGCATCTAAAAAAATAAAATCTTTTTCTTTTTGAAATTCTTCTCTAGCTGAGAGATAAGGATCTATATTAAGAATATTATCTCTTATTAAGGAATTTAAATCAAAATTTGAACAGGTAATAGATTGTTGATTCATAATTCATTATTTAATCTAATTTTAATAGATTTTTTATGTGCTATTAATCCTTCTTCAGAAGATAAAATCTCTACACATTTTGATAAATTTCGTAACCCTTTTTTAGAAATTTTTTGAAAAGTCACTTTTTTAAGAAAACTATCTACAGATACCCCACTATAAGATTTAGCGTATCCATATGTAGGAAGAACATGATTTGTTCCAGAAGCATAATCCCCCATACTAACTGGGGAATAATTTCCTAAAAAAACGGATCCAGCATTTTTTATTTTATTTCCCCAATAAGAAGCATTATGACAATTAATAATCAAATGTTCTGGAGCTACTTTATTAATTAAATGAATACATTCTTCCAAAGAAGAAAGAAGAATTATTTTACTATTTTTTAAAGATTTTTTAATAATATCTTGTCTACTAGATAGATGTAGTAATTGTTTTTTTAATTCTTCTTTGACTTTTTTTATCCAAAAGTCGTTAGATATAGTAACTAAAAGAATATAGCTTTCTGAGTCATGTTCTGATTGAGAAAGTAAATCAGAAGCAACATATTCTGGATTAGCAGTTTCATCTGTTAAAATTACGATTTCTGAAGGACCAGCAGGCATATCTATAGAAACAATCCCTTTTTGGGATACAATTTGTTTAGCTATTGTGACATAGGAATTCCCTGGACCAAATATTTTATAAACAGAAGGAATACTTTCCGTCCCATAAGCCATAGCGGCAATTGCTTGAGAACCCCCAACTTTATATATTTTTTGTATTCCTACATATTTAGCCGTATATAAAATAGACGGATGAATTTTTCCATTTTTATTTGGGGGAGTACATAAAACAATATCTTTACATCCAGCCAATGTACTAGGAATTCCTAACATTAAAACAGTAGATAACAAAGGAGCAGATCCTCCTGGAACATACAATCCTATTTTTTCTATTGGAATAGATTTTCTCCAACATGTGATTCCTTGGGATACCTCTATTTTTGATTCTTCATGTATTTGATTTTGATGAAAACATAAAATATTTTGATATGCTATATCAATAGATTTTTTTAAACAATTTGAAATTTTCAAATTTGATTTATCAATATCTTCTTCTGTTACTTGAATATTTTTTAAATTAAAATGATCATATTTTTTTGTATAAGCTTTCAAGGCAATATCTCCATATAATTTTACATTATTGATAATAGATAATACTAAATCCGTTAATTGATGAACATTTTTCACAGGTCTTTTTATAAGATTTTTCCATGTTTTGTATGAAGGGTAAGAGTACACTTGAATATCATCCATATTATGGTATATTTTTTATTTACAGTATAATTTTTTCTATTGGAAGGACTAATATATCTTGTGCTCCAAGTGCTTTTAAATTTTCTATTATCCCCCAAAAATCATTTTCGTTTACTACAGAATGGACAGAACTACATTCTGTATTTGCTAAAGGAAGAATTACTGGACTTTTAATTCCGGGAAGATAAGAGATTATTTTTTCTAATCTTTCATTAGGAACGTTTAAAAGAATATATTTATTATTTTTAGCTTTTTTTACAGCTCGTATCCTAAATAATAATTTATCCATTATGATATTTTGTGGAGATCCTAAATGAAGATGAGAAGCTAAAACAGCTTCGGATTGAAGAATGGTTTCTACTTCTTTCAATCCATTCATAAATAATGTAGATCCACTACTCACTAAATCACAAATACAATCAGCTAATCCGATTCCAGGTGCAATTTCAACGGCTCCAGATATTTCATGAATTTCTGCTTGTATATATTTTTTTTCAAAAAATTCTCTTACTAAAAAAGGATAACTTGTAGCAATACGTTTTCCCTCTAAATCATTTAGATCATTATATCTAATAGATTTAGGGACAGCTATAGAAAGACGACATTTTCCAAAACCTAAAGTTTCTTTAATTTGTATTCTTTTTCTTTTTTCCAAAAGAACATTTTTTCCTACTATTCCTATATCAGCGACTCCATCTTCTAAATATTGAGGAATATCATCATCTCGTAAAAAAAGGATTTCTAGTGGAAAATTAAGGGCTGTTGTTTTTAATTTATCTATACCAATATTAACCTCAATGCTGCAATCTTTAAGCAACTTGATAGAGTCTTCATAAAGACGTCCTGATTTTTGAATGGCTATTTTAAGTTTATCCATAGGAAAAAATAACAAAAGCTTACTCTTTGATTATTCTGTAAGCTTTTTTTATTAGTTAGTAATCTTTCATCATAATTATATATATTATAGTATCTATAGATAGTAGATAAAATATATAGATGAACTAGATTAAAATTGATGCATCATCATAATAATAATGAATGAATAATGCATTACAGCAAATATAAAAAACTATTTTGAATATTCTTTAACCTTTTCGAAACTCTATTTTAGACCTATTCAATTTTTTCAAAAGAAATTAGATGATTAACTTTTAATCAAAATTTTTTTTAGAAAATGAAAATTGTTAGTTATAATATCAATGGAATTAGATCTGGAATTAATAAAGGATTATTTCATTGGATTGAAGCATGTCAGCCAGATATTTTATGTTTTCAAGAAATTAAAGCTTTTCCAGAACAAATAAACACAAATATTTTAGAAAGTTTTGGATATTCCCATTACTGGTTTCCTTCCAAAAGAAAAGGATATAGTGGAGTAGGAATTTTATGTAAAAAAAAACCAAACCATGTAGAATATGGAATAGGATTAAATTCTATTGATCAAGAAGGAAGAGTTATACGTATAGACTTAAAAAAAATATCAGTCATAAACCTTTATCTTCCTTCCGGAAGGAATATGAAAAAGAGATTGAATTTTAAATTTTATTTTATGAATCAATTTTTTGATTACATCAAAAAAATTAAAAAAAAATTTAATAATCTCATTATTTGTGGGGATTACAATATTTGTCATCAAAAGATAGATATTTATGATCCCATAAAAAATATGGAAATTTCCGGTTTTTTACCAGAAGAAAGAAAATGGATGACACATTTTTTAAATTTAGGATTCATAGATAGTTTTAGAAATTCCGTTAAGGAAGCCAACCATTATAGTTGGTGGAGTTATAGTTATAATGCTAGAAAAAATAATAAAGGTTGGAGGATTGATTATGCCATGGTTAGTACATCTTTGAAAAAACAGATAAAAAATGCTTACCTACTACCTGAAATAAAATATTCAGATCATTGTCCTACTGTATTAGAATTAGAAGAAGAAATTATTGAATAATGACCTGACTGGGATTCGAACCCAGGACCCTTACATTAAAAGTGTAATGCTCTACCAGCTGAGCTATCAGGTCAATTTAGAAAATGCAAGACGATTTTGTTTGTTTTATTTTATATATATGAACAACAAAGATACTACTAATTTTTTTATATTTTTATGTTTTATGAATGAATATGAAAGTGACTTTAATCGGATACATGGGTAGTGGAAAGACTTCTATAGGAGAAATATTGTCTAAAAAATTGAAATTTGATTTTTATGATTTGGACGATCTTCTTGTCAAAGATCAACATGACTCAATTTGTAATCTTTTTAAAAAAATAGGAGAAAATTCTTTTAGAAAAATAGAGCATCTAATGCTTAAAAAAATCTTAAAAAAGAACAAAAAATATATTTTATCTGTTGGAGGAGGAACCCCTTGTTATTATAATAACATTGATTTATTGAATAAATTCTCAAAAACTTTTTATCTAAAAACTAATAGTTATACATTGTTCAAAAGATTATCTTTAGAAAAAAAAACGAGACCATTAATTGCTCATTTGTCTAAAAAAGAATTATTCAAATTTATTATTAGTCATTTCTCAAAAAGAATTTTTTTTTATGAGAAATCTTTTAGAAAGATAGATATTACTGGAAAATCCAAAAAAGATATAGTTCAAGAAATAACACAATTCATCATTAAATAATATGAATCAATTGTCATACAACAAATATGATCATTTTTTTTTAGATACAATCATAAACAATTTTCCAATAAAAAATAAAAAAATATGCGTTGCTGTAAGTGGAGGATTAGATAGTATGGTTCTTTTAAATTTATTACTTCATATTCCTAATACTATATTAGGTGTTGCGCATTGTAATTTTGCACTGAGAAATAAAGAATCTAATAAAGATGAAGATTTCGTGAAAAAATTTTGTTTAAAAAATCATATAACATATCATATTAAGCGATTTAATACCTTTGATTTTTCTAAAAAACAGAAGTTATCTATACAAATGTCAGCTAGAAAACTTAGATACGATTGGTTTAATGAATTATTAAAAAATTCATATGAGTTGATAGCATTAGGACATCATTTTAATGACTCTATAGAAACTTTTTTTATAAATTTAATGAGGGGAACAGGAATCAAAGGATTATTAGGGATACCTAAAAAAAATGGAAAATTCATTCGTCCTCTTTCTAGTTTTACAAAAGAAGAAATTTTGTCTTATGCTAAAAAAAGAAATCTAAATTGGAGATTAGATAAAAGCAATCTAGATGATAAGTATTTAAGAAATAAAATACGTTCAGTAATATCTGTTTTTTCCTTTTCTTTCAAAGGAATAAAAAAAAGTATTGATTATCTTCATCAAGAGAATTTTTTAATAGAAAAACAAATTCAAGAAATTAATAAAAAAATAACAGTAGAAAAAAAATATAATCCATTTTATTGGAAAATATCATGTAATCAAATCATGAATTTACAACCTTTATCTTTTTATTTATTCAAATTATTTTTTTCTTATGGGTTTTCTAATCATATAAAAAGTTTAAAAAATCTTCTTTATGCACAATCAGGAAAACAATTAATATCTAAAAAATATCGTATTATTAAAAACAGAAATTTTTGGATTTTAATCTCAAATTCATTTTTATTTGCAAATAAAAATAAAGTTTTTTTGATCCCCAATATCATCAAAAACAATGATTATAGTAGAAACCTATCATTACCTGTAAATGTAAAATTTTCTTTTCATACAGAAATAGAAAAAAATAAACCAATGATATCGTTTATAGATTTTGATAAAATTCAATTTCCGTTGAAATTAAGAACATGGAAAGAAGGAGATTATTTTTATCCTATAAATATGAAAGGAAAGAAAAAATTAAGCAAATATTATAAAGAAAAAAAATTTTCTCTTTTGGAAAAAGAACAAACATGGTTATTAGTAAATGGAAATGAAGATATTATTTTAGTTTTAAGAAATCGTTTAGATGATAGATTTAAGGTTACAGAAAAAACAAAAAAAATATTAGGAATAAAAATATAATTGTTGGATTTCAGTAATCCAATTTCAATTAATATTTTTTTTTAATTTTGATAAGAATTAGTTGTTCTATGAAAATACATAATTTCAGTGCAGGCCCCTCTATTTTACCTAAACAAGTAATTAGAAAATCAGCTCAATCTGTAATATCTTTTAATCAAAGTGGATTGTCTTTACTTGAAATTTCTCATAGAAGTAAAGATTTCATAGAAATAATGGAAAAAACAACAGAATTAGTTAAACGGACTATGAATTTAAATGATGATTATTCCATTTTATTTCTTCAAGGGGGGGCGACCTTGCAATTTACAATGGTTCCATCTAATTTAATGAATAGAGAAGCAGCTTATTTAGATACAGGAATATGGGCAAATAATGCTATTAAAGAAGCGGAAAAATTTGGTAAAGTAAGGATTCTTTTTTCCGGTAAAAAAAAAAACTATACATATATATCTAAAAATTATAAGGTTCCAAACGAAGTAGATTATTTTCATTGTACTTCCAATAATACTATTGTTGGAACACAAATGAAAATATTTCCTAATACTCCTATTCCAATGGTTTGTGATATGTCTTCAGATATATTTAGTCGAAAATTAAATTTTTGTCAATTTAGTTTGATCTATGCTTCTGCACAAAAAAATGTAAGTTCTGCAGGAATGACTATTGTTATTGTAAAAAAAGAAATTCTTGGAAAAATTAAAAAAAGAAATATTCCTTCTTATTTAGATTACATGATTCATATTAAAAACAATAGGATTTTCAATACTCCAAATGTATTTTCTATCTATACTTCCATGTTAACATTAGAATGGATAAAAAATAAGGGAGGTCTTTCCATTCTAGAAAAAGAAAATGAATATAAAGCTCAATTATTATATGATGAAATAGACAAAAGCAATCTATTTGAAAACAAAATTCATAAGGAAAATCGTTCTAATATGAACGTTACTTTTTTTTTAAAGAAAAAAAATCTAGAAAATAAATTTAATAAAATGTGGAAAAAAGAAAACATTGTTGGATTAGATGGACATAGATATTTAGGAGGATATCGCGCTAGTATTTACAATGCTTTATCATTAGATAGTGTTCGATTTTTAATACACATAATGAAAGAATTTGAAAAAAAATTTTCTTAAACATGAATCATATTAAAAATCGTTTTCTTTTTGTAAAAAGATCAATCCCAAAAAATATAAAAATTTTAGCAGTATCTAAAAACCAAAATGTTTCTTCTATAGAAAAATTGTACAAAATAGGACATAGAGATTTTGGAGAAAATTATGTACAAGAAATGGTAAAAAAATATCAAAAATTACCAAAAGACATTCGTTGGCATATGATTGGAAGAATTCAAAGCAATAAATTAAAAGACATTGTCCCTTTTATTGATTTAATTCATAGTGTTCAAAAATTTGAACATATTCAAATCATAAATAAAATAGCATTAAAACATAATCGTGTTGTAAATTGTCTATTACAAATAAAAATTTGTAATGAAAAAAATAAATCAGGAATAACATATCAACAAGCCAATAACATATTGGAAGATAAAAGATATAAAAATATGAAAAATGTAAAAATTATTGGCCTAATGGGAATAGCATCTTTCCAAAAACCGATTCAAAAAATACGTTATGAATTTGATTTTTTGAATAAAATATACAATGATTATAAAAATAAGTATAAACATTGTTCTATTCTTTCTATGGGAATGAGTCGAGATTATCCCATAGCTATAGAATATGGAACCACTCTTATTCGTTTAGGAACATTTCTTTTCGGAAATAGAAAAAAAAATAAAACAATTTAATTTTTTTTTAATGCTGTTCTTGCTTTTTTTTATTCTATATTCTATAGAAATAGAAGAAGAGAAGAGAGATTCTAAAAAGATTTAGACCATACCACCATTACTTACACAAAAAAAACCATTCCCTATCAGTATCAGTTTATGAGAGAAATATTCTGTATAAAATTGAACTCCAAATTTCTAGATTTTTTTTTGTTACAGGATTTTTTGTTAAGTTATCCAATATGAATATTTTTATTCATCTTGAAAAACATTTTCTCTATTTAAACTATCAGAATAGACAACAACAATTTACCATTAGAATTAGATAATAAGATATTATTTGGATTACATTAACTGTATTTATTTATTATGCAAGGAATAAAAGAGAATTTTTTTGTAAATTGACAATCAGAATATTCTCTCATAATAATAATGTATTTGAATGAAAAATGCTCCCTAATAAGGGAGCCAAAAGTTTTTTTTGAATAGTTCTATAATACATGATGAAAAAAAGAATACCATTTCATTCTCTAGACTAAAGATGATTTTAGAGATGATATTAACATGAACTTAAATATTATATTTTTTCATATTTGTGTGGTTTTTAATTATAAATAGTATAATTTTTAGTTTAATTATATAAAAATATTCATATTTTATTTTTTTTTTTATGTTTTCTTTCATAGGAAAAGGAGTAGAAATCATGGATCAAAAAAAAATAACAGAATTTTATAGTCCTACTGATCAAGATTATCAGTATTGGACTGAAGAAAATAACCAAAAAAAAATTTTAGAAACAACATCTATTTCTATGGAAAAGGATTATTCTCACAATTTTTTTTTATTTAGAAAGGATCATTTTGGATTTTTGACGAATCGTGAAAATAATTTTAATATAGAATTAATACAAAAAAATCTTACAAAATCATTGAATCACAATAGTGATCATAACAACAACTTTTTTAATGATATTTTTTTTTCTCCTGAAAAAATTAGATATTTTGATGTAAAAACACCTACTTCTGAAATTTTCTATTCTGTAAATTTTCTTCAAGAAAATGCTTTAGGAGTTTTATTTACTCAAAGTCCTAATAAAAAAATGAATTATTCTATAGAATATAGAAATAGAATAAGAAATCATCATGGGAATGAACAAGAACCTAATTTTGAAAAACAGTTATTCTTAACAACATTTGTTTATCAAGACCAAAAATCCTCTCATTTTCAAAAATTGTGGGGACATTATTTGTATCAAAATTTTTCTAGTGAAAAAAAAAGAAAAAAACCTATTTGGGAGACTACAAATAATAATATTTTTTTTGAGAAACAAAATTTTTTTTATGAAAGATTTTATATAAATATTATTCAAAAAATTTTTCCTTTTTTATCATGGTTGGATAATTATCAACCTATTTTAAAAAATCATATAGAGTATACAAAATATTTCAAAAAACATTTTCTTTCTAAAGAAGTCATTCAAAATAATATGATCAATTATTATCATTTAAAAAATGAATGTTCTTTGATTTTTGGAAGAGAAGAAAAAGAAAGGTATAATGTTGAAATAGGGGTTATTTATGATAGAATTCGATATCAACTATTTTTATTAAATAATCTCTTGAATAAAAAAATTTATAAGAAAAAAAAAGATTTAAATGTTATTTCTATAAAAGGAAAAATTGATCATATCATTAATAAAATTTTTGAATTTCATTCAAATGGAAAATGGATGGTAAATATAGAAAATAATCATTTTAAAAATTATTTACAAGCCAATACTCAATTGAATACATTATTGTTTTCAAAATTTCATTTTTTAACTCAATTGAGTATTGAAAATACTAATATTTTTCCTGATATTATTCATTTTTCTTTCTTTCAAAAGAATAAGGAATGTGACAACAATAACAAATATTATTATGACACTATGAATGGATTTTATACAAAAAAATCTATAATTTTCTTTTTTTTTCCAAAAAAAGAAGAAAATTTTGATATTTCTTTAAAAATATCTAAAATGAATAATTCTTCTAACAAAGAGAAAGTTCCAAATTTTTTGCATTGGAAATATATCAATTCATGTGAATTCAAAATAGGAACAATTCATAATATATGGAAATTTCAATTTAATAATGTTTTTTTGTATCAAAAATACAATTCTGATCAATTAATTTTTTCTATTCCAAATTTTATTTCAAGAAATACTATCTCTTATAAAGATTCTTATTTTGATAAATCTTTATTTATACAAACTGGAATTTCTATTCATTATTTTAACAAATTTTATCATCAAGATTTTTCTTCTTATCCTTTTGATTTATTTTCTTTTTATTCAGGAGAAAATGAATGTTATCCAAAGAAAATTGTTAGAAAAATACCTTTGTTAGATTATTTTTTAAATTTCAAAATATTTAGAGTTATATTTTATGCAAGTATACAAGATCTTCAAAATCTTATTATAAGTGATCCGATAATAATAACAAATACAAATGAAAAAACTAATGATGATAATAATAGGAATAGGGATAGTGTTAGGATTAGGAAGAGGAAAATAAAAAAATATTTTTCTATCAAAGTAGGTCTATTATGGAATCTTTTTACTTGAGTTAAAAATTTTTTTAACACAAAATATGTAATTTTATTATTGTTAAGTGATATGAAAGAATTTTTTTGTTTTATTTTATCTTTTTCTATAACTTTTTTCTTTTTATTTTCAAAAGAAAAAGAAGAAGAAAAAAAAAATGAAAAGCAAAATGTCCTTAAATATATCAAGGAATATGCTAAGTTTTCTATTGAAGAAATGGAGAAGTTTGGAATCCCAGCTAGTATTAAATTAGGACAGGGGATTTTGGAATCATCTAGTGGAAATAGCCCATTGGCAAAATTAACAAATAATCATTTTGGAATAAAATGTGGAAAAGATTGGAAGGGAGATATTTATTATCATGATGATGATCTTCCAAAGGAATGTTTTAGAAAGTATAAATCGGTTAGAGAATCTTTTAATGATCATTCAAAATTTTTGAAAAAACCTCGTTATTCTGAATTATTCCTTTTAAAAAAGAAAGATTATAGATCTTGGGCAATTGGACTGAAAAAAGCAGGATACGCAACTTCTTTAAAGTATTCAAATCAATTGATTTCTCAAATAGAAAAGTATTCTTTGTGGATTTTTGATGAAGAAACTTCTCAAGGAATAGAGAAAAGAATAGATAAATATTTAACTGAAATAAAGATGAAAAAAACAAAAAAAACTATTTTCGAATCTTTTTTTCAAAGTCATTTCTTTAAAAAGATTTCTTTTTTTCTGAAAAAATACGTTAAACTGGAAAAAAAATAATTCTCGTATGAATCCTAATAATTTAAAATATAGTCCTAATCATGAATGGATTGGTTTGGATGAAAAAAATAATAAAAAAACTTATGTTGTTGGAATTACTCATTTTGCTCAAAACGAATTAGGAGATATTATTTATTTAGATATAGATGATGCTATTGTAGAAACGGAAATAAAAGAAGGAAATGTATTTGGAACAATAGAAGCTGTTAAAACTGTTTCAGATTTATTTATGCCAGTTTCAGGAAAAATCCTTGAAATTAATCAAAACTTAAAATCAAAACCAGAATTGATAAATAAAAATTCTTATGATGAAGGATGGATTCTTCGAATTAGAATTTTGGATAAAAAAGAATATGATAAACTAATGTCTTTTGAAGAATATAATAATAAATATCTAAAAAATGAATAATAAAAAATAAAATGATTATTTAATTATGAAAATAACTGAAAATTTTCATTTTCTTGATAATGAAAAAATTGAAGAAAAAATAATTGATTTTAAACATAAAAATATTACTTGTGTTCGTTTTTTAATTCCTTCTATTCATTGCAGTTCTTGTATATTAATTTTGGAAAAATTGTCTAATCATCATAAATATATTTTTGAATCTACAGTCGATTTTACCAATAAAAAAGTTAGAATCACATTTAATAATGAAAAATTAAAACTAAGTGAGTTAGCAAAATACCTTGAAAAAATTGGTTATAAACCGTCTATTAATTTTGAATCCATAAAAGAAAATATGAAGGATGTAAAAAAAAATGGAAAAATATTTAATAGAAAATTAATAGGAAAATTAGCTATTTCTTTTTTTTGTTTTGGAAATATCATGCTTTTATCTATTCCAGAATATGTGGGAGCTTATGAAGAAGATTTATGGTTTTTAAAAAATCGTTATTTTTTCCGTTATTTAATGATTATTCTTTCTTTACCGATAGTTTTCTTTTTTTTCATAGATCATGTAAAAGATGCATTTTTAGGATTCAAAAAACATGTTTTTAATAATATAAATGTTCCAATATCTATTGGAGTATTAGTTCTATTTTCATGGAGTTGTTATGAAGTTTTTTTTGATTTGGGATCCGGATATTTTGATAGTCTTGCTAGTTTTTCTTTATTTTTACTCATTAGTAAAATGCTTCAAATTCATACTCATAATAAAATACTTTCTTTTGATAATAATTATAAATCTTTTTATCCTATTTCTGTAACAAAAATCCATCATAAATATTATGAAAAATATGAAAAAGAAGAAAAAATTTTGCTTTCTTCTTTAAAAAAAGGAGATATCATTCTCATTAAGAATGAAGAAATCATTCCTGTAGATTCTGTTTTAATGAAAGGAAAAGCAATATTAGATAACAGTTTTATTACGGGAGAATCTCATTTGGTTTCTAAAAAAATAGGGGATCGTATTTATGCTGGATCAAAACAAAAAGGAGAAGCTATTTTTTTAGAAGTGATTAAAAATGTAGATCAAAGTTATTTGAGTTTATTATGGAAAAAAAATTTCCGTGATAAAAATAAAAAATTATTTTATTTTAATTCAATAACTAATCAATTAAGTCGATATTTTACTCCTATTGTTTTAATCATTTCTGTCATAACTGGAATTTATTGGTATTTTATTAATGTGGAAAAAGTATTTCAAACCACTTTTTCTGTTTTAATCATTACTTGTCCTTGTGCATTAATCCTTTCAACTCCATTTATACTGGGAAATATCATACGGTTTTTTTCTAAAAAAGGATTTTATGTAAAAGATATTTTTACAATGGAACGAATTTCCACTATAAGAACTTTAATTTTTGATAAAACAGGAACTCTTACGGATACAAATAAAGAGAAAATTTTTTTTGTAGGAAATCTAAAAGATCACGATAAAAAAATCATTGCTTCTTTGTTAAGAAATTCGAATCATCCTTTGAGCAAGAGAATATTTGAAGAATTATCTGTCAATATAAAAGAATATTATCCTATAAAAAATTTTCAAGAAATAATTGGAAAAGGATTAAAAGGAATAATAAATAATGTTTCAGTTAAGATTGGATCTCAAAAATATTTAGGAATTCATAATCATTTCTCTTGTTGCGAGAATAATAATATAAAAAAAAAAACAAATACAACAACAAGTGTTTCTATTTCTATAAACAATAAATTTATAGGTTCTTTTTTATTTAGAAATTATTATCGTAATGGAGTAAAAAAAATATTTCAAAATCTAAAAAAAAAATATAAGATCATTATTCTTTCCGGAGATAATAATAAATTAGAAAAAAAATATTTAGAATCTATTTTACCCAAATCAAGTAAAATATTTTTTAATCAAAGTCCAGAAGAAAAGTTAAATTATGTGAAAAAATTACAAAATAAAGGAGAAAAAGTAATGATGTTTGGAGATGGAATTAATGATTCTTCTGCATTAAATCAAAGTGAAGTGGGAATTGCTGTCTCAGAAAATCCTAGCAGTTTTTTTCCAAGTTGTGATGCTTTTATTCAGTCTGATCATTTAGATCAAATTTTTTTATTTCTAAAAGTTTCTAGAATTTCTATCATATTGATCATAACTAATTTTATAATTAGTTTTTTTTATAATGGAATAGGAATCATATTTGCTGTAACTGGATATTTAAAACCTTTTATAGCTGCTATTTTAATGCCTTTGAGTTCTTTATCTGTTATTATATTTTCTATATTTTCTACTTGGATAATTTCACGTAGATTTTTATCTTAAATTTATTTTTTTGAAAAAATTTTTAGGTGTATATGGATATATTAATTCTTATGATATTATCTAGTATTTCTTTAGGGGGTATTTTTCTGGTTATTTTTTTAATCAGTCTTTATTCTGGACAATTTGACGATTATGAAACTCCTAGAGTTAGGATTTTAATTGATGATTTTTATCAGGATGATTCTTGTGAGAAAGAAAAAAAATGAATAATAATTTTTTTATGTTATTTTATTATGAGGAAAATAGAACTAGAAACATACTATTATAATAATCGTATTGTTAAAGCTTTTCTATATGCAACTATTTTTTGGGCTACTGTCGGTTTTTTTGCGGGATTAGTTATTGCTCTCATGTTATTTTATCCTGAATTTCCTGAATTTTTATTAGGAAATAAATTGAGAAATTCGCAAGGAATAATGGGGTTTGGACGTTGGAGAATGTTACATACCAGTACTACTGTTTTTGCTTTTGTTGGAAACGTTATTTTTACAGGATCTTACTATTCTTTGCAACGTCTTTTAAAAACAAGAATTTTTAGTGATTCTCTTAGTTGGATTCATTTTTGGGGATGGCAAATATTTATTCTTTCTACTTGGATTACTTTTTTATTAGGAATCAATACTAGCAAAGAATATGCTGAACATGAATGGCCTATAGATATATTGATTTTTTTTATTTGGATTGTTTATGGAATAAATATGATAGGAAGTATTTTAAAAAGAAAAATCAAACATTTATATGTTAGTGTTTGGTTTTTCTTAGGAACATGGGTCGCTGTCGCTATGTTACATATATTTAATAATCTTGAATTACCTATTTCGCTTATATCTTTTAAAAGCTATTCTATATATGCTGGAGTACAGGATGCTTTAATGCAATGGTGGTATGGACATAACGCAGTTGCATTTATTTTAACAACTCCTATACTTGGATTAATGTATTATTTTGTTCCAAAAGCATCTAACCAACCTATTTTTTCCTATAAACTTTCTATTATTCATTTTTGGTCATTAATTTTTATATATATATGGGCTGGACCACATCATTTAATGTATACTTCCCTTCCTAATTGGGCTCAAATGTTGGGAACTATTTTTTCCATTATGTTAATTGCTCCTTCTTGGGGGGGGATGTTAAATGGATTGTTAACCTTAAGAGGAGCTTGGAAAAAAGTAAAAAAAGATCCTATTTTGAAATTTTTTGCTGTAGGAATTACTTGTTATGGAATGGCAACTTTTGAAGGTCCTATGCTTGCCACTAAAACACTTAATTCTATTGGGCATTTTACAGATTGGGTTATTGCTCATGTTCATTTAGGAACTTTAGGTTGGAATGGATTTATGGCTTTTGGAATAATTTATTGGCTAACACAAAAATTGTGGAATACCAAATTATATTCCATTTTATTAGCCAATATTCATTTTTTTTTAGGAATATTGGGAATTATATTGTATGTATTTCCTATGTATTTTGGATCTGTATTACAATCTGAAATGTGGAAAAAATTCAATCCTGATGGGACTTTAACATACAAAAATTTTTTGGATACAGTTTTATCCATTATTCCTTTTTATAAAATAAGATTTATCGGTGGAATTATTTATTTTATTGGATTCATTTTAATGATTTATAATATAGTTAAGACTATAAAAAAAGGTTATTTTCTTAATGATGAATTTTTTCAAGGAATTCCATTTTATGATAATTCTCATAATAATAAAAATGAAAAGTTTCATAGTTGGTTAGAACAAAGGCCTATACAACTAACTATCCTTTCTTTTATAGCTGTTGCTATTGGGGGATTTATAGAAATCATTCCTACTTTAGTAATCAAATCTAATGTTCCTACTATTAATAGTGTAAAACCTTATAAAGCTCTTGAATTAGAAGGGAGAGATCTTTTTGTAAGAGAAGGTTGTAACGCCTGTCATAGTGCACAAGTTCGTCCATTTAGAGATGAAGTGGTTCGTTATGGAGAATATTCTAAAGCTGGAGAATTTGTATATGATCATCCATTTCTTTGGGGATCTAAAAGAACAGGACCTGATTTAGCAAGAGAAGGAGGGAAAAATCCTAATTCTTGGCATTATAAACATATGCATAACCCTCGTTCAACATCTCCTGGTTCTATTATGCCAAGGTATCCTTGGTTAATTTACAATAAATTAGATAGATCTAATACAGAAAAAAAAATAAAAGCTATGATAAAATTAGGAGTTCCATATACTTCGGTAGATATAAAAAATTTGAATCATGATATGGATTTTCAAGCAAATAAAATTGTTTCTGATATATATAATGAATATCCAGAAATAAAAAAAGAAATAGATTTACAAAAAGTAAAAGAAAAAGAGAAATTTATCCCTTTGGAAAAAAGAGAGGTCATAGCTCTTATTTCTTACTTACAACGTTTAGGAATCGATATTAAGTCTTAATGATAAGTTTTTTTAAACAATACTTTTCAACAGAAAAGTATATTGGAATTTTTCAATCTATTATATTAATTTTATTTTTAATGACTTTTTTTTTCATTTTATTTTTTGTGTTTTCAAAACCTAAAAAATATTATGAAAAAGTCAGGGAGTTGCCTTTAGAAGGGAATAAAAAAAAACAGGAATATTTATGAGATCAAAAATTCCTTATTTTATTATGATTCCTTCTATTTTATCTGTTATAATGTTTATGTTCTATATTATTTTTGGGGATCATTATATAGGACATCCAATAACTATATCCTTTTTTATAACGATAACAATTTTACTATTTATTTTAGATTCTATTGATGATTTAATATTTCGTAGAAAAATAAAATTTTTAACAGAAAAAAAAAGACGTCAGATTTTGGAGGAAAATGAAGGAAATTATTTTTTTATATTTTATAAATTTATATTTCATGATCCTAAAATAAATCAAGAAGTTAAAAGAATAGATCATGGATTTGATGGGATTATAGAATTAGATAATAAATTACCAATGTGGTGGATTCATCTTTTTTATCTTACAATTGTTTTTTCCTTTATTTATTTTTTTTCTTATTTCTTAACAGATTTTTCTAATCCTTATAAAGAATATGAAATAGCTTATAAAAAACAGTTAAAAGAAATAGAAATTTTTGAAAAAAAAACTCCTCAAGTTACTATAGCAAATGCTTTTTTTAACAAAAAATTTATAGATAGTGGAAAAATTCTTTTTGAAGAAAATTGTGCTACTTGTCATCAGTCTGATGGAAGTGGAAATATAGGACCTAATTTGACAGATGATTACTGGATAAATATTGTGGATAAAAATTTATTTAAAAATATATTTTCTATAATTTGGAATGGAAGTAAAAATAATCCCACTATGCGAGCTTTTGGAGAATCAGGAGAAATTAAAGGAAATGATATTCAAAAAATATCTAGTTATGTTTATTTTATAAATACAAAATCAAAAAAACCTATAAAATCTAAAACTCATCAAGGAAAAAAAATTATGGATTGGAACTGATTTATTAAATTTGAATAATGAAAATAAAATTTTCCTGGGAAACAGGAATTGTATTATCTTTGTTTGTTTTTATAATTTTTATTATTTACACTGCATTTTTTTTTCCTCATGTAGAAAGTCAACTTGTATCAGATAGATATTATGAAGAAGAAATAAGATATCAAGAAATTATAAATGAAAAAAAAAATGCATTAAAACTTCCTAAAAAAATTAAAATATCCATTTTATCTTCTGGAATTAAAATCATATTTCCACAGATTTTAGATAATGTTCATGGTTTTTTTACTTTATTTAGATATTCTTCTAAAGATTTAGATGTTTCACGTTCTTTTTCTTTTAAAACGATAAGAAATTCAAATAAAACATTATTTATTTCTAAAAAATTTTTGAAAAAAGGATATTACAAACTTATCATTAGATGGAAATCCAATGAAAAAAAATTTTTTTTAGAAAAAAATTTTTTTTGGTCATAAAAAAAATATTGTGATTGTTTACTTACAATTTATTTTTTTTATCTGTTTTCAGAATTTAATAAAATATAATGAGAAAAAATATAAGTAGGAGTTTTCGTGAAGAATCCTTAGACTATCATAGTCAATTTCCTTCTGGAAAAATACAAATTACTCCAACTAAAAAATACAGTAGTCAAAGAGATTTATCTTTAGCGTATTCTCCGGGAGTTGCAGAACCTTGCAAAGAAATAGCTCGTTCCTCTAATGAAGTTTATAAATATACATCTAAAGGAAATCTTGTTGCGGTGATCACTAATGGAACAGCTGTATTAGGTCTTGGAGATATTGGTGCGTTAGCATCTAAACCTGTTATGGAAGGAAAAGCTCTTTTATTCAAAATATTTTCTGGAATTGATGTCTTTGATATAGAGATAGATGAATCTGATCCAGAAAAATTTATAGATGCAGTAAAAGCTATAGCTCCAACTTTTGGAGGAATCAATTTAGAAGATATAAAAGCTCCAGAAGCTTTTGAAATAGAACGAAGACTAAAATCTGAATTAAATATTCCTGTCATGCATGATGATCAACATGGAACAGCTATTATTTCAGGTGCGGCATTAATTAATGCCATTAACTATGTTGAAAAAAACATTCATGATATCAAAATGGTAGTTAATGGAGCAGGATCTGCTGCTATTTCTTGTACAAGAATTTATAAACAACTTGGAGTCAATCCGAAAAATATTCTTATGTTTGATAGTAAAGGATTATTACATCTTTCACGAAAAGATTTAAATGAAGAAAAAAAAGAATTTGCAGTAAACACTTCTTCTTCTATTCAAAAATTAGAACAAGCTATTCAAAATGCGGATGTTTTTATCGGATTATCCATAGGTGGGGTTTTAACTCCAAAAATGTTAAAAAGTATGGCGAAAGATCCTATTGTTTTTGCTATGGCTAATCCTGATCCAGAAATAGATTATAATTTAGCAGTAAAAATACGTCCAGACGTAATTATAGCTACTGGTAGAAGTGATTATCCTAATCAAGTCAACAATGTATTAGGATTCCCTTATATTTTTAGAGGGGCATTAGATGTTCATGCAAGCATCATTAATGATGAAATGAAATTAGCAGCGGTTCATGCTATCGCTTCTTTAGCAAAAGAACCTGTCCCAGAACAGGTAAATATTGTTTATAATAAGAAAAATATTTCTTTTGGAAAAGAATATATTATTCCTAAACCTTTTGACAATCGATTAATAACTCGTGTAGCTCCTGCTGTTGCTAAAGCGGCTATGGATTCTGGAGTAGCAAGAAATCCTATTTTAGATTGGAAAATCTACCAAGAAAAATTACTTGATAGGATGGGATACGAAAGTAAAATACTCAGAATGATTCAAAATAGAGCACGTACGAATCCTAAAAAAGTTGTTTTTTGTAATGGAGTAGAATATGACATTCTAAAATCTATTCAAATTCTTAATGAAGAAGGAATTATTTCTCAAGCTGTTGTTTTAGGAAATGAATATAGAATAAAACATTTAATAAATGAAAATAATTTAGATGTTGAATTGATAATAATAGATCCTGAAAAAGAAGAAAATAGAAAAAAAATAGAAGATTATGCTCAAATTCTTTGGAAAAGGAGAAATAGAAAAGGATTAACTCTATATGATGCAAAAAGTCGCATACGTACTCCTGATCATTTTGGAGCAATGATGGTTGATCAAGGAGAAGCAGATGCTATTATAACAGGATATTCAAGAAGTTTTTCATTAAGTTTACGACCTTTGTTAGAAGTTATAGGAAGGGCAGATTCTGTATATAAAATAGCAGGAATGATGATTTTATTAACTAAACGTGGGCCTCTATTTTTAGCAGATACGGCCGTTATTCCAGATCCAACTAGTGAAGAATTGGCTAGAATAGCATTAATGGCTTCTTATGTAGTAAAAGCTTTTGATATAGAACCCCATATAGCTATGTTATCTTTTCAAAATTTTTCATCCAGTTCGAAAACTTCTTCTAAAGTATCTCAAACCGTTGCTTTTTTACATAAAAAATATCCAGATTTAATAGTAGATGGAGAATTACAACCAGATTTTGCATTAAATGAATTTTTGTTAGCTAGTAAATTTCCTTTTTCTAAACTTGTTAAAAAAAGAGCAAATATTTTTATTTTCCCAAATCTTGAATCGGGAAATTTAACTTATAAATTTATTAGAGGATTAGGAAATGTTCAAACTATTGGACCAGTTATGTTAGGAATGCGAAAACCAGCACATGTAATGCAAATGCAATCTAGTATAGAAGAAATTGTGAATTTAGCTACTTTATCCGTAATAGATGCGCAAATTAGAAAAAATTAAAAATATGTGTTTTAAAAAAAACTTTTTTTCCAAAAAAAATTTGAACTTGTTTTTTAAAAAATGAAGAAACAGAACTTGATGTATAAAAGATAGAGATAGGATTATTATTCCATGTAGGATTAGGATGAAATAAATTATTTTCATATAATTTTTTTTGTATATCTTGAACTACTATTTTTTGTACATCAATTATGCGTACTTTTCCATGATAAAAATTATTTATTTCATTTTTTATAAATAGATAATGAGTACAAGCTAATAATAATGTATCTATTGATTTCAAATGATTCAAATAATATTCAATGATAGAATGAATCTTTTTTTTTTCAAATCCATTTTCAATAATAGAAGCTAATAAAGGGGTCTCCATTTGAACTATATCCAAATCTAAATGATGAAAATATTTTTTTATTTTTTTTGGAAAAAAATTTGAACGTATAGTAGCAGGGGTTGCCATAATTCCTATTTTTTTAGAGGAAATTAATGTATTATTTTTTATTACAGGTTCTATCACGTTAAATATTAATAATTTTTTACAAAATTCTTTTTTAATGATCTCTAAAGCGTTAGAGACTATTGTATTGCAAGCGATGACTATTGCTTTGCATTTTTTTTTGTAAAGAAAAGAAGCAATTTTTATTGAATATTTTTTAATAAATTCTTTAGATTTATCTCCATAAGGCATATTTGCAGTATCTCCAAAATAAATAATACATTCATTAGGCATATGTATTTTAATTTCTTTAGCTATCAGAAGTCCTCCAATTCCAGAATCAAATATTCCTATCGGAGATGATGATGATGGAATCATTATCATTTTTTTTTCTTCTTTTATTTTTTTAATAAAAAATTTTTACTTAATTTTTTTTTTAACCTTGCAGCTTTATTCATATGGATGATATTTCTTTTAGCTAACTTATCTATCATAGAAAATATCTTGGAAAATTCTTCTTTTTTATTTTCCTTTATTTTTATTAATTTTTTAATAGCTGTCCTTGTACTTTTATATACATATTTATTCCGTAAACGTCGGGTGTGGTTCTGTCTAATCCTTTTTATAGCAGATAAATGATTTGCCATGTTTATATATATAATAAATAAAATAATAGCCCATAGGGGAATCGAACCCCTCTTTCCAGGATGAAAACCTGATGTCCTAACCAATAGACGAATGGGCCTTTACTTCAGATTCTTCATCTCATTAAAAAGTACAAATTAAATTTTTTTTATGTTTAATACAAGTATTTTACTTATATTTGTTTGATGGTCTGAACTTTTGTTCTTGGAAATTTTTTTCAAAAAGTAAAAATTATCCTGATCATAAAAAATTCTAAAATTGTTTTTTTTATATTATTTTACTCTCATTTTTTTTCTATTCCTCTGTTTGGAAATATAGAATATAAGAAGAATAAGAAAAAATATGAAAAAATTTTTTTTAGAAAAAAGAAACAAAAACCTTCATCCACAAAAAAATCAAAATCAAAAAATGATTATAAAATTTTTGAGAAAAAACTTTTTTCTCAAAAAAAAACTGATTCTATTATTCAAAAAGCTAAAGATTATATCTATACTCCATATAAATATGGAGGAAATAACAAAGAAGGAATAGACTGTTCTGCTTTTATAAAAAATATTTTTGATTCTCATCAAATATTATTACCACGGGTATCTTACAATCAAGCGAAAAAAGGATTTTTCGTTCCCAAAAAACAGATAGAAAAAGGAGATCTATTATTTTTTTCTACAGGAATAGAAAGAAAAAAAATTAATCATGTGGGAATGGTAATTCATGTAGAGAAAAAACACAACAGCATATTCTTTATTCATGCCTCTACATCAAATGGAGTAATTATTTCTCAATTATATCAAAAATATTGGAACAATAGGTTTATTACAGCAAGAAGGATTCTTCATTCATCAAAATAATCAATTGAAAATCCTAAATGTTTCAAATCTTTCCAAAAATCAGGATATGATTTTTCTACAACATTTGGTTCCTCTATTCGCAAAGAATAACATAATCCAAATGGAGAAAAAGCCATAGCCATTCTGTGATCTTGATAAGTTTTTATTCTGATAAATGAATTGATTTTTTTTTTTGAAAAAAAATCTGTTATTTCTAAACAAGAACTTGTAATGTGAATTTTTACTCCTAATTTGAATAGTTCATTCTTTAATGCTTGTAATCTATCTGTTTCTTTAATTTTTAATGTTTCTAATCCTTTTAATAGACATTTTATTCCTAATGATGCACAAGTTACAACGATAGTTTGCGCAATATCTGGAGTTTTATTTAGATCCAAATCAATAAATTTGAATGGAGTAAAATCGAACTTTTTATTCAGTACTATTTTATTTCTATTAAAAATAGTGGATATTCCAAAATATTTATCATAAATGGAAGTGACTTCTTTATCACCTTGTAAACTTTCATTTTTATGATTATATGATTTTAAAGTAATATTGCATTTTTTTGATATAGCTGCCATAGAATAGTAATATGAAGCTGAACTCCAATCTGATTCTATAGAGAAACATTTTTTTCCTTTTTTTTTTCCTGGATAAATATGAATCATATTGTTATTCCAAAAAGCTTTTATCCCAACTTGGGTTAATAAATCAAAAGTCATTTTGATATATGGAATTGATGTAATCTCTTTTTTTAAATAAATTTTCAGTCCTAAATCAAATTGACTGGCTATTAACATTAAAGAACTAATATATTGACTACTTATTTTTGCATTAACATCAATTTCTCCCCCTAATATTTTTTTTCCAATAATTTTTATTGGAGGAAATCCTATTTCTTCTAAGTAATAAATTTCTGAACCTAATTTTTTTAAAGCATTTACAAGAACGGATATAGGTCTTTCTTTCATTCTATTTGATCCTGTTAAAATCACTTTTTTTCCTTCTTGTATAGAAAAATAGGAAGTTAGAAACCGCATAGCGGTTCCCGCATGGTGAATGTCTAAGATTTTAATAGAATTAGAAGAAGTATTATGATTATTCAAACTTTTTTTTAGAACTTCTGTATCCTGACAATTAGAAAGATTTTCTAGATGAATATCATCTGGATAAATAGCTTTTAAAATTAAAAGACGATTAGATATACTTTTAGATCCTGTTATAGATATAGAACCATACAGTGAAGAATTTTTTAATTTCTGAATAGTAATGTAAGAATACATATTATTTTTTTAGTTTTTCATTACTGTGGTGTCTTTTGTGATCTCTTATTTTCTTTTTTTTTAACTTTTTATTAAAAGATTCTTCCAAATTGATTCCAGTTTGATTTGCCAAACAAATTAAAACAAATAATACATCCGCTAATTCTTCTCCCAAATCATCCATTATTGAGGTTGTTGCTTCTATATTGTTTTTGAAATCTTTCTTTTGGGATTGTTCTCCATAATTTCTTGCAATAATTCTAGAGACTTCCCCTACTTCTTCAGATAATAGAATAGTGTTGGTTAATACGTTAAAATAACGTACTCCATGAGTTATAATCCAATTATGAACTAATTTTTGTATATTTCTTATTTCTAACATTTTTTTTTATCGATTCTTTCTTTTTAGTATTCTTTTAACATGATCTATGATGGATTCACGATCAATTTTATATTTATTTAACAATTCCATTGGTTTTCCACTTTCTCCAAAAGTATCATTTACTGCCACTATACTTTGACAAATAGAATGTTTTTTATTATTTGTTGTAGTAGTAATAATTCTAGCAATACTCTCTCCTAATCCTCCTAAATAATTATGTTCTTCTGCAGTGACAACACATTTTGTTTTATTAATAGAATTTAAAATAGTTTTCTCATCTAATGGTTTTATTGTATGAACATTGATTACTTCACAATTAATTTTTTCTTTTTCGTATAATATTTTAGCGGCTTCTAAAGATTCCCATACCAAATGTCCTGTGCTAACAATAGTTACATCATTTCCTTGAGTTAAAAGAATTGCTTTTCCAATTTCAAATTTTTGATTTAACTCTGTAAAATTAGCGACAGCAGGACGTCCAAAACGCAAATAAACAGGACCTAAGTAATCAGCTATAGCTAAAGTAGCGGAGTAAGTTTGATTATAATCACAAGTATTGATTACTGTCATTCCAGGGAGCATTTTCATCATTCCAATATCTTCTAAACTTTGATGTGTTGCTCCATCTTCTCCTAAAGTTAATCCAGAATGGGAAGCACATATTTTTACATTTTTACAAGAATAAGCAATGGATTGACGTATCTGGTCATAGACACGAGATGTTGCAAAATTAGCAAATGTTCCAGCAAAAGGAATATATTTTCCAATACTGAGTCCAGCTGCTATGCTCATCATGTTCGCTTCTGCAATTCCAATTTGGAAAAATCGTTCAGGAAATTCTTTGGAAAATTTATTCATAAATAAAGAGCTAGTCAGATCAGCACATAATGCAACAATTTTTTTATTTTTTCTACCTAATAATGTCAAAGCATTTCCAAATCCAGCTCTAGTTTCTTTCAATCCTTTATTTTCATATAATTTCATAATTTTTTTCTATTCATATTTATAATGGATAATCTCCTAAATAAGTTTCAGGAAGTTGAGAAAGTGCTTTTTTTAATTCCTTTTGATTAGGAGATTTTCCATGCCATACATGATTTCCTTTCATAAAATCTACACCATACCCCATTTGGGTATATAAAATAATTAAAATAGGTTTTCTTTTCCCAGTCTCATTTTTTGCTTTTTTTAAAACATTAATAACTTTTTCTATATTATTTCCTTCTAATTCTTCTAAAACCATCCAATCAAAAGACTCAAATTTTTTCTTAATATTTCCAAGAGGAAGTACTTTGTCAATAGGGCCATCTATTTGTTGTCTATTATAATCTACAGTAGCTATATAATTATCTATGTGATTGGCTCCTGCATATAAAACGGCTTCCCATATTTGTCCTTCATTTAATTCTCCATCTCCATGTAAACTATAAATGATTCTATTAAATTCTTGACTCAGTTTTTTTGATATAGCTGCTCCAATTGCAACAGACATCCCTTGTCCCAAGGATCCAGAAGAAATTCGTATTCCTGGAAGACCTCCATGGATGGAAGGGTGTCCTTGTAAACGAGAATTCAACTTTCTGAAAGTTGATAATTCTTTTATAGAAAAAAAACCCGTACGAGCTAATACACTATAATAAACAGGAGATATATGTCCGTTAGATAGAAAAAAAAGATCTTCTCCTTCACCATCCATAGTAAATTTTTTTGGATCGAAATACATAATTTTTTGATATAAAGCTACTAAATACTCTGTACATCCTAAGGATCCACCAGGATGTCCCGAGTTTGCGTGATTTACCATACGTAGAATATCTCTTCTTACTTGAGTACATAAGTTCTTTAAATCATTTATATTCATCATATCTCATATTATCATTATTGATTATTAATTAAAAGAAAAATTCATAATTTACACGACATGAATTGAATTTGTTTTATTCAAACAATTTTTTCATTTTAAAATCATTAAAAAAGTAAAATTTTCAAACACACAAAAGTAACAATTAATTTAATTATGAGTATTCTAAACAGAAAAGCAAGATTTCAATATAAATTTATTGAAGAATATATAGCTGGTATACAATTATTTGGTACTGAAGTAAAAGCTATAAAACAAAATAAGGCAAATATAACGGAAAGTTTTTGTCAAATAAAAAATGGAGAATTATATTCTATGAATATGTATATTTCTGAATACAAATTTGGAACTTATAATAATCATCAAAGCAGAAGAGAAAGAAAATTATTATTAAACAAAAAAGAATTAATGAGAATAGAAAAAAAATTGAAAATTCCTGGATTGACTGTGATTCCTACTAAACTATTTATTAATGATAGAGGATATATAAAATTACAAATTGTTTTAGCAAAAGGAAAAAAAATATACGATAAACGTGAATCTATACGAAAAAAAGATATTCTTCGTGAATTAAAAAAAATGGGTTAAAAAATTGTTGTTAAATTCATTACTCCAATAAATAAATAAAATGAATGAATGATTCATGATCATATCATAAAACATAAAATCAGAAAAATTCATCATACTCATATTCTAAATAAATAGATTCTTAATTTATTATATTTGTTTATATTCAAAGAAATTATATAGTTTTATGAAAAACGTAAATTTTTTTATTATTACTTTATTTGTTTTTTTTTCATTTGTATTTTCCCAATCTTCTCATTCTACTAAAAAAAAATGGTCTCTTAAAATAAGATCGCATGATATAAATTATTATCCTGTTAAATCTCCTTTTATTATTAAATCTCCTTTTATAAATTTTTTTCATAAAAAAAATAATACGATTAATCCTTTTTTTTCGGATATAGAAATCGTGCATCATCTCACTAAAAACATAGGATTATATTTTAATAGTACATTAGGAATGGTTGATAATAATAGATGGAAAATCATGAATTGTTTTTTTGTGAAATTAACCCATGGAATTAATTTTCATCCATTATATCAATATAAAATTGATCCTTATTTAAGATTGGGAGGTGGATATCATCAATTTAATTACGAGAATAGCATATTGAAATTCAATAATTCAAAATTTTATAAATTAAACCAAAAACATTTTTTTTTGTTGGATGGTGGATTAGGAATAAATTTTTGGATTGTTTCTAATGTTGGAATTAATGTTCAAAGTAACTACAATCATGTCATTGCACATCTTTCTAAAGACTATTTGAATTTTTGGGATCATTCTATGGGATTTGTATTTCGTTTTGGAAATGGGAATAAAAATCAAGAAGAAAAAGAAAAATCTGACTCTGATGTTCTTCTAAAAAAAGAAGAAAAAGAAAAGAATATTATTACAGATAATTCTGAAGAATATGAAGAAAAGGATAATAGAAAAAATTGCGGAGAAGAGGAAGGGATTGATAAAGATAGAATTTCAGATAAGAAAAATTTATGTCCTAATCAATTAGGATTAAAAAAATTTAATCTTGAGAAAAACATAATTTTCAAACCTATTTTATTTGGTTCTGGTCAACATGCATTATCTTCCAATTCACTATCTATTATTAATGAAATAGCTGAAATTATGATAAAAAGGATTCCTCATTCTAAATTTTATATAAGTGGATGTACAGATTTTTATGGTAAATATTCTTTTAACAAAATTTTATCCATGAAAAGAGCTCATTCTGTATTTAAAGCTTTGGTTTCCAGAGGTGTTAATCCTTATAGGATGAAAATGAGAGGATTCATAAAATGTAATAAAAAAAATAATGATAAAGGACGACGTGTTGAAATAATCATACGAACAACAAAAAAGAATAAAAAAACCTCTTAAACAAGAGGTTTTTTATTCTTCTTTTTCTTCTTATTATTCTTCTTAGTAGTAGAAAGAGAAAAGGAAATACAGATACTTAATTGATAAAGAATTATCAAAGGAATCAAAACAATTATTGTACTTAAAATATCTCCAGGAGTAATTGCAGAAGCAATAATTAATATAATCAAAAAAGCATGTTTTCTATACTTTTTTAAAAAAGAATAAGATAATAATTCTATTTTTGTTAAAAAATATATAAGAATTGGAAACAAAAAAGTAATTCCCATAGATAATATAGAATGCATCATCAAAGATATGTAATCTGATAAATCAAATATATTCTTTGGAAAAGAACTAATTTTAAAAGTATAACCAAAATGAATTAAAAACGGACACAATATAAAATAACCGAAAAAAATTCCTAATAAGAATAAAAATGTAACGATTGCAATGATTTCTCTAGAATATTTTTTTTCTTTCTCAGAAAGAGCAGGTTTTATAAATTTCCAAAATTCATAAAAAACATAAGGAAAAGACAAAATAATTCCTCCTATGAAACAAGTCCATATATACACATTAAATTGACCAAACATTTTTCTATTTTGTATTTCTAAGTTTTTCGAAAAAAAATCCATTTTTTTTTTTTGAAAAAAAAAATTTTCTAATTTGGAAAATATTCGGTAAGTAATAAAATCCGTTTTTGCAGGACCAAAAAGAATATAATCGAATATAATATGTTTATTATTCATCAAAAGAATCGTTGCTATTACAATAGCACATATACTATGAATCAAGTGTTTTCTGAATTCTTCAATGTGTTCCAAAAACGGCATTTCTTTTTTTTCATTTTTCATATTTTTTTTTCATAAAAAAATGAAACAAATTCTAAAACAGAGAAAGAGAAAATTCTTTGTTTTAATTTAATAAAAAAAACAAATCCAAAAAATAGATAGGATAGCATATTAAAAAAACGAAAAAAATTTTCATTAGTATGAAATGTGGAATCATAGGACTTCCAAATACAGGGAAATCAACCCTTTTTAATCTTATTTCTAATTCTAAAGCTTTGTCAGAAAATTTTCCTTTTTGTACCATAGAACCCAATTATGGAATTACAAATGTTCCAGATAAAAGGTTATATGAACTAAAAAAATTCATTAATCCAATAAAAATAATTCCATACAAAATAAAAATTGTAGATATTGCTGGATTAATTAAAGGATCACATAAGGGAGATGGATTAGGAAATAAATTTTTATCTCATATTCGTGAAACAAATGTCATCATTCACATGATACGTATTTTCACTGATGTTAGTGTTATTCATGTGGAAGGGTCCATCAATCCCATTAGAGATAAAGAAATTATTGATTTAGAATTACAGTTAAAAGATTTAGAAACAATAGAAAAAAGATTAGAAAAAGAGAAAAATAAAACCAATCAATCTTATATTCTGTTGAAAAAAGTTTCTTCTTTTTTAAAAGAAGGAAAAAATATTAGAATGTTTCCGTTTCAAGATCATGAAAAAGAATTTATAAAAGATTTACATTTATTGACCATAAAACCTGTTATTTATGTCTGTAATGTAGAAGATGATAATAAGGATTGTAATAGTTTTTATGTAAAAATTATAAAAAAAATGGGAGAAAAGGAAAAAGCCCCCACAATCGTTTTATCATTGAAAAACGAATCAATGAAAAAAAAAAAAGAAAATTTCCATGAACATGAATCTGGAATTAATAAGTTGATCAAAAAAGCATATCAACTGTTAAATTTGCAAACTTTTTTTACGATAGGAAAAAAAGAAATTCGCGGATGGTCTATTCCAAATCACTGGACAGCTTATCAAGCTTCTTCTGTAATCCATACAGATTTAAAAAAAGGATTTCTTTGTGCAGAAGTCATTCATTACAAAGATTTTATTAAATATGGATCCTCAGAAAAAGCAAAAAAAGCAGGAAAAATGTTTTTGGCAGGAAAAAATTCCTTTTTACAAGATGGAGATCTTATTCATTTTCGATTCAATAAGTGATCTATTTTTAAATTATTAATCTCTTTTAAAGATTCAAAAATTAATTGTATAGTTTTTTTTATGTCTTCTTTATGAATCATTTCTACTGTAGTATGCATATATCTAAGAGGAAGAGAGATTAATGCAGATGCAACTCCTTTATTTGAATAAGCGAAAGCATCTGTATCTGTTCCAGTAGATCTAGATGAAACTAAACGTTGAAAAGGAATTTTTTTATTTTTAGCAGTATTTATAATAAGTTCTCTCAGATTTTTTTGTATTGAAGGAGCATATCCAATAACAGGTCCTTTTCCACATCGAATATCTCCTTGTACTTTTTTATCAATCATAGGAGTAGAAGTATCATGTGTTACATCCGTGACTATAGCCATATTAGGTTTTATAGTATTGGAAATCATTTTAGCTCCTTTCAATCCTATTTCTTCTTGAACAGAATTTACCACATATAATCCAAATTCAAAATTATATTGATATTCCTTTATCATTTTTGCGACTTCAGCAATTATAAATCCTCCTATTTTATTATCTAACGCTCTGCATACAAAATAATTATTATTCATGATAAAAAATTTATCAGGATAAGTAATTACACAACCTATATGAACTCCCATTTTCTCTACTTCCTTTTTATTTAAAGCGCCTATATCTACAAATATATTCTCTATATTAGGGGTTTTTTCTTCTGAAGGTTTTCTCGTATGAATAGCAGGCCAACCAAATATTCCATGAATATGTCGTCCATTTTCTGTGTGGATGATGACTCGTTTAGATGTAGCTATTTGATGATCTGATCCTCCATTACGTGATACATAGATGATCCCATCATCCGTTATATGATTCACATACCAAGATATTTCATCAGCATGTGCTTCAATAATTAATTTTTTTGAAGAATTTGGATTAATGATTCCGACTACCGTCCCGTATAAATCGGTTTCTATTTTTTCTACATAATTCCTTATGTAGTCTTTCCATATTTTTTGTCCTTCATTTTCATATCCTGTTGGAGAAAAACTATTTAGATAATTTTCTAGAAATTTTATAGACTCTTCATTTATTGAATAAAAATCTTCCATTTTTCATGTTTTAAATATTGATACATCCTTCAAATATAAATTTGACAGAACCAGTTAAATAAATTTCTTTATATTTATTTTGTATTTTTTTTAATGAAACCCACAATTTTCCTCCTAAAGTATGAACTAAAAATTCCTTAAAATTGAGATGAGGGTTCCTACAACACGGAATTTTTTCCATTTCATATGATGCGATCACAGAAGCAACAACTCCTGTTCCGCAGGATAAAGTTTCATTTTCTATACCTCTTTCATAAGTACGAACTTGTAAAGTATTATCTTCAAGTATATTTACAAAATTTACATTAACACCACCTATTTGAGAATAACGATTATGAAATCGTATAACTCTACCTTGTTTATAAACATCTATTTCTTTTAGATCTTTTTCTACAAAAAGAATATGATGTGGGGAACCTGTATTTAAAAAAACATGATTCGAATTAACCTTTATCATATTTCTATTTATATCAAGTAACTTTACAGAAACTAAATCTCTATTTTGGATTATTCCATAATGATATCCATCTATAGCTCTGAAATAGGTTTGATTTTCTTTTGCTATTTTTAATTTTTTTGAAAAAAAAACGGCACAACGTCCTCCATTCCCGCACATTGTACTTTCTTTTCCGTCAGAATTATAATATTTCATATAAAAATCACTTGTGGAATCATTTTTAATGAAAATAATTCCATCTGCTCCAATTCCAAAATGTCTATCACACAATTTTTGAAAAAAGAAATGATTTTTTTTTTCCTGTATTTCCTTTATTTCCTTGTTTCGAATATCTATTAAAATGAAATCATTTCCTGTTCCTTGAAATTTTAAAAAATCTATTTTCACAAAAGTAAAAATACAAAATTATTTAAATGAAGTTAACATTATTTTTTTGAAAAAGTTGAATTTTAACTATTTTTAATCATCATTATATAATATATTTGCGTTGTGTGTGTAGAGTTGATTATTTTGTTTTTTTTATAATTTCAAAAATATGAAGAAAATAGTCGCTTATATTATTATTAGCAGTTTGATGAGTTCAGTAGTAACTATTGCTGCATACAAAAAATATGCTGACAAAGAAAAATCTTTTCTCTTTCCTTCATATTCCGTTTCTCCTTCCTTAAAAACAAAACTGACATCATCTGATGCTTCGTTAGTTAGTTCTGCAGGATTACCTGATTTTACTAGAGTTGTAGAAAAAACAATTCATGCAGTAGTGAATGTGAAAAATTATTCTAAAAAATATAATAATAATGGAGTGGGGAATAGTAAATTTGATCCATTTGATTTTTTCTTTGGATTTCCTGATGATTTTGGAGGAGAAAGAGGAAGAATTCCTAAAAAAAATGATTTTATAGGGCTTCATGGATCTGGGGTGATTATATCTCCTGATGGATATATTGTAACCAATAATCATGTCATCAAGAATGCAGATAAAATAGAAATAACTCTTAATGATCAAAGATCTTATAGAGCAAAACTCATTGGAACAGATCCAAGTACAGATATAGCATTGTTAAAGATCAACGAGAAAAATCTACCATTTATTTATTTTTCAGATTCTAATAAAGTACGAGTAGGAGAATGGGTTTTAGCGATAGGAAATCCTTTTGATTTAAATTCCACTGTTACTGCAGGAATTATAAGCGCTAAGAATAGAAGTTTAGGAATTTTGAGAGGAGAAAATCAATCCAATCAAGCCGACGCAGCTACTACTATAGAATCTTTTTTTCAAACAGATGCAGCTGTTAATCCTGGAAATAGTGGAGGTGCATTAATCAATACAAATGGAGAATTAATTGGGATTAATACTGCTATTTCTTCAGTATCAGGAAATTTTATAGGATATAGTTTTGCAGCTCCTTCTAATTTAGTGGGAAAAGTAATACAGGATTTAAAAAAATATGGAACTGTACAACGTGCATTTTTAGGAGTTAGAGGAATAGATCTTTCTAAAGATGAATCTTTAAAAGCTTATAATCATGAAACACATCAAAATATAAAACAACAACAAGGGTTTTTAATTGGAGAAGTTCTTTCCGGAAGTGGAGCTGATAAAGCAGGAATTAAAAAAGGAGACATTATCAAAAGTATAGATGGAAATCCAATACAAAACATTGCTGATTTATCATTTATTGTTGGAACAAAACATCCAGGAGATCAAATAAAAGTGAATATTCTTCGAAATGGAGAAAGAAAGAATTTTTACGTGATTTTAAGAGATATGCAAGGAAGAAAAAAAATTAGAAGAAGAGAAGAAATCACTTCATCGGAATTATTGGGAGCAACCTTTGAATCTCTTGGAAAAGAGGAGAAAAAATATTTAGGAATTAATTACGGAATTAGAATAAAAAAAATAAGTCCAGGTCGTTTGAGTAATATGGGAATGGAAGAAGGAGATATTGTTTTATCTATTAATGGAGAAAAAATGGAAAAACCTAATGATGTCGATCGTGTCTTATATCGTGTATTAAAAAAATATTCAGGAGACGTAACTATAAAATCCATTAAACAAAATGGTCAAGTCTATATAGTAGGATTTGAAATAAATTAGATTAGATTTCTATTCCAGTAAAGTAAAATTGTTATCATTCCAAAAATTCCATTTGGAAGCCAAATAGATAAATAAGAAGGAAAATAATCTTTTGAAGAGTATACTTTTGTAATTTCTATGAAAAAAATATATAAAAAAGCTAATATGATTCCAATTATAAGATTGTTTTCTGTGCTTCCTATTTTTTTTCTTGATGAAATAGATAATCCTAAAATAGTAAATATAAAAGTAGAAAAAGGCAAACTTGTTCTTTGATAATATTCATTCAAGTGAATATTTATATTTTTAGATCCCCTTTTTTTTTCTATTTCAATAAATTTTTTCAGTTCAGGAATGGTCATTGTTTCTGCTGTATATTCTTCAGGTAAAAGTTCTTCTGGAGAAAGAGGAAAATAAATTTTCCTATAAATTCCTCTTAAAAAGAGATCCTTATTTTTTCTTATGTAGGTTTCACTATAATCATATAGGATATATATCCTATATTTTTTTGACCAAAATATATTTTTGGATTTGAGAATATATACTAATTTTTTTCCATTAAATTTTTGATAGACACATTCCTGTCCTATATTTTTTTTTTTTGAAAAATTTCGAATAAAAATATATTCATTTTTCGATATTTGAGTACTAATTGTTTTATAGTTTTCATATTTATTCTTATATCTTGAACTTAACAAATATTGGTAATGGAATTTATTTTTCCTTTTATTAGCTAAGGGTAAAAAAGAATAGTTTATTGTAAAACTAAACAATCCTATAATAGAAGATGAAATAAGATAAGGAATTGTGATTCTTTTGAAACTAATTCCGCTTCCTAGAATAGCAGTAATTTCTGAATTTTGGTTTAATCTGGAAGTAAAAAAGATAACAGATAAAAAAATGGCAATAGGAGAAAAAGTATTGGCTAACCAGATCGACCAAAATGGATAATAACGGATTAAAGCTTCTTTAATTGATCCTTGGTTATTTTCTAACCTATGCATTCGTTGAGTGATATCGATAACTATCGATAATACTTGTATTCCAATAATAATAAATAAAAAGGTTCCAAGAACATTACGAATAATATAACGATCAAGTATTTTCATATTTTATTTTATAAACGTTTTTTCAATAAAGGGATTACTGATTTTTTCCAAGAATAAAAGGTTTCTTGCATAAGATGATTTCTTGCTTTCTTAATTAGATTGAAATAAAAAGAAAGGTTATGTAAAGAAGCTATTTGTTTTGCTAAATGTTCTTTGGAATAAAAAAGATGTCTCACATAAGATTTGCTATATGATTTATCTACATAAGAACTTCCAAATTCATCTAAACATGAAAAATCTTTTTCCCATTTTTTATTTTTTATATTAATGATTCCTTTCCATGTAAATAACATTCCGTGACGTCCATTTCTTGTAGGAATTACGCAATCGAACATATCAATCCCAAGAGATATTCCTTCCAATATCTCTTCAGGTCTTCCTATTCCCATTAAATATCTAGGTTTTTCTTTAGGCAAAATATCTGTGACTATATCCGTTATATATTGTGTTTTTTCTTGATCCTCTCCTAAACTTAATCCCCCTATAGCATTTCCTTCAGTATCTTCTAATAAAGAAATTTCTTCTGCAGAAAATTTTCTTAAATCAGGATAAATGCTTCCTTGAACTATAGGAAAAAAACTTTGTTTATAACCGTATTTTTCTGGATTTTTTTTTAAAAAGGAAGAACATCTTCTTAACCAATTGTGTGTTCTTTGAAGAGATGATTTTGCATTACTATGACTACAAGGAAAAGGGGGACAATCGTCCAAGGCCATAATCATATCTCCTCCTATAAAACGTTGAATTTCCATAGATTTTTCTGGAGAAAAAAAATGATAAGATCCATCTATAATAGATTGAAATCTTACACCGTTTTCTGTTATCTTATTCAATTTTTTCATAGAGTAAATTTGAAATCCACCACTATCAGTTAAAATAGATTCTTTCCAATTCATAAAAGAATGAAGTCCTCCTGCATGAAATAATACTTCAATCCCAGGACGAAAATATAAATGATATGTATTTCCAAGAATGACCTTATATCCTACATCATATAGTTCATGTTTTGGGATCGATTTTACACTTCCTTTTGAAGCTACTGGCATAAAAATAGGAGTTTCTATTTTTCCATGATCTGTTTCTATAATCCCGACTCTTGCTTTAGAAAAATTATCTTTTTTTATTAAATGAAATTTCATTTTTTTTGTAAAAATTAAATCAAATGATTATAAAACATAATTTCGTAAACAAAAAAAACCGATTACAAAGAAAAAAAACAAAAAATGAATTTACAACATTATTCTTACTACCATAATCCAGTTCTTCTGAAAGAAAGTATAGAGAATCTGATTACAGATAAAAATGGAATTTATGTAGATGTCACATTTGGTGGAGGAGGACACTCTTCTGCTCTTTTAAAAAGGTTAGATAGGAAAGCTATTTTAATTGCTTTAGATAAAGATAAAGAAGCAATTAAAAATAATTTCATAAAAGATGAACGATTTCGTTTATTTCACGATAATTTTATTCACATTAAACATATATTAAATTACAACCATATTCAAAAAGTATCAGGGGTATTAGCAGATTTAGGAATCTCTTCTTACCAAATAGATAATCCTATAAGAGGATTTTCTTATCGATTTAACTGTATTTTGGATATGAGAATGAATCAAGATGATCCTTATTCTGCTCAATATATTCTTAATAAATATTCTAAAAATAAATTATTTCATATATTTTATGAATATGGAGAATTCAAAAATGCAAGAAAAATTGTTGAAAAAATATTAGAAAGACGTTTTAACAAACCTATTAAAACAACATTCGATTTAATGAATATTTTTTTACTAAAAAAAGTATCTTTTAAAAGAAAAAGAAGATTTTTTTCTAGACTTTTCCAATCTCTACGAATAGAAGTTAATAATGAAATAAATTGTTTAAAACATTTTTTGCTAGAATCTTCTAAAATTCTACTACCAGGAGGTAGAATTGCTATTATTTCCTATCATTCTATAGAAGATAGGATCATAAAATATTTTTTTAAAACAGGTATTTTTCAAAAAAAAAAAGAAGAAACGATTATAATAAGTAGTGATAAAAAAAGTATGATTCCATTCAAAATGATCCATAAAAAAATCATTAAACCAAATAGTTTAGAAATTATAAATAATCCAAGATCTAGAAGCGCTAGATTAAGAATTGCTGAAAAACTATTATAAATATTTTAATTTAAAAACAATCTATATATAAAATAATATATAATCAAATGAAGAAAAATTTTTCTCTCTCTATCAAAGACATCCTGAAAGGAAAATTTTTAGTTAAAAAAAATGCATATCGTAGTTGGAATTTTATTGTTTTTCTGACTGTCCTTTCTTTAATAAGCATTACGAGTTCTCATATTATGGACAGAAAAATTAGAAAGATGACTAAGATTAGTGAAGAAATAAAAGAATTAAAATCTGTATATGCAGATGTGCATAGTCAATGTATGCAAATGCAATTGGCATCTGTTTTAAAAAAAAAATTAGTCAATAATAAATTGAAATATTTAAAGGAACCACCATACGAATTAATTTTAGAAGAAGAAAAACATATGGATTAGAAAAAATGATGAACCAAAAAAGGTTATTATATAGATCTTATTTAATTGGTTTTTTATTCATATTTATTGCTGTACGAATTATTTTTAACTTATTCCAGATTCAGAATTCTTCAGAAAAAGATAGAAAATCTGTTATTAGAACCAATTTAATTAAAGCAAAACGTGGAAATATTTATGCTTCAGACAATAGTCTAATAGCTATGTCTATCATAAAGTATGATATTCATATAGATTTTAGATCTATTTCAGAAAAATTATTTCAAGATAATATTTCTTTTTTATGTGATTCTTTGGAATGTTTGTTGAAAAAATCAAGATCTTTTTTTTATGAAACATTTCAATCAGAAAAAAAAAAGGGGAATAGATATTTTTTGTTAGTCAAAAATTTGAATTATCCATATTTCAAAATATTACGAGGATTTCCTATTTTCAATCAAGGACAAATACGAGGAGGTTTTATTGTAGAAAAAAAAATATGTAGAATTCATACATTAGAAAATATAGGAAAAAGAACATTAGGATATGATGATCATAGAGGAAAAGCGGGATTAGAGGGAGCCTTTAGTCAATTTCTTAAAGAAAAAGATGGAAAAAGACTAGAACAACGTATTAGTTATAAAATATGGAAGCCATTAAAAAATGAAGTAGATCCAGAAGATGGAAAAGACGTTTATTCTACTATAGACATAGACTTACAAGATATTGCTTATCATGCATTACTTAAAGAATTGTCCATTTCTCATGCAGAACATGGATGTGTGATTCTCATGGATGTAAAAAGTGGAGAAATCCCTGTCATGATGAATCTGGAAAAAACAAAAAAAAATACTTATGAAGATTTAAGAAATTTTGCGGTATGGGAAGGAAATGAACCTGGATCAACTTTCAAAACTATGGCTATTCTTGCTGCTCTAGAAGATAAAAAAATAGATGTAAACATGATTATAAATACTGAAGGAGGTGTTTTTAAATTGAAAGGAAAAGAAATACGCGATAGTCATTATAGAGGAGATAAAAAAATGAATCCCAAACAGATTTTGGAACGGTCCTCAAATGTAGGAGTAGCAAAAATTATTTATGATCATTATAAAAATGATCCAAAAGGATTTATCAAACATTTATACAAATGGAAATTAGATAAAAAAATAGGAATAGATATTCCCGGAGAAAGTGATCCTTTTATTCCAAAACCTGGAAAAAAAAATTGGAGCGGAATAACGTTACCATGGATGACTTTTGGATATAACATTAAATTAACTCCTTTACAAATTCTTACTTTTTATAATGCTATTGCAAACGAAGGGAAAATGATAAAACCTCTTTTTATTAGAGAAATTAAATTTCATGGAAAAAGTATAAAAAAATATACAAAACCTATAATCATCAATCCTTCTATAGCGGGAAAAACCTCTTTAAAGAAAATTCAAGACATGTTAGAAGGAGTTGTCAAAAATGGAACAGCTAAAAAATATTATCATCCAGAGTATCCTTATGCAGGAAAAACTGGAACAACACAATTAGATTATTGGAAAAAAGGATTTGTAACAACTTATAATAGTTCTTTTGTAGGATATTTTCCTGCTCATGCCCCAAAATATTCCTGTATTGTTGTTATTTCAAAACCAGAAAAAGGCTATTATGGAATAGAAGTAGCAGTTCCCGTATTTGATAAAATAGCTAGATACATCTATACAAGAATAGGAAAAAAAGTGTTTTCGAAAACAAGAAAAATAAATATTGATTTTCTTAAAAAAATTAAAGAATCGAAAAAATATTCTCTTGACAAAGGAATCATGCCAAATATTATTTCTGTTCCTGGAAAAGAAATCATTCCCATTTTAGAGAATCAAGGGTTCCATATAAAATATAATGGAATAGGAAAAGTTATTCATCAATCAGTGAAACCAGGAGAAAGATTGAAAAAAAATCAAATTATAGTTCTTGAATTAGAAGAATGAAAAAAATATTAAAAGATCTTTTAAAAAAAGTACATGTATTAAAAATTATAGGAAATACTTCAAAATTAATAGAAGGAATTTCTATGAATTCTAAAATAGTAAAAAAAAATATGATTTTTGTAGCCAATAAAGGAAAAAAAAGAGATGGACATCAGTTTATTATGGAGGCTATACAAAAAGGGGCCAATACTATAGTTTGTGAAAAAATACCTTTTAGACTACTACTCCATCAGAAGATTACCTATATACTTGTTACAGATTCAACGGATTCTTTAGGAATGATTTCCTCTAATTTTTATGATCATCCTACAAAGAAAATAAAATTAGTAGGAATTACGGGAACAAATGGAAAAACTTCTGTTGCGACCATGCTTCACCAACTATTTTATAAAATGGGAGAAAAGTCTATTCTTATTTCTACCATGGGGATAAAAATACTATTAGAAGAATTTCCTACTATCCATACCACTCCTAACATTATTGAAATTAATAAATATTTAAATCTATCTATACAAAAAAAATGTAAATATGCATTTATGGAAGTTAGTTCACATGGAATTCATCAAAAAAGAATTTCAGGATTATTATTTACAGGGGGAGTATTTACTAATATTACACATGATCATTTAGATTATCATAAATCTTTTGATAATTATCTATCAACTAAAAGGTCTTTTTTTTCAAATTTTTTGCATAAAAATGCTTTTGCATTAATTAATTCAGATGATAAAAATTCACATAAAATCATAAGAAATGTTTTGGCAAAAACTTATTTTTATGGAGTAAAAAAAAAAGCAGATTACAGTATAAAAATTTTAGAGAAAAATATTAATGGGAACAAGTTGCTGATAAATGGGAATATTTTTTTTACCCGTTTAATTGGGGAATTTAATGTTTCCAATTTATTAGCAAGTTACGCAACAGCTATGCTATTGGGGAAAAAAGAACATAAAATATTGAAAAGAATAAAGACAATCCACCCCATTAAAGGACGTTTTGAACAATTTTTATCCAATTCAGAAATACGTATAATTGTTGATTACGCTCATAATCCATATGGATTAAAGACCGTTTTAAATACTATTAATAAAGAAATGAAAAGAAAAAATGAAAAATTAATTTGTGTGATAGGTTGTGGAGGAAACAGAGATAGAGGAAAACGTTCTTTAATGGGGAAAATAGTTTATGAAACATGTGATTTCTCTATTTTCACATCAGATAATCCTAGGGAAGAAGATCCAAATCAAATATTAACAGATATGAAAAAATTTAGATCATCTCTAAATAAAAAAAAATCTGCTATTAGAACTATTCTAAATAGAAAAGAAGCTATTAAAACCGCAATTCAAATTGCAAAAAAAAAAGATATTATTCTTATAGCAGGAAAAGGACACGAGAATTATCAGGAAATTAAAGGAAAACGTTATCCTTTTGACGATATGAAAATCGTTAAAACATTATTATTAAATAAATAAAAAAAATTATTATTGTATGTTCTTGATTCATTCAATAATACTTTGTAAGTATGATGATTTTTCAGAGTTTTAAAAACTTTATTCCTGATTCTTATTTTTTTGTAAATTCTATTTTTTTTAGATCAGGAATTGCTTTTATTTTATCTATTTGCATCGCATTGATTTTTTATCAAAAAATTATTTGTTGGAATCATAGAAAAAACAAAATAGGAGAACATATACGAGATCTTGGACTTGTTGGACAAAAAGAGAAAGAAGGAACTCCCACAATGGGGGGAATTATAATTATAATTTCTGCATTAATTCCTACATTTTTTCTTTCTACATTAGATAATGTATATGTGATGATTTTAATTGTCACTACACTATATATGGGATGTCTTGGATTTATAGATGATTATATAAAAATCAAATATAATAATAAAAATGGACTAAATGTCATTGGTAAAATATTTGGTCAAATCATTTTAGGAATTTTTATTGGAAGTACTATGTCTTTTCATAAAAAGATTACTATTAAAAAAATAGATCATGATCCTATCAAAAATATTCAACCCCATTTAGTTGAAAAAGAAAAACATGTTTTTAAAACAACTCTTCCTCTGATTGTTCAATCAAATTCATTTGACTACGCTTGTATTTTAAGATGGTATAATAAAAAATGGGAAAAATATGCATGGGTTATTTTTATTCCTATCGTGATTTTAATTACGGTCTCTTTATCCAATGGGGCAAATCTTACTGATGGAATGGATGGGTTAACCGCTGGAATTTCTTCTATTATTTTACTTACATTATTTTTATTATCTTTAATTTCCAGTAATAAAAATTTATCCTTTTATCTTCATAGTCTCTATATTCCTAATATAGGAGAAATATTTATATTCTTTTTTTCTTTTTTAGGATCCTTGATTGTATTTCTTTGGTATAATACGTATCCAGCACAAATTTTTATGGGAGATACAGGGAGTTTAACAATAGGGGGAGTTATTTCTGCATTGGCTATTATTACTAGAAAAGAATTAATACTTCCTATTTTATGTGGTATTTTTTTTATGGAAAATCTTTCTGTCATAATACAAGTATTATATTTTAAATGTTCTAAAAGAAAATATGGTATAGGAAAAAGAATTTTTCTAATGGCTCCTTTACACCATCATTTTCAAAAATTAGGATATCACGAAAGAAAAATAGTCAATCGTTTTTTTATTATACAAATGATGCTTTCTATAATTGTATTGATTTTGTTAATAATAAATTAAATAATACAATGAAAAGAAATTTTATAGTTGTATTAGGAGGGGGAGAAAGCGGAGTTGGAGCTGCTTTATTAGCGAAAAAAAAGGGGTTTATCCCATTTGTATCTGATTCTGAAATTATTCCTAATAAATACAAAAAAATTTTAATAGAAAATAAAATTCTTTTTGAAGAGAATGGACATACAGAAAGTTTAATCGCTAAAAAAGCAATCAAAGTAATAAAAAGTCCTGGAATTTCTAGAAGAATTCCGTTGATAAATAAAATAAAACATTTGAAAATCCCCATTATTTCTGAATTAGAATTTGGAAAAAGTTATAGTAGGAAAACTTCCTATTTTATTGGAATTACAGGAAGTAATGGAAAAACGACTACCAGTTTCATTGTTTACAAAATTCTTCAGAAAGAAGGTGTTCGTGTAGGAATAGCAGGAAATATTGGACATAGTTTTTCACGGGAAGTTCTAAAAAAAAAAGAAAAAGATGTTTATGTTTTAGAATTGAGTAGTTTCCAACTAGATGATGTCTTCAAATTCCGTTCTAATATTGCAGTCATATTAAATATTACAAGAGATCATTTGAATAGATATAATAATAATATTGAAGACTATATTTTTTCTAAATTTAAAATTGCAACCCTTCAAAGGAAGGATGATTTTTTGATTTATAATTACGATGATCCTCTTATCAGAGAAGGATTAAAAAAGTATCCAATTCAATCTAAATGTATTCCCTTTTCTATTAAAGAAGAATTACATGTAGGAACTTATATAAAATGGAATAACATATTTTTTAGAAAAAAAGAAAATGAAGAAAGAGATATTCTAAATGTGGAAAATATTCCTTTAAAAGGAGATCATAATCTTTATAATATGATGGCTTCAATTACCATATCAGAAACATTAAATATTCAAAAAAAATCAGTAATCTCTGCTATATTAGGATTAAAACCTATAAAACATAGGATGGAAAGAGTATTAAGCATTAATGGAGTCCAATTCATCAATGATTCTAAAGCGACTAATGTCAATGCTGTTTTTTATGCATTAAAAAGCATGAGTTCTCCTATAATCTGGATTGCAGGAGGAAAAGATAAAGGAAATGATTATAGTGAACTTGTCCCCTTGGTTAAAGAGAAAGTAAAAGCAATAATTTGTTTAGGGAAAACAAATAAGAAATTTGTAAATTTTTTCCAAAATATTATTGATATTATTGTGGAAACAGATAGCCTGAAAAAGGCTGTTCGTATGGCTTCCATTTTATCTACTCATGGAGATAATATTCTTTTATCTCCTGCATGTTCTAGTTTTGACCTTTTTCAAGATTATAAAGAAAGAGGAAATAAATTTAAACAAGAAGTAAGAAACCTTTTCTATGAAAAAAATAGATATTTTTTTTAATAGATATATAAAAGGAGATAGATATTTATGGGCTTTTATCACGTTGTTAGCTCTATTTTCTTTTTTACCAGTTTACTCAGCGAGTACAAATTTAGTGACTACATATGGAGGAACAAATACAGTATTCAGTTATTTATTCAAACATGCTCTTTTTTTGCTAATAGGGTTCTGCATTCTTTTTTTTACTCAATTCATAGACTATAAATATTTTTATCGTCTATCTATCCTTTCAATGCCTATAGTATTCATTTTACTAATTTTGACTATTAGTCAAGGAAAAGAAGTATATGGCGTCAATGCTTCTCGTTGGTTGCATATTCCTATTATTAATATATCTTTTCAAACTTCTAATATTGCTGGATTAGTTCTCTTTATTTATTGCGCTAGATATTTAGCAGCTAAAAAAAAGAAAAAAAGAATCAATATTTTGAATTCTTTTTTCTCCTTGATATTTCCTATATTTTTTATTATTGGACTGATTTTTCCATCTAATGGATCTACAGCAGCAATTGTTTTTATTTCAGTTTTAATTTTACTTTTTATAGGAGGATATCCATTTACAGGGATTATAGGTATCTTATTAATGGGAATCATAGCTGCAAGTGGATACATTTATTCTGTTCTCAAATGGGGAGAAAAAAATCCAAAAAATAGAGTTTATACATGGAAAAGTCGTATAGAAAATTTTTTGGATCATAACTCTAAAGAAAGTTATCAAATGAAACAATCCAAAACAGCTATTGTTTTAGGAAATAAATTTGGACGTGGTCCTGGAAAAAGTGTTTTGAAAGCTTTTCTTCCTCAATCTTCTTCAGATTTTATTTATGCTATTATTATAGAAGAATATGGATCTGTAGGAGGAGTTATTCTTTTGTTTATTTATATCCTTATTTTACTTAGAATTATGATCATTGCAACAAAAGTACAAAATTATTTTTGTACTTTATTGGTCCTTGCTGTAGGATTCCCAATTATCAATCAAGCGCTGATTAATATGGGAATCACAGTTGGTTTATTTCCTGTAACAGGGCAAACTTTACCGTTGATTAGTGCTGGAGGGACTTCTATGTGGGTTACTTTTTTTAGTTTTGGAATAATACTGAGTGTTAGTAGAAGAATACTAATAGATAATAATAAAAAACATACTGATACTTCTTCTAATGATCCTACTAATTCTTCTATTACTAGAAAAACAAGGTCGACTACTAACAATTAAAAATTCATGAAGACATGAAAAAAATTTCCCCTAGAATTATTATTGGGAGTGGAGGAACCGGAGGCCATATTTATCCAGGAATAGCGATTGCAGATGAACTGAAAAATAAGATTCCAGAAATAAATATTTTATTTATTGGATCTAAAAAACACATGGAAATGCAAGAAATTCCTAAATTCGGATATCAAATAGAAAGTATTTGTATTTCAGGTGGGAAAAAAAATTTTTTTTCTTTGTCAGGAGTCATTTTGTTTATGGAACTGATATATAGTTGTTTTTTAGCAAATAAAATCATTCAAAAATTTTCTCCTAATTTAGTTATTGGAACAGGAGGATACGTGAGTTTTCCAACATTATATGCTGCAGAAAAAAATAGAATTCCCATTCTGATTCAAGAACAAAATTCTTTTCCTGGGTTAACCAATAGAATTTTTTCTCGTTATGCGAAAAAAATATGTATTGCTTATGAAGAATCCAAAGAATTTTTTCCCCAAAAAAAAACCATAATCACTGGAAATCCAGTTCGATCTGGAATATTACAATTACCTAGTAGAGAAGAAGCTTGTCTTCATTTAGGATTAAAAATAGAAAAACCAATTATTTTATCTATGGGAGGAAGTCAAGGGTCAAATAGTATTAATAATGCTTGGGGAAAAGGATTAAAAAAATTGATACATTTAGATATACAACTTATTTGGCAGTTAGGAAAAGGGTCTCTTCAGAGAATTAGAAAAAATAGAATTTCTCATCATAAAAATTTTCTTTTAATGGAATTTATTGATCATATTCCGATATGTTATGCCGCAGCAGATATCATTGTATCTAGAGCTGGGGCTTTAACTATATCAGAGATCTGTTTAATAGGAAAACCTTATATATTAATTCCTTTTCCTTGGTCATCAGATGATCATCAAAATAAAAATGCAAAAATATTGGAAGAAAAAGAAGCTGCTTTGATAATAAAAAACGAAGAGATAGATAAAAAATTAGTAGATTCTACTATACAACTTCTCAATAATTCTAGTATGAAAAAAAAAATGAGTAAAAATATTTTACAATTAGGAAAACCTAAAGCAACGAACGATATTGTAAACGAAATTTTACAGATTATTTTATGAATATAAATCAAATTGATTTTTTTTATTTTTTAGGAATAGGAGGGATGGGAATGAGTTCTTTAGCCAGATATTTTCATTATCTTGGAAAAACAGTATCTGGATATGATAGAGATAAAACCCTTTTAACGAAAAAGTTAGAAAAAGAAGGGATATCAATTAATTATCATGATCATACAAAAATATTGCCTAAATGGATTCATTCTAGACGATGTTTAATTGTTTATACTCCAGCTATTCCAGAGAATCATCCCCAATGGATTTTTATAAAAAAATATGGTAAAAATATAAAAAAACGTTCTCAGGTTTTATCTTTAATTACAAAAGATAAAATTTGTATAGCTATAGGAGGAACACATGGAAAAACAACCACTTGTACTTTATTAGCACATATTTTATATAGTTCTGGAAAAAATATAACGGCTTTTTTGGGAGGAATATCTGAAAATTATCAATCTAATCTTATATCGAATGGAACGGAAATTTTCTTAGTAGAAGCTGATGAATTTGATCGTTCTTTTTTATCTTTATCCCCAAATATAGCATGTATTACGTCTTTAGATCAAGACCATATAGATACTTATCCAAAAAGAGAATCCTTAATCGAGGCTTACGTAGAATTTTCAAATAGAATAAAAAATCCATATAAAAAAATATTTCTTTGCAAAGAAGAATTTCTTTCATCTCAAAACGCGATCTATTATTCTGTAGAAAAAAAATCAGCAAATTATTATTCTAATCATGTTTATGTAAAAGAAAATAATAAATGGTATTTTGATTTTCATACTTCAACAGAAACATGGAAATCTCTTCCCTTGCCGATTCCAGGAATTCATAACTTAAAAAATGTGACGGCGGCATTAGCTATATCAGATTATTTAAAAATAAAAAATGAAGATGTTCGAAAGGCTTTATTTTTATTTAAGGGAATTAAAAGAAGATTTTCTATCCATTATCAATCTATAAAAAAAATATATATAGATGATTACGCACACCATCCTACAGAAATTAATGCCTTAATTACTACTGTCAAAAAGTGTTTTCCAGGAAAAAAAATATTAGGAATTTTCCAACCACATTTATTTAGTAGAACTAAATATTTTGAAATTTTTTTTGCTAAAAGCTTAGAAAAGCTTGATTTTCTAATTTTATTAGATATTTATCCCGCCAGAGAGTTCCCCATTAATGGAATTAGTTCGAATAGATTATTAGATAAGATTCAAATGAGTTCTGAAAAAAAAGAAGGATCTTCTCTAAACATAAACAAAGTTTTAGAAAAAATTGAAAAAAAAAATTTTGATATTCTACTAACAATAGGCGCCGGTAATATTGATATATTAATCCGTCCTATCAAAGAATGGTTGGATAAACGATATGGATAATAATATAATGAATAGAAAAAAAAACAAAATGATATTTATCGCTATTTTAGTATTATATACAATTTTTATGATATTCTTTTCTTTTTTTTCTCAAAAAATACATAAAAATAGAAATTTAAAAAAATTCAATATAATCATTTATCCATTATCATCTAATGATCATTTTATAAATGAAAAGCTTATTAAAAGGATTCTATTTTCTAGAATAGAAAAAATTGAAAAAAAAATCGGTCAATTATGTATATTAAGAATGGAAAAACAATTAAATGATTCCCCTTTTATAAAAAAATCTGAAGTGTTTATTAATGTGGATGGAACCCTAAATATTAAAGTTTTGCAAAAAGAACCGATTTTAAGAATAAAAAATGGAAATAAAGAATATTATCTGACTAAAGAAGCGGAAAACTTAGAACTTTCTTCTTTTTATTCATCAAAAGTGATTTTAGCAAAAGGATCCTTTTCAAAAGAAGAAAAGAAACATTTAGTTAATTTAGTCAAGGAAATCAACTCGGATGAATTATTAAAACATCAAATTATTAGTGTCAAGAAAACGGTTTCTAACTTATTTATTTTAATTCCAAAAATAGGAAATCATAAAATTATATTAGGAAATCTAGAGGATTTTAAAAGTAAATTGAATAAATTAAAAGCTTTTTATAAGCAGTACTTAAATAAAGTAGATATTAATCAATATCAAAGTATTGATTTACAATATAAGGACCAAGTAGTCGCTAAAAAAAGATAAGTCTATGGAATATCAAGATATAGCTATAGGTCTTGATGTGGGAACTACGAAGATTGTAGCTATAGTAGGAAGGAGAAATGAATATAATAAAATTGAGATTTTAGGTATAGGTAGATCTAAAAGTATAGGTGTACATAGAGGGGTTGTGAACAATATCACTCAGACAATAGAAGCCATTCGGGAAGCTGTATCGGAGGCGGAACATAGTTCCGGGTTAAAAATAAAAGAAGTGGTTGTTGGGATTGCAGGACAACATATTAGAAGTCTACAACATAATGATTATATTACAAGATTAGATTTCGAAAATGTTATTAATCAAAAAGATATACAAAAATTAATTGATCAAGTTCATAAACTTGTTATGCTTCCAGGAGAAGAAATAATTCATGTTCTTCCACAAGAATACAAAGTAGATAGTCAAGCAGAAATAGTAGAACCGATAGGAATGTATGGAAGTCGTTTAGAGGCAAATTTTCATGTAGTAGTAGGACAAATTTCTTCTATTAGAAATATTGGAAGATGTGTAAAAGCCGCAGGATTAAATTTGGCAGGAATGACTTTAGAACCTTTAGCTTCTGCAGAAGCTGTCTTAAACATGGAAGAAAGGGAAGCAGGTGTGGCTCTAGTGGATATAGGAGGAGGGACGACGGATGTTGCTATATTTAAAGATAACATTATTAGACATACAGCCGTCATTCCTTTTGGGGGAAATGTAATCACTGAAAATATTAAAACAGATTGTTTAATTATTGAACGACAAGCAGAATTGCTAAAAATAAAATTTGGATCTGCGTGGCCAGGTGAAAATAAAGAAACAGAAATTGTTTGCATTCCTGGATTAAGAGGTCGTGATCCTAAAGAGATTTCTTTAAAACGTCTTTCCCAAATTATCCATACAAGAGTATGTGAAATTTTGGAACAAGTCAATATAGAAATAAAAAATTATGGAAATGAGGAACAAAAAAAACGACTTATAGCAGGATTAGTGATGACAGGAGGAGGATCTCAATTAAAACATATTCGTCCTTTAACAGAATATATTACTGGAATGGATGTCCGTGTAGGGTATTCAAATGAGCATATTGCAGGAGGAGAAAATGGGATGATAAGTAATCCAGAATATGCAACATCTATTGGATTAATAATTAACGGGTTAGAAGATAAAAAAAATTGTAAAGAAATGGTTTCTAGATATGATGAGGAAAACCCTTCTGAGTTTTTTCCTATCTCTCATCGTAGAGATTATAATAATAATGATAAAGATTCTTTAAAAAAGAAAAAAAATAAAAAAAAATCTAAATCTTTTCTTGAAATTTGGGCAGATAAATTCCGTCAAATATTGAATGATACAGAATAATAAACAATGAAAAAAGAAGATTTCATACAACAAAAAAAAGAGAACGTTCAATTTGGTTTTCCAAAAAATCGTTCCGCGGCAATCAAAGTAATTGGTGTAGGAGGTGGAGGAAGTAATGCTTTAAGCTATATGTTTGAACAAGGAATTACTGGGGTAGATTTTATAGCGTGTAATACAGATGCACAAGCTCTAAATAATAATCCAGTTCCCGTAAAAATTCAATTAGGAGCTTCTATTACAGAAGGATTAGGAGCAGGTGCAGATCCAGAAGTAGGAGAAAAAGCCGCTTTAGAAAGTCTAGAAGAAATCAAAAGTATTTTAGATTCTAATACAAAAATGACCTTTATCACAGCAGGAATGGGAGGTGGAACTGGAACAGGTGCAGCTCCCATTATTGCAGGAATTTCTAAAGAAAAAGGCATTCTTACTGTAGGAATTGTTACAATTCCATTTTATTTTGAAGGAAAAATGAGGCTACAACAAGCCCAAAAAGGGATAGAAGCTCTAAGAAAAAATGTGGATTCTCTCATTGTAATTAATAATGATAAATTGAGAGAATTATATGGAAATCTTGGATTTAAAGCAGGATTTGCAAAAGCAGATGAAGTCCTTACCACTGCTGCTAAGGGAATAGCAGAAGTTATTACTCACCATTATAAACAGAACATAGATTTGAGAGATACTAGAACAGTTCTTAAAGAAAGTGGAACAGCTATTATGGGATCAGCAATTTCTGTTGGAGAAAATAGAGCAAAAGAAGCCGTTGTTCAAGCGTTAGATTCTCCATTATTGAATGATAATAAAATAACGGGAGCAAAAAATGTTCTTTTGCTAATTGTTTCAGGAAAAATTGAAATTACTATAGATGAAATAGGGATCATCAGTGATTATATACAAGCAGAAGCAGGAAACAATGCTAATATTATTATGGGAATAGGAGAAGACGAAAGTTTAGAGGAAAGTATTTCAGTGACTATAGTCGCTACTGGATTTCCTACTGAAGTTCAGAGAGCTATTCACCACGAAGAAAAAAAAATATTTCATAGGTTAGAAGAACCTTATAAACAAAAATTAACGAAAGTAGAAGAAATTCATTCTTATTCGACTACGAGAAAAAAACGAATAGATTCTTTTCCTCCTACCACTAAAGATTATTCAGTTGGAGAAATAGAAATCCCTTCTTCTACTACTAATAATAAGAATAAGAAGAGGAAAGGAAACTTATTATCATCAAAAAAAAATATTTTTAATCAATCTATTAATCTTAATAATACTTCCAGTAGGAATTTTTTAGAAGAAGAAAAACATAAAAAATATATGCTAGAAGATTATTTTGATCTTCCTATTTCTTCTTCTTACGAAAAAATAAGGACCCCATTGAAAGATAATCATAAAAAAAAACGATCTCACATACTAAAAAAAGAAAATAATCCAAATGAGGATTTTTGAATGATTTTCTTTTTTAGAATTATTAATTATTTGTTGATTCTTATTTATTACTAACTAACTACTATTTTTTTTTATGAACGATTCTATCGGAATTCCCAAAGGGACCAGAGATTTTTCCTCAATGGAAATGAAGAAACGAAACTATTTAATTCAAATTATTCGAAATTGTTTTGAGCTTTTTGGTTTTTCTGGAATAGAAACCCCTTCTTTTGAAAAAATTTCCACTTTAATTGGAAAATATGGGGAAGAAGGGGAATACTTAATGTTTAAGTTACTTCATTCAGGAAATTTTTTAAGTAAAAAAATTTCAGATTTTTTAACGAAAATCAAAAATAAAGAAACGACTATTGATATTGATATGATAAAACATTTAACTGAACAAATATCCAATAAAGCACTTCGATATGATTTAACGGTTCCTTTTGTTCGTTATGTAGTAATGCATAGAAATGAAATTATTTTTCCTTTTAAAAGATATCAAATACAACCTGTATGGCGTGCGGATAAACCACAAAAAGGAAGATTTAGAGAATTTTATCAATGTGATGCGGATATTATAGGGAATTCTTCTTTCTCTTTATGGCAGGAAATAGAATTCATTCAACTTTGTGACGAAATTTTTACTAAATTAAAGTTTCCTATAATCATTAATATTAACCATAGGGATATTTTAGGAGGATTAGTAGAAATTTCTGGAATAGAAGATCATCTATGGAAAAATTTTACTACATCTTTAGATAAATGGAATAAAATAGGACGACATTTAGTAAAGAAAGAAATGCTTAGAAAAGGAATTTCATCCCCCTCTTTCGAAAAGATAGCATGTTTCTTTGAAATGAAAGAAAATTTTTCAAAAAAAAAGGAATTTTTAAACGTTGCTTTCAAATTTTCTAAAAAAGGAAAAAAAGGAATAAAAGATCTTAGTTTTATTTTTAGAAAAATAAAAAATATTTCTTTAAAAAATACAAAATTAGAATGGAATATTTCTCTAGTCAGAGGAATGAATTATTATACAGGAACAATATTTGAAATATTCCCCAATCATCATAAATCCAATCCTGAAAAGAAGTATTCTATTGGTGGAGGAGGTCGATATGACCAACTAGCTAGTTTTTTTGGGATGGAAAACATTTCTGGAGTAGGAGTTTCTTTAGGGTTAGATAGAATTTATTTGTCTATGGAAAAAGAAAATTTATTCCAAACTATTTCTACTTTTCCTTCAAAAGTATTGTTTATTAACTTCGGAGATGAAGAGGTTTTATATGCATATAAGATGATCAATTTTTTGAGAAAAAAAGGGATTTCTACTCAATTGTATCCCAATGCGGTGAAAATCGATAAACAATTTAAATATGCTAACGATAATAATATTCCATTTGCTATCAGTATTGGAAAGAATGAAATGGAAAAAAAGAAAATACGAGTAAAAAATATAAAAAAAAGAATAGAAACAGAATATGACAATATAGAGGACGTGGCAAATCAATTATTGATGATAATATAAAAAAAATATAATAAAAAAAAACTCCTACTCCTTTTTTACACATACATCCATTATTAACATTTCAATATTAATTGAATTAATATTATTTGTGATTCTTCTTGTGAAGAAAAACTTGTTTTTTCCAAATCACATAACCTTCTATAGCCAATAAAACAAGAAAAATAAATAAAAAACCTGTTAAAACAAGACCTTTCAAAAAATAAATAGGTACGGAAATAATGTTTCCAATTATCCAAAATATCCAACTTTCTACCTTTTTCATAGCCATTTGATACATTCCAGAAAAAAAAATACCCGTTGTAAATACATCTAATCCATCTGTCCAATAATCAGAATTGGATTGAAGTTTTTCATTGAAATAATAATAAACCATTGTACTGAAAATACAAGTCGATACAAACAATAAAGCTGTATAAAAATAATCTTTTTTCCTTGAAAAAGCTATCGGGTGATTTTTTTTATTTTTTCTGGAATACCATCCATATAAACTCATTCCTGTATAATATAGGTTAATAATACAATCTCCATAAAGAGAAGTGATAAAAGTTAAATAACTGTATATCATCGTACTTCCAATTCCTATTGGATATAACCATATATTATTATTTTGTGCAAATATTACACTGAATATACTCAATGTTGCAGCAGAAAATTCTAAAAAAATATGAAATAAACTCCTATTAGGAGATAAAAAAATATGAATCCATTCATTCATCAATTGATTTATTATTTTTATTTATCTATAATATAAACAAGGTAATGTTCATCTATTTTTCTATAAAAAGCAGAAAATCTCTTACTATATGATTTTTTCAGAATCCAGCACGATATACAAAAATCCTTGTTTATGCAAAAAGGAGAAACTTTATAATGATCCAAAAAACTTGAGGAAAGACCTCCTTCTAATTTATATAAACTTTCTTTGATCCCCCATATAATATGAAGATACTCTTCTTCATGATTTGGATGTATAAAAATAGATTCATCCTCTCTAATAAATTTTTTCTTTACTTTAATTATTTTTTTATCTTTTCTGAATTTTTCTATATCTATTCCTATATGGTAGGAGCTAATTGCTATAGCTATTCTTTCAAAAGAATGACTCAATGAAATATTATAATTATCCCTTTTTTTTTTAGGAAAAAGAAAAGGTTTTCTCTTTTCATTGTAAAAAATATTCATAATTCCTATAGATCTGAGAGCATAACGGACTCCTAAAAATTCTCTTTTACGTTTTTCGGATAAAGATAAAAAAAACTTTCTCTCTTTTTCAGAAAGTTCTGAAAGAAGAATTAATTGTTCCGAAAAGATCGTTTCTAAATTCAACCATTTAAATTTAAAAACGATAATTTTCGTATGAAAATTATTCAATATGAACATAAGTGGTAGGAATTCATAAGAATCATTTTATGATTTATTATTTTATAAAATTTAGCCATTTTTTTTTGTACTATTGTGAAAATAAATCTCAATCTAGAGAATCCATGTTATTATAATCTTTTTTATGAAACAAAAAATTACAAAAGCATTAGAAAATGTTTTTACTATTGATAATAAAAAAAATATTATTGAAGCAGGAATAGTTAAAAATATAGATTTCTTGAAAGACGAAATCATAATCCACATCCACTTATCTAATCCTACTCTGCATATAAAGAAAAAATTAGAAAAAGATATTCACCAATCTATAAAATATCAAAATGTAAGTCTTGATGCAAAAAGAATTAGGATAAGAATAGAAACGATAGTATTAAATACTAAAAAAAAAATAGATGGAATAAAAAATATAATTGCCGTTGCTTCTGGAAAAGGAGGAGTAGGAAAATCCACAATAGCAACAAATATCGCTGTTTCTTTAGTGAAAATGGGATTTCATGTAGGATTGTTAGATGCTGATATTTATGGCCCTTCTATTCCTTTAATGTTTAATCTTCTAGAAGAAGATATGATTTCATCATGTATTATCAAAAAAAATGGGAATTATCTGATGAATCCTATTATTCGATATGGGGTTAAAATTCTATCTTTAGGTTTTTTTTCAAAATCTGGACAGGCTATTGTTTGGAGGGGCCCTATGGCTACTAAATTTTTAAGAAAATTTATTCATGAAACCGATTGGGGGGGGTTAGATTTTTTAATTGTAGATTTACCTCCAGGTACAGGAGATATCCATTTATCCCTTTTACAAGAAATTCCATTAAAAGGAATTATCATTGTTAGTACTCCTCAAAAAATAGCTTTATCTGATGTTCATAGAGCTGTAGAAATGTTTCGAATTAGATCTATTCATGTTCCAATACTTGGAATCATAGAAAATATGTCTTTTTTTTTAATCAAAAAAGAAAAATACTATTTTTTCGGAAAAAATGGAGTAAGAAATTTTTCCAAAAAAATGAATATTTTTTTTCTAGGAGAAATTCCTATGTTACAAAACATACGAGAATCCTCTGATTTAGGAGTTCCTATTGTTTTAGAAAACGATCAGATAAGACAAATTTTTGGAAGAATTACGAAAAATATAATCGATCAACTAAACTATCATATATCATAAAACATAAAAAATAATAAAATAATTAAGAACAGAATTTGATAAATTCTTTTACAATTAATATTAGAATAGGGATAGATTTTTCCATTTTTTGAAAAATGGAATCGGTGTGATGAGATTTATGTTGATTCGATAATCCCATCATAATAATGGATATAGCAAATACTCGTAAATTCATAGATCTAGCTGCAATCACGTATGAAATGATATTATTCATTCCAACACTATCTCCCCCCATGGATCGTATCATTGCATATTCTGCAGTTGTTTTATAATTTGGATAAGGAAAAGTGACATAGACCCCTTTTTGTATGATTATATTATGATTCATAGCTATATTTTCTGCTATTTCAAGCATTTTTTTATCATATGGTTCTTCTGTAACCCCAAAAAAACTATTCTGATTTTTCATAGGATTCATAGAAAAAATAGATTTCTCTGGAAAAAGATTGATATGATCTTTAACCAACATAACGTCTCCCATTTTGTAATTAGGATTCACTCCTACAGAAATATTGATTAGTATTAACTTATCTATTCCTATATTTTTACACAATACAATAGGAAAAGTATTTTTTTCTTTCTTATCCTCATACAAGGAAAAAGGTTCTATTAAAAAAACAACTTTTTTTTCTTCTATCTCTCCGAAAATAAATTTTCCATATAATTTTGAAAAATTTGGTATTTCTTCGTAAGAAATACATATAGGTTTTTTTATTTCCTTTACAAGTTGATTAAACTGGCTTCCTAATAATAGGATTCCAAAATCAGGTTTTGTTTTGATTTTATTTTGGATATATATTGTTGATTTTTCTAAAGGCATTGACATAAATTATTAATTTTTAATCAAATAAAATTATTGCACCCATTTCCTACTACTTACTACTATACTATACAAACAAAAAGGAAAAGGTAAATAATAAAAAATAAAGTAAAATGGATTGAAATAAGATAAAATTATCACATTTTAGTGAGTTTTTTTTGATTTATTTTATAATAGATATAATTAATTAATAAGGGGAAAAGATGATCTATTATAGGATGACATTTACTTCTCTAGATAAAACAATCCCTAACTTTTTTTTTATGTCTTTAGTTATTTTTTCTGAAAAAGAATATATATCTATCCCACTCGCCTTTCCATAATTTACTAAAACTATAGGTTGTTTTTTATATACTCCTACATCACCTATTTTTTTCCCTTTCCATCCAGCTAGTTCAATTAATGAACTAGCAGATAGTTTCACTTTTTTTTTAGAAATGGAATATCCAATAATAGTTGGATATTGAGATTTAAATTTTTTAAACTCAAAAATTCCTACTATAGGATTCATAAAAAAACTACCAGCATTTCCAATTTTTTTTGGGTCGGGTAGTTTTTTTTGTCTAATGTGAAGAATTGCCTGACTTAAATCATAAGGAGTGGGTTTTTTAATATTCATTTTTTCTAATTCTTTTTGGATTTCAATGGATGATGTATTCAATTTGTGATATTGTTTTCTTAATAGAAAAAGAACAGATAAAATAAGGAATTTATTTCTGTATTTTTTAAAAAAAGAATGACGGTATTGGAGTTGACATTCTTCACGTGTTAATTCTCTAATTCTTCCCTTCTCAGTTTCATAAACCTCTACTTTCAATAAAGTATCCTTTATTTCTGTTCCATATGCTCCAATATTTTGAATAGGAGCCCCACCAACTGTTCCAGGAATAAAAGATAAATTCTCTAACCCACTGAATCCTTTTTTTATAGTCCAACTGACAAATTCATTCCAATTTTCTCCAGCAAAAGCTTTCACTATTACTTGATCGTTGTTTTCCTGAATGATCTTTTTTCCTTTTATCCCCATTTTTATTACTAATCCCTGATAAAAACTTTTAAAAAAAAGAATATTACTTCCATTTCCCAAAAAAAGTTTTGGTATAGATGGATATTTATAAAAAATTTCTTGTATCTCTTCTATACTTTTCACATTTACAAAATAATGCGCATAAACATTGATTCCAAATGTATTCAATTTTTTTAGAGAAAAATTTGTTTTAATATTTAACATGAAGAAAAATATTTTGAGAAATCAATAAAGACAATTTTGTACGTAAATATTGTATGATTAAATTTATCTATTATTATAATAAAATTGTTATTTTTTATGAAAAGAGTAGGAAGTTTTTTTTGGGGAGTCATCTTAGGAACAATGGCAGGAATAGTTGTTGGAATTCTATTAGCTCCCAAAAAAGAGTCTAAAATTAGAAATATACTAGGAAAAAAAACTGAAGAATTGAGAGAAAATTTACAAGAAATAAGGAAAAAAATAGGAAATAAAGTCCATAAAATAAAATCGGATTTTGAAAAAAAATGGAGCAAAAATAAAATAGATAATAAAATGAATCAAGAGAAAATGGATCAAGTAGAAGATGAATTGGGGACTTAATAAGTGTTTCTTTTTTATCTTTTTTATTAAAAATTTTTTCAATAGAAAGTTGACCTTTTTTAAAAAGGAAGCAATTAAACTGTTCGTTTCCATAATGACAGAAATTTTTTTGAATTTTCTTATTCTTATATTTTTCATAATTGTCCTTTTTGTATTAAGTCTTTCTTTATCTTTTTTTTTATCCTATTATTTTGGAAATTATGTTGTAGGATTTGGGATACTTACTTTTTTATATATTTTTATTTTCTTATTTTTATTATTTTTCTGTAAAAATATGATACGTATTTTTATAAAAAATTCATTAAAAAAATCAATATTTAAAATTTTTGAAAAAAAATAAAAATTTGACCTCATGAAGAGATCAGAAGTTATTTATGGAATTCATCCCCTGATAGAAGCCATTCAATCTAAAAAGACTATTAGTAAACTCTTTTTTCAAAGAGGACAGCAACAAAGGTCTAATACTTATAAAAAATTAATAAATCTTTCTAAAAAAGAAAATATTCCAATTCAAATTGTTTCAAGAAAAAAATTTCATCAATTAAAAAATAAAAATCATCAAGGAGTTTTTGGGATTTTATCTCCAATAGTCACTTATCATATAGAAGATTTACTTCCTATGTTTTATGAAAAAAAAAATCCCCTTTTGCTCATTTTAGATCGTATTACTGATGTTAGAAATTTCGGATCTATAATTCGTACTGCTGCATGCGCAGGAACAGATGCTATCATTATTCCAAAAAAAAATACCGCATTGATAGGATCTGATTCTGTAAAAACTTCTTCAGGGGCTTTATTTAAAATTCCAATATGTAAAGAGAAAAATATTCAGAAAACGATAGAATATTTAATGTCCTACGGATTAAAGATTGTTTCAGCGACAGAAAAGTCCAGTATATATTGGTATAATATTGATTTTTCAGGACCTACAGCGATAATATTAGGAAATGAAGAAAATGGAATTTGCACGAAATATTTAGAACTTTCTTCAGAAAAAGCAAAAATACCGGCATCCATGAAAGGAATATCATCTTTAAATGTATCTGTAGCTTGTGGGATTATTTTATATGAAGTCTTTCGACAAAGAAAAACATCTACGCGACGTAAGTAACATAAAAAAATTTTTTTAATAAAAAAAATCACTTTGAAATTGTTTTAAAAAACGAATATCATTATCGAAATAAATTCTAATATCATTGATTTTATAAATGAGTAGAGCGAGTCTCTCTACACCCATTCCAAAAGCAAATCCAGAATAAGTTTCTGAGTTAATGTGAACGTTTTTCAAAACTTGTGGGTCTATCATTCCACAACCCATGACTTCTACCCATCCTGTTTTATCATATAGATCCACTTCAGCACTAGGTTCTGTAAATGGAAAATACGAAGGACGAAATCGTATTTTTACGGATTCTCCAAAAAGAGAGTTTATCAAATATTGAATGATTTTTTTTAGGTCTAAAAAGGATACTTTTTTGTCTATATAAAATCCTTCTGCTTGATGAAACATAAAATTTGAACGAGATGAAATTGTTTCATTTCTATACACTTTTCCTATAGATAAAACACGAAAAGGAGGCTTATGTTTTTTCATATATCGTATTTGTACAGAGGAAGTATGTGTCCGTAATAAAATGTCTGGATTTTTGTACAAAAAAAATGTATCCTGCATCTCCCTAGATGGATGATCTATAGGAATATTTAAAGCTGTGAAATTATGCCAATCATTTTCTATTTCAGGCCCCTCAACATAAGAAAACCCAATCATTTTAAAAATGTCTATAATCCTATTTATTACAATAGATATGGGATGTAAAGATCCTATTTCTATAGATTTTCCTGGAATTGTAGGATCGAATTTTAATATTGTTTTATTTTTTATGAGATTTATTTTTTGATAATATCGTATTTTATCTTGAACATTTTTTTTTAATTCATTGATAATTATACCTAAATTTTTTCTTTTTTTATATGGAATTTCTTTTAATTTTTTAAAAAAAATAGTTAAAATTCCCTTTTTTTTTCCAAAAAATTTAATTCTAAACAATTCTAAATCCTCATATGTTTTAGCTTGAAAACACTTGATCTCCTCTCTTATTTTGTCCATTTCTTTTTTATCCATAATACATACATAAATTTTTATGACATTATTACATGATAATTTCATCAAAAATTTTTTCGTCACTCATATAACGAATGATAGCTTTTTTAATCAAAAAAGATTGTTCTTCATTATTTAATAATGGAAGATTTTTTATCAATAAATAATGAGGCCATCCTTCCCTATCTCTTCCAATAAAAACATAATATCCAAAAGGTTCTAATATTCTGCATATTGCAATATGCAGAATATTGATTTTATCTTCTCTATTAAAAAATCTATTTTTACCTTTTCCTAATTCTTGAATTCCTATCAAGTAAATAATTCCAATGGGATCAATTTTTCCTTCTATGCAAAAATGATTTCGTATATATAAAATAACTTTATTCCAATTGAAATGAAATTGTTGAAAAAATTTTTTTTTCATTTTATTTAATAAAATAGTTCTTATTATGACTGGTTCAGATATAATGATTATAATTATAGTTTTATATGGTGGATATCAAGGATTTATAAAAGGTCTACTTTCTCAGTTATTTTTATTTATGATATTTTTTATTCTAATCTACAAAGGAGTAGATTTATTTCATTTTTCTTCAAATGTTTTAATCAAAAAAGTAAATATAAGGAATAATCAAGAACCTTTTTTTACAGTATCCTCTCTAGGAATTTCATTTTTTCTGATAACTCTTATAGCTTTTTTAACAAAAAAAATCATAGAATTTTTTTTGGTCATTACATGGATCAATCCTATTGATAAATGGATGGGTGGAATATTAGGCATGATTAAATATTTTTTTTATTTATCAATATGTCTTCTTTTGCTTCTTGAAGCAAATAAAAAAATAGATTTAATTCCTGATAATTTTTTAAAAAACTCTTTTGAAAAAGAATTTCAATATATTTTCTCTATCTATAAGAAAGGGCCCCTACTATTTTTTTTTAGAAAATTAGAAGAATTATACTTTTTATTTTCAAATTTTATAAAAAAATGAATTTTAAAAAAAATATTTTTTCTATAACATCAAAAAAAGAATTTGAGGATTTAACTTTAAAAATATTCAATTTTCAAATAAAAAATAACAAAATATACAGAAATTATATTCAATTATTAAAAGTTGATCCATTTCAAATTAAAAAAATTTCTGAAATTCCTTTTTTGCCTATTTCCTTTTTTAAAACACATTGTATTTGTTGTTGTAGTAGTAGTCAAAAAAAGAGAAATCCAGAAATGATTTTCACAAGTACTGGAACTACAGGAATAAAAAGTAGACATTATATATCGGATTTGTTGATTTATATTAATAGTATTTATAAAGGATTTGAATACTTTTATGGGGCTATAGAAACATTCAAATTTTTAGCCTTATTTCCACCAGTCTTTTTTAGAAGAAGAAATAGAAATGATTCTTCCTTAATTTATATGATGAAATATTTGATACAAAAAACATATAAAAACGGAAGTCATTTTATTTCTTATAAGGATAGGATTTCCCTGAAAGGAGATATAAAAAAAAATATTTTCATTTTTGGACTCAGTTTTTCCTTATTAGATTTTATAGAGAAAAACAAAAATCCTATTATAGACGAAAATAGAAAAAATAATATTATTATTATGGAAACAGGAGGAATGAAGGGAAAAAGGAAAGAAATCATTCGCGAAGAATTACATCATGTTTTAAAAAAAGGTTTCTGTGTAGAAAATATTCACTCAGAATATGGAATGACAGAATTGCTTTCTCAAGCATATGCAAAAAAAAACGGAAGATTTAGATGTCCTCCTTGGATGAAAGTATACATCAGAGATACGGAAGATCCTTTGATTCATATCAGAAAAAATAATAAAATAGGGGGAATTGATATTATTGATTTATCTAATTATTTATCTTGTCCTTTTATTTCTACCGATGATTTAGGAAAAAAAATCAATGAAGAAGAATTCGAAATCTTAGGAAGAATGGATTTTTCAGATATACGAGGATGCAATTTGATGACATTCTAAAAAAAATTATAGGATCCATAATCCTAATAATAACATAATAGGTATGTATTTATTGTATATTAGAATAATATCTTCTATATTTTCTGTAATTTTTTTTGATTGTAAAAGCACATCCAACATTAATAGAGTATTTTTCGTTCCATATTTTTGATGAATGATTCCCATTACCTGTTGATTGATTTGTTCCTCTATTTTTATGAGAATTTTAATTTTTGTATGATTTCCTTCTTTTCCATATTTTTTTTCATATGTTCTATTTCTATTATTATTATCTGTGATTTTTTTTTTGATAATGTTAAAATGTTCCATCATAAAATGCTCAAGTGTAACTAAATTTTTTTTTTGTTGATATTTTAAAGGTTTATGACTATTCATCACATGAAATAAGGTTCTATTCGTAATAATATCTGCAGATTCAATGATTTCTTTAGTTTTATTGTATATATGAACATAAAGGATACCAGCTGGTTCACTTTCACTGTTTCTTGTTTTTCTAATGACTCTAATTAAAGAATTATGGATACTAGAAAAATTTTCTTTTACTTTTAAAAGAATTTTCCTACTGTATTGAAGAGTTTTAAAATTTTCTTGAGTAATTCCTTCTATGCTATTTTTATAAATATTTTCTATTGATTCAAGTATAGGTTCTAAAAAATAAGAAGTTTTTTTTAAAGTTTTTACTAAAGTTAAATCCTCTATTTCTTCTTCTACTATTCCAAAAATGCTTTTTTTATCTTCTCCTTTTTTATTTTTTACCACTATTTGAGAGTTTTTTTGATAACTCTTATAAAAAACAAAAATAATTGAAAAAATAAAAAATATAAGTGCCCATGCTTTTACAAAATACAAAAAATAGGCAGTGACTCCTGCCATCAAAAAAGCTATTAATCCTGTTAAAAACCACCCTCTTATAACTTTTAAAACTCCTGAAACTCTATAAACAGCACTTTCTCTATCCCAAGCTCTATCTGAAAGAGAAGTTCCCATAGAAACCATAAAAGTGACAAAAGTTGTAGATAAAGGAAGTTTATGAACTGTTGCTATAGAGATCAATATACTAGATATGGTTAAATTAGCAGAAGCCCGAACCAAGTCAAAAGCAACATTGTCATTTTGTTGTTTTTTTTGCTTAAAATTTTTTTCTATTTTAACCAAAAATCTTTTAGGAAATAATTTAAAAAATTGATTTCCTAAATATAAGAATAATCGAACGATTCCTCTAGAAAAAGAGTTGGATAAAAATTTTTCTGTTCCTTCATTTTGTCTACTCAAATTAATTTCCGTACTGGTAATTGTTTTTGTTTTTTTGGAAAACCAAAGTGTTAATATCATAATTATTCCTGAAAATATCAAAACTAAAGATGGTACCTTTACATTTCCGGACAAACTTTTCATATTGAATTTTTCTGCAGGGGGACTTCCTGCTTCTTTCCAGATATGATAAGATTGGATACTTGCTATAGGAATTCCTATAAAGTTTACTAAATCATTTCCAGCAAATGCCATTGCTAATGAAAATGTCCCATATAATACGACAAATTTTAAGATATTATATCCTAGAGAAACAAATAGATTTGCTACAATAATCCATGTAGAAAATAATACAAATAAAAAAACAAAAAAATGATTGTGAATCCATCTTATAATAAAATGGATAAATAAGGAAAATCCTCCTGTAAAATTATCGAATCCTTGTAAAGTACTATACAGTCCTTTTACAATAAGAAAATAAGTCATACTACTCAATGAAATAGCGGCCCATATGATTACATATTTTAATCTATTTTTATATTCAAAACTTAATAAAAATCGTACAAAATAGTGAATAAAAGCACCAGATACAAAAGAAATTATAATAGATAAAAAAATTCCTATACTGATTGTTAATGTTTTTTCCGCTTTAATGTATTGACTTAAATGATGAAGAGGTTCATGACTGTAATACATTTTTATCATGGAGATACTGAATGCTCCGCCTAATAAACAGAATACCATAGAAACTGTAGTAGAAGTAGGTAATCCTAATGTGTTAAAAACATCCAATAAAATAATATCGGAGATCATTACAGATAAAAAAATAAAAGTAAGATCAGAAAAATAAAAATAGGAAGGATCAAAAACTCCTTTTCTTGCGACTTCCATCATTCCACTTGATAAAAAAGCTCCCAATAAAATGCCTAAACTAGAAAAAATTATGATTGTTTTACGAGAAGCAACTTGAGATCCAATAGCGGAATTTAAAAAATTTACGGCATCATTAATCAAACCCACAATAAGATCAAAAATAGATAATACAAAAAGGATCACTATAATTGAGGGATAAAAAAGTTTCATAAAGAGTTAAGTATTAATTAATAATCTAATTAATAATCAATTTCAAGAAAAAAACAAAAGTATATCATTTTTAGGGGTTGTTTTTTTTTATAATTCTTATGATTTTGCAATTTTTTTTAAAGATTCTTTGATGAGGGTTTCTACAGAAAATTCTGGATGTTTCTCTAAAATTTCATCCAAAACTTTATTAGATTCTTTAGGAGAAAAACCAAGGACGTTCAAAGCACTTAAAGCTTCTTTTTTTATTATATTAGGGAAGTTTTCTTTAACGTTGTTTTTTCCTGTTTTCTTCTTAGGAAAAAAAACTTTAGAAATTTTATCCTTCAGTTCAATTATAATTCTTTTTGCTGTTTTTATTCCGATTCCCTTTACTCTATTAAATGTTTCTATATCTTCTTGATATATAGATTTTTCTATTTCATATGGAGTTAAGGAAGACAATAAAATTACAGCAGAATTTGGACCTATTCCATTGACAGAGATCAAACATGAAAATATTTTTCTCTCTATTTTATCAAAAAATCCATACAAAACATGTTGATTTTCTTTTATAAAAAGATAAGTATATATGTGTATTTTTTTTCCTTCTTTTTTTTCTAATAATGACGAATAAGTATACGAAGATATATGAATATAATATCCTATTCCATGACAATCTATTATTAAATAAGATTGATTTTTTTCTATTAATTTTCCTATTAAATGTGTTATCACCGTATAAAGAAAAAAAAGTTTTTTTCATCAAAAATTAGACAAATTATTTTTTTCTAAAAAAAATTTGTATAGGAACTCCTCTGAAATCAAAGTGATAACGAATCTTATTTTCAATAAATCTTTTATAAGATTTTTTTATATACTGGGGAAAATTAGAAAAAAAAATAAATTTTGGCGTATATGTGGGTAGCTGAGTACAATATTTGATTGTTATCAACTTTTTTTTTACAGAAGGAGGAGGATTGTTTTGCATAATGGGTAACATCACTCTATTTAAGAGATTTGTTTTTAATCTATTTTTACGTAATTGAAAAACTTGATGAGCTGTAGAGAGTATCTTGTTTATTCCTACTTTTTTTTTAGCAGAGATAAAAAAAATAGGAACATTATCAAATGGAGCAATTTTTTTTCTAATAGAAATTTCGTAATTTTTCTTAGAAAAATTTCTACTTAATAATAAATCCCATTTATTCATAAGAATTATGATTCCTTTGGAATTTCTTTCAATTAATCGGAAAATATTCGTATCTTGTGCTTCCCATCCACGAACAGCGTCCACCATCAAAAGACAAATATCTGTATATTCAATCGTTTTTACCGTTCTCATAGTAGAATAAAATTCAAGACTTTCACTAATTTTTGATTTTTTTCTCACTCCTGGGGTATCCACTAAAATACATTTATATCCCCATTTTTTGTAGAATACATCTAGACTATCTCTAGTAGTTCCAGAAATATTTGTGACAATATGATGGTTTTTTTCTAAAAAAGAGTTAATCAATGTCGATTTTCCTACATTTGGACGACCAATGACAGAGAAACGGGGAATATCCTCGTTTTTCTCTATTCTTATTTTTTTTCTTATTCTTTTCAAGATTTCTATTAATCTATCTAATAATTCTCCTGTTCCACTACCATTTATAGCAGATATACAGTAATAGTTGCTAAATCCTAACAGAAAAAAATCTGTATCGTAATACATGTATTTTCCATTATCTACTTTATTCACGACTAACAAAATAGTTTTTTTTAATTTTCTTAATATTTGAGAAATTTCTCTATCCGTATCTAAAATCCCCATTTGTATATCTACTAAAAATAAAATGACATCCGATTCTTTTACAGAGATTAAAATTTGGTTTCTAATTTCTTTTTCAAGAACATTGTTATTATTTTTTTCTGCATTCTTCTTATAAAAAGAAGTATATCCTCCTGTATCTATTATAGAAAACGGAACTCCATTCCATTCAGAATTTCCATAAATACGATCTCTTGTTACACCGCTTTTGATATGAACAATCGCTTTTTTTCGTCCTACAAGACGGTTAAATAGGGTAGATTTTCCTACATTTGGACGACCAACTATAGAGACTATATAACTCATTATTACCTTATGAAATAAAAAATTATTATGTATGACAAAGGTAGAATTTTTTCATTAGTTTCATTCATAGATTTTTATGAGTCAATTATATTTATAATAAAAACTAAACTTAAGAATCATGCGTTTCGATATTGTTAGCGTTATTCCTGAAATTCTCAAGGGTACATTCTCCAATTCTATTTTAAAAAAAGCTATAGACAAAGGATTAATTGAAATTTATGTTCATGATTTAAAACAGTATGGAATTGGAAAACGTAAGCAAGTGGACGATTATCCTTATGGTGGAGGAGATGGAATGGTGATTAGAATAGAACCTGTATATCAATGTTTTTCCAATCTTTTATCCGAAAGAGATTATGATGAAAAAATTTTCATGACTCCTGATGGAAAAGTTTTCTCACAAAAAGATGCTCACGAATTAACTCACAAAAAAAATATTCTTATTCTTTGTGGACGTTACAAAGGAATTGATCAGAGAATTAGAGATCACTTGATTTCCAAAGAAATATCTATTGGGCATTATGTTTTGTCTGGGGGAGAACTTGCGGCAGCTGTAATAGTAGAGGCAATATCCAGATTGTTACCTGGAGTCATCAATAATACAGATTCTATTCTTACGGATTCTTTTCAAAAAACTATTCCACCTCCTCCTCTTTATACCCGTCCAAAAATCTACAAAGGTTGGGAAGTCCCAAAAATTCTTTTATCTGGACATCATAAAAAAATAAAAGATTGGAAATCTAAAAAATCCTTGCAGGAATTAATAAAAAAAAAATAAAATATTGATCAAATTAAATGAATTTTTCCATAAATTAATCGTTCAATCACTTTATCTATTTTTTCGAAATCAAATTCTTTGATTACATCTTGCATCATTTTTCTAATTTTTTGATTACATAAATTTCCTATACTCCCTTCATGAGAATGAGAAAATATCTCTTTTGTCAATGGTTTAAAAGATCCATTTTGGATATCCAATCCTACTTTTTGATAAGCTTCTCTAAATGAGTAACCTTCTTTGACTAGTTTATTAACAACTTCTACACTGAATAAATAGTGATATTTATCCTCTTTCAGGATATCATTTTTCACTATGATATTGTTTAACATATACCTAAATATAGAAAAACATTTTTTTAATTCATCAAAAACAGGAAGGAATCTTTCTTTAATAATTTGAAAATCTCTATGATATCCTGAACACAAATTGGACGAAATTAAAGAAATTTCATTTGGCAAAGAAGAGATCCTATTACATTTTGCTCTGATGATCTCAAAAACATCTGGATTTTTCTTATGAGGCATGATACTAGAACCGGTAGTTAGATGATCAGGAAAACTAATGAAATTGAAATTTTGACTTAAATATAAGCAAATATCTTGAGCCATTTTACTCAAAGTTCTTGCGCAAGAAGAAAGTGATTCTGTAACTATTCTTTCCATTTTTCCACGTCCCATTTGAGCATATACAACGTTATAATTTAAATTTTCAAATCCTAATAATTCAGTGGTCATTTTACGATTTAAAGGAAAAGAAGATCCGTACCCAGCTGCGGATCCTAAAGGGTTTTTATTGGTAATACGATAAGCTGTACGAATTAACAACATATCATCTATCAAACTTTCTGCATAAGCAGCAAACCAAAGACCAAAAGAAGAAGGCATCGCTATTTGATAATGAGTGTACCCAGGGACTAATACGTTTTTATATTGTTCACTTAATTCTAATAAGAAGTCAAAAAAAGAAGAGATGATGAATACAATTTCTTTGATTTTTTCTCTAACAAATAGTTTCAAATCTACCAAAATTTGATCATTTCTTGATCTACCACTATGAATTTTTTTTCCTACTTCTCCTAAACGATCTGTTAATAAGAATTCTATTTGAGAATGAATATCTTCTATTCCTTCATTTATTATAAAATGATTTGTTAATATTTCGTTGATATAAATATTTCGTAATTCTTGAATTAAAACTTCTAAATCTTTTTTATTTAACAATCCAATATTTTCTAACATAATCACATGAGCGATGGTTCCTATAACATCATGTGGAGCCAGAAGTATATCTAATTCAGAATCTTTTCCTGAAGTAAAATCTTCTATTTCTTTATTTTTAATAATATTATTTTTTTCCCAAATTTTCACGTAGTAATATTTTTTAGATTTTATCTATCTTTATTTTGTATAGAATATAATATTATTATAAAACTATAAATTTTTATGGAAATAGGAAAAATTTATTCTAATAAAATTCATGGATTATGAACAAACATAATGAGAATAATAATAAAAAAAAAAATACCGACTCTATTTCTTCTTCTCCTACTACTATGTATACGGCAGATAGTATACAATCTCTAGAAGGAATTGAGCATATAAGACTTAGACCTTCTATGTATATTGGAGATGTAGGAATTAGAGGGTTGCATCATTTGGTCTTCGAAGTAATAGATAATTCTGTTGATGAAGCATTGGCAGGTTTTTGTAATAAAATATGGGTAACTATTCACAAAAATGGATTTGTGACAGTATTAGACAATGGACGTGGAATCCCAATAGACATTCATAAAAAAGAAGGTAAGTCTGCTCTTGAAGTGGTTATGACGAAAATTGGTGCAGGTGGAAAGTTTGATAAGAATTCCTATAAAGTTTCTGGAGGGTTGCATGGAGTAGGAATATCCTGTGTTAATGCTTTATCAAAAAAACTTATAGTTACAATTTACAGAAATGGAAAAATTTATCAACAAGAATATTTCAAAGGAAAACCTGTTTATGAGGTAAAAAATTTAGGGGAAACGAATATGCAAGGAACAAAAATTCATTATCTAGCTGATAGTTCTATTTTTAGTTCTATTATATATAATTATGATATATTGTCTACACGTTTGAAAGAATTATCTTTTTTAAATAAAGGACTTCACTTATTTTTAACATATGAAAAAAACAACATAGAAAATAATTCAAAAAAAGAGTATTTTTTTTCTAAAAATGGATTAAAAGAATATCTTCCTATTCTAGATAAAAATCAAGAATCATTAACAAAAAATATTCTTTTTATTGAAGGAGAGAAAGAAAATACTTTTGTGGAAGTAGCTATGCAATACAATACTTCTTTTAAAGAAAGAATTTATTCTTATGTTAATAACATAAATACTTATGAAGGAGGGACACATCTTTCTGGATTTCGAAGAGCTTTAACCAGAACGTTAAAAAAATATGCAGAAGGACATGGAATTTTTTCCAATAAGGATAAAGTGGAATTTACGGGAGATGATTTCCGAGAAGGAATTACAGCTATTATATCTGTTAGAGTTATGGAGCCTCAATTTGAGGGACAAACTAAAACAAAATTAAGTAATCACGAAGTAGGAGGAGTTGTAGAGAAAATTGTAGGGGAAATGTTTAATATTTATTTAGAAGAACATCCTGTAGATAGAAAAAAAATTATTGATAAGGTGATATTAGCGGCTAAAGCACGTCAAGCAGCTAAAAAAGCACGTGAATTCATACAAAGAAAAAATCCAGTAAGTAGCAGTCTTTTACCTGGAAAGTTAGCAGATTGTTCTTTAAACAATCCAGAAACTTGTGAAATTTATTTAGTAGAAGGAGATTCTGCAGGTGGAACAGCTAAACAAGGGAGAGATAGAAATTTTCAAGCTATTTTACCTTTGCGAGGAAAAATACTAAATGTAGAAAAAGCAATGCAATATAAAATATTCGAAAATGAGGAAATAAGAAACATATTTACTTCTTTAGGAGTTTCTATTGGAACAGAAGAAAATCAAAAAATTTTAAATGTCACAAAACTTAGATACAATAAAATTATCATTATGACAGACGCTGATATAGATGGAAGTCATATTTCAACTTTGATTTTAACATTATTCTTTCGTTATATGAAACCTTTAATAGAAAAAGGACATATTTATATTGCTACGCCACCACTTTATTTAATCAAAAAAGGAAATCATTCTCAATATGCTTGGAATGATCAGGAAAGAGAAGCCATTCTCAATAGATTAGGAGGAAGAAAACATGTCAATGTTCAACGTTATAAAGGATTAGGAGAAATGAATGCAGAACAACTTTGGGAAACGACTATGAACCCTAAAAAAAGAACCTTACGAAAGGTTCATATAGAAAATCATTCGGAAGCCGATAAAATATTCTCCATTCTTATGGGAGATGAAGTTCCTCCTCGTAGAAATTTTATAGAAACCAATGCGATACATGCAAAAATTGATGTTTAATCATAAACATTTTCTTTCTTTTTTTGGATTGACAAAAATAATAAAAAATTAATGAATTATACCCAATCAATCCTATTAGGTATTATTGAAGGTCTTACAGAGTTCTTCCCTATTTCTTCTACAGGACACATGATTATTGCAGCATCTATGATGGGGATACTTGAAAAAAAAATAACTAAATTATTTCTAATCACTGTTCAGTTTGGAGCTGTTTTATCTGTATTCGTTTTATATAGAAAACAGTTTTTTTTTCGAAAATGGGATTTTTATCTAAAAATTTTGATAGCTAGTCTTCCCATAGGATTTTTTGGTTTTTTATTGAATAATAAAATAAATTTTTTTTTAGAAAATCCACTGATGGTAGCCATATCCATTTTTATAGGAGGATTAATCATTCTAAAAGTAGAAAATTATTATGAAAAAAACTTGACTAAAAATAGTAGGATCACTTATTTTAAAGCTTTTATTATTGGATTATGTCAATGTATGGCTCTGATTCCAGGAGTATCTAGAAGTGCGACGACAATCGTTTCTTGTATGCTACAAAATATTAATAGAAGAAAGTCTATTGAATTTTCTTTTTTTTTATCCGTCCCTATTATTGGGATTGCTACATGTAAAAAGTTATTTGACTCTTATTTTCATTTTTCATTTGATTTTCGTAGATTTTTTATTTTTCCAAATTTATTATGGAAACCATTCTTATTGCAAGAAATAGGATTATTAGTTATTGGAAATATAGTATCTTTTATTACAGGAATGATTGCTATCAAATGCTTTATGACATATCTAAAAAAAAATAATTTTAAATTATTCGGATACTACAGAATCATCTTGGGAATTGTTTTTATCGTGATTCATTATTTTTTTGTATTATAAAATTTTGATTTTGAATTATTCAGAATTCATACATGGAAAACGTTTATTAATAGATAAACCATGGGGGTATACTTCTTTTGAAGTAGTGAAAAAAATTAGGAAAAAGATTAGAAGTTCTCTTTCTTCTATAAATTCATTGAAAATAGGACATGCGGGGACTTTAGATCCTCTCGCAACAGGACTTTTAATTGTTTTGACAGGAAGATATACGAAACAAGTAAATCGTATTCAAAATTACAATAAAATTTATACAGGAATTATAAAGCTTGGATGTGAAACTCCATCATTTGATTCAGAAACAGAAGAATGTAATTTTTCTTCTTTATCTCACATTACTCCTGAATTGATTCAACAAGTTTCTAAAAAAAAATTTCTAGGTGAAATTGATCAATTTCCTCCCTATTTTTCTGCCTTACAAATAAAAGGAAAACGATCCTATGAGTATGCTAGAAAAGGCAAAAAAATCAGTCATCTGAAACCTAGACGTGTAAAAATTTATCAATTTTACATTCTAAAAATTAGAATTCCCTATATCAAATTTTTTATAGAATGTGGGAAAGGAACTTATATTAGATCTATAGCTAAAGATTTTGGTCAAGCATTAAAAAGTGGAGCATATTTACTTTCTTTAAGAAGAGAACAAATAGGATATTTTTCTATGAATAAGCCTATGGAATTAGAACTTTCAAAAATTATAGGATTTCCATGTTACATGGAATAAAACTATTGAATTTTATATTTTTTTTTGTTTGTACCACATATGAAATTTTCTATGGACTTCTTCATCAGTTAATACGCCTTTTTTTACTCCTTCTAATAAATGTTTTTTGAGGAATACACCATTTTTAGAAAAAATGGATTTTACCGTTTCTGTAGGTTGTGCTCCTTTCATCAACCATGAAACAGCATTTTTCATTTTTAATACTGTTGAAGGAGGATCCGTATGAGGATTATAAGTTCCTAGTTTTTCAATAAATTTTCCATCTCTTGGAGAACGAGAGTCTGATACAACTATATGATAAACAGGATTATGTTTTTTACCAATTCTTTTTAAACGTATTTTTACAGACATAATTTTTATGATGTTTTGATTTCAAGAATCAAAAATTTCTTGACTTCATTAGTAGAAGACTAACTAAAAATACAAAATTATCTTTTTTTTCTCTATCATACAATAAATGAATATGACGATTTATTGTTGAAAAACAGACTTATGAATCCATACACCCTATCACTTTCCTTCCTTTACTTATTATAATGTTTTTGAAAAAAAAATGGTATATATTTACATTTTTCATATTTTATAAGACCCGTTGTGTAACGGTAGCACAGCAGATTTTGGTTCTGTTAGTTGGGGTTCGAGTCCCTGCGGGTCTGTTGCCGTATTTTTTTTTGTGTTTGGGGAAGAAGAATACAAATACACTTTTTTCTGAGAAATGTTGAATTTTACAAAATGAGTATTGGAATGAAAGTAAAAAAAGAAAAAATTTTACTAATAGCATTTTTAAGTGTTTTAGCATATGTGTTGATCCACTTATTAAAATCCTTTTTGGGATTGGAAAAATTTCCTCTTTGCATATTTAGATATTTTGTCATATCTCTTTTTATGTTATATGCCTTTCTTAAAAAGGACTTAACTACTTGGATTTTGTTATCCATCATTATAGGAATAGAAGTAGGAATAGATTTTCCAAAGATAGCTATAGAATTGAGATTTTTATCTCAAATTTTTTTAAGAATGATCAAAACAATTATAGCTCCCATCTTATTTTCCACTTTAGTTGTTGGGATAGCGAGTCATTCAAATATTAAACAATTAGGGAATATGGGATGGAAATCCCTTCTTTATTTCGAAATAGTTACCACTCTCGCATTGTTCATAGGTCTTATTGCAATTAATTTATCTCAAGCGGGAGTAGGAATTGTAATGCCATCAGGAATCACGGAACAACAATTGCCTAAAGTAGAAAGTAAAACTTGGCAAGAGACTATTCTTCATGTATTTCCAGAAAATTTTATTAAGTCAATATATCATGGAGATGTACTCCCTATTGTTGTATTTTCCGTCATATTTGGGATATCTATGGTATTCTTGGATGAAAAAAAACGTACCCCTATATTACTCTTTGCAGAGAGTCTTTCCGAGATCATGTTTAAATTTACTAAGATAATTATGTATTTCGCTCCTATAGGAGTAGGATCCGCTATTGCTTATACAGTAGGACATATGGGATTGGATATATTATATAATCTTTTTCAGTTATTATTAACACTTTATATCGCTTTACTGATCTTTTTGATATTTGTTTTATTTCCCATTCTTTTATGGATAAAAGTCCCTTTAAGAGGTTTTGTTAAAGCCTTAACTGAACCTGTATCATTAGCATTTGCTACTACAAGTTCAGAATCGGCTTTACCTCTTCTTATGGAAAATTTAGAGAAATTAGGGGTTCCTAGAAAAATTATTGCTTTTGTTATTCCTGCAGGGTATAGTTTTAATTTAGATGGGACTACTCTTTATCTATCTTTAGCTACTGTATTCGTCGCACAAGCTTCTGGAATCCCTTTAAGTTTTAGTCAGCAAATCTTTATCGGGTTAACTTTAATTTTAACAAGTAAAGGTGTCGCCGGAGTTCCTAGAGCCTCTTTAGTCATTCTTTTAGCTACTGTAGCATCTTTTGGATTACCGACTTGGCCTATTTTAGCGATTATAGGAATAGATGAATTAATGGATATGGCTAGAACTACCGTAAATGTTATAGGAAATGGATTAGCTAGTTGTGTGATAGCTCGTTCCGAAGGAGAATTAGACGATGAAAAAATGTTAGATTATATAAAAAAACGTGATCAAGATTAATGAATTGAATCGTATTACGAATTTTTGTTTTGAATTTGAAGAAGTTTTTTTATAGAAAACAAAAATATTCTATAGATCCAAATGGAGTAGTCACAAAAAAGAGTTTTTCCAATATTGCTCTAATAAAATATTGGGGAAAAAAAAAGAATAAAATTCAAATCCCGTTGAATTCGTCTATTAGTTATTCCCTAGTAGATGTTTACACGGTAACACGATTGATTTACCATCTTAAAAAAAGAAAAGAAAGAAATTTTTCTGTAAGAGTTTTTTTTTCGGGAAAAGAAAAAATCAGTTTTATTCCAAAAATTTTAGAATTTTTTCATAGAATTTCATTTTATTGTTCTTATTTACGAGATTTTAATTTTGTGATAGAAACAGAAAACACTTTTCCACATAGTAGTGGAATCGCTTCTTCTGCTTCCTCTATGAGCGCTTTAGCTTTATGTATCATGGAAATAGAAAAAAAATTAGTTTCTTCTTTGAAGGAAGATTTTTTTTTAAAAAAAGCTTCTTTTTTAGCTAGATTAGGGTCCGGTAGTGCTTGTCGATCTATTTATCCTGGACTTGTAGTTTGGGGTGGGCATAAATCCATAAAAGGAAGTAATAATCTTTATGCTATTCCCTACCCCTATCAAGTCCATCCTATTTTTACAAAAATGGTAGATACTATTTTAGTCATAGATGAAGATCCTAAAGAAATATCTAGTTCAAAAGGACATCAACTAATGAATTATAATCCTTATGCTAAAGAGAGATTAAAATGTGCTAATAAAAATATGGAGAGACTGATCTCTATATTAAAAGTAGGAGATTTACAAGATTTTGGAGAATTAATAGAACATGAAGCTTTGAGTCTTCATGCCATGATTATGACCTCTCATCCCTATTTTTTATGGATGAAACCAAATACACTGAACGTTCTTTATAAAGTATGGGATTTTAGAAAACAAAGCAGAAAAAATATCTATTTTACACTAGATGCAGGAGCCAATGTTCATCTTTTATATCCCATTCAAGAAAAAAAATTCATCATGAAATTGATATATAATGATCTGTTCTCTTACTGTAAAAAAATTATAGAAAGTTTTTGCATATAATTATTATTTTTTATTCTTATCTTAAGAGAATATGTTGTATTATGTATGTATATGTATTAATTTAATATAAAATAACAAACAAATAAAATTAATTGTCTATCTTTGTCATACAAAATTCATTTAGAGAAATTCCCTAATACTAACGACGATACTACTACTACTAACTCTAAATAAACTTACTTATTTTATTATATGCTTGCTTCTTCTTATGGTTGTTATGATGGTGGACGTAGCTCAGTTGGTTGAGAGCATCAGATTGTGGTTCTGAGGGTCGCCGGTTCGAATCCGGTCGTCCACCCACCCCACCCTAAAAATTAATTTAATAACGCTTGTTTTATTCTTGTCAAAGCTTTTATTATTTGACCCTCTGTGGAAGAATAAGAAATACGTAAACTTTCATTATCGCCAAAAGCGCTTCCACTAACAGTAGCTACTTGAGCTTTTTCAAGTAAAAAATCTGATAATTCATCAGCATTATGAATAATTTTTCCATTAAATTTCTTTCCAAAAAAATCTGAAACATTTGGAAAAACATAAAAAGCGCCATCAGGTTCATTCACTTGAAATCCAGGAATTTTTTTTATCATTTTCAAAACTAAATTTCTTCTCTGTTTAAATTCCTTGATCATATATCCAATTTGATTGGGGGAAGCTTGTAATGCAGAAATCGCTGCACGTTGTGCAATGGAATTAGCACAAGATGTTGTTTGTCCCTGTATTTTATCACAAGACTTAGCAATCCATTCTGGAGCTCCAATATATCCGATTCTCCATCCAGTCATAGAAAACGCTTTAGATAATCCATTCAGTGTAACAACTTGATTATGAATATCAGAAAAAATACCAATACTGGTATGTTTTCCTGAGTAACAAATGTGTTCATAAATCTCATCAGAAAGAATGATGATTTTTGAATATTTCTTAAAAACTTCGACTAAATCTTCTAATTCTTTATAGGAGTAAACACTTCCTGTAGGATTGCAGGGGGTACTAAAAATAAATAATTTTGTTTTAGGTGTAATCGCTTTTTCTAATTGTTCGGGATGAATCTTAAAATTTGTTTTCATAGTCGTTGGGATGATTACAGGAGAAGCTTCACACAATTTTACCATTTGATAATAACTCACCCAATAGGGTGATGGAATAATGACTTCATCATTTCTATTAAGTAAAGATAAAAGAACATTCATAATAGATTGTTTTCCACCGGTAGAAACCACAATTTGAGACGTTGAATATTTCAATTCATTATCACGAAAAAATTTTTTGCATATTATTTCTCTCAGTTCTAAATATCCAGATACGGGAGTATAATAATGAAACCCTTCATCAATCGCTTTTTTTGCGGCTTCTAAAACAAAATCAGGGGGAAAAAAATTTGGTTCTCCCAAACTTAAATTAATAATGTCATATCCTTTTTTTTTTAATTCTCTAGCTTTTCCAGACATAGCTAAAGTTTGAGAATAAGATATATTTTGTAAACGATGGGATAATAATCTATTTTTCATAGATAGAAAATTTGAAATGATTACAAATCTAAATAAATTTGAATATTATTTCTAACCCATCCTATAAGATAAATTAATTAACATATGGAATTGATTCAAAAATATTTTCCAGATTTATTGAATAAACAAATTGATCAATTATCATCTTTAAAAAAATTATATACATACTGGAATGCTTCTGTAAATATTATTTCCAAAAAAACATTTTCCGACTTTTATCAAAAACATGTCCTTTTTTGTTTAGGGATCGCTAAAGTTTTTTCTTTTTTTTATGGATCCCGTGTTATGGATTTGGGAACGGGAGGTGGATTTCCAGGGATTCCTTTATCCATAGTTTTTCCTTACACAGAATTTATATTAGTTGATTCTATTAATAAAAAAATAAAAATTGTAGAGGAAATTATAAAAAATTTGCATTTAAAAAATGCACATGCTATTTGTATGCGTGCAGAAAAATTAGAAAATAAATTTGATTTTGTTGTAAGCAGAGCTGTGGCAAAAACATCAAAAATACAGAATTGGATTAAAAATAAATTTAGATATAAATCTAATTCAATCATTCCAAATGGATCCTTATTTTTAAAAGGAGGAGACCTTTCTAAAGAATTAGAAGAATTTCCTCATGCTGTAGAATATTCTCTATATCATTCTTTTCAAGAACCATTTTTTATCACCAAAAAAGTGATTTGGATTTCCAACAACCAATAAATAATTATGAACCCTAAAAAAATTTTTATAGAAAAAATAAAAGAAAAAGGAGGATGGGTGAATGCTCATGCTCACTTAGATAGAGCTTATACTTTAACAAAAAAAAATTTTCAATACTCTTATTCTACCCTTGAAAAAAAATGGTATTTGGTTGATGAAATGAAACGTTTAGCGACAGAAGAAGACATTTATCTTCGTATGGAAAAAGCTTTGGAATACTTCTTAATACAAGGAACACAAGCTTTGTGTACTTTCATAGATGTAGATGAAATTATTGAAGAACGCGCCTTAAAAGCCGCAAAAAAGTTAAAAAAAAATTATGGTCATTCTATCCATATTCGTTTTGCGAATCAAGTTCTTAAAGGAGTTTTGGATAAAAAATCCAAATATTGGTTTGATAAATCAATAGAATTTGTGGATATTATTGGTGGATTACCCGCTAAAGATTATGGGAGAGAAGACGAACATATTGATGTTTTATTGAACACTGCTAAAAAAAATGGAAAATTAGTACATGTTCATGTAGATCAATTTAATACGAGTGAAGAAAAAGAAACTGAAAAACTGGCAAAAAAAACAATTGAACATGGAATGCAAGGAAAAGTAGTGGCTATTCATAGTATTTCTTTAGCATCGCATACTAGAAAATATCGTTATGAAATATACCAATTAATGAAAAAAGCGAATTTAATGGTAATATCTTGTCCTATTGCTTGGATAGATCATACTAGAAGTGAACGTTTGACCCCGAGTCATAATTCTATCACTCCAGTAGATGAAATGGTTCCTGAAGGAATCATAGTCGCTTTTGGAACAGATAATATCTGTGATATATACAAACCCTTTTCTGATGGAAATCTTTGGATAGAATTACGTGTGATGTTAGAAGCTTGTCATTATTATGACATAGATCATTTGGTTCAAATTGCGACAGAAAACGGATTAAAAGTATTAGGAATACTAAAAAAATAAAAATAAGCTAAGAGAAGAAACAGAAAAAAAAATAAAGATGAGTTTTGACTTATTATTTTTCTGGTTCTGGACGCATTTGCGGAAAAAATAATACTTCTTGAATAGAATTTTGTTTTGTGAGTAACATTACCAATCTGTCTATCCCAATTCCAATTCCTGCAGTGGGAGGCATTCCAAATTCTAAAGCACGTATAAAATCTTTATCAATAAACATAGATTCATCTGTCTTTTTTTCGGACAATTTGATTTGTTCTCTAAAACGTTCAAGTTGATCTATGGGATCATTAAGTTCTGAATAGGCATTAGCAATTTCTTGTCCATTAATAATCAGTTCAAAACGTTCTGATAAATTTTTTTTATGACGATGTTTTTTAGTTAAAGGGCTCATTTCTAAAGGATAATCAATAATAAAAGTAGGATTGATGTAATGTTTTTCGCATTTTTCTTCAAAAATTGTCTCAATCAGTTTAGCTTTACTTATTTTTAGATTTTCCTCTATATTCAATTGTTTACAAACTTTTCTTAAGTCATCCTCTTCCATATCTTTAATATCAAATCCCGTATGTGTTTTAATAGCGTTCAATATAGGGATTCTTGGAAATGGGTTTTGAAAATTAATCTTTTTGTTTTCTTCTATTAAAATGTCTTTTTTTTGGACTATTTTATTGTAAATCCACTTCATCAGTTCTTCTGTAAATTTCATCATCCAATAATAATCTTTGTAAGCGACATAAAGCTCTAACACAGTAAATTCTGGATTATGAATTTTATCCATACCCTCATTTCTAAAATTCTTAGAAAATTCATATACTCCGTGAAATCCACCAATTATAAGTCTTTTCAAATAAAGTTCATTAGCAATACGTAAATACAATGGAATTCCAAGTGAATTATGATAGGTCACAAAAGGACGAGCTACAGCTCCTCCAGGAATGGATTGTAAAGCAGGGGTATCCACCTCTATATATCCTTTTTTATCTAAAAAATTTCTCATTTCCCGTATGATCCGAGTCCTTTTTAAAAAAATTTCTTTTACATGATCATTTACAATTAGATCAACATAACGCATACGATAACGTTGTTCCGTATTAGAAAAAGCATCATATATTTTTTTATTCTGATCCATTTTCACTTGTGGTAATGGGCGTAAAGATTTAGAGAGTAAAGTGAATCTATGAACATGTATTGTCATTTCATTCATTTTTGTCTTAAATAAAAAACCTTTCACTCCAATAATATCTCCTATATCTATAAGTTTTTTAAAAATATTGTAGGAATCCTCTTTTCCCATTTTTTCTGAATCAAAATGATTTTTAGTCAAATAAATTTGAATACGACCTGTATGATCTTGAATCTCTCCAAAAGAAGCTTTTCCTAAAATACGTAAACGAATTAAACGTCCAGCAATACTGACAGTTTCTTTTTCTGTAAATTTCTTTTGTATATTCACAATAGTAGTTGTAATACAATATTCTTCTGATGGATAAGGGTTGATTCCTAATAATTTTAGTTGATTTAATTTTTTTATACGTATAATTTGTTGTTCTGATAAATGAAGCATAGAAATATCCTTATTTTTTTTCATGCAGAGGGAATATCCATACGGATATACGAAGGTACATTTGTTTTTTTTATATATAATATTAAATAAATTTTTAAAACTATGAAAAAGAAAATCCTATTCTTCGAGGATTTAGGAAAAAAAGAATATAAAGAAACTTGGGATTATCAGAAAACTTTATTTAATGATCTCATACAAAAAAAAAGAAAAAATAGATTTTCTCAAAAAGAAATTCACGGATATTTATTATTTGTGGAGCATCCACATGTATATACTATAGGGAAAAACGGAAAAAAAGATAAACATTTATTAGTCTCATTAGATTTTTTAAAAAAAATAAATGCCACATTTTATCAAATAGATAGAGGAGGAGATATTACTTACCATGGACCCGGACAATTAGTAGGATATCCTATTTTAAATATGGATTATTTTTTTCCAGATATTCATAAATATCTACGTCTTTTAGAAGAAGTTATCATTCATTTTTTAAATGAAAATTATGGAATAAAGGGGGTTAGAGAAAAAGGGGAAACAGGAGTTTGGTTAAAAAATGTCAAAGGGAAATCAAAAAAAATATGTGCGATAGGAATTAGAATCAGTCGTTGGGTCACAATGCATGGATTTGCTTTAAATGTCAATACAGATTTACGGTATTTCAATTATATCATTCCTTGTGGAATTGACGATAAAGATAAAGAAGTGACTTCCTTAAAAAAAGAATTAAGAAATAATCCTCATATTTCCTTTTCAGAAGTGAAACTTTTAGTCAAAAAATCTTTTCAAAAAATTTTTCATGTAGAATTCATTTAAAATAATAAAAATTATCCCATAGATTTAGATTTAGTAGTAGAAGCATCAGCAATCATAATCCCATCTTTCTCATCTATTTTTTTTAGAATGACATCTTGTAATGTGTTTCTAAATGTTGGAATAAAAGAAATTTTTGTTCTAATATAATTTTCTGTATACCCATACAAATATTCATTATTCGTAGTAGTAGAAGAATTATTCTCAAACAAGACCGTTTTTTTTGTATGAATTTGTTTCTCACAAAAAGAACGATATTTTTTCTTTGAAAGAATTCTTAATGTTTTGTTTCGTTTTTTCTGTATTCTATTAGAGACGTTATTATCTTGTTGTATGGTATACGATTTTGTATTTGGTCTCCGAGAATAGGTAAATATATGCAAAGATGAAATATCTAGTTGTTTCAAAAAATGATAAGTTTCTAAAAAATGTCTATGTGTTTCTCCAGGAAATCCAACAATAATATCTGAACCTATATAAGCATCTGGTATTAAATTTCGTATTGTTTTCACTTTTTCTTGATAAAGCTCTCTTCTATAACGTCTTTGCATTTTTCCCAAAATATCATTACTTCCAGATTGTAAAGGAAGATGAAAATGAGGGACAAAATGTTTGCTCTTTGAGAAAAATTCAATATATTCATTTTTCAACAAATTAGGTTCTATTGAAGATAACCGGATTCTTCCCATTTCTATTTCTTTTATTTGATCTATTTCCTGTATTAAATCAAAAAAGGTATATGTAAGACGTTCATTTTTATGAAATATTTTTTTTCCATAGTCTCCAATGTTTACCCCTGTTAATACAATTTCTTTAACCCCTTTTTTTAAAAGACATTTGATATTTTTCAATATATTTTCTATATGTTCAGAACGAGAAGGACCTCTTGCCATAGGAATGACACAATAACTACACTTGTAATCACATCCATCTTGTATTTTCAAAAAAGAACGAGTTCTATTATATCCAAATCCAATAGTAGTAGTAGAAGAAGGCGAAGAATACGATGAAAAATAAGAACATGTTTTCTTTGATAAAAGAACTTTTGCAGGATAATTTTTTTTGGATAAATTAACTTTCTCAAGAGAATCTATTATATGAAATTTTTCTTCAGAACCTAACACGAGATCAACTCCTATTATATAAGATATTTCTTTAGGATAAAGTTGAGCATAACATCCTATTGCGATAATAAAAGCTTTTTCGTTTTTTCTCATAGCAGAACGTACAATACATTTAAATTCAGTCTCCGCATTTTTTGTGACAGAACAACTATTAATCACATAAATATCTGCAAAACTATTGAAAGAAACATGTTCATAATTCAAATCAGAAAATTTTCTTGCAATAGTAGAGGTTTCTGCGTAATTCAATTTACACCCCATAGTGTAAAATGCTACTTTTTTTTTCAACATAATAAAAAACCAAGGGGAAAAAGGAATTCGATCTATACGATCGATCGATCCGATCCATCCACTAATTAACGACTCCCTTCCCCATACAATATAAAATAATATACATACAATAACGTACGGGACAAAATATCAGATCCATATTCATTCTCATTCTGAGGAAAAATAATCTATAATTCCACTATGACTAGCTTTTATCGCACGTTTTCCTTTTGTCCAATTTGCTGGACATACTTCTCCTTTTTTTTCATAATACTGAAGTGCATCTATCATACGAATTGCTTCATTTACATTTCTTCCTAAAGGAAAGTCATTAATTAAAAGATGTCGGATAATTCCTTCTTTATCTATTAAAAATAATCCTCTATAAGCGATAAGTTCTCCCGTTGCTTTCAATTCTTCATCATGATTACAAATCCAATCTCCAGATAAAACTCCATAATTATGGGAAATAGTTTTATTGACATCAGAAACAATAGGATAAGTCACCCCAAATATACCTCCTTTTTCTTTTGGCATTTGTAACCAAGTCCAGTGAGATTGTTCCGTGTCCGTAGAAATAGCAATAATTTGGACATTTCTTGATTCAAATTCTTTTATTTTTTCTTGAAATGCATATATTTCTGTAGGACAAACAAAAGTAAAATCTTTTGGGTAGAAAAAAAGTAAAACATACTTACTTCCCTTAAATTGTTCTAAAGTAAAATTTTTTACAATATTTTTTCCATTCAATACCGCACTAGATGTAAAACTAGGCGCTTTTTTTGTAATTAAAGTATTCATTTTTCTAGTATAAGTATATTATATGCACGAATTTACCAAAATTCTTATAATATAAGAATCAAAAAGCAAAGAAATCTACTAAAATATGTTGTTCATAGAACTGAAACAAAAATTTTATACATACCTATGTAATTTTTTATTAAGTTCATTTTTTATATTTGTTAAATGCATTATTTTTTTGATGAGATTATTCTTGTCATCATCATTTTTTCTATTTTTTTGAAAATGCATAATTTCTTGTTGAATTGATTTCAAAATCCATTGTAATTGATACCTCAATAACATATCAGTGAGGTATTTGTCTATGTTATCTTCTTCGGAAGAAACTTCAATCCCTTTTTTCTCCCATTTGGATAATGAATAATAGGTCTGTTTTTTTGAACTATTCAATTTTACTTTTTTTACTATTTTATTGCATATATTTTCAAAAAATTTCTGATTATAATCCAAAGAAAAACGTAAATTATGGCATTTAAAAGTATGCAATACTTCTTCAAGAACTGTAATTTCGTTTTTTCCTTTTTTTATTATTTTATCTCCATGATTTAAAATAAACTGAATCAACTTTTCTTCCATTTCTTCCATCATAGGAGGAGGAGAATCCCTCCTCCTATGAGGAACAATCTTCTTTTGATGATCAAGTCTTTTTCTCGTTCTTTTATTCCTAATTTTTTTAAATTCAGAAATTAGAATTTCTTGCCGAAGTTCTAATACTTTGGAAGTTTCTTGTAAATATAATTCCTGTTGGATAACATTGGGTATTTTGAAAATACTATTCAAAATATTTACAACTAAAAATGATTTTTTAATTGGATCATCTTTGTGAAATTTGTCATATACTTTCTTTTTAAAAGAAACAAAATTGTAACTATTTTTTTCTATAAAATCTTTCAATTGAAAAGAGGAATATTTCTTTGCTAGAGAATCTGGATCTTCTCCATTAGAAAGAAATAATATCCGAAGATTCATTTCTTGTTCCAAAAACATATTGATTCCTCTTAAAGAAGCTTGAACCCCAGATCTATCTCCATCATAAAATAGAACTATAGTTTTCGTAAATTTCTTGATCAATAGGATTTGATCAAGAGTCAGAGCAGTTCCAGAAGAGGAAACAACATTTTTTATTCCAGACTGATGTAAAGAAATGACATCTGTATATCCTTCTACTAAATAACAAAAATTTTCTTTTAAAATGGATGTTTTTGCCTGGAATAATCCATATAAAATTTTGCTTTTTTGAAAAAGATTACTTTCAGATGAATTTAAATATTTGATAAATTGGTTGTTACTGTTACTCTCAATCGTTCTTCCACCAAATCCTATAACCATTCCTGATAGATTATGGATTGGAAATATCACACGTTGACGAAAACAGTCAAAATGATTATTAGATTTTTTATTAAAAACCGTAAGACCAGACTTTTTTAAATCACCTATTTTGAATCCTTTTTTTAAGGCTTTTTCTGTAAAAGAACTCCAATAAGAAGGAGCATAACCTAATTCAAATTCATGAATTATTTTCATATTCAATCCTCTTTGTTTCATCAAATAACTCAATCCTTTTTCTTTTCCTTCTTTTGTGAAACATAGTTGGTTGATAAAAAAACGTTTTGCATAATCTTGTATTAAGTACAAATTTTTTTCATGATCCATTTTTATTATTTTGCTAATATCTGTTTTTTCTTCCTGTTCATGAATATTGATTTCGTATTTTTTAGCTAAATAATGTAATGATTCTACATAAGTGAAATGTTCGTGTTCCATAAGAAAAGTAATAATATTTCCACCTTTTCCAGAACTAAAATCTTTCCATATTTTTTTTGTAGGAGAAACTATGAGAGAAGGCGTTTTTTCATTAGAGAATGGACTCAGTCCTCTATAATTAATTCCACTTTTCTTTAAGGAAACAAAATCTCCTATAACTTCTTCAATACAAGAAACAGAAAATATTCTTTTTATAGTTTCTTTAGAAATCATGATTTTTTGATTCAATCAAAGTTGTTATAATATTATAATAAATAAAAAAAATAAAAGGGTATCAATCAATTGAATAATAATATTATTTTTTATTGAATTCCTAATTTCATTCTATGAATAATTTTTTTTGGGTTAGAATTAGAAAAAATGGTCGTTCCTGCTACTAATATATCTGCTCCATTTTTGAATAATAAAGAAGCATTTTCTAAATTTACTCCCCCATCTACTTCTATCAATGCAGAAGAATCTTTTTTTAAGATTAAATCTTTAGTATCTTTTAGTTTTTGATATGTTTGTCGAATAAACTTTTGTCCACTAAAACCAGGATTTACGCTCATTATCAAAACAAAATCTATATCTTTAATGATATCTTGCAAAAGAACAACTGGAGTATGTGGGTTGACTGCTACCCCAACCTTCATCCCATATTCCTTAATAGAAAAAATAGTTCTATTTAAGTGAATACAAGCTTCGTAATGAACATGTAAATGATCCGCTCCACATTCTTTAAATTGTTCTATATACTGTTCTGGGTGTAGAATCATTAAATGGACATCCATTGGTTTGGATGCATATTTTTTTACATATTTTGTAAACAATGCTCCAAAAGAAATATTAGAAACAAAAGAAGAATCCATAATATCAATATGGAACCAATCCGCTTCACTTTCATTCAACATTTTTATGTCACGATATAAAAAAGCTAAATCTGCTGAAAGTAGAGATGGAGCTATAATTTTTTTCATATTAATATTTTAAAAAAAAATTAGGATAATTGTGAAATCATAATTTCACTAATTCCTGTATTAGAAAAACCTCCATCATGATACAGATTTTGCATGGTTACTTTTCTTGTCAAATCAGAAAAAAGTGTAATAATATAGTCAGCACAATCTTGTGCAGAAGCGTTTCCTAAAGGAGATATTTTTTCAGAAAAAAGAAAAAATTGGTTGAATCCTTTAATTGACTTTGCTGCTTTCGTCATACTAGGAGATTGTGAAACGGTATTCACCCTTACCTTTTTTTTGATTCCCCAATGATACCCAAAATTCCGTGTAATACTTTCCAAATATGCTTTATAATCAGACATATCTACATAATTTGGAATGCTTCGTTGAGAGGCTATATATGTCAAGGCTACAATAGACCCCCATTCATTCATAGCGTTTTTATTCCAAGCAATTTGCATGATTTTATGATAAGATACTGCAGAAATATCCCATCCTTTTCTCAAAAATTCATAATTAAGAGATGTGTAATGGCGTCCTTTTCTAAGATTGATGGACATAGCGATAGAATGTAAGATAAAATCTATTCCCCCACCAAAATGATCCAATGTTTTATCAAAAAGAAGATTCAGATCTATAACAGAAGTAGCATCAGCCGGAATTACCATAGATTCTGTTTTATGAGATAATTTATTAATTTTTCCCATTCTTAAAGAGGCAGGAGTATTGGTTAAAACAAAAGACGCTTTTTCCTCATAAGCACGTTCTGCTACTTTCCAAGCAATAGAATTTTCATCCAAAGCACCAAATATAATTCCTTTCTTTCCCTTCAATAGATTGTAAGACATAGTAAAGTAGTATTATTCCCATATAAATTAAAAAAACCAAAAATACCTATTTTTTGAAAAAATTACATATTAAAAACTTCCTTTAGGATAGGTAAATAATCCAATTTCTCCCATGTAAAAAGTTCTACTTCTTGTTCTTTTTTCTTTCCTTCTATTATATTATCATCCGAAAAAGATTTCCATACTTTTCTTGGTTTTTTCCCCATATGTCCATAAACAGCAGTTTCTTCATACATTGGTTGACGTAATTTTAATCTTTTTTCTATAGCGTAAGGTCGTAAATCAAAAATTTTCTTTATTTTTACGACTATCTCTTCATCTAAAATATTTTTATTCGATGTCCCATAGGTATTTACAAAAATTCCTATAGGTTCTGCTACCCCTACAGCATAAGATATTTGTATCAATAATTCATCAGCAATTCCTGCAGCAACAAGATTTTTGGCAATATGTCTAGCTGCATAAGCTCCAGATCTATCTACTTTAGAAGAATCCTTTCCAGAAAAAGCACCTCCTCCGTGTGAACCTCTTCCTCCATAAGTATCCACAATAATTTTTCTACCGGTAATTCCTGTATCTCCATGAGGACCCCCAATAACAAATCTACCTGTAGAATTTATGTAATATTTCGTTCTATCAGTAAACAATTTTTTTATATCCTTAGATAGGATCTTTTTTACCCTTGGAATTAATATATTTCTAATATCGTGAACAATACGTTCATGCATTTTTTCTTTTGTATCAAATTCATCATGTTGAGTTGAAATGACTATAGAATGAATATGAACAGGAATATTTTTATCCGAATACTCTAAAGTCACTTGTGATTTTGCATCTGGACGTAAATAAGTCATTTTTTTTCCTTCATTTCGTATTGATGAAAGTTCCCTCAATAGAGAATGTGACATTTCTAATGTTAGAGGCATATAATTTTCTGTTTCCTTAATAGCATATCCAAATACGATTCCTTGATCTCCAGATCCTTGTTCCTCTTTTTTAGAACGTTGAATTCCTTTGAATAGATCTATAGACTGTTCTTGAATAGAAGAAATAACTCCACAAGAATCCGCATTGAATCTATATTCATTTTTAGTATATCCAATCTTTCTAAGGATTCCACGTGCAATTTTTTGAACATTCACCCAAATTTTAGAATTCACTTCTCCAGCCAATATAATTTGACCAGTAGTTACTAAAGTTTCTATAGCGACTTTTGCTTCTGGATCATATGCCAAAAAATTATCTAATATAGCATCCGATATTTGATCGGAAATTTTATCTGGATGTCCCTCTGAAACAGATTCGCTAGTAAATAAATAAGCCATTTTTTTCTTTGATGACTGTTTTTATACTACTTTTTTACTCCCCCTACCTCCTACTTAACCTAACATTTATTTTTTTAGATTTTCTAATTCATTATTATTCATTCTATTTTTTTTTGAATATTAATGGATTCTTTATGTAATAGTTTGAAAACTCCTTCAAGAAATTCCTCAGAAAGTCCTAAACTTTTTCCTAATTTGATAGATTTATTCAGAATATCACCCCATCTATTGGGTTGTAATATAGATATATCTGATTCCCTTTTTAAGGATCCTAATTGCTTGGAAATTTTCATTCTTTCTGATAAAATGGAAATGAGATTTTCATCTAGTTCATCAATGAATATTCTTAAAGAATCTAAATTGTTTTGAATTTGATATTTTTTATTACCATTTTTAGATGGATATGGATGATAAGAATCCATCAACTTTTTTAATAGTTCTAAAAGTTTTTCCGGAGTAATTTGTTGTTGAGAATCACTCCAAGCCCTATCAGGATTACAATGGCTTTCTATCATTAATCCATCATATTTAAAGTAGTGATAAGCTATTTTTGCAATCTCCAAAATTCCTTCTTTATTTCCACAAATATGTGAAGGATCACATATCACAGGAATTCTAGGAAAAAATCTCCTAAATTTTGACAAAAGATTCCAATTTGGCTGATTTCGGTATTTAGATGCTTTATATGTGTAAAAACCACGGTGTATAATCCCTAATTTTCTAACTCCTTTTCTAAATAAACGTTCTAAAGCACCTATCCATAATTCTATATCAGGATGAATAGGATTTTTCACTAAAATAATTTTATCCTTCTCTCCTTCTAAAGCATCCGCTATTTCTTGAATGATAAATGGACTCGATGTACTTCTTGCTCCTATCCAAAGAACATCTATATCAAAAGATAACGCTAATTCAACATGTTCTGAATTAGCGATTTCCGTAGCAACCATAAATTCTGTATTTCTCTTTACATTTTTTAACCATTGAAGTCCTTCTTTTCCAACCCCTTCAAAATTATTTGGTTTAGTCCTAGGTTTCCATATTCCTGCTCTAAATACTTGCACATATGCAGGATCCAATCTTTTAGCTGTTTCTATTATTTGTTGTTCACTTTCTGCACTACAAGGTCCGGAAATAATGAAAGGGGGCTCCCATTTTTCAATCCAGGATCTATCTATACTATTATTTAGAATATTTTTTTCCATCATTGATGAATTTATACATATTTTTTATCTTTTATATCATTTGCATTTTTCATATATCTATCAATTTTATGAAATTTTTTATTTTTTAATAAATCAAGAAATATTTCTAAGTGATTAATATAAATATCTATAGCTTGAATTAAATTCTTTCTATTAGAAATAAAAATAGGTAACCAGGTTTCAGGATTACTTTTCGCTAAACGTGTAGTAGAAGCCAATCCACTTCCCATCATATTATTAAAAATTTTTTCTTCCTTTTTAAATATTTTTAAAACTGTGAAAGCCAAAGAAAAAGATACGACATGAGGTAAATGAGAGAGATAAGCAATATATAAATCATGTTCTTTAGATGTAATATAAACCATGCGCATTTTCATGATAGAAAAAATTTTTTCTGCGACATCGATCGCATCTGGATCACTCAATTCTGAGTCACAAATAATACAATTTTTTTTATAAAAAAGATCTGAATGAGCTGAAATAGGGCCAGAATTTTCAACTCCTGCAATCGGATGTGTCGCTACAAAACGACTTCTTTTTGGATGTGAAAAAACACGATTACAAATATCGTATTTAGTAGAACCAGTATCTAAAATAACTGTATCACTTTTAATTTGATTAAGAATACTTGGAAGTATTTTTTCTATCCCATCTACAGGAATAGATAAAATAATTACTGAAGATTGTAAAATAAGATCCTGTAAAGGAATAATTTCATCTACAATTCCAAGTTTAACAGCATGTGTCGCATTTTCATTATTAGAATCTGTTCCTATAAATTTATCTCCAAAATTGGATTTACGTAATCCTAAACTAATAGATCCCCCTATTAAACCTAATCCTATAATTCCAATATTCATGAAATAATTCTATTTTTTGCTTTTTCCAAAGTATTTACAGAACAACACATAGAAAATCTTACATATCCTTTTCCATTATTCCCAAATACACCCCCAGGGGTAATAAATATGTGATAATTGTTAAAAATCTTATCAGAAAATTTCTGATCATTTTTATCTAAATTTTTGATTTTTGCCCAAACGAAAATTCCGGAACTTTTTTTCATATATTCTAAACATAGATGATCACATATTTCCCATATAATTTTTCTACGTTTTGTATATTCTATATTGAGTTTTTCAAACCATTCTGAATTTTGATTCATGGCTTCTATTGCTCCAATCTGGATTGGATAATACATTCCAGAATCCATTTGACTTTTTACTTTGATAATATTTTGAATAAATTCTTTTTTTCCTATTATCATCCCAACACGCCATCCAGCCATATTATAGCTTTTACTTAAAGAATTTAATTCTAATGCAATATTTTTGGCTTCTTTAACATTAAAGATACTCAAAGGGCGTTCATTAGTTAAACAACTATAAGGGTTATCATGAATTAGTAAAATATGGTTTTTTTTCGCAAAAAAAACAAGTTTTTTTAACTTTTCAAAAGAGATAGTTGCACCTGTGGGCATATGAGGATAATTGATCCACATGATTTTTACCTTGGATAGATTCTTTTTCTCCAATAATTGTATATCAGGACACCAATCTCCTTTTTCATGAAGATCATAATAAATAATTTCCGATTCCAAAAGCTTAGATATTGAGGAATAAGTAGGATATCCTGGATCCGGGATTAAAACTTGATTTCCTTTATCCAAATAAGACATACTGATATACATAATTCCCTCCTTGGAACCCATTAATGGCAAAACCTCATTGTTAGGATCAATATCCACTTGATATGTCTTTTTATACCAAATAGAAATTGCATGACGAAATTTTTCTATTCCAACATAGCTTTGATAAGTATTAGCATATTCTAGCTCTGACGCTTCTTGCATTTTATGGATGACACTATTGGGTGGAAGTAGATCTGGATTTCCAATCCCTAAATTAATGACTTGGATCCCTTTCTTTTCAAGATGATGAATCTCTCTCATTTTTTTGGAAAAAAAGTATTCCGATATTTGATGCATTCTTTTTGAGACAATCATTTTTTACTAAGGGCTAATTCTTCCATTTTTATATTCTCCCATAATAGAAAGTTTATGAAGACATGATATTTTTTGTATCCGTTCTTTCATGAACTCATAATTTTTGATACTATTGAATATAATATCTACATAAAATGAATATTCCCAAGGTCTTTCTATGATAGGAATAGATTGTATTTTCGTCATATTAATTTCAAGACTAGAGATAAGACTCAAAATCTTAGATAAGCTACCAGTAGTATGTAAAATTTTTAATCTTAGAGAAGCTTTGTTAAAATCATTTTCTTTTTGAGAAAAATTTTTTATAATAAAAAATCTAGTGAAATTACTAGCAATGGTTTGTATATTTCTAGAAATGATTTCTAAATCATACTCCTTAGCCGCATTCTCAGATGCGATTGCGGCCAACCCTTTCTTTTTATGGACAGAAATATATTTAGCGGAAGCAGCTGTATCAGAATATTCTGATATTTTTATATCAGAATGTGCATCTATAAATAATTCACATTGTAAAAGGGCCATTGGATGAGAATAAATTTCCTTAATATCCTCTATTTTTTGTCCAGGAAAAGCCATCAAATGGTGTTGGACAGGCATATATATTTCCCCTACTATTCTTAAATTATATTCAGATAAAAGACTGTAATTGGTTAATATAGTTCCCGCTATAGTATTTTCTATAGCCATAACACCAATGTCTACATTAGATTTTGCCACAGAAAAAGCAAGTTCTCTAAAGCTTGAACATTCCATTAATTTATAATGATCTCCTTCAAAATATCTAGAAACTGCTGCATGATGAAAACATCCTTTTACCCCTTGTATAGCTATTTTTTTCATGAAAAAAAATAAAATATAATTCACTTAGCAAAATCCAAAGCGTTCATAAATATTTATGTATTTTTATTATTGATAATTAAGAGGAAAAAACAAATATAAAAAATAATTTGATTCTATGCAATTGTTATTATATATTATCCTTATTATTTCTTTTTCCTTTCAATTCAATAGGAAAATATTTCCAAACATCAACTGAAAACGTTCAACTTTGAGTTGTTATTTTTTATTTATTTATGATTAATAATTCGCATTATTTCTTTACTTTTTTAGTAATCTAATTCTAATTATGTTTTTTTGTTTAAAAAAAAAAAAAAACGAGGAGTTTTATTATGAAAGGATGGAGAAAAGAGAATAAATCTCCTTCCCTTTCGGAAGTTTTCTCTTCCGTTTCTGTTCCTCAACAAAAAGGAATATGGAAAAAATTATTCGCTTTTACTGGACCAGGATTATTGATAGCTGTAGGATATATGGATCCAGGAAACTGGGCAACAGACATTGCTGGGGGAGCTAAATTTGGATACATGCTTTTATCTGTTATTTTTATTTCCAATTTCTTTGCTATCATTCTGCAACATTTAGCTCTAAAATTAGGCATTGTTTGTGAAAGAGATTTAGCACAAGCTTGTAGAGATCATTATCCACCTTTGATTAATTTTATATTGTGGATTTTATGTGAAGTCGCTATTGCTGCTTGTGATTTAGCAGAAATCATTGGTTCCGTACTTGCCTTAAAATTGCTTTTTGGAATTCCTATCACGTGGGGTGTATTAATTACTGTTGTAGATGTTTTCCTCATTTTATTTTTTCAGTATAAAGGATTTAGATATATTGAAAGTGTGGTTGCAGTATTAATTTTTACAATTATAGTTTGTTTTAGTTTTGAAATTATTAGTTCTCAACCAGAAATTTTTCCTATTTTAAAAGGAATTATTCCTAATCCTGAAATAATAAAAAATTCGCATTCTTTTTATATATCTATTGGAATACTAGGAGCTACAGTTATGCCTCACAATCTTTATCTACATTCTAGTATCATACAAACAAGGAACTATCCACGAACTATTGAAGGAAAAAAAATGGCCATAAAATATGCAACCATAGATAGTACGTTATCTTTATCCTTAGCTTTTTTTATAAATGCAGCTATATTAATCGTATCTGCAGCAACTTTTCATAAAGCTGGACACACAGAAGTCGCAGATATTATGGATGCCCACAAACTTTTAACTCCCATATTAGGATCTAGTCTTGCCGGGGTTTTTTTCGCTCTAGCTTTACTGGCATCTGGACAAAATTCCACACTTACTGGAACATTAGCTGGACAAATTGTCATGGAAGGATTTCTTAACATTAGATTAAAACCTTGGATAAGAAGATTAATCACGAGACTGATAGCTATTGTTCCCGCTATGACCGCTTCTATGATTTATGGAGAAAAAGGAACTGCAGAATTATTAATCATTAGTCAAATAATTTTATCAATACAATTAAGTTTTGCCATTATTCCCCTAGTTAATTTTACAGGAGATTCTGAAAAAATGGGATCATTTGCAAATAGTCTTTTTTTAAAAATACTAGCTTGGATCATCACTTTTATAGTGGTATTCCTAAATTTATTTTTATTATATGATACAATAAAGAATTAAATAGAAGCTAATACTTCAAAATTGATAGTCAACTCCCGTTGACTATGTAAACGTATGTTCGCTTGATATTTTCCAATGGTTTTAATAACTCTATTCCCAGGAATCCTTATAAATTTTTTATCAATAGAAATTCCTTCTTTTTTTAAAAAGTTCATAATATCTTGATTATTAATAGAGCCAAAAAGTTTTCCTCCCTTACTGACCTTAGATTTTATTTTGATAGTTAATTTTTTTAATTTTTTTTCTATTTCTTTTGCTTGTTCAATTAAAACACGTTCTTTTTGAGAACGTTGTTTCAAAATTTCATGAATGCTCTTTACAGTTCCAGGTAAAGCTAAAATAGCATATCCCTTAGGGATTAGATAATTTCTCGCATAACCAGGTTTCACATTTAATTCATCATATTGAAACCCCAAATTTTCTACGTCTTTTTTTAAAATAATTTTCATTTTTTTTCATTTATCTCAAATCATCTGTTACAAAAGGTAACAGACCAATTTGTCTACATCTTTTTATAGCGGAATTTAATTTATTTTGATTTTTTTGCAAAGTTCCCGTAATACGACGTGGTAAAATTTTTCCTTGTGCATTAAGAAATTTTACTAAAAATGTAGGATCCTTATAATCTATATACTTAATATTTCTTTGTTCAAAATAACAATATTTTTTTTCTATTTTTGTTTCTATTTTGAGAGGAGACAAATATCTTAAGTCACTATCTCCTCCTTGTCCTTGTTTCGTTGTAGTAGGAGTCGGACTACTACGACTCCTATTTTTATTATTGATATCCTCTAAAATCATAATTTTTTATCATTTTTTAATATTTTTTTTCTTCTTCTTTCTGCATATTCTATTCCATATTTATTTAATTTTACAGTGATAAAACGTAAAATACGTTCATCTTGTCTTAATTTCAATTCTAAATCGTATACTAAATTAGAGCTTAGTAAAAACTCAAATAAATGATAACAACCACTTTGTTTTTTTTGAATAGGATAAGCTAGTTTTTTTAACCCCCAATGTTCTTGATAAACAATTTTTCCATTTTTTTTGATGAAATAATTTTCATACTCTTTTGCTGTTTCTTTTGCTTTTTCATCAGACAGAATAGGAGTTATTATCATGATAGTTTCATAATGTTTTAGCATTTGAATTTTTTTTTGCAAAAATGTAAATCTATATTTTTATGTTCTTTTTTTCAAAAGAACCCATTCCCATTATTAATTTTTTCTTTTATTTTTTTCATCAGATTATCTATCCTTCGTATACTTTCCTTTTTTCCTATCATTTCCAAAATGATGAAAAGATCAGAACCCTTTAGTTCTCCTACTAAAGCTATTCGAAGTAATTGCATGATTTGATGTCTTTTTTTTTCGTTTTTTTTCGTTTGAAAAAACAAGAATAATCTCAAATGAACGGATGTAAATTGGTTTATATTTGATAATGATATTTTCCAAAATTCTAATTGATCAATGATTCTTTGGTCACAAATTTTATGAAAAAATTTTTTTTCATAAGAACTAGGAGAAATAAAAAAATAAAAAGAATGTTTCCATATTTCATGAACAAAATGAACTCTATCTATTGTTAGATGAATCACTTTAGATAGATAATCTTCTTCATAAAAAAGAGAACGTTTTTTGAGTTTTTTGTAAAGATAGGAAAGTATTTCTTCTTTTTTTTTTTTTAAATATTGTTTGTTGAACCAATTGGCTTTACTGATGTTAAAAAAAACACCAGACTTGGTGATTTTTTCTAAAGAGAAGAAATTGATTAATTCTTTTAAGGAAAAAATTTCTTTTTTTCCTCCAGGACTCCATCCTAATAAAGCTAACATATTCACGAAAGCTTCTGGAAAATAACCTAACTCCCTGTATCCTGTAATGATGTTTTTTGTTTCAGGATCTTTCCATTGTAAAGGATATATAGGAAAATTTAAACTTTCTATATTTCTTTTACTAAGTTTTCCTTTTCCATCATTTCTTAAAATTAAAGGTAAATGTGCAAACTTAGGAGGAATCCAACCAAGAGCCCTATATAATAATAGGTGTAAAGACATAGAAGGAAGCCATTCTTCTCCTCTAATCACATGAGTAATTTTCATTAAATGATCGTCTATAGTATTAGCTAAATGATAAGTCGCTACTCCATCAGATTTTAACAATATTTTATCGTCTAAGTGATCTGTATGAACAACAATATTTCCACGTATTATATCATGCATTTTCAATTTTTCTCCAGGTTGAATTTTAAATCGAATGACATAAGAAGAACAAGAATTCAGTTGATCAGATAATTGTTTTCTTGTCATCGTCAATGAATTGTTCAAATGCATTCTAAAATCTGCATTATAAGAAAAAGTGAATCCACGATCATGAAATTCCTTTCTTTTTACATGAAGCTCCTGATCTGTATCAAAAGCATAATAAGCATGTCCCTCCTCTAAAAGTTTTTTTATATAAACACGATAAATTTCTCCACGCTGAGATTGATAATAAGGGGAATGATCTCCCCCATAACCAACCCCCTCATCAGGTTCTATCTGGCACCATTTTAATGTTTCCAAAATATACGATTCCGAATTAGGAACAAATCTTTTTCTATCAGTATCTTCTATTCTAAGAAGAAATGTTCCTCCATATTTTTTAGCAAAAAGATAATTATATAATGCAGTTCTTATTCCCCCTAAATGTAATGGACCTGTAGGACTAGGTGCAAAACGAACTCTGACAATACTACTACTATTATGTGTATGTGGAATAATCATCATAATTGTTTATTTTCCAATGCAAAATTTTGAAAAAATGTTTTTTAGGATATCTTCATTTGTTATTTCTCCTGTTATTTCCCCCAAATAACGCAAAGCTTCCCTAATATGGATAGAAACTAAATCTTCTGTTCCTCTTTCTTCTAAGAATAAATGATGAGCTAGTAAAATCTCTTCTAAGGATTGTTTTAGAGCTTCATAATGTCTGTTTTGTGTTACTACGATATTATTTTTTTCTTTTAATTTTTCAACGAAAAAATTACTTAAAGTTTCTAGCATTTTTTTTATTCCTTGATGATTTTTTGCAGAAATTTCAAAAAAATCAGGAACTTTAGATTTCAAATTATAAATATCTTGAAAAGAAGATAAATCTGATTTATTAGCAACTGCTAAAATTTTTTTCAAGGGATATTGATCACGAATAATTTGAATTTCATTCAAAATTTTTTTCTGTTTTTTTCTATTTTTGATAGATGCTTCGAAAAGGTATAAGATCACTTGAGCTTCTTGTATTTTTTTTACGGTTTTTCGAACACCCATCATTTCTATTGTATTTTTTGTTTTTCTTATTCCTGCAGTATCCACAAAATGAAAACGAATTCCATTCAAAATGATTTCTTCTTCTACGCTATCTCTAGTCGTTCCTTTTATGTGGGAGACAATAGAACGGTCTTCCTGAATGATGTGATTAAATAACGTAGATTTTCCTACATTTGTTTCTCCAATAATTACTACATAAATTCCTTTTTTTATGGCATTTCCTAATGAGAAAGATTCCATTAAATTTTTTAATGTTTCTTCTAATTCATTCAAAAATAAAATAAGTTCTGATTTTTTTGTAAAAATGACATCCTCCTCAGAGAAATCCAATTTCAGTTCTAGTAGAGAAGCAAAATCTAATAATTTTTTTTGCAAATTTTTAATGGCATCAGTGAATGTCCCCTTTATCTGTTGCAAAGAAATTTCATGAGAGGCTTTATTCTCTGATAATATCAATTCTGCTATGGCTTCAGCTTGTGATAGATCTATTTTTTTATTTAAGAATGCACGAAATGTAAATTCTCCAGGACGGGCTAAACGCATTCCTTTCTTGAGAAGAAGTTGCAAAATCTGTTCTTGAATATAGGATGAACCATGACAAGAGATTTCTACCATATTTTCTCCTGTGTAAGAAAAAGGAGATCTAAATATAGAGACTAAAATTTGATCTAAAAAATTATTTTTTTCTATAATATATCCTAAATGAATAGTATGTGTGGATTGATTTTCTAGTTTTTTTCCAGATTTAATGGAAATAAAAATATTTTCAACAATGGATATAGAATTTTTTCCAGAAATACGAAAAACAGAAAGAGCACTGGAGCCAATAGGAGTAGCTAAAGCAACAATGGGGATCTTATCATCTTCTAAGAACATAAAAAAAAATTATAATACAAAAAAATAAGTATTTTTTATTGATTTTTTTATGTTACGGTGTATGTCTATAGATAAATTTTATCATTTATTTTGTAAAACTCTTCAAAAAGTATATACAGAAACAAAGGAGTTGGAAACTCTATTTTTTTTACTCACCACTCATTTTTTGAAGTGTGATCAAATAACAGTTTTCTTAAAATTAAGTAAAAAAGAAAAAATAAATCCTTTTATATACAAAAAATTGATAAGAAAATTATGGGAATTAAGAAAAAATAGACCCATTCAATATGTGATTGGGAAAGCTTCCTTTTTTGGAATGGATTTTATAGTTAATGAAAAAGTATTCATTCCGAGACCAGAAACGGAAGAATTAGTATCCTGGATAATCCAAGATCACACAACAAATAGTGAAAAAGTTCAAATATTTGATATTGGAACAGGAAGTGGATGTATTAGTATTGCTTTAAAAAAAAAACTTCCGAAAATACAACAGATTTATGCTATAGATTTTTCTCATGAAATTTTGTCCATAGCAAGGAAAAATGCGTTGTTTCATGATGTAAAAATTTTTTTCAAAAAAGTTGACATTTTACAAAATTTGATTTCTATCCCAATAAAAAAATATCCTGTTACTATTGTAGTAAGTAATCCTCCTTATGTAAGATTATCTGAAAAAAAATTCCTTCATCCCAACGTTTTTCAATATGAACCTTTTCAAGCATTATTTGTTCCTGATGAAGATCCTTTAATTTTCTATAAAAAAATAATTTTTTGGATACAAAAAAAGTTTATTGGAACTGGAAAAGTATGTATTTATTTTGAAATCAATCAATTTATTCATTTCGAAATTCTTGATCTTATGAAAAAAACAGGGTTTCTAAATATAAAAATTAGAAAAGATATTCAAGGTTTTTTCAGAATGATTCGCGCAATAATACAAATCACATAATTAACAGAACTAACTACTCTAAAATCTAAACTAACATGGATAATAATAACATCAAAGAAAAAATAGATCAACTCAGAAAAGAATTATCAGAATATAATGATAAATACTATACGTTGGATACTTCTGATGTATCCGATTACGATTTTGATAAAAAATTAAAAGAATTATCTTTGTTAGAAAAATACCATCCAGAATTATATGATCCTACATCTCCTACAATAAGAATAGGAGTAGGAAATCCATCGTCTTCTTCTACTACAAATTATCATAAATATAAAATGTACTCTCTTCAAAATACTTATTCTAAAAAAGAGTTAATTATTTGGAAACAACGAATCCATCAATCTGTTTCTTCTTTTTTATCATTTGTATGTGAACTAAAATATGATGGGGTCTCTATCAATTTAATTTATAAAAACGGTTGTTTAACCCATGCATTGACTCGTGGAGATGGGGAAAAAGGAGAAGATGTTACAGAAAATGTACGAACGATACAATCCATTCCTTTGAAATTAAAGGGAAAGAACTATCCTAGTTATCTTGAAATACGTGGAGAAATTTTTCTTCCTATAAAGAAATTTATGGAAATAAATACAGAACGTATAAAAAATGGAATCCCCCCATATGCTAACCCAAGAAATACGGCTAGTGGAACACTGAAAATTCATGACAAAAAAGAAGTATATAAACGAACTTTATCTTGTATTGCATATGCCGTTATAGGAAAAGACTTGCCTTTTGATACACAATATCAATCTTTAAAAAAGATCAAAAAATGGGGGTTAAAAGTTCCAGAAACTGCGCGTCTTTGTAAAACTATGAAGGAGATTTTGCATTTTATAAACTATTGGAATATATGGAAAAAGGAACTCCCATATCATATTGATGGAATAGTTATTAAAGTCAATGAATACCAAAAACAATCCATTTTAGGATACACAAATAAATATCCCCGTTGGGCTATTGCTTACAAATTCAGACAAAAATTATCGGAAACGAAATTATTAAGTCTCACCTTTCAAGTAGGTCGTACTGGAATCATTACTCCTGTAGCCAATGTCTTTCCTATAGAAATTTATGGAACAAATATAAAAAGAGTTGCACTTTATAATAATCGTTTTATACAAAAAATGAAAATTCATCATGGAGATTCCCTTTTCCTAGAGAAAGGGGGGAGTGTTATTCCAAAAGTAACTAAAATAAATGTAAAAAAACGATTAGTCAATTCCTTTCCTGTATCCTTCTTAAAAAAATGTCCATCATGTAATAGTTCTTTAATAAAGGAAAATGAATTATTCTATTGTATTGAAAATAATTGTCCTTCTCAAAGAATTGGAAAAATACAACATTTTGTAAGCAATAGAGGAATGAATATAAAAGGAATTGGAAATGAAATAGTTGAAAAACTATACAGAAAAGGGTTTCTCTATAAAATTTCCGATTTATATCAATTAAAAAAGGAAGATCTTCTTCAAATAAATGGAGTAAAAGAAAAATTAGCAGAGATTCTAATAAAAAATATAGAAAAATCTAAATCCAATCCTTATCATAAAGTTCTATATTCATTAGGAATTCGTCATATCGGAGAAGATATTTCTAAAAAGTTAACAGAACATTTCCTGAATATCAATTCTTTAATATCTGCTGATTATGATAATTTAACGTCTATTTCCGGAATAGGAAAAAAAACCGCAAATAGTGTAAAAACTTATTTTTCCATTTTGGAAAACAAAAGGATGATTGAAACTCTGATAAGACATGGGGTATGTTTTTCAACAAAATGTATTCTGGAAACAAAAGATTTTCCTTTAAGAGGAAAATCTTTTGTTTTTACGGGAAAATTATCTAAGATGACCCGAAATAGGGCAAAAAATATGGTAGAATTTTTAGGGGGAAAAGTTTTTAATAGAGTGAATAATCAAATTCATTTTATAGTTGTTGGAAAAAATTTTGGATCAAAACTAGAAAAATGTATGGGGAAAAAAAATGTACAAATTTTAACTGAAGATATTTTTATTGAGATGATTGAAAAGAAGAAAAAAAAAGAAAAAGAAATAAAATTTTAAGAATTTTTTTGAACGAAAAAGAGTATGTATTGATGGTTTTGTTTTTCATATAGAAAACAGTATATTTAATTTTTAGGTGATGATTCTTTCTTATATACGTACTAACGTAGTTAGTAGTAGTAGTTAAGTAGTTAGTAGTTGGTAATAAAAAAATAAAATAATTACTACCTCCGTAACGGATTAACTGGGATCATCATTTGCATCATTTAATAAGTAAGAAATCTATTTTTTTATGTTACTAAAAAATATATTTACAGAATCTGGATTCGAGTCTGAAGCAGAGTTTATACCTTTAATGAGTCAAGATGAAGAAGATCAGCTTCTTAAAGATGACATTCCTGAACAATTATGTATCTTAACAGTAAGAAATATGGTTTTGTATTCTGGGATTGTTTTTCCAATTATAGCAGGAAAAAGTGGATCTATTCAATTATTACAAGATGCTTATGGATTTGATAAAACGGTTGGGGTTTTAACACAGAAAAATTCTGGAATAGAAAATCTGAGTGAAAAAGATTTATACTCTATTGGAACAGTAGCTAAAATATTGAAATTGTTAAAAATGCCTGATGGAAATACAACTGTCATTTTACAGGGTAAAAGGAGATTTAAAGTGAACCGTTTTATTCAAAACGATCCATATTTTAAAGCGGAAATTATAGCTCTAGAAGAAAACAAACCTTCTTGTAAAGATAAGGAATATTTGGCTTTGGTTGAATCTATCAAAGAGATAGCTATCAAAATCATTCAGGATAATCAAAATATTCCATCAGAAGCTAGCATTGCTATTCGTAATATAGAAAGTCCTTCTTTTTTAATCAATTTTGTAGCAGCTAATATGAATTTAGCTACTAGAGATAAACAAAAATTGTTAGAGTACGATGATTTAAAAAAAAGAGCAATGGAGACATTACGTTTTCTCAATGTAGAACATCAACAAATAAAATTAAAAAATGATATTCAATCACGTGTTCGTAGTGATATGGATCAGCAGCAGAGAGAATATTTTTTGCATCAACAAATTAAAGCGATCCAAGAAGAACTAGGGGATATTTCTTATGAAAAAGAGATTGATGAAATGCGAGCCAAAGCTTCTAGAAAAAAATGGCCTAAGGAGGCAAAAAAACAATTCGATAGAGAATTATTGAAAATGCAAAGAACTAATCCTCAAATGCCGGAATATACGGTACAAAGAAATTATCTAGAATTGATGATTGATCTTCCTTGGGGAAGATCTTCAAAAGATAGTTTTGATTTAGAATTTGCCCAGAAAATATTAGATAGGGATCATTACGGTCTGGAAAAAGTGAAAGAACGGATTATAGAATATTTAGCCGTTTTGAAATTAAGAGGAGATATGCGTTCTCCTATTCTCTGTTTTTATGGACCTCCTGGAGTTGGAAAAACTTCTTTAGGGAGATCTATAGCAACTGCATTAAAAAGGAAATATGTCCGGATTTCTTTAGGAGGATTACACGATGAATCTGAAATACGTGGCCATAGAAGAACTTATATAGGAGCTATGCCAGGAAGACTGTTACAATCTATCCGAAAAGTAGGAACATCTAATCCCGTTTTTGTTATTGATGAAATTGATAAAATGGGAATAGGAGCAAATGGGGATCCTTCTTCTGCTATGTTAGAAGTTTTAGATCCGGAACAAAATACCTCTTTTTACGATAATTTTTTGGAAATGGGGTATGACTTATCAAAAGTATTGTTTATTGCTACAGCAAATTCCCTTTCAAACATACAACCAGCTCTTATAGATAGAATGGAGATTATAGAAATGAATGGATATACTGTGGAGGAAAAAACGCAAATAGTCAAAAAACATATTCTTCCTAAACAATTGAAAGAAAATGGATTAAAAAAATCTGACTTAATACTTAGGACTAAACAAATTGAAAAGGTTATTGAGAGTTATACCAGAGAATCTGGATTAAGAACTCTAGAAAAACATATTGCTAAATTAGCACGTTATGTCGCTAAACATATTGCTATGGATAAAAAGTATGTGAAACATTTAAGTATTGAAAAAATAGAGGAAATTCTTGGAATCCCAAACGATCCGGATCGTTATGAAGGAAATCATGTTCCAGGAGTTGTGACAGGTTTAGCTTGGACTAATTTTGGGGGAGATATTTTATATATTGAATCCAGTTTATCAAAAGGAAAAGGTAATTTGAGTATTACCGGAAATTTAGGAGAAATCATGAAAGAATCTGCAACCATTGCTTTACAGTATATTAAAGCTCATTATGAAGAATTTAACATTGATCCTAAAATGTTTGAAGAAAAAAATGTACATGTTCATGTTCCTGAAGGATCTGTTCCTAAAGATGGTCCATCTGCCGGAATAACGATGTTAACTTCTTTAGTATCAAGTTATACTAAAAGAAAATTAAGACCTCATTTAGCTATGACTGGGGAAATCACCTTAAGAGGAAAAGTTCTTCCTGTAGGAGGAATTAAAGAAAAAATTTTAGCGGCTAAACGGGCTAATATCAAAGAAATTATTCTTTCACAAGAGAATAAAAAAGATGTAGAAGAAATTAAACAAGATCATTTAAAAGGATTAACTTTCGATTATGTTAGGGATATGAATGATGTGATTCATTTAGCCCTGTTGTAGTAGTAGTAGTAATATTATAATAAAATAATATCAAAAAAAACTCATCATTCTCTTCTACGTGTTTTATGTTTTATGTATGTATGTGTAATGAAATGAATGAATTAGAAAATATGAGTTCCCCAGTTCATAGAGAACAGTTAATTCGACTAGGTAAAAAATATGGAACTCCTCTTTATATATATGATTCTTGCAAAATAGAGAAACAATATATAAAAATGAAAAATGCTTTTAGTGGAGTTCAAAGGTTTAGAATCAATTATGCTTGTAAAGCGAATACGAATCTGAATGTTTTAAAATTTTTACAAAAATTGGGAAGTGGATTAGATACAGTTTCTATTCAGGAAGTAGAACTAGGATTAAAAGCTGGGTTTCCAGAAAAACATATTATATTTACCCCGAATTGTGTTTCTCTACAAGAAATAAAAAAAGCGGTTAATTTCGGTGTTCGAATTAACATAGATAATCTATCCATTTTAGAACAGTTTGGGCATGATCATCCAGATTATCCTGTAGGAATAAGAATTAATCCACATATAATGGCTGGAGGAAATTCAAAAATATCAGTTGGACATGTTGATTCGAAATTCGGAATTTCTTATTATCAAATTCCTCATATGAAAAGAATATTAAAGAATACAGGTCTTAAAATAGAGGGATTTCATATGCATACAGGATCTGATATTTACGATGTAGAATCCTTTTTACAAGGAGCAAAAGTCTTATTTCAAATTGCTATAGATTTTCCATGTCTTGATTATATTGATTTTGGAAGTGGATTTAAAGTTCCATATAGAAAAAATGATATAAAAACGGATTTGACTGATTTAAGTCATTCTATCACAGAAAAGTTTAAAGATTTTTGTAAAATTTACGGAAAAACCGTTACTTTGATTTTTGAACCAGGTAAATTTTTGGTGAGTGAATCTGGATATTTTTTAGTGAGTGTCAATGTGGTAAAACAGACTCCTTCTACAGTTTTTGCTGGAGTTGATTCAGGCTTTAATCATTTTCTTCGTCCTATGTTTTATGATGCTTATCACTGTATTGAAAATATTTCTAATCCTAACGGACGTTTTCGTTTTTACACAGTAGTAGGATATATTTGTGAATCGGATACTTTTGGATTAAATAGAAAAATTTCTGAAATCCGTGAAGGGGATCTTTTATGCATTAAAAATGCAGGGGCTTACTGTTTTTCTATGTCATCTAATTATAATTCTCGTTATAGACCTTCTGAGGTTATGATTTTAAAGGGAAAAGATTTTCTTATAAGAAGAAGAGAAACAATGCAAGATATTCTTAGGAATATTGTGGAAATACAAATCTAAAAAAAAATAGGAGAGGAGAGATGGCAGAGTGGTTAATTGCGGCGGTCTTGAAAATCGTTGAGGGTGGTACCTCCGGGGGTTCGAATCCCTCTCTCTCCGCTAATAAATAAAGAGTTCCCTCATTAAAATTTTTATTTTTTTCTGTTCCTCCTACAGAATAGGAGGAGTCAATACAATAAAAAATAAAAGAAGATGATATTTTTTTTTTTACTAAGAAGAAGAAGAAATCAAAAAACATAAAAATCAACTTGTGATTCATTATATTTTTTTTATTTTTTCTAATTTTTGAAGTTGTTTTTTAACATTTTCATTTGTTATTTTGTTAAATAACAAGATAGATTTTCCTAATAAATGTCCTGGACACAAGATTTCTTCTACGTTTTCTATTTGGTTCCAAAAATAAGATTTCAAACGAAGCATTTCTAACAATTTTTTTGAAGTCTTTGGAAGAAATGGCTCTGCTAATTGCGCTAGCATTCCAACAATTTGTAAAGATACATAAAGAATGGTTTTTAATCGTTTGTTTGTTTGGGGATCTTTCATTTTCCAAGGTTCTTCTTTAGTCAAATACTTGTTTCCAATTCTAGCCAAATCCATAAAACAGATTAGAGCTTCACGAAATCTATAGGATTCAATCAAGTCACTTATATTCTCTGGAGTCTTTTTTATTTTTTTTAAAATTTCTTTATCCTTAATAGATAAAATTCCAGGATTTGGAATAATTCCATTGTTATATTTTTGAATTAAAGTAATACTACGATTAACGAAATTTCCTAATATAGAGACCAACTCATTATTATTTTTTCTTTGGAAATCTTTCCAATTGAAATTATTATCTTTTTTATCAGGCATATTCGATATAAGAATATAACGAAGAGTATCCTGTTGATTGGGAAAATCTTCTAAATATTCATGGACCCATACGGCCCAATTTCTGGAAGTAGATATTTTTTCATTTTCTAGATTAAGAAATTCATTAGCACGAACCTGATCTGGTAATATATATCCCCCATTATATGCTTTAAGTATAACGGGAAAAATAATACAGTGAAATACAATATTATCTTTTCCTATAAATTGAATTAATTTAGTGTTCTTATCTTTCCAATAAGGTTTCCAATCTATTTTTTTACGTTTTGCCCATTCTATGGTAGAGGAAATATATCCTATAGGGGCCTCAAACCATACATATAGAACTTTTTTTTCTTTTTCTGAAGGAGGAGTAGGAATCACTGGAACCCCCCAATTCAGATCTCTAGTGATAGCACGAGGTTGTAATCCTTTATTTAACCAAGATTTAGCTTGTCCATATACATTTATTTTCCAATCTTTTTTGTGATGAGTTAAAATCCATTTTTCTAAAAAATTTTGATATTCATTTAAAGGTAAATACCAATGTTTAGTTTTTTTCAAAATTGGATAACTTCCACTTATAGTAGATCTTGCACCGATTAATTCTTCAGGACTTAACGACGTTCCACAATTTTCGCATTGATCTCCATAAGCTTCCTTATTTTGACAATGGGGACATCTTCCAAAGATGTATCTATCTGGTAAAAACTGTCTAGCTTTATTGTCATAATATTGTTCAGATGTTTTTGAAAAAATTTTTCCTTTTTTCCAAAGCTTATTAAAAAAAGAAGTAGAAATTTTATGATGAATCTCTGTAGAAGTTCTAGAATAATTGTCGAAATGTATTCCAAAATTAGTAAAACAATTTTTAATCATGGAATGATACTTATTAACTATTTTTTTAGGAGTAGTATTTTCTTTTTTAGCTTGTATTGTAATAGGGACCCCATGTTCATCAGATCCACATATAAAAATTACATCTTTATTTTTACGTCTAAGATAACGAACAAAAACATCTGCAGGCAAATAAACTCCTGCTAAATGTCCTATGTGAATCGGTCCATTAGCATATGGTAAGGCTGCCGTGACTGTATATTTTTTATTTTTCATAGATTATGATAATAAAAATATATAATAAAAATTATTATGTTATATGTTGTTATATATATCATTTTGATAAATGAATTATGAATAATAAAAAATTATTTTTAATAGATACATACACGATTCTGTATCAAGGGTATTATGCTTATATCAAGAATCCCATGTTGACTTCTAATGGACTAAATACTTCTCCTATCATTAATTTTACTCACTTGTTAATTAAGATCTTGAATGAAGAAAAACCCTCTTATATGGCCGCTATTTTTGATACAAGTCAAGAAACTTTTCGTAAAAAAGAATACCATAAATATAAAGCTCATAGAAAAAAAACACCAAAAGCTATTTCTCTTTCTATTCCTTATTTAATGAAAATTTTAAAATCTTTTAGAATTTTTTTTCTTCATGCTAAATATGGATACGAAGCGGATGATCTCATTGGGACTATAGCAAAAAAAGCAGAAAAAAAAGGATATATGATTTATATCACGACTTTGGACAAAGATTTTTGCCAACTTGTCACAAAAAATATAAAAATTTACAGACCACCTTTTAAAGGAAATACAAAAAAAATATTAGGAATTAAAGAAATAAAAGAAAAATTTGGGGTTAAATATCCAGAACAAGTGATTGATTTATGGAGTATGATGGGGGATTCTTCTGATAATATCCCAGGATTGCCAGGAATAGGAAAAAAAAATGCAATAAAATTTATTAAAAAGTATGGAAGTCTTGAAAAATTATTCAATTCGACTCATGATCTTCATGGAAAGATCAAAAAAAATATTGAAATGAACAAAGAATTAGGCTTTTTATCCAAAAAATTAGCCACTATTGTTACTAATATTTCCATTTTTTCTTTTCATGAAAAAAAATTTTTGGTAAAAAAACCAAAATGGAACTCCATAGAAAAAATATTTTTGGAACTTGAATTTAGAAAATTATTAAAAAGTGCCTACCAATATTGTATTGAAAAAACAGAATGACATTCTACTAAAAAAAAATAAAACTCAAAATTGGAGTAGATCATTTATCATTTTTATTTTCTGGATAAAAAAATTTATGTTTTTTCATATATTCCCAAACTCCTGGGAAAAGAAAAGCTTTCATATTCTTCCCTTTTTGAATAGAATTTCTAATAAAAGAAGAAGATATTTCAATGATTGGAGCTTTCAAAAGATAAATTTTATCATGTTTCAAAAAATGATTAGATAAAAAACCAATGCGAGGATATACAAAAATATCATATCTCTTTAAAAGAATCTTATAATTTTTCCATTTTTTTAAGGAAGATAGAGAATCTTTTCCTAAAATGAGAATAAATTTATATTTAGGATATTTTTTCTCTATGACATCAAGTGTATGAATGGTGTAAGAAGGAAAAAATCCAGATTCTATATCTGAAACACTCATTTTTTTATACCCTGAAATAGCTATATGAACCATTTTGATTCTATGTGAATAATCTAAAAGATTCGTTTTTTTTTTAGTGGATTTTGTGGAGAAACTACAAACCAAATGGAATCTATATCTAAAAATTCTACTATATGATTAGCAATCATGACATGTCCTAAATGAATGGGATTAAATGATCCAAAATAAAGTCCTATTTTCATCATACTAAACAAAAAAAAATATAGAAAAAAATGAATATCTCTGTTTTTTTCAAAGTAACTTAATACGATAATTCAAACCTAAAGAGATTGAATGGTCATTTTTATTTTCTTTTTGAATATGATCCAAATACACGACCTTTTCTCTTGTATATAATAAATACAAGCTGATATTATCATGATTATTGATAGGGTATTTATATTCTATTCCCCCATAACAAGTATATGCTTTTTTGAATAATTGATTTTTTAACATCCAATGAGTTTCATAACCCCCTTCTTTAGATCGTCCAATATCATATACTCCTTTTGCAAATAAATTCCATCTTGGTATAAAGTTATAATTCAATTTAACTAAATAAGTTCTATATGTTACAGGAGAGACTTTTTTAATGCTATTATGACTATAATTTTTTATCAATGAATGAAAAGTTTTGGTTAAATATCCATTTCTTTCTATATCTTCATCACTCAATATGTAATTGATCTCTATAGAAACAGGGTTCAAATAGAATTTACTTCCTAAGGCTAATAATTTCCAAAACTTTTCCTTATGATTCTCTTGGAAAATAGAATAGGACCATCTATTTTGTATTCTTTTTTTAAAGAAACTCCCATTCCAATTGAATGAATATCCCATAGGAGAACGTACTTGTTTCAAAGAAATTGGTTTTTCAGATAATTGATTCTTACTAACACTATTTACAATTTGAAATTTAAATTCATGATTTTTTATTGGAGTATAAATAAAATTAATTCCAATAGGATTATTGTCCTTGTTCTTGTTTTTGTATAATACCTCAGAATACTGGTGTTTTGAAATGGGAACAAAATGATATTCCATACTTCCAAAAGAAACTGGTTGTTTTCCTATCAAAAAAGATAGTTTTTCATTCCATTTATATTTTAAATAAGCCAAATGAATGATTGAATCAACTCTACTACTCGTATCATCATTTTCCTCTTCTTCTTCAGGATCCATTTTTTTGTTTTTATGAAAAAGTCTTTGTGAAAAACAATAACTGATCTTTTCAGTATTTCCTATCATTTCTAATTTTAAATCCTCTGCAGAAAAAGAGACTCCATCAAAAATATTTCTTTCAAGAACATCTTTTTCAAAAGAATTTTTTTCAATTTTAGAATTAACACTACTCATAAAATCTATGTAGATATTGTGATTTATACTACTATTTTCTTTTTTTATTTCACTATGGACATTATTATGTAAAAAAGGATTTAAAAAACCTAAAAAAAGAAATAGGCAGATCATTTTTGATATTTTCATAATTTTTTAGATATTAAATTATCCCTCTATCGTTTAACGATAATTTTGATTTAAATTTAAATCAAAATCAAAGAATTTAAAAAAAATATATAAAATTTTTTTTATCATAGTAAGATAACAATGAACAAAAATATTACAAAAAAAAATGATAAAGAAAGAGAAGAATAATATTATTGGGACTATTTTTGGTTTTTTTTTATTAGGAAATAGTATTTTTTTATTTTTAAGTTTTTTTTCTTTTCTTTTTCATTGGAAAAATGATCAAAGTCAGATTGATCAATTTTTTGATAAAGAAATAATTGCAGAAAATTTACTTGGAAAAATGGGAGCGACTATTTCTCATTATTTTATACACTGTGGAATAGGAATTAGTGCCTTTTTTTTTCCATTATTATTATTTTTTTCAGGGTTAAAAATTCTTTTTGGATTACAAGAACTATTGTACAAATCCATAATCTATAAATTTTTATTTTTCAGCATATGGTTTCCAATTACTTTTTATCTTATTGCTCCTAATCATGGAATATTAAGTGGAATATTTGGTTTTGAAATAGGAAACTTTTTAATAAACTTATTTGGAAAAGTAGGGGTAGGAATATTAGTCCTTACAAGCATTATTCTTTACAGTATCATCATATTTCGTATTTCTCCTCCTAAATTAAAAAATGGAATCCAAAAAAAAATACAATTTTTAGATGGATATCCCATATTCATATGGAATTTTTTTTTCAAAAATTTTTTGATTAAAAAAATGAAAAATGCTAAAATTTCTCTAAAAAAAAAAGAGAAAACGATAAAGGATATCCTCTATTCTAAAAATGAAAATATTTCTTTTGATTTTCTTGAAAACAAAAAATATTTAGAAAATAATAAAAAAAAAATACTTCAACTCTTAAAACATTACAAAATAGGAGTAGATAAAATAAACTCCACAATAGGTCCTACTATTACTTTATACGAAATCTTTCCTAAAGTTGGCGTTCGTGTTTCAAAAATAAAAAACTTAGAAAATGAAATTGCTTTAAATTTATCCGCTTTCAGGATAAGAATTATAGCTCCTATCCCTGGAAAAGGTTCTATTGGAATAGAAGTACCAAATAATAAATGTTCTCTCGTAGAGATGAAAAACATTCTTTTCTCTGAAGAAAGTTTTAAGAAAAGTCATAAAATGGAACTTCCCATTTCTTTAGGAAAAACGGTTTTCAATGAAATTTTTATTTTAGATTTAGCAAAAATGCCACATTTACTTATAGCAGGATCAACTGGACAAGGAAAATCTGTTGGATTAAATGCTATCATTGTATTTTTGTTATATAAAAAAAATCCAGAAGATATCAAATTTGTTTTGATTGATCCAAAAAAAGTAGAATTATCTATCTATAAAAAAATTTCAAAATCTTATTTTGCTATACTTCCTAATTCTTCTACTAAGAAGAATAATAATCATTCATCAAATCCTATCATTACGAACATACATGAAGTAAGGGATGTATTAAATTCTTTATGCAAAGAGATGGATAAACGATATGATATTTTGGAAAAAAAAATGGTGAGAAATATTCAAGAATACAATGAAAAAGAAAAAAAATATCATTTACCTTATATCATCCTAATTATTGATGAATTTGCAGATTTAAGTCTATCTTTTAAAAAAAAAGAAATAGAAATATATATTACCCGTTTAGCACAACTAGCCCGCGCTGTAGGGATTCATTTAATTCTTTCTACACAACGTCCATCGGTAGATGTGATTACGGGATTAATTAAATCAAATTTTACCGCAAGAATTGCATTTAGAGTCAGTTCTAAAATAGATTCTATAACCATTCTAGATTGTGCAGGAGCTGAACAATTGATTGGAAAAGGAGATCTTATCTTTTCTAATAAGAATGAATTCATTCGATTACAATGTCCTTTTATTGATATATACGACATTCAAAAAATTGTTGATTTTTACGGAAAAAAAAATTGTCAAAAAAAAAAAGACGAATACTTTTTTTTACCAAAACCGGATAAAGATAAAGAAGATTCTCCATGAGGATGAGGAAATAAAAAAAATACTTTTCTTATCTTACTCTTCAAGAGAACAATATCCAATTAGATGTTTATAAAACTAAAAAAGCTTGATATATATATGATTCGATTATTTATAGCTCCTTTTTTAGTTATTTTTTGTACGGTATTTTTTGTATTTATTGTTCAATTTTTCTGGAGTAAAATTGATGAATTAACAGGAAAAAATATTAACATTTTCATTATATTAAAATTTATATTTTACTTCAGTATTTCTATAATTCCGTTAGTTACTCCTGTTTCTATATTATTGACATCCATCATGACTTATGGATATCTTTCAGAAACCCAAGAACTGACTGTCATAAAATCTTCTGGAATATCCCTTTTTCGTGTAATGAAACCTATTTTAGGGATCATATTCATTCTATCTGTTGGATTATATTTTTTTTCTGATTATGCTATTCCAAAAGCAAAAAGAAAAGCCAAAGAATTAGGATATCAAATTTTAGTAGCTTATCCCTCTTTCAAATTAAAAGAAGGAATTTTTGTTCCTCTTTTTCCAGATTTTTTCATCAAAATAGATAAAAAATCTGAAAGGAATAAAAATCACTTAGATAATGTATTTATTTTTTTTTATGGAAAAAATTTATTGATAAATACTATTTTTTCTCAAAAAGGAATTTTAATCCCAAATCAAGAGGATGGATCTATTAAAATAAAACTAATTAATGGTGTTTTTTATAGTGAAAATTATAATGAAATCAATGACCCCCATTCTTATAATAAAAATCATGAAAAAAAAAAACAATCCTATTATCAAATAGCAAAATTTGCTACTTTAATTCAATTTTTTAAAATCCCAACAGAAGGAATAAAAAATTTGGATGATTCTTATTATGATTCCTATCAAACTATGGATACAAAAAAACTGATACAAAAAATCAATCTTTTAAAAAAAGATAAATTTTCTTTCAAATTTCAGAAAGAAAAAAAAATAAACTTAGCTAAGTATCAATTAGAACTACAAAAAAAATTAACATTTCCAGTTACATGTATTCTGATGTTTTTGATTGGAGCTCCTTTAGGAGCTCTAATACGAAAAGGAGGCATGGGCCTTCCAACCATAATCTCCCTAATTATATTCATCATCTATCATACTTTACTGACCATTACTCAAAATCAAGTAGAAAAAGCGGAAATATGTCCATGGATCGGAGCATGGATTCCAAATTTTATTTTTATTCCAGTCAGTATATGGATCACTTATAAAACTGTAATGGATGATTTTTCTCTCTATAAAATAGACAACACTAATAAAATAATAATCTAGATAGGATGGTTTTTGATTCTAATCAATATTTAGGAAATTTAAATTGTATTGAGGAAGCTTTGCAGGACATACAAGATGGAAAACTTATTATAGTGGTTGATGATAAAAATCGTGAAAATGAAGGAGATTTTATTGTCGCTGCAGAAAAAGTAACACCTAAAATTGTAAACTTTTTAATCACTCATGGAAGAGGATTAGTTTGTGTTTCCTTAACAGAGGAAAGATGCGATCTCTTAGAACTTCAAATGATGGTAAAAAATAACACAGATCCTAGAAAAACTGCTTTTACAGTATCTGTAGATGTACGTGGAAATGGCGTAAGTACAGGAATTTCTGTTTCAGATAGAGCAAAGACGATCCTTGCACTAGTCAAAGAAGGAACACCAGAATCTTTCAACAAACCAGGTCACATTTTTCCTCTTAGAGCAAAAACAGGAGGAGTCTTAGAAAGACCAGGACATACAGAAGCTGCGATTGATATAACGAAAATGGCAGGATGTACAACCCCCGGTGGGGTATTGGTAGAAATATTAAATAAAAACGGATCCATGGCACGTCTTCCCCAACTCATTCAAATATCCAAAAAATTTCATATAAAAATTATTTCTATAGAAGATTTAATTAAATATAAAATGAAATATAAAAAATTTGAAGAATAATGAATTAATTATTATAAAAGGTAAGGAAAAAAAAGGAAGAAAGCGAACGAGCGGTCTGGACGGGATTTGAACCCGCGACCCCATGCGTGACAGGCATGTATTCTAACCAACTGAACTACCAGACCCAAAAAAATGGAAGTTTATTGAATTAAGGCATCTAATTTTTTTCTTATTTCCTCTTTAGAAGCGATTCCAATATGCATGTCTTTTTTTTCTCCGTTTTTAAAAAAAAACATAGTAGGAATACTCCGTATTCCATATTTATGAGAAATTTTTGGATTATTATCCACATTTAATTTGACTACTAATGCTTTTGCATGATATTCAGTCAATATCTCTTCTAATAAAGCAGACAAAGTTCTACATGGAGCACACCATGGCGCCCAAAAATCAACCAAAATTGGCTGATCCGATTCAGAAACAATTTTTTCAAAATTTTCATCGTTTATTTCTTGTATCATATTTCTTTTCTTTTCTATCTATTTATAACAGGACAAATTTACCTTTTTTGTTTTTAATTAAAAAAAATTAAAAGTGAAAATCGTTTAATAAACGAATGTAAATATCTATCCCATCTATGATTTCTGAAATCAAAATGTACTCATTAGGAGTATGAGAGCGTCCGCTATCTCCTACACCCATTTTAATGGTAGGAAATGGCATAAGACTTTGATCAGAAAGAGTAGGAGATCCATAAGTTTTTCTTCCTATCAATTTAGCTTTCAATACAATTGGATGCATTGGATTTATGAAAGATGAATTTGAATGGGAAGAACGTGGTTTTACTTTAGAATGAAGATTTTTTTGTATAATTTCAATCAATTCCTCATTTGAATATAATTCGTTGGTTCTTATATCTATGACAAAAAAGCAAGAATCAGGAATAACATTATGCTGTATCCCCCCTTGTATTTGAGTGACAGTTAATGTTGGAAATCCTAGCAATTTAGATTTTCTATTAAACTGAAATTTTCTCAAAAATTCTATGTCTTTTGTAGCAATATAGATAGCATTTATCCCTATATCTCTTGCAGAATGTCCTGTTTTTCCTTCCGCAATGCAATCTAATACCATTAATCCTTTTTCAGCTATAGCTACTTGCATATTTGTTGGTTCTCCTACTATCCCTAAATCTATCCATCCTAATTCGGGTAAAATGGATTTTACGCCTAATGGTCCGGAAATTTCTTCTTCTGCAGTAATCGCAAGTACTAATCTATAAGGAAATCTATAGAAACTACTTAAATATATAAAAGTAGAAATTAATGAAACAACGGAACCTCCTGCATCATTACTTCCTAATCCAATTAATTTATCTTCTTTTTTTATTGCAGTAAAAGGATCCGTTTTCCAATTTTTACCTGGGGTTACTGTATCATGATGAGAATTTAATAAAATAGTACGTGTATTTTTTTTATTAGTATTATAATTTGTATTTTCTGTCCATATATTGTTAAATTTTCTTTTTATATGAAATCCATATCTAGAAAGATAGTCCTCTATACAAAAAGAAACCTTATTTTCTTTTTTGGATAGAGACGGCGTATTGATTAATTGTATAAGAAGTTGTATGGCTTCTTTCTTAAGAACTTGCAAATTCACTATGGACATAAAATAGTCTTATTCTTAACGTCGTTTAAATAATAAGGAAGCCCTATACTGACTTTAGAGACTCCATTTTTTAATGCAAAAAAAGCATTTTCTAATTTTGGAATCATTCCATTTTTAATGGAATGATTTTTTTTTATTTTTTGAAATAAACGAAAGTCTATTCTTGGAAAATAAGATTCCGAATCATGGACATTTCGTAATACTCCTTTTTTTTCAAAACAAAAATGTAACTCTACTTCTCCATAATTTATCAAAGATATGGCTATGTATGCAGCTATAGTGTCTGCGTTAGTATTGAGAAGAGATCCTTTTCCATTATGAGTTATAGGACATAATACAGGAACTATATGATTTTCCAGAATCAATTTGATTAAAGATGTATTAATACTACTTTTATTGGGTATATCTCCTACATATCCATAATCAATATCTGTTTTTGTTCTTTTTAAACGAAAAGACGATTTAATACAATTTCCATCAGCTCCACACAATCCCAATGCATTACAATCAGAAGACTGTAATTTTGCTACAATGTTTTTGTTTATCAAACCTGCATAGGTCATAACAACTATATCAAGAGTTTTTTTATCCGTAATCCTTCTTCCTTGAATTAATTTTGTCGTAATCCCCATTTGATCAGAAATAAGATTAGCTTTTTTTCCTCCTCCATGAATCAACACTTTATTCCCTTTTAATTGGCAAAATGCTTCTAAAGAAGAATCAAGCAATTTTTTATCATTAATTAAATTTCCTCCAATTTTTACTACATGAATTTTCATGATAAATATTGTAATATTTTCAAAAAAATTATTTGCGAAGCATAAATTCTATTTTCTGCTTGTTTCAAAACAATAGAATATTCACTATCTAAAACAGCATCTTCCACTACTATATTCCTTCTTATAGGTAAACAGTGCATAAATTTTGCTTGATTAGTTAGTTTCATTTTTTTTTCCGTAATCATCCAATTAGAATTACGGCAAAGGATTTTTCCATAATCTAAATAACTACTCCAGTTTTTAGCATAGATGAAATCTGCATTCAAAAATGCTTCATTTTGGTTATACGTGATATAAACTCCTTTAGAAAATTTTTTATCCAAATCATACTTTTCTGGACAAGTAATAGTGAAATCTATTTCCTCTATTTGAGAAACCCATTGAGAAAAGGAATTTGCCACAGAATGTGGTAATGGGTTGATATGAGGAGCCCAACTTAACACCACTTTACATTTTTGTTTTGAACAATTAGTAGTAGTAGAAAAAAAAGGAATAAGTTCCGCAATAGTCATAACGTCCGCTAAAGACTGCAAAGGATGCAAAGTTGCACTTTCCATATTGACTACCGGAACTTGAGAATAATTCAATATCTTTTGAAAAAGGACTTCATTATAGTCATAATCTCTGTCTAAAAGATTAGGAAAAGTTCTAACGGCAAGAATATCACAATATAAACTCATTACAGAAATAGCCTCTTTGAAATGTTCTTGAGTCTTTTTCATCACAACTCCATCATTCATTTCAATTTTCCATGAATCTTTCTGAATGTCTAAAACCCAAGTATTACATCCTAAATTAAAAGCTGCTTTTTGACAACTAATTCTTGTCCGTAAACTAGGATTGAAAAATACCAATCCAATTGTTTTATTTTTTCCAATATCTTGATATTGATATGGATTTTTCTTCAAATGAATTGCTTCTTTAATGAGATCATACACGTTTACAACATCTTCTACACTAAAAAAATTTTTCATAATTATTAATTATATAATATATTCATTCCAAGCTGTTATAAATAATTGATTCATTGATAGCTTACAAAAAGCTTGTATGAAAGCTTTTGCCAGACGTGCATTAGTTAGTAAAGGAATATTAAAATCTACGGCAGAACGTCTTATAGTGTAATCATTATCCAACTCTGATTTACTCAAATTTTTTGGAATATTAATAATCAGATCTAATTTCCTATTTCTGATTAAGTCAATCACATTTGGATTTTTTTTCACATTTGGCCAATGAACTCTTATTGATGGAATCCCATTATCAGATAAGAAATTATTTGTTCCTTTTGTCGCAAATAAGATATATCCTTTTTGATGTAAAAGTCTGACCATATCTAATAAATCTAATTTAGATTCAATAGGCCCACCAGATATAAGAATATTTTTTTTTGGAATTGTATATCCAACAGAAAGCATAGATTTTAAAAGTGCTTCATCAAAAGTATATCCTAAACATCCTACTTCTCCAGTGGAAGTCATATCTACCCCTAAAATAGGATCCGCATCTTGTAAACGGGAAAAAGAAAATTGAGAAGCTTTGATTCCTAAAAAATTTGTAGTAAAAAAATTAGGTTCTATTTTATTTTTCTTTTTTCCAAGTAGAACTTGAGTCGCTAGTTCTATCATGTTAAAATGAGAGACTTTTGATACAAAAGGAAAACTACGGGAGGCTCTTAAATTACACTCAATAACTTTTATTTCATTATTTTTAGATAAAAATTGAATATTAAAAGGTCCAGATATGTGAAAATATTTTGCTATTTTTTCAGATGTACGGATTATTTCTTTTAATGTAGATAAATATAGATTATACGGAGGATAGACTAATGTTGCGTCTCCTGAATGTACTCCTGCAAATTCTACATGTTCTGATATGGAATAATATAAGATTTCTCCATCTTGAGAAACAGCATCTAATTCAATTTCTTTTGCATTTTGAATAAATTCTGTGAGAACTAAAGGATGTTCAGGAGAGACAGAGACCTTTTCACGAAGATAATGCTGAAGTTCTTCATGATTAGAAATTACATTCATATCCGCTCCTGAAAGAACATATGAAGGTCTAACTAGTATAGGGTACCCAACTTCTTCTACAAATTTAAAAATCGTATCCAAATCTGATAATTCTTTCCATCTAGGTTGTTCTATTCCTAAATTGTCCATGGCATTAGAAAACTTATATCTATTTTCTACTTGATCTATAGAAATAGGAGATGTTCCTAGAATAGGAACTTTATTTTCATAAAGTTTTAAAACTAAATTATTAGGAATTTGTCCTCCCATAGATACAATTGTTCCTTTTGGCTTTTCTAACTCAATAATATCTAATACACGTTCTAAAGTTAATTCTTCAAAATATAAACGATCACACACATCAAAATCGGTACTTACTGTTTCTGGATTATAATTAATCATTATTGATCTATAAGATTCTTTATTAATAGCATTTAATGCATTGACACAACACCAATCAAATTCTACACTGCTACCAATTCTATAAACTCCAGATCCTAAAGTAATTACTGATTTTTCATCTTTTTCATAAATTACATCGTGTTGAATTGCATGGTAGGTTAAATACAAATAATTTGTATGTGCTGGATATTCAGACGCTAACGTATCTATTTGTCTCACATATGGAATTATATTTTTTTCTTTTCTGTATTTTCTTATTTTTTTTTCTATAGTTGAAATACTATTTCCTTTTTTATTTTTATCCTTACTAGTAAAAATACTAGCAATTTGAATATCAGAAAAACCTTCCTTTTTCGCTTTATGAAATAATTCATCCGGAATCTCCCTCCAATGATTATAAGAGGAAATCTTTTTTTTTGTTTGAAAAATATTATCAAGTTGATATAAAAACCATGGATCTATCTTTGTCATATGATGAATATCTTTTATGGAAATTCCCTTTTCCAAAGCTTCTTCTAAAAAGAAAATTCTTTGATCTGTAGGTTTTTTCAGAGCTGCTTGAAGCAGATGAATGGACCCCAATCTTTTTGTCTTTGTATTTATGAATCCTTGCATTCCAATGTCCAACATCCGAATTCCTTTTTGGAAAGCCTCTTCAAATGAACCTCCAATAGCCATCACTTCTCCTATACTTTTCATACTACTTCCAATTCTATTGGAAACCCCATAAAATTTTTTTAAATCCCACCTTGGAATTTTGCAGACAACATAATCTAATGCTGGTTCAAAAAAAGCAGAAGTCGTTTTAGTAACAGAATTCTTTAATTCATGCAATCCGTATCCTATAGATAATTTTGCAGAAACAAACGCCAAAGGATAACCAGTTGCTTTAGAAGCAAGAGCGCTAGAACGAGAAAGTCGTGCGTTTACTTCAATGACACGATAGTCTTCCGATTTAGGATCTAATGCAAATTGGACATTACATTCTCCAACTATATCAAAATTTTTGGCTATGCAAATAGCTAATTTTCTTAAACTATAATATTCAGAATTGCTTAAAGTCTGTGATGGTGCGACTACAATACTTTCTCCCGTATGAATTCCTATAGGATCAAAATTTTCCATATTGCATACTGCAATACAATTATCATATTTATCTCTAACTATTTCATATTCTATTTCTTTCCAACCTTCTAAATATTCTTCTACAACAACTTGAGAAGAATAAGAAAAAGCTTTACGTACTATCTTTTTTAAATCGTTAATATTGTTTGCAAAACCACTCCCTAACCCTCCAAGGGTATAAGCAGACCTTATTATAATAGGAAACCCCATTTTTAGAGAATAAGAAACAGCATGATCTATAGAATTCACCACAATACTTTTTGTTGTTTTTATATTAATACGGGTCAACCTCTTTTGAAAGAGACTTCTATCTTCACTATGTATAATAGATTCAATAGGAGTCCCTAAAACTCTAATTTTATATTTTTCTATAATTCCTTCTTTAAAAAGTTGTATTCCACAATTCAATGCCGTTTGTCCTCCAAAAGACAGTAAAATTCCTTTTGGTTTTTCTTTATAAATAACACTTTTTATAAAAAAAGATGTAAGAGGAAGAAAATAAACTTTATCAGCAACTTCTTTAGAAGTTTGAACAGTCGCAATATTTGGATTAATTAATATAGTATAAATTCCCTCCTCCTTAAGCGCTTTTAATGCCTGTGTTCCAGAATAGTCAAACTCTCCAGCTTCCCCTATTTTTAATGCACCTGATCCCAGGATCAGGACTTTATCTATTTTATTATTCATCTCTTTGGAAGATTCTTTTTATTAAGAATAATTTTTTATTAATTGTGATCTTCAATAGAATTGATAAAAAGATCGAACAAAAATTCGGTATCTGTAGGTCCCCCTGATGCTTCTGGATGAAACTGTACCGAAAAAAAAGGTTTCTTTTCATGAATGATCCCTTCGCAAGTATTATCATTTAAATTTTTAAAAAATATTTCCCATTCTCTAGAAATATTTGTAGTATCCAAAACATATCCATGATTTTGTGATGTTATAAAACTTTGTCCTGTTCTTAGTGATAAAACGGGTTGATTATGTCCTCTATGTGCATACGTAAGTTTATAAGTATCTCCTCCTGCAGCAAGCCCCAAAAGTTGATTTCCTAAACAGATACCAAATATAGGTTGTTCTTTTTTAAGAGCCATACGAATATAAGATATAGGTTTTTCATAAATTTTTGGATTTCCAGGACCATTAGAAAGAACCAAACCGTTATATTCTTCTTTCGTAAAATCATAATTCCATGGAACTCTTATTATAGTGCAATTTCTTTGTAAAAGACAACGTAAAATATTATTTTTTAATCCAAAATCAACAAGTAATATTTTATATTTCCCATTTCCATATATAATTTTTTCATGTGTAGAAACTTTTTCAGAAAGATTCTCTTGATTTGGATCATAAAAAGGAAGATTTTCTTTTTCCATTAAAATTTTCCCCAACATAGATCCTCCTTTTTGTCTAAGCTTTTGTGCAATGAATCTGGTATCTATTCCATAGACCCCAGGAACTCCATTTTCTTTCAACCAATCAGAGAGTGAGGTATACATATTCCAATGATTTGGACGGTTAGAATAATATGAGATAATCAAACCAGATACCTGAACCTTATCAGATTCATAAAATTCATAAAGTGATTTTTTGTAAGAAGGAAATGGAATTCCATAATTTCCTATTATGGGATAAGTATAAGTCAAAATTTGACCTTTGTAAGAAGGATCTGTCAAACTTTCCGTATAACCGGTCATAGCTGTGTTGAATACAACTTCACCGGAAGAAGAAACTGGTGATCCAAAATGAAAAGCTTCATATCTTGTTCCATCTTCCAATATCAACATAGCCGTTCTGATACTACTACGACTACTACTCCTACTATTATTTTTCATTTTTTTTTATCATCTAGATATGCTAAAGCATTTTTTAGCTTTGTAAGAAATAATTTGATATGATTTCCGTTAATACTTAATGGAGGAAGTAGTCGTAAAACACATGAGTTGGTAGATATCCCAACAAATACTTTTTCTTTGTAAATTAAAATATTTTTCAAGTCTTGAATAGGAAAATCAAATTCTAAACCTAGCATAAGACCCCTTCCTCTTATTTTTTTGATTTTAGGAATCATACGTAATTCTTGCAATAAAATTTTTCCCATTTTTTTTGCATTTTCAATTAAATTTTCTTTTTTAATAATTTCTAATACCGAAATACCAGCAGTACAAGCCAAATGATTTCCCCCAAATGTAGTTCCTAACATTCCATGATATGGTTTAAATTTAGGATGGATAAGAACACCTCCTATGGGAAATCCATTCCCCATTCCTTTAGCAATAGTGATTAAGTCTGGTTTGATAGGATATAATTGATGAGAAAAAAAATATCCAGTTCTTCCATATCCACTTTGAACTTCATCTAGAATAAAAACTGTATTATATTTTTTGCAAAGAGACCCAACTTTACAAAAAAAGTCAAAACCAGGATCTATAATTCCAGATAACCCTTGTATTCCTTCAGTAATTAAAGCGCAAATGTCTCCACGTTTTAATTTGTTTTCTAAAATTCCAATATCCTTATAATCTATAAATATAGTTTCATGTTGAGCATCAAAAGGGGATACAAATTTGTAGTTATCCGTAACGGATACACTTCCGCTTGTTCTTCCATGAAAAGACCCTTTAAAAGCAATAACCTTTTTTTTACCTGTATGAAAAGAAGCAATTTTTAATGCATTTTCATTAGATTCAGTTCCTGAATTACAAAGAAATAACGAATAATTTTCATATCCTGAAATATAACCAAGTAAATGAGCCAATTTTTTTTTTTGAAAAATAAAAACGCTATTCGAATAATAAGAAATTTTATGAATTTGTTCTGTTAAGGATCTAACATAATATGGATGCGAATGACCAATGGAAATTACAGCATGACCACCATAAAAATCTAAATACATATGTCCTTGTTTATCAAAAACATATACTCCTTTCCCTTTAGTTAATTCTATATCTAGAATAGGGTATACGTCAAATAGTTCCATTTTTTATTTTTACTTTGTTTTTTTTTAGAAACGAACGGATTTTAATTTCAAACCACAAGTTTCATCTAAATTAAATAGAAGGTTCATATTCTGTACAGCTTGACCGGAAGCCCCTTTTATAAGATTATCTATAACACTGATAACTATCAGTTGATCCTTTTCCTTAAGAAGAAACAAAATACACTTATTGGTATTGACCACTTGTTTTAGGTCAATGTTGATGTCAGATATTTCCACAAACGGATGATTTTTATAATATTCCTTATAAATTTCCCTATTCCTTTCCAAAGAAAAACTAGAATAAGTATATAAAGTTGCTATAATTCCTCTGGAAAAATTTCCTCTATAAGGAATAAAATAAATTTCCGAAGAAAAATGATCTTGGACTTGTTGAATCGTCTGTTTAATTTCTTTTATATGCTGATGTTTAAAAATTTGATAAGTAGAAATATTATTATTTCTCCAACTAAATTGATTGGTTTCACTCATTTTTTTCCCCGATCCTGTGGATCCAGTTATAGCACTAATATGAATATGTTGTTTTAATAATTTTTTTTTAGCTAAAGGCAAAATGGCTAAAAGAATAGCTGTAGCAAAACATCCTGGATTAGCTATACTGTTGGATTTTTTGATGATATTTTTCTGTAACTCTGGTAATCCATAGATAAAATTTCTACCTTCAAAAATAGATTGATTCATAATTCTGAAATCTTGACTAAGATCAATCACTTTTACATGTTTTGATATTTTCTTTAATTCTTTTCTAGATTGTCCATGTCCTGAACAAAGAAAGACCACATCTATTTCCTTGTTTTTTAAAGAATCAGTAAACTTCATATCTATTTCCCCTAGTAGATCTTGATGGAAACAATGAATTTTTTTATCTGGAGAACTTCGACTGACCACGCTATTGATTCTTGCTTTTGGATGATGAATTATTAATCTAATTAATTCTCCAGAAGTATATCCAGTTCCTCCTATAATACCTATTTCAATCATTTTTTTTTTCTTTTTCTTCTTTTTTATTTAAATTATGATACATTTTCATTTGATTACTCAATATTTTTGTAAATCCTTTAACATCCTCTGCCGTCCAAGCATAATTCATTTCTCCATATTGAGCCATATTAGATTTCATTAAATCAAATTCAGATTTAATCCCAACTAAATGAAACTTATAAGGGGATAGAATGATATCAACCGTACCAGTCAATCTTTTTTGTGTACTACTTAAAAACATCTCTATATCACGCATAACAGGATCCAAATATTGAGCTTCATGAAGCAACATTCCATACCAATTCGATAATTGTTCTTTCCAATAGAGTTGCCATTTTGTAAGAATATGTTTTTCTAACAAATGATGAGCTTTAATAATAATAATAGCAGCTGAAGCTTCAAATGCGACTCTTCCTTTAATCCCTAAAATAGTATCTCCTATGTGAATTCCTCTTCCTATGGCAAATTCTGATGCTATTTTTTCAAGTTTTATGATATTCTTTATTGCTTTTCCCTTTTCTTTATTCACACTGACTAATTCTCCTTTCTCAAATTTTAATTCTAAATGTTCACTTTTTTTTCTTTTTAACTTTGTTGGATAGGCCTCTTCCGGAAAATCGTGAGAAGAGGTGAGAGTCTCCTTTCCACCTATACTTGTTCCCCAAATTCCTTTGTTAATGGAATATTTTACTTTTTCCCAACAAATGGATACTCCACTATTTCTCAAATATTCAATCTCTTCTTTCCTAGAAATTTTCCTATCTCTTATAGGGGATAAAGTAATTTTTTCTGGACAAATAATTTGAAAAGCTATATCGAATCTAATTTGATCGTTTCCTGCTCCAGTACTTCCATGAGCAATCGCTTTAGCATGGATGAAAGTTGCATATTGTGCAATTTTAATAGCCTGAAAAATTCTTTCAGAACTAACTGAAAGTGGATAAGTATTATTTTTGAGAATGTTTCCAAAAATAAGATATTTTATGCAATTTTGATAATATTCTTCTATCGCATCAATAGTCCTATGTGATTTTGACCCAATGTTAAAAGCTATCTCTTCAATTTTTTTTAATTCCTCTTTTTGAAATCCACCTGTATTAACAATTACCGTATGGACCTCGTATCCTTTTTCCTGGATCAGATATTTTAAACAATAGGACGTATCTAATCCCCCACTATAAGCCAAAACGATTTTATCTCCGTGAATTAAATTATGATGATCCATGGATGGGTTTTTTTTGTATAAAAGTCCTGTACAGAGACACATTTTTCTTTGATTTCTAGTTAAAATATCAAAATTTGCACAACTTTTACATCCTTTCCAAAATTCTTCCGATTGAGGTAACTCACTAAAAGTAACTGGTTTAAACCCCAATTTTGTATTCATTTTGATAACGGAATGACTTGTTGTTATACTAAAAATTTTAGAATTTGGGAATTTTTTTCTGGAAAGTTGAAATATTTCAACTTTTATAATTCTTGCCAATCCTTTTTTTCTAAATTCAGGAAAAACAATCAACCCGGAATTAACAACAAATTCTTCGTTTTGAAAAACTTCCAGATAACTAAATCCTGCTATTTCTCCATCACAGAAGGCAATAACGGAATTTCCACTAATCATTTTTGATTTAATATATTCCGGATCTTTTTTAGCAATTCCAGTTCCTCTACTTTTTGCTGATTCCTGTATTTTTTGGCAAATTAAGGAAGCATATTTTGTATCCTCATCATGAGATACTCTAACTTTTATTTTCATCTTTGTAAGAACCCAAAAAAAACACTAAGACTAATAAAAAAAATAAATGAATTGTATTAGTTTGTTGTAATAATAATCGTATGAATGAATCCTCATAAATAACATTTTTATATGTGCTTACTGTAGAACTAACTGCTTCTTGCAAATTTAATAAAATAAAGTGTTTATTTAATAAATTTGAGTATTTATTATTTATTTCAAGTTTTAATTAAAAGAAAAATCCAAACCCTTTATTTTTTCTAATTTTTTTAAAAAATTTGAGTTAATATCAACTCCATACTTTTTAGATTCAAAATTTAAACAAATTTGATTATCCTTATCATAAAGAAGAATATGAAGGATTTTATTTCCTTTTTGCTGAGAAAATAGTTGTTCTATTTCATGAATAACCATGCTATCTAAGTCATTAATATGAATCTTTACTATCAGTTTATGAGTCAATTTGTTTAAAACATTTTGTAAACTTTCTATATGTAAAATATTAATTTTATTTTCTTTATATTTGGATTTTTCTATATAAATAGAGAAATATAACAGGCTATTCTTAAATAAAAGATGCTCATACTTTAAATACTCTTTTCCATAAAGACGAAATTCCTTAGAAGAATGATAATCTTCTAATAAAAAAATACCATATTTTTTACCACTTTTAAGATATATTTTTTTTTCTATTTTAGATAAAATTCCACAAATATGGACATTTTTTCCTATAAGTTTGTATTCATTCTTATTTAGTTGATCTAAGGAAAGATTAGTAAAATATTTTCTTTCATAATAAAAGGCATCCAAAGGATGTGAAGTGGCATAAATTCCTAATACTTCTTTTTCTTTGGATAATTGATCTATATCACTCCATGGGGTTCTTTCTTTTATATCTATAAAAGTTGGTTTTTCTTTTTCAATTTTTGGAAGAGAAATTTCATCTTTTTTTTTCATTTTTTGATATTTTGATCCAAACCGAATAATTTTCTCTATAGTGCTGAATTGATTTTCATCATCAAAATGAAAATATTGTTCTCTTCGCACATGGAATCTATCCAATGATCCAGATAAAATTAAACTTTCCAAAGTTTTTTTATTTACTGTCCGTAAGTCAATTCGTTTTACGATATCAAATATAGAAGTATATGATCCATTTTTTTCTCTTTCACGAATAATCGTTTTTACAGCATTTTCTCCAACTCCTTTGATTCCTCTCATTCCAAATCTAATGCTATTATTCTCTGTTACTTTAAAAAAAGAATCACTTTCGTTTATATCTGGTCCTATTACAGATATTCCCATCCTTTTACATTCTTTTATAAAAAAAGTTAACTGTTTAATATTATGCATGTTATTACTTAATACGGAAGCCATATATTCATATGGAAAATGAGTTTTTAGATAAGCCGTTTGAAATGCTATATAAGCATAACATGTTGCATGAGATTTATTAAAAGCATAACAAGAAAAAGATTCCCAGTCTTGCCATATTTTTTCCAATATGTTTTTTGGATATCCTTTTTTCATAGCTTGACTAAGAAATTGATTTTTCATTTTATTTAGGACATTTTTTTGCTTTTTCCCCATAGCCTTTCTAAGAAAATCCGCATCCCCTTTGCTAAATCCAGCTATTTTTTGTGAAATCAACATAACCTGTTCTTGATAGATTGTTATTCCATAAGTTTCTTTCAAAAATTCTTCCATTTCTGGCAAATCATAGGTAATTGCTTCTTTTCCATGTTTTCTTAATATAAAATTAGGAATATATTGCAATGGCCCAGGTCTGTACAACGCCATCATTGCAATTAAATCATCGAACTTATCAGGTTTAAGAAAACGTAAATATTTCTGCATTCCTGGAGATTCATATTGAAAAACGGCTATAGTTTCTCCTTTCTGAAAAAGAGAATAAGTTTTTGCATCTTCTAGAGGAAATGATAATTTTGTGATATTCGCACGTTTTTTTATAAGATTTAAAGCGTCTTTAATGATAGTAAGAGTTTTTAACCCTAGAAAATCCATTTTTAATAATCCAGCATCTTCTACTACATTATTGTCAAATTGTGTTAATAATAAATCGGATTCTTTAGAAACAGAAACGGGAACATATTTTTTAATATCATATGGACTTATGATGATCCCACAGGCATGGATACCCGTACTTCTTATAGATCCTTCTAAAATTTTTGCTTGTTGCAAAATTTTCCCCTCTAAAGTTTCTTTTTTTTCTGCAATTTTTCTAAGTTTTTTAACATTATCCATGTCCTCTTTACTGATTCTTTCTATCGAAGAATTTACTGATAGAATTTCTCTCAACGAAAGGGAATTGGGAATCATTTTCGCAATACGATCTGTTTCTTTTAAAGATAAATTTAATACACGAGCTGTATCTCTAATGGAAGATCTTGCTCCCATAGTGGCATATGTTATAATTTGTGCAACTTGATGTTTTCCATATTTATCTACAACCCATTTAATAATTTTTTCACGTCCACGATCATCAAAATCTATATCAATATCTGGAAGAGAGATTCTGTCTGGATTTAAAAATCGTTCAAAAAGAAGATGATATTTTATCGGATCTATATCCGTTATTCCTATACAATAAGCAACAACAGATCCTGCAACGGAACCTCTTCCAGGTCCTATTGAAATATTCATTTTTCTAGCTTGATAAATCAAATTATGAACAATAAGAAAATAACCAGGATATCCAATTTTTTCAATCGTTTTTAATTCAAAAGAAATTCTTTCTTTGATTTCTTTTGTTAAATTTTTGTAACGTTTTTTAGCCCCTTCATAAGTGATATTTTTTAGAAAATAATTTTCCCCTCTATTTCTTCTTCTTACATCTATTTTATCCATAGAATCTTGAAAAGACTCTGGAATTTTAAATTTTGGAAGTAATATTTTTTGTGAAAGATGATAAGATTCAACTTTTCCAATTAATTCGTCTAAAAAATCAAAAGCTTCTGGAAGATCAGAAAATATTTTTTTCATATCTTCTTGGCTTTTAAAATAAAATTCATGATTTGGAAATCCAAATCTGTATCCTTTCCCTTTTCCTATGGGGGTTGATTGTTTCTCTCCATTTTTTACGCAAAGTAAAATATCATGTGCATCTGCTTCTTTTTTATTCAAATAAAAAGTATTATTCTGGACAATATATTTAACATGATATTTTTCTGAAAACTGAAGGAGAATTTCATTGACATAATCTTCTTCTTCTAATCCATGACGTAATAACTCTATATAAAAATCGTCATTGAAAAGTTCTTTCCACCACAAAAAAATATTTTCTGCTTTTCTTTTTCCTTGATTTAAAATGGTTTGTGGAATTTCTGCATTGAGATCTCCAGTGAGTGCTATTAAATTTTCTTTATATTTTTCAATCAAATTTTTTCCCACTCTAGGAATTCCAGAATAAATCCCTTCTGTAAATCCAAGAGAACAAAGTTTAGATAAATTATGATAACCGTTCTTATTTTTGGAGAAAAGAACTTGTTGATATCGTTTATCCGGTTGTTCTTTAGTAAACTTTTTTTGCAAATAAAATTCCGAAATAAAAACTTCACATCCAATGATTCCTTTAATAGATTTTTTGAAAGAAGAATATTTTTTATTTGCAGAATGAATTGCATTTAAAAAATGGAAAGCTCCCATCATATTTCCATAATCTGTTATTCCTACAGCAGGCATATTAAAAGATATAGATTTCTCAATCAAAGATTGAATATCTATAGTTGAATAAAGAATGGAAAATGAAGTATGATTATGAAGATGAGAGTATCTTTTTTTTTTCAAAAAATCATTCTCCTCTTTCTCTTTTTGATTTTTTTTATTAGTCGTATAAATATGATTTTTCTTCTTATCATAATAAGAAGGATAAGGAACTTCAAAAAAAACCATAGAAGAAGAAATAGGATCACGGAACAATTCTCTGAATTTGACTAAAATATTTTTTTCTATTCCAATATCATGAGATGATATAACTCCAATACGGATAAGTTCTAAAAAACAACGTGCAGTAGCTTTTACATCATTTGCAGCATTATGAAAATTAGAAAAATTGATTCCAAATAGTTTATGATATAATTCGTTTAATGTAGGCCATTTAAATTTTCTACTACTAATGCCTGGAAATTTGCAATAAGAAACAGAGACTTCTTTAGTATCTAAAAATTTTTTATTTTTAAAGTCCATTTCTTTTTTTTTTTTTCTAAAAAATTCACATGCAATCACTTTGATATCAAATTCTAGATTGTGTCCAATTAAACATTTAGATTGGTCTAAGGATTTTTGAAATTCTTCTAGAACAAAACTTAAATCTTTTCCATATTTTTCTGCTTTTTCATTAGTGATTCCATGAATTTTAAAAGCATTAAAAGGAATGTCATAATGCTCCGGTTTAATGATGAAATTTTTAAATTCTATAAATTTTCCTAAAAAATCATGACATTGCCATGCTATTTGGACGACTCTTGGCCAATTATTTGTATTAGTAATTGGTAAATTGGAAGATGTAGGTAACCCTGTAGTTTCTGTGTCAACAATAAGGTACATGCTTTTTTTATTTACTTTTTTTTTATTTATTCTTTATTCAATTTTACAATAATTTTTTACAACATCATCATCAAGTGGATTCCATTTTTTTTCTTTCTTTGTCTTTTTTTATTTTACTACACACACATACATACAAAACAACAAACAAATGATTAGAAATTTTATCAATGATGGAATTTTTTCATTAGTTGTTTTCAAAAAAAGAATAATAGTTTTTTGTATCAATAGGAAAAGTTGATGAAAAATTATTAGTTTTGTATTCTCTAGTTTTTTTTCTTCTTTATTAAAGAAGAATCCTATTTATTTTTTATTATTTATTTACTTGATACTTAAATTATTAACAATAAATAATAACTGAAAATTAACTGAAGCATAGAGAATAAGAATATCTATTGTTTTTTCTCTTTGATTTTAATTTAGATTAGAATTTTTATTAAAAAAAAAGAAAAAAATAGTAGGTATAATGTAAATGTAGGTAGAATATTATATACATTAAATTATCATAATGATATTATGAATATGAAATATGAGTTGAATGTTCTTAGTTAACTTACTAACATAAAACGGGACTACTATAATATAATAAAAATAAAAAAACTATAAAAAATTTTAAAATAAAATATATGTCTAATCAAACTACTAATCAAACAGAGGAAATTAAAAAGGAAGCATCCCATTCATCTTTTGATGGGGATGAAAAAAATAGTGAAAAATTGAATGATCAGGAAAAAATAAAAAGTTTCGATTGGACGAAATACGAAACTCATTTTAATAATGAGATACAAAAAAAAAGAAAAGAATTTGAAGAAATATATACGAAAACTTTGCCATGTATACAAGAATTAGAAATTTATCAAGGAATTGTTACACATATTACGGAAAAAAATGTTATAGTAGATATTGGATTTAAAGCAGAAGGTGCCATTCCTATGAATGAATTTAGAGAAGATTTTAATTTCAAAGTAGGAAGTCATATGGAAGTCATGGTAGTGAAAATAGATTATAAAGGACAATGCATTCTTTCATATCAAAAAGCAAAAACATTAAGAAATTGGCAACGTATTAATGAAGCATATGAGAAAGGAGAAGTCATTTTAGGTTATGTTGCGGCTAGAACAAAAGGAGGATTGATCATAGAAATTTTTGATATTGAATGTTTTCTTCCAGGTTCTCATATTAATGTCAAACCTGTTAGAGATTATGATATCTATGTGGGAAAAACTATGGAAGTAAAAGTTGTTAAAATAAATCAAAAAACAAAAAATGTTGTTGTTTCTCATAAAGTTCTTATAGAAAGAGATATTGAGGAACAAAGAAAAGAAATGATTTCTAAATTAGATAAAGGTCAAGTTTTAGAAGGAAAAATAAAAAATATTCTTCCTTATGGGGCTTTTGTAGATTTAGGAGGAGTAGATGCATTGTTACATATTACAGACATGAGCTGGCCTCATATTAATCATCCTACAGAAGTTGTTCAATTAGAACAAGAGTTAAAATTTGTAGTTTTAGGTGTAGATAAAGAGAAAAATCGTGTGCAATTAGGGTTAAAACAATTGCAACCTCATCCTTGGAGTTCTTTGGATGAAAATTTAAAAGTAGGAAGTGTAGTAAAAGGAAAAGTTAGTGTTTTAGCCGATTATGGAGCTTTTGTAGAAATTATTCCAGGGGTAGAAGCTTTGTTACATATAAGTGAAATGTCTTGGTCTTCTGATTTATCGTCTCCACAAGATTTTGTCCAAATTGGAGACGAGTTAGAAACAATAATTCTAACTATAGATCGTCAAGAAAGAAAAATGTCTTTGAGTCTTAAACAATTGACTCCAGATCCTTGGATAAATATCCAAAATAAGTATCCTGTAGGATCAAAACATGTTGGGGAAGTACGAAAATTTACTAATTTTGGAGTTTTTTTGGAGTTAGAAAGAGGAATATCTGGAATTATTTATACAAATGATCTTTCATGGATAAAAAAAATAAAACATTCTTCTGAATTTTGCAACATTAACGATAAATTAGAAGTTATTGTTTTATCATTAGATATTCAAACAAGAAGATTAAATTTAGGACATAAACAATTAACGGAAAATCCATGGAATCAATATGAAAAAATTTACCATGTAGGAAGTATTCATAATGGAATGATAGTCAATTTTTTAGATAAAGGTGCTATAGTCAAATTTTCAAATCAAGAATTTGAAGCATTTGCTCCACTACGTTTTTTAGAAAAAAAAGATGGGAACATTATTAAAAAAGGAGAAAATATTAATTTTAAAATCATAGAATTTAATAAAGATACTAAAAAAATTGTAGTTTCTCATACTTCAGTTTATCGTGATAAAGAACAAAAGAAAGAACAACGTATTAGTAGAAATAGGAAATTAGAAAAATCAACTTTGGGAGATATTGCTGGATTAGTTAAGTTAAAAGAACAAATAGAAAAAGAAAAAAAATAAATAATTTTCAGAGTATATTAGTATAGTCGAGTAGTTAGTTTAGTAGTATGGAAACACACCCTATTGCAGAAAAAGAAGGATGGAAAGTTGGAAAAGATATCCCAATATGGGCTAATAACGAACTGTATTTAACTACGATTAAAGGAGGATATTTATTAGATGGAGAAACTCCTTTTGAAGCGTATAAAAGATTGTCTAAAAATGCTGCTAGAATTCTTAAAAAACCAAAAATAGAAGAAAAGTTTTTCAATATCCTATGGAAAGGATGGCTTATTCCTTCTACTCCAGTTATGGTCAATTTAGGTACTGAAAAAGGATTGCCTATTAGTTGTTTTTCAGGAAGAATTGGAGATAGTATGTATGAAATTTATAGAAAAAATTTAGAGATGGCAATATTAAGTAAGCATGGAGGAGGAACTTCTTATGATTTTAGTCTTGTAAGACCTGTAGGAAGTCCTATAAAAAATGGAACATTGGGGTCTTCTGATGGAATAATTCCTTTTATTAAATCATATGATAGTACCATTGTAGCTAGTAAACAAGGAAGAACAAGAAGAGGTGCAGTTGCTATTTATTTAAATATAGAACATAAAGAATATCCAGAATTTTTAAAGATCAGAGAACCTAAAGGGGATATTAATCGTCAATGTCATAATGTTCATCAAGGTGTGATAATTACTAATTCTTTTATGGAAAAAGTGTTGAAAAATAATGGAAAAGAAAGAAATTTATGGATCAATACATTAAAAGAACGTGTAAAAACTGGAGAACCTTATCTTTTTTTCAAAGATAATGCTAATCAAAATCTTCCGGAAAACTGGAAAAAACATGGATTAAGAATCCATCATAGTAATCTTTGTTCAGAAATTATGTTGCCAACAGATGAAAGTCATACTCTTGTATGTTGTCTTTCCTCATTAAATTTATACAAATATATAGAATGGAAAAATACAAATACTGTATTTTATGCTGTTTTATTTTTAGACGCTGTTTTGCAAGAGTTTATTGATAAAGGAAAAAATATACGAGGAATAGAGGATTCTGTTCGTTTTGCGGAAAAAAGTAGAGCATTAGGTTTAGGCGCTTTAGGTTGGCATTCTTATTTACAATCTAAAATGATTCCATTTATATCTAAAAAATCTGAAATACTAACTCATAATATATTTAAATATATACAATTAGAATCTAAAAAGGCAACTCAATATTTAGCTAAAGAGTATGGAGAATCAGAATGGAATAGAGGAACAGGAAGAAGAAATTTAACCTTAATGGCTATGGCTCCGAATAGAAGCTCTGCTAAATTAGCAGGAGGACTATCACAAGGGATAGAACCTTTAGCCGCAAATATATATGTGGATGATGATGCAAAAGGAATGCATATTCGAAAAAATCCTCATTTGGAAAAAGTTCTTATAAAAAGTGGATATAATCTACCAGAAATTTGGGAACAAATAGCTAATGAAAAAGGATCTTGTTTAAACTTAACTGATCTTAGTGAAAAAGAAAAAAATGTGTTTAGATGTTTTAAAGAAATAAATCAGCTAGGATTAATAAAACAAGCTAGCATACGACAAAAATATATTGATCAAGGACAAAGTCTCAATTTTGCTTTTCCCCAAAAAACTCCTGCTAAATTTATAAATCAAGTTCATGTTGAAGCTTGGAAAATAGGATTAAAAAGTCTTTACTATTATAGAAGCGAAAGTATTTTACGTGCAGAAACAAAAAGTAGAGATTTATATTCGGAGTGTTTACTATATAATAAAAATAAATAAAAAAAAGGGCGGCGACTTACTCTCCCAGAATAACCAGTACCATCAGCGCTAATGTGTTTAACTTCTCTGTTCGGAATGGAAAGAGGTGGGACCACATTGCTATAACCACCCATATAATTGAAATGACATAACATACATACATAATCATATAAATCATGAATTGAATTGAATGAAAAAAAATAAAAGCTTATGGGTGATTAGTACTACTTAGCTATGACATTACTGTCTTTACACTTATAGCCTATCAACGTTGTCATCTTCAACGACCCTTAAAAGAAGCCTAATCTTGTGGTGAGTTTCGCACTTATATGCTTTCAGTGCTTATCTCTTCCGAACATAGCTACTCAGCAATGCATCTGGCGACACAACTGATACACCAGAGGTTCGTCCAATTCGGTCCTCTCGTACTAGAATCAGGTCCACTCAAGCTTCTAACGCTCGCAATAGATAGAGACCGAACTGTCTCACGACGTTCTGAACCCAGCTCGCGTGCCACTTTAATGGGCGAACAGCCCAACCCTTGGGACCTTCTCCAGCCCCAGGATGTGACGAGCCGACATCGAGGTGCCGAACCTCCCCGTCGATGTGAGCTCTTGGGGGAGACTAGCCTGTTATCCCCGGAGTACCTTTTATCCTTTGAGCGATGGCCCTTCCATGCGGAACCACCGGATCACTATGCCCTACTTTCGTACCTGATCGACTTGTAAGTCTCACAGTCAAGCACCCTTATGCCATTACACTCTACACACGATTACCAAACGTGTTGAGGGTACCTTTGGGAGCCTCCGTTACCTTTTTGGAGGCGACCACCCCAGTCAAACTACCCACCACGCAATGTCCTCAATAGTTAATTATCGAGTTAGATTTCAACTAAAAAAAGGGTGGTATTTCAAGGGTGACTCCATACTGCCTAACGACAATACTTCAAAGTCTCCCACCTATCCTACACATTTTTTAATCAAAACCAATACGAAGCTATAGTAAAGGTTCACAGGGTCTTTTCGTCCCATTGCGAGTAATCGGCATCTTCACCGATATTACAATTTCACCGAGCTCACGGCTGAGACAGTTTCCAGATCGTTACACCATTCGTGCAGGTCGGAACTTACCCGACAAGGAATTTCGCTACCTTAGGACCGTTATAGTTACGGCCGCCGTTTACTGGGGCTTCAGTTAAAAGCTTTGCTAAAAAAAAGCTAACCTTCTTCTTTAACCTTCCAGTACTGGGCAGGTGTCAGACCCTATACATCATTTTTCAATTTAGCAGAGTCCTATGTTTTTGATAAACAGTCGCCTGGATATTTTCACTGCGACCTTCCTGAAGGAAGGCTACCTTTCTCCCGAAGTTACAGGTTTATTTTGCCTAGTTCCTTAGCCGTGAATCACTCGAGCACCTTAGGATACTCTCCTTAACTACCTGTGTCGGTTTTGGTACGGATCACTTTTATCTGAAGCTTAGAGGCTTTTCTTGGAAGTTCTTACCTGTACTATCCATTCGCCCGAAGGTTTATGGTACTATCATAGATCAGCAAAATATACGGATTTTCCTATATATTTTATACCTAACTATTTTAACGTACACTTCCGTCCGTACGCGACAGTTTCATAACTCCGTCCCCCCTTCGCAATAAAAGCAAGTACCGGAATATTAACCGGTTTCCCATCGATTACATCTTTCGATTACATCTTAGGATCCGACTAACCCTCAGTTGATTAACATAGCTGAGGAATCCTTAGTTTTTCGGTGTGCGGATTTCTCATCCGCATTATCGTTACTTATACCTACATTTTCTTTTGTAAGAACTCCACTATATTTCACAATATAGCTTCAGCGTTCTTACAATGCTCCCCTACCGATTGATTTTTCAATCCCATAGTTTCGGCGATATATTTATGCCCGATTATTATCCACGCTCAATCACTAGACTAGTGAGCTGTTACGCACTCTTTAAATGAATAGCTGCTTCCAAGCTAACATCCTAGCTGTCTATGTAATTAAACCTCGTTTTTTTCCAACTTAATATATACTTAGGGGCCTTAACTGATGGTCTGGGTTGTTCCCCTCTCGGACATGGATCTTAGCACCCATGCCCTCACTACCGTGAAACATAATAACAGCATTCGGAGTTTGTCAGGAATTAGTAGGTGATGAAACCCCTTCATCCAATCAGTAGCTCTACCTCTGTATTATTTAACACGATGCTGCACCTAAATGCATTTCGGGGAGTACGAGCTATCTCCGAGTTTGATTGGCCTTTCACCCCTACCCACAAGTCATCCGAAGACTTTTCAACGTCAACCGGTTCGGTCCTCCACTATGTGTTACCACAGCTTCAACCTGCTCATGGGTAGATCACTCGGTTTCGCGTCTAATTCTTCCGACTAAACGCTCTATTAAAACTCGCTTTCGCTACGGCTCCATAGCTAAACTACTTAACCTTGCCGGAAAAATTAACTCGTAGGTTCATTATGCAAAAGGCACGTCGTCACCTCACTAAGAGGCTCCGACAGCTTGTAAGCGTATGGTTTCAGGATCTATTTCACTCTTCTATTCGAAGTACTTTTCACCTTTCCCTCACGGTACTAGTTCACTATCGGTCTCTGAGTAGTATTTAGCCTTACCGGATGGTCCCGGCAGATTCAGACAAGATTTCCCGTGTCCCGTCCTAATCAGGTTACTACTAGATGATTTTTACATTTCGCATACAGGATTATCACCTTCTATGATTGGTTTTTCCAAACCATTCTACTATATAAAAATCTACCTTATTTGTAGACCTACAACCCTATTGTAGTTTTATCTACAATAGTTTAGGCTTTTCCGATTTCGCTCGCCACTACTAACGGAATCACTATTGTTTTCTTTTCCTCTAGATACTTAGATGTTTCAGTTCTCTAGGTTTGCATTACTTCTTCAAAAGTAATATCATATGATTAATATGATAGGTTCCCCCATTCGGACATCTGCGGATCAATTTGTATGTGCCAATCCCCGCAGCTTATCGCAGCTTATCACGTCCTTCTTCGCCTCTCAGAGCCAAGGCATCCACCATACGCCCTTACTTAGCTTTTTTTTATTACCTCAATTCAATACAAGAACAATAAATTATTTTGTATGTTATGTTATGTCAAAGAACTTTCTTAAAAAATGAAAAAAAACAATGGAGAATATCGGAGTCGAACCGATGACCTCCTGCGTGCAAAGCAGGCGCTCTAGCCAGCTGAGCTAATCCCCCTTCTACAATCTCATACTCATAGTACATAAATTACATTTACATTACAATATATAATAATCACTAAAAACTACTACAATATTCCACATACAACAACACAATAGTCTCGCGCGGAATTGAACCGCGGACCTCTACATTATCAGTGTAGCGCTCTAACCGTCTGAGCTACGAGACTGATGATACCACCATTATATATATATTATTATTCATTTTAGCTTTTAGCATTCTTTATTATCAATATATAAACTTCTAAAGTCTGATTCCTCAAATTTTTTAATAAGTATTATAAAAATCCTCTATAAAAAAAGAGATGTTCCAGCCGCACCTTCCGGTACGGCTACCTTGTTACGACTTAGCCCCAGTTATCGATTCTACCTTAAGCAGCTCCTTATTATGGTCACCGATTTCAGGTCTCCCCGACTTCCATGGCTTGACGGGCGGTGTGTACAAGGCCCGGGAACGTATTCACCGCATCATGGCTGATATGCGATTACTAGCGATTCCAACTTCATGGAGTCGAGTTGCAGACTCCAATCCGAACTGAGATCGGTTTTTAGAGATTAGCTCTTGATTGCTCAGTAGCAACCCTTTGTACCGACCATTGTAGCACGTGTGTAGCCCAAGGTATAAGAGCCGTGATGATTTGACGTCGTCCCCACCTTCCTCTCGACTTGCGTCGGCAGTCTTGTTAGAGTCCCCGACTTAACTCGCTGGCAACTAACAATGAGGGTTGCGCTCGTTGAGGGACTTAACCCAACACCTCACGGCACGAGCTGACGACAACCATGCAGCATCTTGTACTCCGTCCGAAGACTAAACTATTTCTAATTTATTCGCAGTACATTTAAACCTTGGTAAGGTTCCTCGCGTATCATCGAATTAAACCACATGCTCCACCGCTTGTGCGGGCCCCCGTCAATTCCTTTGAGTTTCAGCCTTGCGGCCGTACTCCCCAGGTGGATCACTTATCACTTTCGCTTAGCCACTGAATATTAAAATCCAACAACTAGTGATCATCGTTTACGGCGTGGACTACCAGGGTATCTAATCCTGTTTGCTCCCCACGCTTTCGTGCCTCAGCGTCAGTATAGACTTAGTAACCTGCTTTCGCGATCGGTGTTCTGTGTGATATCTATGCATTTCACCGCTACACCACACATTCCAGTTACTCCAATCTCACTCAAGTCTATCAGTATCAATAGCCATTTTAACAGTTAAGCTGCAACATTTCACTACTGACTTAATAAACCGCCTACGCACCCTTTAAACCCAATAAATCCGGATAACGCTTGTGTCCTCCGTATTACCGCGGCTGCTGGCACGGAGTTTGCCGACACTTATTCGTATAGTACATTCATAATCTCTATCCCGTAGAGATCTTTATTCCTAAACAAAAGCAGTTTACAACCCATAAGGCATTCTTCCTGCACGCGACGTGGCTGGTTCAGAGTTTCCTCCATTGACCAATATTCCTCACTGCTGCCTCCCGTAGGAGTCTGGTCCGTGTCTCAGTACCAGTGTGGGGGATCACCCTCTCAGGCCCCCTACCGATCATTGTCTTGGTAGGCCTTTACCCTAACCAACTAACTAATCGGACGCACGCCCATCTTTTGCCGCATTTCTGCTTTAATAATATCATCATGCAATAATATTATTTTATTATAGAACATTAATCCAAGTTTCCTCGGGCTATTTTCTAGCAAAAGGTAGGTTACGTACGTGTTACGCACCCGTTCGCCGGTCGCCATCAAAATCTAAATACATAGATTTTATGCTGCCCCTCGACTTGCATGTGTTAAGCCCGCCGCTAGCGTTCATCCTGAGCCAGGATCAAACTCTTCGTTGTATTTTATATAAAAAAATAATAATATCAAAATACGCAAAAAACTTACTTAAAAATCCTTAGAATCAGGCCTAGAAGCAATTTCCAATATACAAAGAACAATCATAATAAACAATGCAAATATACACTTTTTATTGGAAAAAAAAAAGTTTTACACAAATAAAATAACAAATATATATATTTTTTTACAAAAAAAAAACGGACCTTATGTTAAAGAATTCAATATTTAGTATGAAAATATGAGAACTTCAGATTTTGACTTTGTATTTCCATCAAATCTTTTAGCTTATCAACCAACTCAGGAAAGAGACGAATCTAAATTAATGGTAATTCATAGAAAAAATAATAAAATTGAACATAAATTATTTAAAGACTTATATCAATATTTTGAAGAAGGAGATACTATAATCCTTAATAATACAAAAGTTTTTCCAGCAAGACTGTTTGGAAATAAAGAAAAAACAGAAGCAAAAATAGAAGTTTTTTTACTTAGAGAATTAGACACAAAAGATAGAACTTGGGACGTTTTAGTAGATCCAGCAAGAAAAGTAAGAGTAGGAAACAAATTAAATTTTGGATCTGGATTAACTGGAGAGGTTATAGATAATACAACTTCCAGAGGAAGAATTTTACAACTTCATTTTGATGGAAATCATGAAGAACTTATAAAAAAAATAAAAGAATTAGGAAAAACTCCTTTACCAAAATATATTGATAGATTACCAGATAAAAATGATGAAGAAAGATATCAAACTGTTTATGCAAAAACAGAAGGATCTGTAGCTGCTCCTACAGCAGGTCTCCATTTTTCAAAACATTTATTAAAAATATTAGAAATAAAAGGAATTAATCTAGTAGAAATTACTTTACATCTTGGATTAGGTAGTTTTTTACCAGTAGAAGTAGAAGATATATCTAAACATAAAATGGATTCTGAAAAATGTTTTATAAACAAAGATACATGTGATTTAGTCAATCAAACAATTCAACAAAAAAAATGTGTATGTGCAGTAGGAACTTCATCTATGCGTGCTATTGAAAGTTCTGTATCTTCCAGAAGATATTTAAATCCTTTTTCCGGATGGACTAATAAATTCATATTTCCTCCTTACAACTTTAGTATAGCAAATTCTATGATTACAAATTTTCATATGCCTAAATCCACATTACTTATGATGACAGTAGCTTTTGCAGGATATGACTTAATTATGAAAGCATATCAAATAGCTATACAAGAAAAATACAGATTCTATTCCTATGGAGATGTTATGTTAATCTTATAGAAATAGAAAGATCTAGTCTTTTAGACTACTCTACTCCACTCTACTACTATACTATATTATATCCCCTCTATATTTTTAAAAAGATAAGAAATATATCAGTAAGTAGTTAATAGGAGGGAGCAGCATAGCATAATCGTAATTATGACAAAAAAAATCCTTGAAAAAATAAAAATATCTATAAAAGAGGAAATGAAAATTTTTGAAAAACAATTCCTTTCTATTATTATAGAAAGTCAAGTTCCTCTTATAAATCAAATTACTCATTATATTATCCATAGAAAAGGAAAACAAATTCGTCCTATGTTTGTTTTTTTAATTGCTAAAATGTTAGGAAAAACGAAAAAAAAAACATATCATACTGCATCTTTAATAGAACTAATTCATACAGCAACCTTAGTCCATGATGATGTTATAGATAATAGTCACCTTAGACGTGGTTTTTTTTCTGTCAATGCAATATGGAAAAATAAAATAGCTGTTTTAGTAGGAGATTATTTACTGTCTAAAAGCCTTTTATTAGCTACAAATAATAATTATTATGACCTTCTTAAAATTGTTTGCAAAACAATAAAAGATATGAGCGAAGGAGAATTATTACAAATGGAAAAATCAAAAAAATTAGATATCACTGAAAGTGTTTACAATAAAATTGTTTATCATAAAACAGCTAGTTTAATTGCAGCTTCTTGTGAAGGAGGAGCTCGTTCAGTTGATGCAGATGAAAATACAGCATTAAAAATGAGAGAGTTTGGAGGATTAACTGGAATTGCTTTTCAAATAAAAGATGATCTATTTGATTATGAAGATAAATATAATAAAAATCTAATAGGAAAACCTGTTGGAATGGATTTAAAAGAGAAAAAAATAACACTTCCACTTATTTATGCCATAAAAAATGCTTCTCAAGAAGATCAAAAATGGATCCTTAATTCTATAAAAAATTATGATGAAAAAAAAAGAGATCAAATTATTGCTTATGTCAAACAATCTGGAGGATTAGAATATGCTTCTCAAAAAATGAAAAAGTTCCGTAATCATGCATTAAAAATATTAGAAAATTATCCAGAAAGTACAATTAAAGATGCTTTAAAAACAATGGTTAATTTTCTTGTTGAAAGAAATAAATAAAACTAAAATCGTATTTTTTTTTTGTTCTAGAATATTTTTTAATATTGAAAAATGAAAGAAAATTTAGTAATTGTAGAATCACCTACCAAGGCTAATACTATACAAATGTTTCTTGGAAAAAACTTTTATGTAGTTCCTAGCTATGGACATCTTATAGATTTACCAGAAAAAAAAATAGGAATTGACATAAATAAAAATTTTCATCCTAATTATGTTATACTTCCCAAAAAAAAGAAAATAGTTCAAAATCTTCAATCTTTAATTGAAGATTATAAAATTATCTGGTTAGCTTCTGATGAAGATCGTGAAGGAGAAGCTATTGCTTATCAAATTTACAAAACATTAAATATTCCCAATGAAAAATTTAGAAGAATAGTTTTTCACGAAATTACAAAAAAAGCTATTTTTGATGCTATAAAAAATCCTAGAAAAATTAATTATAATCTTGTTTATGCTCAACAAGCAAGACGTATTTTAGATAGATTAGTAGGATTTCAATTATCTCCTATTTTATGGAAAAAAATTAATTCCGGTCTTTCTGCCGGAAGAGTTCAATCTGCAGCAGTTAGACTAATAGTAGAACGTGAACAAAATATTCAAAATTTTATTCCTATTCCAGTTTATCAAATTCACGGTATTTTTACCGATGAAAAAAAAACAATTTTTAATGCAAAATTGGAAAAGAAAATAGAAGATAAAAAGAAAATGGAAAATATTTTAATGTCATGTATAAATACTTCTTTTTTGATAAAAAATATTATTACTAAATACGAAAAAAAAGCTCCTCCTCATCCATTTACAACATCTTCTTTACAACAAGAAGCTAGTCAAAAACTAAATTACTCTATATCTAAAACTATGTTTCTTGCACAAAAATTATATGAAAAAGGGTATATCACATACATTCGTACTGATAGCACAAATTTATCAAAAGATATTTTATCAAGTATTAAAGATTATGTTCTTTTTTCATATGGAGAACAATATTTTTCTCCAAAAGAATTTTCATCCAAAAATAAATTTGCCCAAGAGGCTCATGAAGCTATTCATCCCACAGATATCAGAAAAAATTCTGTAGATATTTTAGATGGGGTCCAAAAACGTCTTTATCAACTTATATGGGAAAGAACCATAATAGGACAAATGTCAGATGCATATATAGAAACTAAAAATTTTTACATTCAATCTTCTAATTTCGAGTTGGAACATCCTTTTATACATACGGAAAAAACTGTAATATTCGATGGTTTTATGAAAATAAAAAATAAAAGGAATCTTGATCTTGATGAGATTGATAATAAAAAAAAAGATTTTTTTTTATCAAAAATAAAAGAAGGAACTCCATTGCAAAAAAAGGAAATAATAGCAAAACAAGTTTTTACGAAACATTTACCGAGATACAATGAAGCATCTTTGGTCAAAAACTTGGAAAAATTAGGGATAGGAAGACCATCTACTTATGTTCCTATTATTTCCAATATACAAAAAAGAAATTATGTGAGTATACAAAAAATTATTAAAAAAATAGAAGTTCGTGAAACTTTTTTCCTTAAAAAAAATACTATAACCGAAAGAAAAGATAAAATAACTGAAATAGAAAAAAACAAATTTATTCCTACAGATATGGGAATTTTAATTACTAATTTCTTAAAAAAAAATTTTCAAGAAATTATAGATTACAGTTTCACAGCAAATTTAGAAAAAAATTTTGATGATATAGCTAAAGGAGAAAAATCTTGGAATAAGATTATTCAAAATTTCTATGATGGATTCCATAAAAAGATAGAATATGTAAAAAAAAATGTAGATAAAATTCACAAAAAACGTTTTCTTGGAATAGATCCAATATCGAACAAAAAAATTTTTGCAAAAATAGGACGATTTGGGCCCATTGTTCAAATGGGAGAATTTCAAGATAAAAAAAAACCAAAATTTTCTCCTTTGTTAAAAAATCAAAAAATTGACACTATTTCTTTAAAAATAGCATTAAAGCTTCTTGAATTACCTAAATTATTAGGAACTTTTGAAAACAAAGAAATTTTTTTGAAAATTAACAAACATAATATCTATATAAAACATAAAAATAAATCAATTCCAATTGAAGAAAATATTTTTTTTAATTCTATTAATTTGGATTTAGAACAAGTAATAAACATTATATTAAAAAACAGAAAAAAAGAAAAAAAATCAATTTTATGATTCATTTTTTTTTATAAAAAAATAAAGAGGAAAGTAAGGAACTAACTATCAAAATATCTTTGATTTAAATAAGTAGTAGGATATGCTTGATCATGTCCTGTGCGTCTGACATGATCCAAATATTTAGGAATATATGATAAAGCTTTTACTCTATCAGACAAAGACATTCTGTTCCATATATTTTCTGCCATTTTTTTTTTACCCACTTTATATTTATAATCTGTCCAAAAACGATTAAAAGATAAATCTGCAGGAATTTCTTCTATAGAAAATGAAGATTTTGTATTTTTCATTTTATTTATAATAGATTCATTATAAGGTAAATATTTTCCTATCCATATATAATGTGATAAAGAAAGACTTTCAGGAAAGATTACCTCTCTTAAAAAACCATTTAAATCATATTTAAATATGATATCTCCAGAGACTAAACGACTTCTAAATATATATTGTTTACCTTTCATTCCTTTTTTTATTTCATCAGCATTAATTCATTTTTTCCCCTTCATTTCATGAATTATTTATTTATTTGATAATGATAATTTTATAAAGAAGATCAAGATAATTCTTTCACATAATTTAGGGATATTTTTTTTCAATTAATAATAAATAATATATAATTGAATGATTCAAATCATCTCATTTTAATTTCATTTAATTTTATAAAAAAAGATGAAACTCATAGTTTATTTTTATTATAGTTAGAGTTAGATTCATATTCTACTAATAATTTATCCATACGAAAGTATTTATGGAATTTTACTCTTTTACTCTATATCTATACTATAAAAAAGACAATATCTTTTTTACACAATTTCAAAATTTAGTAAAGTGCTATTATACATTGTTCCTACTCCTATAGGAAATCTTGAAGATTTTACTTTCAGAAGTCTACGAGTCTTAAAAGAAGTAGACCTTATTCTGGTAGAAAATTACAATTTTTCAAAGAAATTATTAAATTTTTATAATATTAAAACTCATACCAAAACTTATCATATTCATAATGAACATAAAATAATTCCTTCTATTTTAGAAAAAATAAAGAAAGGAAAAAAAATAGCATTAATTTCCAATGCAGGAACACCAAGTATATCTGATCCAGGTTTTTTGCTCATTAAATCCTGCATAAATGCTTCTATATCTGTAGAATGTTTACCAGGACCGACAGCTTTTATTCCAGCATTAGTCATTTCTGGATTTCCTATTCATGAATTTGTATTTATTGGTTTTTTACCGAAAAAAAAAAGAAAAAAAAAACTAGAAAATTTATCTAAAGAAAATAGAACCTTGATTTTTTATGAATCTCCTCATAGATTAGTACGAACATTAAATGATTTAAAATATTTCTTTGGATTGGAAATAAATATTGTCATATGTAAAGAAATATCAAAAATTTTTCAAAAAACGTTAAGAGGAAATATTGAAGACATCATTTTATATTATAAAACACAAAAAAAAATATTGGGAGAATATACTTTAATTATTAGCAAAAAAAATAATAATTAAACATACTTTTTTTCCATCAATAATTCTGCAATTTGAATCGTATTTTTGGCAGCTCCTTTACGTAAATTATCTGCTACAATCCAAAGATTTAATGAATTTATACATGAATAATCTTTACGAATACGTCCAACAAAAACTTCATCTTTTCCATGAGAAAAAAATGGCATAGGGTAGATATTTTCTTTTGGAGAATCTTGAACAATGACCCCTTTTGTTTTGAAAAGAATTTCATATATTCTATTGATATTTGGTTCTTTTTTAAATGTTATATTGACACTTTCTGAATGTCCTCCTGTGACAGGAACTCTTACAGAAGTTGCTGTAATGGATATATTTTGATCATTCATTATTTTTCTTGTTTCCTTCATTAATTTGATTTCTTCCATTGTATAACCATTGCTGCTATCAAATGAATCACAATGTGGTAATACATTTTGAAAAATAGGATATGGATATATTTTCTCATATTCATCTTTATAATAAGAATACCCTTCTTTTTCTTTATTAAATTGATTTAAAGCTTTTTGTCCTGTACCAGTGATTGATTGATATGTAGATACGACTACACGATCTATACAATATTCCAAATGCAAAGGATATAAAATCATCACCAATTGTATTGTGGAACAATTTGGATTAGAAATGATTTTATCTGTTTTTTTTAAACAAGAAGCGTTTATTTCAGGAACAATTAATTTTTTGTCAGGATCCATTCTCCATGCAGAAGAATTATCAATAACAGTCACCCCCATTTCTGAAAATTTAGGAGCCCATTTTTTTGAAACATCTGATCCAGCTGAAAATAAAACAATCTGAGGAGATTTTGATAATAATTTTTCTATACTAATAACATTATATTTTTTTTTTTTGAAGAAAAATTCTTTTCCTATTGATTTTTCAGAAGCAGATAAATACAATTCATCTATTGGAAAATTTATTTGTTCTAAAATATCTATCATTACACGTCCAACCATACCGGTAACCCCTACTATTCCTAATTTCATAATATACATAGAATTAAAAAAAACGTAAATTTATAATAAAAAAAGGAAATAATAGTCTTTTCCATGTTTTTCATTTTTTTTATTTATTATGAATTAAATTGAAAAATCATAACAATGAAAATGGGAAAAATGATCATTTTATCAGGCCCTTCAGGGTGTGGAAAAACTACAATTTCTCATTATCTTCTTTCAAAAATTCCAGAATTGAAATTTTCTATATCATGTACTACACGAACAATTCGTTATCATGAAAAACATGGAAAAGACTATTATTTTCTTTCTAAGGATCAATTTATTTCTAAAATAAAAAAATATCAATTTGCAGAATGGGAAGAAGTTTATCCTAAACTATTTTATGGAACCTTAAAAAGTGAAATTTTAAGAATTTGGAAAATTAATAAACATGTTTTGTTTGATGTGGATGTAAAAGGGGGATTACATTTAAAAAAACAATATCCAAATAATTCATTATCTATATTTATAATGGTTCATTCCATAGAAATTTTAAAAAAAAGACTTTTCATAAGAAATTCTGAAAAGTTATCAAAAATTAAAATACGTTTAAATAAAGCAAAAATAGAATGTAATTATGCAAAATTATTTGATATTATATTACCAAATATTAATTTGATTAAGGCACAAAAAGAAGCAATAAAACTTGTTTCTAATTTTATATTTTAGAATAAATAAAAATCGGGGTGACTGGATTTGAACCAGCGACCACACGCCCCCCAGACGTGTACTCTTACCAATCTGAGCTACACCCCGAAAGCAATTTCCTGCTCCTCAGGCTGGATTTGAACCAGCGACACCCTGATTAACAGTCAGGTGCTCTAACCAACTGAGCTACTGAGGATTATTTATTTAATGGAATTTTTTCTATTCTAATTTTGTGTCTTCCTCCTTCAAAATCTGTTTTTAAAAACATTTCTACTATTTCTAGAACTTTATTTTTATTTATAAAACGTGCTGGAATACTAATCATATTAGCATTATTATGTCTTCTTGCTAAAAAAGCAACTTCTTTTTTCCATACTAATGCAGCACGAATTTTTTGATATTTATTAGCAGTCATAGCAGCGCCATTTCCGCTACCACAAATAATAATACCAAAATCTGCTTCTCCTTTTTCTACAAATTTAGCAACAGGATGAACAAAATCAGGATAATCCACCTTTTTTCCATAATGGGAAAATCCAAAATCTTTTATTTGACATCCTTGATTGATCAAAAAATCAATAATTAAACATTTATAATTTATTCCTGTATGATCGGATCCTATTGCTATTTTCATCAAAAAAACCAAATACCACAAAATTACATTAAAAATTTGTAATTTTTAATCGTTTTTTTTATTTCCAAAAAATTGTCACATTGATATTGTGAATAAAATAATATGTATGATATGATAAAAATCAATCAAATAAAAACTGTAAATGATTTTAATTTCAAAGATAAAATAGCTATAGTAAGAGTTGATTTTAATGTTCCCATTAATCATTTTTCTCATAAAATAATAGATGATACTAGAATTCAATACAGTATTCCTACTATTCAAAAAATTATTTCTGATCATGGAAAAATCGTATTAATATCTCATCTTGGAAGACCAAAAGGAAAACATTGTAAACGTGATTCTCTAAAAATTATAGTTCCTTTATTATCCAAAATCCTACAAATACCTATCAAATTTTCTGAAGATTGCATAGGAGAAAATGTAAAAAAAAATGTTTTTGAACTAAAAAATAAAGAAATTTTATTATTAGAAAATCTTCGTTTCTACAAAGAAGAAGAAGAAGGAAATAAAAATTTTGCCTTCAAATTAGCAAGTTTAGGAAATATTTATGTTAATGAAGCTTTTAGCGTTTCACATCGTTCACATGCTTCTATAAGTGTTATTCCAAAATTTTTTGGAAATAAAAAATGTATTGGACTTCTAATGAAAAAAGAAATTCAATGTTTAGAAAAAATATTAGGAAAAGGAAGAAAACCTATTACTATTTTATTAGGAGGAGCTAAAATATCTTCTAAAATTAACATTATTGAACATATTATTCATTTTGCAGATCATATTTTAATAGGGGGAGGAATGGCGTATCCTTTTATTAAGATGCAAGGAGGAAATATAGGAAAATCCATGATAGAAAAAGATCAAAATGAAAAAACTAAAAAAATACTAAAAAATATTCTTAATAAATGTAAAAAAAAAAAAAATTTATTTTTTCCAAAAGATGTTGTTATAGCCGATTCATTCAACAATCATGCTAATAAAAAAATTGTATCTATTCATTCTATACCTAATGGATGGATGGGACTAGACATAGCTCCTAACTCTATAAAATATTTTTGCGATATAATAAATCAATCTAATACTATTTTTTGGAATGGTCCTGTAGGGGTTTTTGAATTTTCTAATTTTTCCTTAGGAACTCGATCCATAGCAAAAGCAATTGTTAATGCAACTAAAAAAGGAGCTTTTTCTTTAATAGGTGGAGGAGATACTATTGCTTCATTAAAAATGGAAAAATGCGAAAAAAAAATAAGTTATCTCTCTACTGGAGGAGGCGCTATGTTAGAAAGTTTAAAAAATGAAACACTTACAGGAATAAAAGCTATCATTTCATAAAAACGAAACTTACAGTTAATTTTTTTAAAATTATTATATTTGTTGTCAATATTTGTTTTCAAAATAAAAAACTATGTTATTTAAACTTCCAAAATTATCTTATTCTTATAAGGATTTTGAACCTTATATAGATCGAAAAACTATGGAAATTCATTATACAAAACATCATTCGGCATATACTAACAACTTAAATAAAGCTATTGAGGGAACAGACATGGTTAATTTATCCATTGAAGAAATTTTAAGAAGGGCAAATATTGAAACTTCAATAATACGAAATAATAGTGGTGGATTTTATAATCATAATTTATTCTGGAAAATATTAATTCCTCATTCAGAAAGTACTCTTCCAAGTATGGATCTAAATGAAATTTTTAAAAAAAATTTCAAATCTTTTGATTCTTTTAAAGAAAAATTTTCTGAAATTGCGGCAAATCGTTTTGGTTCTGGATGGGCTTGGCTATGTGTGAAAAATAAAAATGAATTAACTATTTGTTCTACAGGAAATCAAGATAATCCATTAATGTTAGGAATAGGTTGTTGTGAAGGAACTCCAATTTTAGGACTAGATGTTTGGGAACATGCTTACTATCTTCAATATCAAAATCGTCGTTTAGATTATATTTCTTCTTTTTGGAATATTGTTAACTGGAAAAAAGTTGAAGAAAATTATAAAATAGCCATAGAAAAATAATTGAGAATACAAACAAAAATACATAAATCATAAATGATAATGATCTTATCATAATTCATTAATATTAATGGGGAAGATTATTTTAGAAAACATAAAATTATTTGGATTTCATGGATGTATGCCGGAAGAAGCATATGTAGGTTCTTATTATACAGTAAATATAGAAGTTGAATTGGATTTTTCTCAAGCTTCTATCAAGGATGATTTATCAAAAACCATTAATTATATACACTTATATCGTATTGTAAAAGAAGAAATGGCTATTAATTCTAAATTATTAGAACATTTAGCTCAAAGAATAATTCAAAGAATTAAAAAATATAGAACAAATTTAATCAAGTATACAAAAATAAAAATTTGTAAAGAAAATCCTCCCTTACAAAGTAGTGTAGATAGAGTATGCATTCTTTTAGAGGATCTCAGAGAATAAATCAATAAGAAAATTGTAAAATTATTTATTAATAATAATTTTTATTTTGGCACTGTGGCCGAGTGGAAAGGCAGAGGTCTGCAAAACCTTTTATAGCGGTTCGATTCCGCTCTGTGCCTTTTTTTATTAAGAATCTCTTAAAAAGAGAGAGATTTTTTTTTAGATTTATCTATTTCTATATTTTCTGTACATTTGCGAATTTAAATTGTAATTATAAAAATTTAAAAAAGAAAATAAGAATAACAAGATTTGATTTATTATATATTTATAAATTAAAATAATGAAGATCAATAATATTCTCATTTCACATCCTATGACAGGTTCAAATTCTCCATATCTAGAACTCAGTAAAAATAATAAAAATATAAAAATCGATTTTCGATCTTTTATAGAAGTAAAAGGAGCATCATCTGTCGATGTTAGAAAACAAAAAATTAATTTTTCTGATTTTACGGTGGTTCTTTTTATAAGTAAAAATTCTGTAGATCACTATTTCAGATTAGCAGAATCTATGCGTTTCAAAGTTCCTATTTCTATGAAATATGTTTGTCTAACAGAAACAATAGCTTATTATTTGCAAAAATATATAGTCTATAGAAAAAGAAAAATCCATGTTGGAAAAAAATACTTTCAAGATATACTCCCTTATATCAAAAAACATTCAAAAGAAAAATTCCTTTTACCATCTTCAGACATATTGAAACCAGAAATACCAAACATGCTAAATAAACTCAATAATCTTTTTTGGAAAAGAGCTATTCTATATAAAACTTCTTCCAGTGATTTATCTGATTTAAAACATATTATATATTATGATATTTTAGTTTTTTTTAGCCCTGCATGTATCAAATCTTTATTTGAAAATTTTCCAAATTTTAATCAAAAAAATATAAAAATTGCAACTTTCGGAAAGAATACTTTGAACGCTGCAGCTAAAGCTGGATTAAAAATAGCTATTAAAGTTCCCACTCCAGAATTTCCTTCTATGTCTATGGCTTTAGAAAAATATATAAAAGAATATCGTTAACTATTTATTATTCCACTGTTACAGACTTAGCTAAATTTCTTGGTTGGTCCACATTTTCTCCTCTTATAAAAGCTATTTGATAAGCCAATAATTGAAGAGGAATCACGGTTACTAATGGACTAAGTTCTTCAGAAATATTTGGAACCTTAATAACATAATCCGCTAACATGCTCACTTGAATATCTCCCTCATTTACTATAGCTATAATCTTTCCTTTTCTTGCTTTAATTTCCTGAATATTTCCTATTATTTTTTCATAACACCCTTTTTTTGTTGCAATAATAACTACTGGCATATTTTCATCTATTAAAGCAATAGGTCCATGTTTCATTTCAGCTGCAGGATACCCTTCAGCATGAATGTAGGAAATTTCTTTTAATTTTAAAGCTCCTTCCAAAGCCACTGGAAAATTAATTCCTCTTCCCAAATAAAGAAAATTATTGACATTATGATATACTTTAGATATTTTTTTTATGGATTCTTCATCTATTTTTAACGTTCTGTTCACTTTTTCTGGAATAGATCCAAGCTCTTGACACAAATAATTATAACGACTTTCTGTAATAGCTAGTCTATATTTCCCTATTTTCAAAGCTAACAAAACAAGAACTGTAATTTGTGCAGTAAAAGCTTTTGTAGAAGCAACTCCAATTTCAGGACCTGCATGTGTATAAGCTCCTGCATCTACATTTCTTGCAATAGATGATCCTACAACGTTGCAAATACCAAAAACAAAAGCTCCTTTTGTTTTTGCCAAATTTAAAGCCGATAAAGTATCTGCAGTCTCTCCTGATTGAGAAATAACTATAACAATATCTTTTTTTTCTATAATAGGATTTCTATATCTAAACTCAGAAGCATATTCCACTTCCACTGGAATCCGTGCAAGTTCTTCCAACAAATACTCTCCAATTAAACTTGCATGCCATGAAGTCCCACATGCAACTATAGTAATAGATTTGGCATTAATAAAAATATCTTTATTAGATTCAATTCCATTAATACAGATTAATCCATTTTTTATCAATAATCTTCCACGCAAAGTATCCAAAATGGTTTTTGGTTGTTCATAAATTTCTTTTAACATAAAATATTTATATTCTCCCTTTTCAATTTCTTTGAGATTAATTTGAAGCTCTTTAATAATTGGACTAAGTTTATGATTATCCACAATCTTACGAAGGTCCAATTCTTGATCCTTTCTAAGAATTGCCATTTCTCCATCTTTCAAATAAATAGCATTTTTTGTATAATCTAAAAAAGGAATAGGATCAGATGCAATAAAAAATTCTCTTTCATTAATTCCTAATGCAAGAGGACTTCCTAATTTTGCAATAACAATTCTTTCTGGATGAGATTTTTCTACTATAGCTATAGAATATGCTCCAACTATCTCATTCAAAGAAATTCGTACCGCTTCTTCTAAGGATAGCTTATTTTTCTTTTGAATATATTCAATCAAATTGACAAGAACTTCTGTATCTGTTTTACTTTTAAAAGTAAAACCATTTTTAAGTAAAATAATTTTAATTGCATGATAATTTTCTATAATTCCATTGTGAATTAAAATAAGTTCATTAGAATTAGAAACATGAGGGTGTGCATTAATATCATCTGGAATTCCATGTGTTGCCCATCTAGTATGTCCTATCCCTGTTGTTCCTTTAATTTTATAAGAAGAAATTTTTTTCTTTAATTCATGAACTTTCCCTTTGGATTTATATAAACTATATCCATTTTCATAAAAAATGGCAATTCCAGAACTATCATATCCGCGATACTCCAATTTCTTTAATCCATTAATCAGAATAGGATATGCTTCTCTATATCCCAAGTAACCAATTATACCACACATTCTAACTGATGATTAAATTAGAATTTAATTTTTTTTATTATATTAGTTAGATTAATTAATTTGTTCTAAAACAGTTTCTTTATAAAATTGTTGATAAACGGTCTCTATTTTTTCTACAGGATAATATTTTAATACTAAAAACTTGTTTTTTTCTATATAATCTTCTATTTCTTTTGGAAAAAAAAGATCTCCTTTTATGATAGCATCAGAAAAATCCATACACAACTTAATTAAGTTGAAATAATTTGGATTTTCTAGTAATTTTATTTTTTTATACTTAATTCCATCAAATTTAATTTTATTAATAAGATCTTCATTTAAAGATCCTTTAAAAGTCTTATTATATATAGATACAATTATTTTTGCATTTTGATAAATAGGATCATTTTTATAAAAATTCTTAATATATAATGGAATTAAAAAACTAATCCAACCGTATATATGAATAATGTCAGGAATCCAATTTAATTTTTTTACGGCTTCCAAAACTCCTTTTGTAAAGAATAAAGCTCTTTCATCATTATCATGAAAAAAAATCCCATTTTCATCTTCATATATTGCCTTTCTTTTAAAATATTCTTCGTTATCTATAAAATAAACTTGTAATCTGGCATCAGGAATAGACGCCACTTTAATCAATAAAGGTTGATCTATATCATTAATAATTAAATTCATTCCTGATAAACGAATAACTTCATGTAATTGATGTCTACGTTCGTTGATTACTCCAAATCTAGGCATAAAAATACGGACATCGTTACCAATAGACTGCATAAACTTGGTAACCTTAAAAACTGATAAAGAAATTGTATTCTCTGAAGAAAAAGGAAATAAATCTGAAGAAACATATAATATACGTTTACCTGTCATCTTAGAGTTATTTTTTTTATATTTTGATATATATATAGTAAAAAAACGGATCATTGCAAATATAATAAATAATATCCAATACTGAATGAGAACATATATGTCAAAAATGTATTTATCATTTCTTTATATCTAAATTTTTGTAGATTGCAGATTTTTTAATCTATAAAAAAACGGATCATTTTTATTGTTTATCATGAAAAAGAAAAAAAATAAATATAATAATTTCACTACTGGATTCATCAACATAACTAGATATGGATATGCATTTGTAAATGCAAATGGATTTCAAAAAGATATTTTTATTTCTAAAAAAAATACAAATAGAGCTTTAGAAGGAGATTTCGTTAAAATACGATTTAAAAATCGTTCTTCTAGTAGTAGTGGAAGAATAGAAGGAGAAGTCCTAAAAATTATCAAAAGAAAAAGAAAAAATTTTATTGGAATATTGAAAATTCAATCAAATTATAAATATGGATCAGTTATAATTTATAACAAAACTATTCATGTAAACATTCATATTTCAAAAAACAAATTAAAAGGACATTTTCATAATGAAAAAGTATTAGCACGAATAATATCATGGCCAAAAAATTTCAATAATCCTTTAGGAGAAATTATAAAAGTCTTTGGATTCTCCGGAGAACATAAAACAGAACTTTCTTCTTTGTTAGAAGAATATGAAATCCCATATAAATTCCCTAAAGAAGTAGAAAGAGAAGCGAAAAAAATTGGATACGAAAAAAATTTGGAGACCAATCAAAGAAGAGATATGCGAAATATTAATACTTTTACTATAGATCCTATTGATGCAAAAGATTTCGATGATGCTCTTTCCATTAGAAAATTAAATTCAAACATTTGGGAAATAGGAATTCACATTGCAGATGTATCACATTATGTAAAAGAAGGGAGTTTGTTAGATCAAGAAGCATATACACGTGCTACATCTATTTATTTTGTAGGTAGAGTAATCCCCATGCTTCCAAAAATATTATCCAATGATATTTGTTCTTTGCATCCAAAAAAAGATAAACTCAGTTTTTCATTCATTTTTAATATAAATAACAAAGGAAAAATATTAAAAAGTTGGTTTGGAAAAACAATTATACAATCTAATAGAAAATTTACATATGAAGAAGTTCAAAAAATCATAGATAAGAAAAAAGGAGATTTTTACGAAGAAATTTCTACTTTATTATTTTTTTCTAAAATTTTAACTAAAAATAGATTAAATGATGGGGCTATTTGTTTAGATAAAATGGAAATAAAATTTCATTTAGATGAAGAAAAGAATCCAACAGAATTATATTTAGAAAAAAATAATGAATCTCATAATCTAATAGAAGAATTTATGTTACTGGCTAACAGAAAAATTTCAGAATTTGTCAGTTTAAACATAGATGGAAAACCTTCCCAAAAAACATATATTTACAGAGTACACGATAAACCAGATTTTCAAAAAATTTTTGTTTTAAAAAAAATAATAGAACCTTTGGGATATTTCTTAGATATAAAAAATTTAAAAACATCCATTAATCATCTATTGAAAATAATTAAAGAGAAACCAGAAAAAAATATGATTGAAAATTTGATTTTACGTTCCATGAGTAAAGCAAAATATTCTACAAAAAATATAGGACATTATGGATTATCTTTTGTTCATTATACTCATTTTACTTCCCCTATAAGGAGATATTCAGATATTATAGCACATCGTTTATTGTATTATTATTTATTAAACAAAAAAAAATGGAAATCAAAATTAAAATCTGTAGATTTTTATGAAGAACAATCTAAACATTGTAGTTATAAAGAACGTATAGCAATAGATGCAGAAAGAGAATTTTCTAAATTTATACAAGTTAAATACCTAAAAAAATATTTAGGTCAAGAATTTGATGGTATCATTACAGGATTTACAGATTGGAGTGTTTATATTGATTTGATATTATTTCAAACTGAAGGAATGATACGATTACGTGATATTAAAGGGGATACTTATAGACTAAATCAAAATAATTACAGTATCATTGGTAAAAAAAAAAGAAAAGTTTACCATTTAGGAGATAAAGTAAAAGTTAAATTGATTGATGCCGATATAGAGAAAAAACAAATAACTCTTGATTGGTTGTAAAAAATTTAAATTCTCACAGAAGGAGGAACAAAAACAGTATAATCTCCCCCATTTCTTATGATATCTCTCACAATACAAGAACTAATATGAGATTTACTATAAGAAGAAAGAATCAATACCGTTTCAATACAATTCGTTTTTTCTAATTCTCTATTTGCATAAAACATATTTTTTTCAAATTCAAAATCTAATTGATTTCTAATTCCTCTTAACAAAAATTTAGCCTGTTTTTTTTTACAAAAAGAAGTCATCAGTCCTTGACATAATATATCTATTTCTATTTTAGAAAACCCTAAAAAAGTTTTTTTTATCCATTCTTTTCTTTTTTTAAAAGAAAACATATTTTTTTTTTCATAATTTTTTCCAATAACTATAATTATTTTATCAAATAGATTTAAAGATCTAATAATAATATCATAATGCCCTAAAGTTATAGGATCAAAAGAACCAGGAAAAACAGCAATTCTTTTCTCCATAAAATGAAAATGATCTTCTATCTATTATACACATAATATAAAAATTATTCTCAATAAATAAGAAGCATAAGAAAAGTTTTATTTTTGTTTTTGTAAACTCATTAAAATAAGATAATGGAAAAATTATGTTCTGGTTGTTTAAAAAAGGAATTCATCAACAACAATAATAATAATTTTTTATCAAAAAATAATATGAGACAAAAAAAACAATGTCTAAAAAAACTCGACGTAGTGGATTGGTTATCTAATATACAAACTCCTTTCAATTTTAGAAGAGATGATGATAATGATAACATAGTGGAAGTACAATTTAAAAATGATAGAAAAGAATTTTTTCATAATAAAGAAAAAATTATCCTGAGTAAAGGAGATTTTGTAACTGTGGAATCTAAATCTGGTGGATATGATGTAGGAAGAGTAACTATAACTGGAGAATTAGTAAAATTACAAATACGAAATAAAAATATTCCTTTGAATTCCTTAACAAAAAAAATATATAGAAAATCAACGGATAAAGAAATAGAAATATGGAATTCTTTGAAAAAAAAAGAGGACATAAGACTTATTCAGTCTAGAAAAATTGCAAAAAATTTAAATATTTCCATGAAAATTTGTGATATAGAATACCAAGGGGATGGAAAAAAAGCTACATTTTATTATACCTCAGAAAATAGAATAGATTTCAGAAAATTGATTAAAAAATTAGCTTTAACATTTCGTATACGTATAGAAATGCGTCAAATAGGATATAGACAAGAAGCAGCAAAAATTGGAGGAATCGGATCTTGCGGTCGTGAACTTTGTTGTTCGACTTGGTTAAAAAGTTTTAAAAGCGTTAATACGAATTCAGCGAGATATCAACAACTTTCTATCAAGATAGAAAAATTAACTGGACAATGTAACAAATTAAAATGTTGTCTCAATTATGAATTGGAGACCTATTTATTATCTATAAAGGATTTTCCAGAAATTAATAATAGTAAAATATACACAGAGAAAGGAGTGGCACAATGCATGAAAATTGATGTATTCAAAAAAACAATGTGGTATTCTTACATTAAGAATCCAAATACTTGGTTTAGAATAGAAGTAAAAAAAATAAAGGATATTTTAAAAAATAGAAACAATCAAATAGCTCCTTCCCTGGAGAAATTATCAACAATTAATGCTATTCATAAAACAGAATTAACATATTCTATTTAATAGTAGAGTAGTAAGTAGTAGAAGATAATCGTAGGAGTATGTTTTTTTTACTACAACTATATAATAATAAATAAAGTAGAAAAGTAGGCGTTAGTAATAATAATATATTGTTTTGCTTTTGTAGTAGTAGTAAAAAATAAAGACACAACAACATAAAATGCAAAAAAATAAAATAATTTTTATACGTGTATAAAAAAAATACAAAAATAAGTTTTTATTTTCGTATGCTTCTTTTTTATTTTTGGTTTTTCTTTTTTTTAGGGATTAGTATACTTTTTATAATTTTTTATGCTGCATCTAAAGGATACTTAGGAAATTTACCCAGTACTAAAGATATAGAAAAACCTACAATGGAAGTAGGATCAGAGGTCTATGATACCAATGGTATTTTACTTGGAAAGTTTTTCTCAGAAAATAGAACATTAATTACTTATAAACAACTTCCAAAAAATTTTGTTAATGCTCTTATAGCAAAAGAAGATATTCGTTTCAAATATCATTCAGGAATAGATATTAAATCTCTTATTAGAGCTATTCTTTCTTTAGGGAAAAAAGGTGGAGGAAGTACCATTTCTCAACAATTAGCAAAACTTCTTTTTACAGGAACATCTGCAAAAAATAAATTACAAAGAATTCATCAAAAACTTTTAGAATGGGTTATGGCAGTTGAATTGGAAAAACGTTATACAAAAGAAGAAATTATTACGATGTATTGTAATAAATTTGATTTTTTATATAATGCAAAAGGAATTGAAACCGCAGCTCATACTTATTTTAACAAAACAGCTTCTGAATTAAATTTAGGAGAATGTGCAACATTGGTTGGAATGCTAGAAAACCCTTCTTTATATAATCCAAAAATGTACCCCAATAGAGCTAAGAAACAAAGAAATTTAGTTTTGCATCAAATGAATAAATATGACTTTTTGAATATGTATAAATATAAAAAAGAGTTAAAAAAACCTATAATAATAAACTTCAAAATACAAAAAAAAGATTTTGAGTTGTTAACCTATTATGGAGATTTTTTGAAAAAGGAAATTCAAGAAGCATTAGATGCTTACGAAAAAAGAACTGGGGAAAAACTGAATCTTTATTCTAGTGGACTAAAAATATATACATCTATTGATGCAAAAATGCAAGATTATGCAGAAAAAGCTGTGAAAAAACATCTAAGTCAGTTGCAAATTTTATTTAATAATTTTCAAAAAAAAAATAAAAATGCTCCATTCTTAAATATATCTCCAGAAAAAACAAAAAGAATTCTTATATCTGCTATGCATAGAACACAATTTTATCAATATCTTAAACAAAAAGGAATAACAGAAGAAAAAATTATAGAAGAATTTAAAAAACCGAAATATATAAAATTGTTTACCTGGAATGGAGAAAAAAAAGTTTTAATGTCTCCATGGGATTTTATTCGTTATCAAAAAAGTATTATACAAGCTGGTTTATTATCTATAGAATCTTCTACTGGATATATAAAAGCATGGGTAGGTGGAATAGATTTTAATTATTTTCAATATGATCATGTGGCAAAAACACAACGTCAAATTGGTTCTGTTTTCAAGCCTATTTTATATGCTACAGCTATTAATGAATTACATTATACTCCTTGTACAAAAATTTCAAATGAAAAATTTCATTTAGGAAAATGGAGTCCTAGAAATTCAAATGGAAAATATGGAGGATTTCTTACATTAAAAGATGGATTAGCACAATCTGTCAATACTATTTCTGCTCGTCTCATTTCACAAATGACCCCTGGACCAGTTATTAGATTAGCAAGAAAAATGGGGATAGAATCTATAATTCCTGAACATCCATCTATTGCTCTTGGATCTGCAGATTTAACATTATATGAAATGACAGGAGCTTTTAATACATTTACTAATTACGGGGGGTACATCAAACCTAGTATTTTAGTTAAAATAGAAGATGAATATGGAAAATTCATCAAAGAACCCATAGATCTTAGTAGTATAAGGCAAGTATTTAGTGAAGAAGTGGCATATATAATGTTAAAATTAATGCAAGGAGTAGTGCAATATGGAACTGCTAAAAGATTGTTGAAGAAATATAATTTTTTTGGAATAGATATAGCAGGAAAAACTGGAACAAGTAATGATAATTCAGATGGATGGTTTATAGGAATGATTCCAAATTTAACTACTGGAATTTGGGTTGGTTGGGAAGATAGATTTGCTCATTTTGATAATATTAAATTAGGACAGGGAGCTAATATGGCATTACCTATATGGGCTTATTATATGCAAAGTTTATATAAATACATGAGACTCATTTATCATGAAAACTTATTATTTCATAAACCAGAAAACTATCAATATCATTGGGATCATTGTGAAGAAAACTTTTCTAAAAAGAATGAACATAAAGATGAAAAAGAAAAAAATACTGTTAAAGAAGAAGATATTATAATAAATTTTGATGAAAATTTAAATACTGAAAATAATAAAGATTATGATCAATAAAATTGATATTAGTTATGATAAAAAGAATATTAATTTTAGATAAAAATCATCCTTTTATTGTCTATAAATTAAGAAAAGAAGAATTTATTTGTGATGAAAATTATTCTGATTCTATAGAAAAAATTATAAAAAATATTTACTTGTATGATGGGGTTATTTTGAGAAGTCGTTTAAAAATAGATAAAACATTTATTAAAAAAGCAACAAATTTAAAATTTATAGCTAGAGTTGGATCTGGGATAGAAAATATAGATAAAGATTATGCTTTAAAAAAAGGAATTACATTAATTTCTTCTCCAGAAGGAAACAAAGATTCTGTAGCTGAACATGCTATAGCTATGCTTTTATGTATGATGAATAATGTTATTCGTTCGAATCAAGAAATTAAAAAAGGAAAATGGAATAGAGAATCAAATAGAGGAAAAGAGATAATGGGAAAAACAATAGGGATTATTGGATATGGAAATACAGGAAAAGCTTTTGCTAAAAAACTTTCAGGATTTGAAACAAAAACTTTATGTTACGATATACTCCCTAAGGTAGGGGATGCTTATGCAAAGCAAGTAGATATGAAAACAATTTTTATAAAATCGGATATAATTAGTTTACATGTTCCTTATACAAAGAAAACAAAAGGAATGATAAACGAAAATTTTATAAAAAATTTTTGTAAGCCTTTTTATTTTGTTAACACTTCTCGTGGAGGATGTGTGCTTACTGATCATTTAGTAAATGCATTGAAAAATGGGAAAATATATGGAGCATGTTTAGATGTATTAGAATATGAAAAATCTTCTTTTGAAGATTTTTTTGCTCATAGAACCCTTCCTAAAATTTTTTTTCAGCTTATTCGTTCTGAAAAAGTTATATTAACTTCACACATTGCTGGATGGACAAAAGAATCAAAATATAAAATGGCTAAAAATATTGTTGATAAAATTATTTCTTTAAAAAAAAAGTTTCAATTTAATTAATTGAATTGAACTCATTTATCACACATGATATTTATTCATATTCATTCTATTTTTGTCAATAGACAGATTTTAAATAACGTCCATTTTTTTTCATTTTTTTTATGAATTTTTTTGAGGAAAATATTCCTATTTCTTCTTCTATTAGACGAAATAATGTATTTTCTACATCTATGCTCATAGGATTTTTTTTTCCACAAATGTATATATATGCCCCATTTTTTATCCATGTGAAAATATTTTTACGATTTTCCCATATTTTATCTTGAACATAAATCTTTTTATTTTTATTATCTCTTGAAAAAGAGGTAGTTAAATAATTTAATACTCCATTTTTTTTCCAATTTTGGATTTCCATTTTATATAAAAAATCATTTTTAAAATGTTGATTTCCAAAAAAAAGCCAATTTTTTCCAGAATCTTGATGAACTTCTCTTTCATATAAAAAAGAACGGAAAGGCGCTATGCCTGTTCCAGCAGCAATGAGTATTATGTCTTTATTTGATTCTGGTAATTTTAATACGTGGTTTTTATGAACAAAAAAAGATAGTTGATCTCCTTTTTTCAATTTAGAAAGAAAATTAGAACAAAATCCATATTTCATTTTTCCATTTAGTTGAAAACTATGACGTAACACTGTAATATGTATTTCATTATTGTGTACTATGGGAGAAGAAGAAATAGAGTATAATCTAGGTTTTATAGGATCCATGATCCTAATCAAATCTTTTAATTGAATTTTTTTTTTATAGGAAATTCTTTCAAAAGAGAAAAAAAACTACATTTTCTATTATTGTCATTAGGAATGAAATTCATTTCTGATAAAAAAGAATATCTTTTCATCATATTTATGGATAAATGAACAATATTCAATTGTTTTTTTAATAAATTGAATATCATATTTTCTTCATATTTATTTTTTTCCAAAAAAATTTTTTCATTTTTCTGAAAAAGATTCATAATCTTATGAACTTCATATGAAGAATTTTCAGCTATGACGGATATAGAATCTCCCGGGGAATAGTCAACTTTTTTTTTATCCATTATTAATATTTCAATATGATGAAATTCTTTAGATTTTTCTCCTTCTATGCTTCTTTTTTTGTTTAAAAGAACATTAGTCAAAACTATTCCATTTTTTTTGACATTATTATTTTCTTCTCCTTTTTGCATTATTATTATTGATATACATTATTTTTTATTCTTAACATTTTTTTTGATTATTTTTATTCTTCTATTTCTTCGTACTAATATAAAAAAAGATTCTCTACTGATAAATATCTTTCTCCAGTATCATAATTAAATGTAAGTATTGTAGAATTTTTAGGAATATTAGGGAGTTGTTTTTCTATAGCTGAAAGAGAAGCCCCTGTAGAAATTCCTACAAGAATTCCTTCTTTTATTGCTATTTTTCTAACAAAATTAAATGCTTCTTCTTTGGATACTAAAAAAGATCCATTTAATATTTTAACATTTAGAATAGAAGGAATAAATCCAGCTCCTAATCCTTGCAAAGAATGAGGCCCTCCTTTTCCTCCAAATATAACCGGAGACTCCACTGGTTCTACAGAAAAAATTTTTATATTTGGAAATTTTTTTTTCAACACTTCTGAAACTCCAGTGATGTGTCCTCCAGTTCCCACTCCTGTAATAAAATAATCTATTCCTTTTGGAAAGGAATTAATAATTTCCCTTGCTGTTGTGTGTTTATGTATATTTGTATTTGAAACATTGTCAAATTGTCTTGGCATCCAAGAATTAGGAATGGAGTGGATCAATTCTTCTGCTTTTTTAATAGCTCCTCTCATGCCTTCTTCTTTAGAAGTAAGAACAAATTTTGCTCCAAAAATAGAAAAAAGTTTTCTTCTTTCAAGACTCATAGATTCAGGCATTACTAAAATAAGACGATAACCTTTTACAGCGGAAACCATGGCCAATCCGACTCCTGTATTTCCAGAAGTAGGTTCTATGATGATATCTCCTTTTTTAATAATTCCTTTATTTTCTGCATCTTCAATCATTGATAATGCAATTCTATCTTTAATACTTCCTCCAGGATTATTTTTTTCCAATTTCATCCATACTTGATGACTAGGAAACAAACGATGAAGATGGACATGAGGTGTATTTCCAATAGTTTTCAATATATTTTCTACTCTCATTTTATTTTTTTTATTATATATTATTAAAAATTATATCATAAAATTAATAGGATCAGGAAAAGGACTATTATTACGCATTCTAATTTCACTTTTTTGATATACTATAGAAAAAGGTGGAATACTACGTGTAACCCATACATTTCCTCCAAGGACACTATCATGTCCAATAACGGTTTCTCCTCCTAGAATTGTTGCTCCAGCATAAATAGTGACTTTATCTTCTATAGTAGGATGACGTTTTTTATTTGCTAATTGTTTATCAACATATATAGCTCCTAAAGTTACTCCTTGATATATTTTAACTTGATTTCCTATTTTTGTGCTAGATCCAATTACAATTCCAGTTCCATGATCTATGACGAAAGCTTTTCCTATTTCTGCAGAAGCATGAATATCTATTCCAGTTTTGCTATGGGCATATTCTGTTATTAACCTAGGTAAAATAGGAATTTTTTGAATCCATAATTGATGAGACATTCTATATAATGCTGTAGCAAAAAAACCAGGATAAGACAAAAAAATTTCTTCTAGAACAGTTGCTGCAGGATCAAATTCGAGTATAGCATTAGCATCTATAATTAATAGATGATAAATATGAGGAATTTTATCAAAAAAGATTTGAGAAATTTTTTCAGCATTTTTTTCTTTTATATTCAATTCTAGTAAAATTGAATACAATTTTTTTTGTAATATTTTGTAATTCTCTTTAAAAGAGAAAACATCCTTTAAAAGATTTCTATCAGGTGTAAAAAGAATATGAAATAAATCTTCTACAAATTTTTTGGATGTTTTTTTATTAGGAAAATAAGATTTACTTTTTTTATTATTTTCAAACAATTTTATTAAAAAATTTGAATTTGACATTTACTTAACTAATTTTTTTTTATTTATCCTATTTTTTTTATTATTATCATACAAAATATAAAACATCATTTTCATTATTTAATGAAATAATTTTTTTTATTATTTTTTAACTTTATGTTATGTGTTGTGTGTGTTATTATTATTATTGATAGATAGTAAAAATAAATATAATAATTTATTGATTTAACATTTTTTTTGAAAAAATTATTATTGATTTTTCACTCATTTTTTTTATGGAAAAAAATTTATATTATATTATGACAATGAAAAAAATAAAAGTGGATCATCCTATAGTGGAAATGGATGGAGATGAAATGGCGAGAGTCATATGGAGATATATCAAAAAATATTTGATAATTCCTTATTTAGATATAAAAATTATATACTTTGATCTTGGAATAAAAAATAGAGATTTTACAAATGATCAAATCACTATAGATGCAGCTCATGCAATAAAAAAATATAATGTAGGAATAAAATGTGCAACTATCACGCCTGATGAGGAAAGAATGAAAGAATTTCATTTAAAAAAAATATGGAAATCTCCAAATGGAACCATTAGAAACATGATAAATGGAACTATTTTTAGAGAACCTATCATCGCAAAAAATATTCCTCGTTTGATTCCAAATTGGAAAAATCCTATCTGCATAGCACGTCATGCATATGCAGATCAATATAATGCAATTGATTTTCTTGTTAAAGAAAAAGGAAAATTGTATATCTCTTTTATTCCAGACAATAATGAAAATATTCATCCAAAAAATCATTTTCAAAAATTTGAAATACACCATTTTTTAGGACCAGGAATAGCTATGGGAATATATAATACAGATCAATCTATCTATGGATTTGCTCGTTCTTGTTTTAATTATTCTATTTATAAAAAATGGCCTCTTTTTCTTTCTACAAAGAATACCATTCTCAAAACATATGACGGTAGATATAAAGATATTTTTCAAGATTTGTATGAAAACGAGTTTCAATCAAAATTTAAAGATTTGAAAATTACTTATGAGCATCGTTTAATTGATGATATGGTAGCAAATGTAATAAAATCAAATGGTGGATTTGTATGGGCATGTAAAAATTATGATGGAGATGTACAATCGGATGCAATAGCTCAAGGATTTGGATCATTAGGAATGATGACTTCAATTTTACTAACTCCAGATGGAAAGACATTAGAATCCGAAGCTGCTCATGGAACTGTAACAAAGCATTATAGATTGTATCAAAAAGGAGAAAAAACATCAACAAATCCTATTGCCTCTATTTTTTCTTGGACACGTGGACTTAAACATCGTGCATTTCTAGATAAAAATAAAGATTTAAAAAATTTTTCTGAAAAAATAGAACAAACATGTCTAGAAGTGATAGAATCTGGAAAAATGACTAAAGATTTATTCCAACTTGTTCCTTATAATAAAAAGAAAAAAAAGAATTATTTTAATTACTTAGATACAAAATCCTTCCTTCATTTATTAAAATTTCATTTTGAAAAAAAAATACAAAAAATTTAATTTTTTTTTTGAATGAGTTCATTTATTATTTTTTTTCTATTAAATTTTTCAAATGAATTTTTTGAAAATCTTTCCACAAAAAAAATATGTTTTGGCTTATAAAATTTTTTTTTTCCGACAAAAATTGATTCTGGAATTTTGAAATTGAAAGGTTTACTTTCAATAACTAATACAATTTTATCCCCTAATTTTTTATCTGGGATTGAAGATACAAAAAATAGTTTATGAAAAGGAATAAATGGAAAAATCTCTTTTTCTATTAATTCAGGAATAACTTTTATTCCACCGCTATTAATCATATTATCATATCTTCCAACCCAATTAAATTTATGTTTTGATATCATATGAACAATATCATTCGTTTGAATAAATGAATCTGAATCCAGAATAATATTATTATTACTACGATGATATGGGGAAAATATTTTTAAGCAGTTTCTTTTGTCTACACTTAAATGAACATCTTTAAATGATTGATAATAATTAGTTTTATCTAAGCCATTAATTTTTTTTAAAGCAATATGACCTAATGTTTCTGTCATTCCATAAGTAGAATAACAAAGAGTTGAAATATTTTGTAATTTTTTTTCTAAATCAATAGAAATAGGAGCCCCACCTATTAAAAGGATTTTTATTTTTTCTCTTTTTAATTTTTTTAAAGATGAATAAACTTGTATAGGAACCATTGAGGAAATATCAAAAGATTCTTTGATATCTTTTAATGGATTAGATGATGGAAGAATACAATAAACATTCCATTTAAATATAATTGCACGAACCAAAAACATTTTTGTTGCTATATAATCTATAGATAAACATAATAAACCTAGAATTCCATTTTTTTTTAAATCTAAAAAATCTACTGTCATTTTTGCACATGCTATCATATATTTTTTATTTAAAAAAATTTTTTTAGGAATTCCCGTTGTTCCAGAAGTAAAACCAATTAATACTGGACTACAGTCATACCAACTTTTTAAAAAAGAAAAAATTGATTTTTGCAAAAAAAATAAAGGATGATCACTAGAAATTAAATTAGTGAATATGTTTTTTGAAGAAAAATCAATCCATATTCCTAAATGAGATTTTTTATTTTCCATTTTCGTAAAGGATTATACCAAATATTTCCTTTTTCTACCTGCAAAGGAGAATAAAAATTATTGATATAAAAAGATCCTGTATTTAATCCATGAACAATTGAATGATTTCTTTTTTCAACAATATTAAAAGTCCATTGAGAAATAGCGTTGATTCCTATATTACTTTCCAAAGAAGAACTAATACACCAACCTATTTTTCTTTTTTCAGCTTCTAATATCCATTCTTCAGAACCAAAAAAACCTCCACATATATTGGGTTTGATAACAATATAATGAGGACATATAATATCTAATAATTTTTTTTTCAGTTTTAAATTATGAATTTTTATTAATTCTTCATCTAATGCAATAGGTAATTTTGAATTTTTACATAAATGAGACATATCATTCCAATTTCCAGAACCTATAGGTTGTTCTATATAATGAATAATATTTAAATCAAATAATTTTTCTATACAATCTAAAGCATTTTTTCTACTTTTAAAAGAACCATTTGCATCTACACGTATTTTTATATGAGGATATTCTTTTTTAACCTTTTTTAATACCAAATATTGATAATAGAAAAATTTTGAATTTATTTTCATTTTAATAAATGAAAATTTTTGAAGAATTTTTTTTTCTATTGATTTGAATAATAAAGTTTTATCTTCTTTAAAAGTATTTAACCAAATTAAACTGTTTGTAGGAAGTCCTACTTTCCCATTAGTAAAATCAGAGCTATATAATATTGGAAATCTATTTTTTAGACTTAAAAAAGCTTGTTCTAATCCAAAAAAAATAGATGAATATGAAATAAATCTATGATAATAATAGCATTCCATTTTTTTTAAAATATTTATCCTTTCAGAAAGATATTGTAATTCTTTTTCATAATTATTCAAATTATCAAATGCAAATTGATCCAATAATGGATTACATTCTCCAATTCCTATTTTATTTTCTTTTTTTATGACTAAAAACCAAATAATATTATACTTAAATATTCTATTTGAGTTTTTTACTTTTTTTTGAAAAAAAAACTGATATTTCTTTAATATAGATTTCATTATCAATATAATACATACAATAAATAATCAGATCCATATAGTTTCTCCCATTTTTGGTAAAAAAAGCTCCTTTTTATTTTCAGAAAATTTATTTTTTGCTTCTTTTTTATTAATTTGAATTGTTTCAAAAGTATCATAATGCACACCTAAAACTTTCTTACATTGCAAAAAATCCGAAGCAATTATAGCTTCTTCTACATCCATTGTATAAATTCCACCTATAGGAAGAATAGAAATTTTTAAATTCCCAAATTTAGGAATGAGTTTCATTTCATATGTAAGAGAGGTATCTCCTGACAAATAAATATTTCCTTGATCCGTATGTAAAAGAAATCCTCCAGGATTTCCTCCATAAGTTCCATCATTAAAAACACTAGAATGAGCAGACCAAACATATTTTAATTTTCCAAATGGAAAAGAAATAAAAGATCCATAATTCATTCCATATGTTTTTAATCCTTTATTTTCAAAATAATTAGATATCTCATAATTTGAGATCACTAAAGATTCAAATTTTTTTGCAAAAAATTCTGTATCAAGAACATGATCATAATGTGCATGCGTTAATAAAATATAATCTACTTTTTTGAAAAAATTCATACATTTATCGAATAATAAAGAATCATTTTTTAATATAGGATTATCAGAAAAAAAAGGATCTACTAATAAAAGAAATTTATGTATTTCTAATGTATACGTACTATGAGTGAAAAAAGTAATTTTCATATTTTTTTTGGATTATTTTCAATATATTTCAATATAGGATTCCAATACCTATACTCATAGAATGAAAAAAAGTCATTAAAATTAGTTTTTTTAGTTCTAAATTCAAATCTTTTGGATTTGATATCCAAATGATTTTTTGAATATGTTTTGCAAAAAAAGGAAAAATAGAGACAAAACAAAACCATTGAAAAATCCCTTTATAATTTAAAAAAATAAAATATCCTCCTAAAAATAAAGAAATTAAAACAGAAAAAATATGATATTGTTTTGCATATTTAATTCCCAATACTCCTGCTATTGTATATTTTCCATTTTTACAATCATTTTCTATGTCTCTCATATTATTAATATTTAACACGGATACATTTAGAAATCCTACAGAAAAAGATAAAAATAAGATATCCATGCAAAAAGTATGAGTATATAAAAAATAACTTCCCATTACAGAAACGAGTCCAAAAAAAATTAAAACAAATAAATCCCCCATTCCAACTATATAACCATAAGGATTTTTTCCAACAGTATACTTTATGGAACTATATATACAAATCAAAATCCCTATAAGGAAAAATAAAAAAATGAAAATATTTTTTATGTTAATTGATATTGATTGTAAAATCAATAATATACCAGAAAAAAAAGATAAAAAAGAAAGAATTTTTACTGCTTTTCTCATTTCTAATAATGAGATAAACCCACTTTGAATTATTGTATTATGTTGTATCATAGGATCTTTATTAGAGTAGTAATAGTTGTCAACCCCTTTTATAAAATCTCCATAATTATTTGAAAAATTAGCTAATATTTGCAATAATAAAGCAGTTATAAGACATAAAAAATAAGTATAAAAACTTACGTCTCCTCTAGATTTAGAGATTAAAAAACTTAAAGTCACCCCAGAAAAAGATAATGGTAAAGTATGAATACGAACAGATTTATACCAGTATTTCAACTTCATATTCCTCATTTCTTTATAGAAGTTTAGAAAATTTTTTAAAATTTGGATCTCTTTTTTCTAAAAATGCGTTTTTTCCTTCTTGAGATTCATCCATCAAATAAAACATAAAAGTGGCATCTCCTGCTAATTGCATTAATCCATGTTGACCATCTAATTCTGCATTTAAACACCGTTTAATCATTCTCAAAGACATAGGACTTCTTTTTTGTATCATTTGACACCATTCTATGGTAACTTTTTCTAATTGATTTATAGGAACAACTTTATTAATTAACCCCATATTCAAAGCTTCTTTTGCAGAATATTCTTTACATAAAAACCACATTTCTCTTGTTTTTTTTTGACCAATATGACGTGCTAAATAAGAACATCCAAATCCCCCATCAAAAGATCCAACTTTAGGACCAACTTGACTAAAAATAGAATTCTCTGATGCAATAGTCAAATCACAAACTACATGCAAAACATGTCCTCCTCCTACAGCAAACCCATTAACCATAGCAATAACTGGTTTAGGTAATTCTCGTATTTTTTTATAAAAGTCTAGAATGTTCAATTTTGGAATTCCATCCTTTCCTAAATACCCTCCTAATCCTCTTGTTTTTTGATCCCCTCCAGAACAAAAAGATTTTCCAGATCCAGTTATAATCAATACATCAATATCTTTTCTGTCACGACATATATCTATAGCATCAATCATTTCTTGAACTGTTTCTACACGAAAAGCATTATGACATTGAGGTCTATTAATTTCTATCTTAGAAATTCCCTTCCAAAAAAGGAATAAAATATCTTCATATTTTTTAATTGGAATCCAATTTATTGTATAATGCATAACTTAAAAAGTTGAATTTTAAAATTGACATTTATTTTAATAAACAAAATAACAAAAAAAATTCTTTCTTTAGAAAGAGTATTTTAATAGGATAATGTTCAGAAATATCTTTTCAGTAATTATAGGAATAGGAGTAAGTATAACAGAAATTCTTTCTGCTATTGAATTAATAAAAAAATGGTTTGTAAAAATTCAATTCATTCCATTAAAAAATTTGCAAGATATTTTTATTTATGCACCAACTGAATTTTTTATAATTCTTACATTTTTTTATGCAATTAGTTCATTTATAGGAGGAATAACAACAGCTCTATTTGTAAAAATAGCTAAAAAAGCTTATGCAGTATTAAATGGATTTATTTTATTTATTATTGCCTTTATTCATATTTTTTTGTATACACTTCCCCTTTGGTTTAAAATTATTATTTTTCCCATTTTTTTTTCCTTCTCATATCTAGGAGGAGAATTTATAGAAAATTTTTACAAAAAAAAAGATTTTATTAATAAATAAGAGAATCCAGAAAAATATCCTATAAAAGCTAACCAACTAATTTTTTTTAGATACCAAAAAAAATCTATTTTTTCCATTCCCATAGCTGCAACTCCAGAAGCAGATCCTATAATCAAAAGACTTCCTCCTGTTCCAGAAACATAAGCTATAAAATGCCAAAATTCATGATCAATAGGATAAGAAAACATAGATATAGTAGCTGCAACCAACGGAACATTATCTATAATAGAGGATATAAAACCAAATATAAATGTTGTTAATTTCCATGTAAAAACTATTTTTCTAATCCAATGAGATAAATGATATAACAAACCTAAAGATTCTAATGCTGAAACAGAAAGTAATATCCCTAAAAAAAATAAAACACTAGACATCTCTATTTTTCTACTAAATACTTCATTTAAAGAAAAATTTCTATTCAAAATAGTTATTACAATACAAAATGCTCCAAGAGAAAACAGCATTCCCATATATGGAGGAACACCAGTTATAATTTTAAAAATAGGAACGAATAACATAAATAATAAACCTATATTAAACAAAATAAAACCTTTTTTAATATCTGATTTAGATAATCCTGTTTTTTTCACTTGAATAATTCCATTAAAAATAGACATTTTAGAACCTATTAAAGTAGAAGAAAACATGCATAAAAAAGATGGAATAAATATTTCTTTGATAAGATTTATAGTCGTTACTTTATTAGAAATCCATAACATTGTCGTAGTTATATCTCCAATAGGAGACCATACTCCTCCTGCATTCGCAGAGATAATCACAAAACCCAAATAATGTAAACGTTCTTTATAATCAGAAATAATTTTTCGTAAAAGAGAAACCATAACTATAGTTGCTGTAAGATTGTCTATTATTGCAGATAATAAAAAGGATAAAAAAGTAATTATCCATAAAAATTTTCGTTTTGTATTATTAGAAAATAATTCTCTTAAAGATTCAAATCCAGAAAAAGCATCAATAATAGAAATAATAGACATTGCTCCAATAAGAAAAAAAATAATTTCAGATGCTTTTCCTAAATGAAGTAATAATAAATGATGTTTAGGACCGTTCCAATTTATTAAATGTTTATCATTCAATTCAAAAACAGGAATTTTCCAAAACATAATTAAACTCCAACAAATAGAAGCCATAATAAGAGATGGAATAACCTTATTTAAGGAGACAACATTTTCAAGGGTAATAAATAAATATCCAATGATAAAAACTAATATTATTACTATTACCATTATTATTACATTGATTCCTTACTTGTTTTTATTGTTTTTGAAAATCTTAAAAAAAAAACTTACCATCAAAAACTAAAAAAATAAAAAAAAATGGAAATAAAAAGGTAAATTTTTTCATGGGAAAATCCATCCTGGATAATAGGAATTATTTCCAAGTATTTCTTCAATACGAAATAATTGATTATATTTTGAAGTTCTTTCAGAACGATTAATAGAGCCTGCTTTAATTTGTCCAGTATTAAAAGCTACAGAAAAATCTGCTATGAAAGTATCTTCTGTCTCTCCAGAACGATGAGAAATAATATTGTTATATCTATTTTTTTTCGCCAAATTAACAGTTTTTATCGTTTCTGTAAGTGTTCCTACTTGATTTACTTTAATAAGAATAGAATTAGCAATTCCTTTTTTTATCCCTTGACTTAATTTTTCTTCTTTTGTTACAAAAAGATCATCTCCTACTAATTGAACCTCTTTTCCAATCTCATGAGTTAATAATTTCCATCCTTCCCAATCATTTTGATCCATCCCATCTTCAATAGATAAAATTGGATATCTTTTAGTTAAATATGATAAATAATTTATATGTTCTTCTCTAGACTTTCTTATTTCTCGTTCTTTTACTTTTTCAAATTTTGAATAATTATATTGATTATCTTGATAAAATTCAGAAGCGGCACAATCTAAAGCTAAACCTATATGATCATACGGTTCATAACCAGACATATGTATAGCTTCCAAAAGATTATCCAGAACATCTTCTATGTTATTAAAACTTGGAGAAAATCCTCCTTCATCCCCAAGATTAGTCGAGAATCCTTTTTTATGTAAAATATCTTTTAATTGATAAAAAACTTTATGTCCCATTTGAATAGCTTCAAAGAAATTATTTGCTTTCACAGGAATAATCATAAATTCTTGAAAAGGAATAGAAGAGTCTGAATGTTTTCCCCCATTTATAATATTTATTAAAGGAACTGGCAAAATATTTGAAGATATTCCTCCCATATATTTATAAAGAGGGAGTTTTAATTCTTTTGCGGCTGCTTTTGTGACAGCTAAAGAAATTCCTAAAGTTGCATTAGCACCCAATCTTTTTTTATTTTTTGTTCCATCTAAATCTAACATTAATTGATCAATATATTCTTGATCTAGAACAGATTTTCCAATTAGTTCAGGTGCAATAATTTTATTAACATTTTGAACTGCTTTAAAAACTCCTTTTCCTAAAAAAGACTCTCCGTAATCACGTAATTCAACAGACTCTTCTTTTCCTTTTGAAACACCAGATGGTACAGATGCACGCCCCAATACATTATTATTTGTAATCACATCTACTTCTACAGTAGGATTTCCTCTAGAATCCAGAATTTGTCTTGCTTTTATTTTTTTAATTTTTCTCATCTTGTTATTTTATCTTCTTCTTTTTTTTTATTAAATCTATTTTTTTTTAAGACGATTACTACGTCTTACAGATTTTATTACATTTTTTTTATTAACAAGATAAAAATCATTAAAATCTACTAATTCAATTAAAGAATATTTAGACATATCTCCAAATCGAAATCCAACTTTTATAATTCTTGTATATCCACCAGAACGTTTTCGTACTTTATTAAAAGAATCTTTAAAAAGTTCTGATACTGCTATTTTATCTCTTAAAAATGAAAATATATTTCTTCTTGAATGAGTAGTATTTATTTTAGATTTAGTAATAATAGGTTCTATATATTGTCTCAATGCTTTAGCTTTAGCTAAAGTTGTAAAAATTTTTTTCTTTTTAATTAAAGAAGAAGACATATTAGAAAGCATAGATTTCCTATGTCCAAATTTTCTACTCAAATGATTATTTTTCTTTTTATGATTCATTCATTCATTAAATTCATCTAATCTTAATCTAAAATACTAAATAAAATTTTATTTTTTTGATTTAAAATCGGAGAGATCCATTCCAAAAAATAACCCTTTTTTTTTCATTTGATTTTCTAACTCTTCTAATGATTTTTTTCCAAAATTTCTCATTCTCAATATAGTATCTCTACTACAGAGTACTAAATCAGCTATAGTTTTTATAGAAGCAGATTTTAAACAATTTTTTGTACGAACAGATAAATTCATGTCATTTAATTTAGCTTTTAATAAAGTACGCATACGTAAATATTCTTCATCATATTTTTTTTCTTTATGAATTTTTTCATGTTCTTTTTTTCCAATTTTTTCATAAGAAAAGATAGAAAAATACTGTATCAGTATTTTAGAAGCTTCCATTAAAGCAGATTTAGGACATATAGATCCATCTGTTTTTATTTCCAATGAAAGATTTTCAAAATCCGTTTTCTGACCCACACGACAATTTTCTATTGTGTATTTTACATTTCTAATAGGAGTATAGATGGAATCTATAGGAATAGTATCAATTAAATAATCATTATTATTTTTTTTATTTTCTTCTGCTGGAACATATCCTCTACCTTCTTCTATAGTAAAATTCATTTCTAGTGGAACAAATTTATTTTTATTACAAATGACTAAATCAGTATTTAAAATTTGAAAACTAGAAATAAATTTATTTAATATTTTTCCAGTTACTTGTTCATAATCACTATCAATATAAGCATTCACTATTTCTTTATTAATTCCAGAAACTTTTCGTTTTAAACGAATTTTTTTAAAATTTAAAACAATTTCAGTTACATCTTCAACAACTCCTTCTATAGTAGTGAATTCATATTTCACTCCTTTAATTCTAATAGAAGTCACTGCTAATCCTTTCAATGAACTTAAAAGAACTCTCCTTAATGCATTTCCCAATGTAACCCCATAACCGGGTTCTAAAGGTTTTAAATGGAAAATACCTTTGCAATTAGAAAATTCTGATGTTGTAATCCTATCAGGTTTAACAAAATCTAGAATATCCATAAAAATTTTTTATATTATTTTGAATACAATTCAACAATTAGCTGTTCTTTGATATTTTCTGGAATTTGAGTCCTTTTTGGAATCGTTCTAAATATTCCAAACATATTTTTTTCATCTAAAATTAACCATTCTACTAAAGTTCCTTCAACTTTTTTATTTATTGATTCTAATATAACTGGATGTTTTTTAGATTTTTCTTTAATTTCAATTTTATCTCCAGGTTTTAATCTAAAAGATGGAATGTTAACAATATGATTATTTACCATAATATGTCTATGAGAAATTATTTGACGTGAAGAAGATCTAGAAGGTGCAAACTTTAATCTAAAAACAACATTATCTAAACGAGATTCGCATGCTTGTAATAATAATTCTCCAGTTACTCCTTTTTTTCTTGCAGCTTCCAAAAATAACTTTTCAAATTGACGTTCCAATATACCATAAGTATATTTAGCTTTTTGTTTTTCTAATAATTGCATAAAGTATTCCGAACGTTTTCCTCTTCGTCTGTTATTCCCATGTTGACCAGATGGATATTTTCTTCTTTCAAAATATTTATCTTCTCCATATATACATTCTCCGAATTTTCTAGATATTCTAGTTTTTGGTCCTATGTATCTTGCCATAAACATAAAATTTAATAATTAAACTCTTCTTCTTTTAGGAGGACGACATCCATTATGCGGTAATGGAGTAATATCTTTTATTAATGTAACTACAATTCCAGAATTACTTAACGCGCGGATTGCAGCATCTCTCCCAGATCCTGGGCCTTTTACTTTAACTTCTACTTTTTTTATTCCAGCATTTAATCCTTCTTTTGCTACATTTTCTGCCGCCATTTGAGCTGCATAAGGAGTATTTTTTTTGGATCCTTTAAAATTCATTTTTCCAGCAGAAGACCAAGCGATTACATCCCCTTTTTTATTCGTTAAAGTAATAATAATGTTATTAAAAGTAGATTGTATATGAGCTTCTCCAAATGAATCTACTACAACTGATCTTTTTTTTTTCCCGGATGATGATTTCCCCATTTTTATATTTTATTTTGTTGCTTTTTTCTTATTAGCTACAGTTTTTCTTCTTCCTTTTTTAGTTCTACAATTATTTTTAGTTTTTTGTCCTCTTAAAGGTAAACATTTTCTATGTCTAGTTCCTATATAACAACCAATATCCATTAATCTTTTAATATTCAACTGAGTTTCTGACCTTAATTCTCCTTCAATTTTTATATTATCTGATATATATTTTCTAATATTACTAATCTCTTCATCCGACCAATTCATTACTTTTTTATTTTCATTTATTTTAACAGATAATAATATTGTTTTTGACAAACTTTTCCCTATTCCATATAAATAAGTAAGACCTATAACTCCCCTTTTAGATTTTGGAATATCTACACCCGAAATTCTAGCCATAATTTTTTAAACTCACATTATTTTAATACCCAATATTATCTTAATTCTTAACCTTGTTTTTGTTTAAATCTTGGATGTTTTTTATTGATGATACGCAAACGTCCTTTTCTGATAATAATTTTACAATTATTTGTCCTTTTTTTCAAAGAAGCTCTTACTTTCATTTTTTTTTCGAAATTTAATTAATATCTATATGTAATTCTTCCTCTTTCCAAATCATAGGAAGACATTTCCAATCTTACTTTATCTCCTGGCAATATTTTTATATAATGCATTCTCATTTTTCCAGAAATATGAGCTTTAACAATGCATCCATTTTCTAATTCAACACGAAACATTGCATTTGGTGATGATTCTATAATAGTTCCATCCACTTCAATATGCTTCTGTTTAGCCATAAACAAACACAATTATAATTACCAATCAATAAATATATATAAAAAAAACAAATAAAAACTATTAGAAATTAATAGTTTTTATTTCTATTATTTCTTCTATTATTATATCTAAATTTACTATTTCTATTTTTTATTTTCATCATCATCAACCCATCATAATGATAATTTAACAAATAAATATCAACTTGTTGTATGATATCTAAAATCACTCCAACTACAATTAATAGTGATGTTCCTCCATAAAACAATGCAAAATTTTGAGTAATTCCTATACGATAAACTATAGATGGTAAAATTGCAATAATAGCTAAAAGAATTGATCCAGGTATAGTTATATTAGATAAAACATGATCTATATATTCTGCGGTTTCTCTACCAGGTTTTATTTTTGGTATATGACCTCCATTTCTTTTTAAATCATCAGCCATTTGATTCACTGGAATAGTAATAGCAGTATAAAAAAAAGTAAAAATTATTACTAATAAAAAAAAAGCAAAATTATACCATAATCCATAAATATCTTGAAAAAGATGAAAAAAACTTTTTATTTTATCACTGCTCACATAATCAGAAAAAGTTAATGGAAAAAGCATAATAGCTTGAGAAAATATAATAGGCATAACTCCTGCTGCAGTCATTTTTAACGGAATATATTGATGTTTTTTTTGAATTAACTTGGAACTAGAACCTAAAGATTTATAATGTGAAACATATTGTACAGGAATTTTTCTAATTGCTTGTATAATAAGAATAGAAAAAAGAATAACTAATAACCATAATAAAAATTCAAAGAATAAAACAATAAATCCTCTATTTCCAATTTCTACTTTAGAAAGTACTTCTTTGTAAATAGCATCTGGAAAACGAGCTATAATCCCAGACATGATAATTAAAGAAACTCCATTTCCTATTCCTTTATCCGTAATTTTATCCCCTAACCACATAGTAAATAAAGTTCCAGATGTTAATACTATGATTCCAATTAACCAAAATAAAGTTTTTCCATAAAAAGTATTTATATTAATGAGATAAGTATTTGATAAAATAGATGAATAAGATGAAAATGGAATAAATTGTTGAGTTAGAGAAATCAGATATACAGGAGCTTGTATTAAGCATAACCCTAAAGTTAACCATCTAGTCATCAAACCAATTTGTTTTCTACCACTTTCTCCATCTTTTTGCAATCTTTGAAGATAAGGAATAACAATACACATTAATTGAATGATAATAGAAGCTGATATATAAGGCATAATTCCAAGTGCTAAAATAGAAGCCCTATTAAAAGCACCCCCAGTAAAAGAAGAAAGAATTTGTAGAAGGCCTTTAGATCCTGAATTTAAATTTTTTATAAAATCACTAATTCCTAAAGGGTTAATTCCAGGAATAGGGATATATGATCCAAAACGATATACCAATAGAAAACTTAAAGTAATTATTATTTTTTTACGTAATTCTTTTGCATTCCAAATATTATGAAATGTGATTAAAAAATTATTCATGAATAATTTTTATTCCATAAATAAAACATCTCCACCTACTTTTTTTATGGAAGAAATAGCTTTTTTACTAAATTTATAAGCACAAATTTTCAATGGAGAGAGCAACTTCCCTCTTCCTAAAATTTTTATAAAATCATTTTTATTAATTAAATTATTGGATAATAAAACTTTTTTATCAATAATATTTTTTTCAGATATTTTTCCTCTCTCTACCAAATTTTGTAATGTTTCTAAATTAATACAAGAATATTTTTTTTTCTTTTTATTAAAGAATCCAAATTTAGGAATACGTCTTTGTATAGGCATCTGTCCACCTTCAAAACCAAATTTTTTGGAATAACCAGAACGAGATTTTGCCCCTTTATGTCCTCTTCCACAAGTCCCTCCTTTTCCAGAACCTTGACCTCTTCCTAATCTTAATTTTTTCTTATTCGATCCTTTACTTGGTTTTAAACAACCTAATATCATAAAATTAAAATTTTATTTTATCCACTATATACTTTTTTTATTGAAATACCTCTTTGTTTTGCAATTGTTTGTACGTCTCTTATACTACTTAATGCTTTAATAGTGGCTTTAATAACATTATGAGGATTAGATGATCCTTTAGATTTTGACAAAACATTTCTCAAACCTGCAGCTTCAAGAACAGCTTTTAAAGTCCCTCCAGCAATAATTCCAGTTCCATCAGAAGCTGGTTTTATAAGGATCCGAGCTCCTCCATATTTTGCTTCTTGTTCATGAGGAATAGTTCCATTAGATATACATACTTTACATAAACTCTTTTTTGCTTTTTCTCCTGCTTTATGAATAGCATCAGGAGCTTCTTTAGATTTTCCAAATCCATATCCTACCATTCCTTTTTCATTTCCTTTAATGACAATAGCACTAAAACTAAAATATCTTCTTCCTTTTGTAACTTTGCAAACTCTAGTAACTCCTACTAATTTTTCTCTTAGTTCTACTGATATATTTCTTCCTTTTTTTTTCTTTTCCATATTAATTAATAATATTTTCCATACTTAATTAAGATTATATTTTTTTAAAATTTTAATCCCGTTTCCCTAATTCCTTCTACTAAAGATTTTACTCTTCCATGATATAAATATCTTCCTTTATCAAAAACAGCTTTTTTTATATTTAATAATGTTTTTACTTTTTTTCCAAAAAGTTTTCCTACTTCATTAGATAACTCCATTTTTGTTTTTTTTTCCTTTTGAAAAATTTTTTCTCTTGAAGAAGAAGAAACTAAAGTTTTTCCAGAAGTATCATCTATCATTTGTACATAAATAGATTTATTACTTCTAAAAACAGATATTCTAGGTTTATTAGAATTTCCAAAAACTTTTCTCAAATTTTTAATTTTTTTGTTTCTCATATCAAATATAAAAATTAATACTAAAATTAATTTTTTATAAACTAAACGGATTTTCCTGTTTTTCTACGAACATTTTCTTTTAAATATCTAATTCCCTTCCCTTTATAAGGTTCTGGTTTTCTAAATGATCGTATTTTTGCTGCAATCATTCCTAAAAGTTGTTTATCATAGGATTTTAAAATAAGAATAGGATTTTTCCCTTTTTCTATTTTTGTTTCCATATAAATTTCCTTGGGAATTTTCATCATAATATTATGAGAAAACCCTAAATTTAATTCCAATATTTCTCCATAATTAGAAACTTTATATCCAATTCCTACTAACTCCAATTCTTTTTGAAATCCTTCAGAAACACCTTTTACCATATTATTAATTAATACACGATATAAACCATGTAAAGATTTAGACTTTTTATCTTCTTGATTTCTAATCAAAATCAATTTTTTATTCTTGTGAAAGATTAACTTAATTTGATCAGGAATTTTTAAATATAAAGAACCTAATCTTCCTTTAATAAAAATTTCATTATTTACAATTTCTATTTGTACATTTTCAGGGAAAAAAATTGGATTATTCCCAATTCTAGACATATTATTTTATTATTATTAAAAAATATTTTAATTAATAGACATAACATAACACTTCTCCTCCTAATTTTCTCTTTCTTGCTTGTTTATCTGTCATCACACCATAAGATGTAGAAATAATAGAAATTCCTAATCCATTTAATACACGAGGAAGATTTTTGTATTTAGAATATCTCCTTAATCCTGGTTTGCTTATTCGAATTATTTTTTGAATAACAGATATTTTTTCTTGATAATATTTTAAAGCAATTTTTATAAATTTTTTGTTTTCTTTTATTTCTAATTTATAATCCAATATATATCCACTTTCCAACAATACTTTAGTAAGTTCCTTTTTTAATTTAGAAAATGGAACTTCTAAAAGTTTATGTTTTGCAAGACAAGCATTTCTAATTCTAGTCAAAAAATCAGAAATAGGATCTATATTCATAATACAATAAAAATTATCATTACCAACTAGCTTTTTTTACTCCAGGAATAAGTCCTTGAGAAACCATATTTCTAAAAACAATTCTAGATATTCCAAATTGCCTCATGTATCCTCTACATCTCCCTGTAATAGAACATCTATTTCTCAAACGGACTGGAGAAGCATTTCTGGGGAGTTTTTGAAGAAGTTCATAATTTTTGGAATCCTTTAAAAACTTACGTTTATTTGCATATTTTAAAACTATTTTTTCTCTTTTTTTTTGTCTTGCCTTTACAGATTCTTTAGCCATTTTTTTTAAAAATTTATTTATTTTTAGTAGTAATAAATGGTATTCCAAAATAAGATAAAAGATATTTAGCTTCTATATCATTTTTAGCAGAAGTAACAAATGTAATATTCATTCCCATATTTTTCTTAATTTTATCAATATCAATCTCAGGATAAATGATTTGCTCATGAATTCCCATATTATAATTTCCATAACCATCAAAACTACTGGATTTTACTCCCATAAAATCTCTTACTCTAGGTAAGGAAACATTGATCAATCTTTCCAAAAATTCATACATTTTCATTCTTCGCAAAGTAACTTTCACTCCTATAGCCATTCCTTTTCTAAGTTTAAATCCAGATTCATCGTGTTTTGAATAACAAAAAATAGCTTTTTGTCCGACAATAGATGTTATTTCATTCATAGAATGATCTATTATTTTTTTATCATCAAATACAGAAGATCCAACTCCTTGATGAATAACAATTTTTTTTAGTTTAGGAACTTCCATAACAGAATGATATCCAAACTTCTTTACAAAAGAAGGAATAATTTCATTTTCATATAATTTTTTTAAATTAGGATAATCAACCATGACTTTCCTTTTTCAAATTAGACAAGTGTATAGGTAATTCTTTTTTGATAATTTCTCCTTTGGGTTTTTCTGCACTAGGTTTTATATGTTTTTTAACTATATTTATACCTTGTACAATAACTTTACTTCTTCTAGGAAAAACTTTTAATACAATTCCTGTATTTCCTTTATAGTTTCCTGACAAAATAAAAACTTTATCACCTTTTTTTATCATAATATCATAAAAAAATATTAATAATTTTTATATTATAAAACTTCTTGTGCCAAAGAAATAATTTTCATATACTCTTTATCTCTCAACTCTCTAGCTACAGGACCAAAAACTCTAGTTCCCATCATTTCTCCTGATGGATTAATAAGAACACAGGCATTATCATCAAAGCTAATATATGATCCATCTTTTCTTCTTGTTCTTTTTTTTGTTCTTATAACTATGCCTTTAAAAATTTGACCCTTTTTCACAAGGGTTCCACCTGAAATAGCCGATTTAATTGTAACAACTATAGAATCTCCTAATGAAGCATATCTTTTTTTTGTTCCACCTAAAACTCTAATCACTAATACTTCTTTAGCTCCTGTGTTATCTGATACTTTGCATATAGATTCTTGTTGTAACATATCAAAAATTTAATAATTTTATAAAATTGAAACTAATCTCCAACATTTATTTTTGCTTATAGGACGTGTTTCCATAATACTCACATAATCTCCTTTTTTAGAAATATTTTTTTCATCATGAACCATATATTTTTTTCTTTTCAAAATGCTTTTTCCGTAATATTTATGTTTTACTTTTTTAATTTCAGAAACAATAATAGTTTTATTCATTTTATCACTTATTACTATTCCTTTTCTTTGTTTTCTAACATTCCTACTACTATTGATAAACGATTCTTGATTATTATGATTCTTTTTTTTGATCATTTATTTTTCTTTTATTCAATTCAGTTTTTAATCTTGCAATATCTTTTCTTAACATTCTAATTTCCATAGGATTTTTTTTTAATCCTATTAAAGGATGATACATTTTTATAAATTGAAAATTTTTTTCTTTAATTTTTATATTTTCTTTTATTTCCTCTAAAGAAAAAACCTTAATATCTGAAAATTTCATGTTTTTATATATATAAAACTTTTTTTAGTTCAAATTAAAAACTGAAAAAATAAACTTCATTTTTATGGGAAGTTTTTGAGCTGCTAATCTTAATGCTTCTTTAGCTATTTTCATAGAAACTCCATCAATCTCAAATAAAATTCTTCCAGGTTTTACCACAGAAACCCAAAATTCCACAGGCCCTTTTCCTTTTCCCATACGTACTTCTTGTGGTTTTTTCGTAGCAGGTTTATCTGGAAAAATATTGATCCATAATTTTCCTTCTCTTTTCATATATCTTGTAGCAGCTACACGAGCTGATTCCAATTGTCTAGATGTTATCCATGCTCCTTCCAAAGCTTTTATTCCATACAATCCTCTTGAAAGAAAAATTCCTTTTTTAGAATTTCCACGTATACGTCCTTTTTGTTTTTTCTTATATTTTGTTTTCTTTGGTTGTTGTAACATAATACAATAAAAAATTTATAATTTTTTTTTTCTAAAAAAAGAAGATTTATTTCTTTGTTTTTTTTGTATTATTCCTCCTTCTAAAAATGGAGATAATTCTCTTTTTCCATAAACTTCTCCTTTCATAATCCAAACTTTTACTCCTATACTTCCATAAATAGTATGAGCTACTTCCATATGATAATCCACATCCGCACGAAAAGTTCCAAGAGAAATTCTGCCTTCTTTATAAGATTCACATCTAGCCATTTCTACTCCATTTAAACGACCAGACATTTGTATTTTTATTCCTTGAGCATTCATTCTCATTGCAGAAAGAATAGATAATTTTATTGCTTTTTTATAAGATATTCGATTTTCTAATTGTCTAACCAATCCTTTAGAAACTAAAGTTGCGTCCAATTCAGGACGTTTGACTTCAGAGATATTTATTTGAACTTCTTTTCTAGTTAATTTTTTCAATTCCTTTCTAACCGTATCAACTTCATCTCCTCTTTTTCCTATAACAATAGCGGGTCTTGAAGTTCTAATAGTTATAGTAATAAATTTTAAAGTTCTTTCTATAAAAATTCTAGAAATAATTCCTTTTGGAAATCGTGCTTCTATATATCTTCTTACTTTAAAATCTTCCTGTATTCTATCTCTATAATTATTACACCAACTAGATTGCCAACCCATAATAATTCCTAAACGATTTACAATTGGATTTGTTTTTTGCCCCATATCATGGTTATTTTTTTATTATATTTTCCATTTGAACTTTTTTTATCAATTTGATTCTCTTTTTGTTTATCTATTTTGTTTATCTAAAATAATAATAACATTACTTGATCTTTTTCTAATTCTGTGGCCTCGACCTTGAGGAACAGGACGTAATCTTTTTAATGTCTTTCCTTGATTAACTCTAATATTTTTTATATATAAAGAGTTCGATAAACTTCTATTATTAAGAGAAAATTCTTCTTTTTTCATATATTTTTTATTCCAATTAGATAATGAAGAAAGAATTAATTTTTTTATAAAAATAGAAATACTAGATTTAGAACTATATTTTAAGATATCTAAAGCTTCTTGTATTTTTTTAGATTTAATTAAATCTGTTACCAACCTTATTTTTCTTGGAGACCTACGAATTCCATTTAATGAAGCCGAAATAGTAGTAGAGATATTCTTTTCTTCTTTTTTTTTTCTGCTCATTTTTTTTTTAATTAATCTCTTAGAGAAAACCTAATTTTTCATTTTCAACTTATTTTTAGATCCAGCATGTCCTCTAAAAGTACGTGTAGGTGCAAATTCCCCTAACTTATGTCCAATCATATTTTCTGTAACATATACATTAATAAATTGTCTTCCATTATGAACAGAAAAAGTTTGTCCAACAAAATCTGGTAAAATAGTTGATGGTCTTGACCATGTTTTGATAATAGTTTTTTTTTCAGATTTTATGTTATTTAAAACTTTATTGTATAATGTATGTGATACATATGGTCCTTTTTTTAAAGATCTAGCCATAATAATTAATTATTTTTTTCTTTTTCTCCGTTGCAAAATATATTTATCTGAATGTTTCTTTTTAGAACGTGTTCTAAATCCTTTAGAAGGAAATCCTTTTCTACTTCTAGGAATTCCTCCAGATGCTTTTCCTTCACCTCCTCCCATTGGATGATCTACCGGATTCATAGCAACTCCTCTCGTTCTAGGTCTCCTACCTAAATGACGATTTGTTCCTGCTTTTCCATACATTTCTAATTGATGATCAGGATTAGAAACAATTCCAATAGTTGCCATGCAAGTAATCATAATCATTTTTACTTCTCCAGAAGGAAATTTTACAGTTGCATATTTTCCATCTTTTGCAAATAATTGAGCATAAGATCCTGCACTTCTTGCTATTTTTGCACCTTGTCCAGGTCTAATTTCTATACAAGAAATATTAGTTCCTAAAGGAATTTCGCTTAAAAAAGTAGAATTTCCTATATTAAAAGGAATTTTATATCCTGAAATAATTTCCTGTCCTATTTTAAATCCATCCATAGCAATAATATATCTTTTTTCTCCATCTTTATAATGAACTAATGCAATAAAAGAAGATCTATTAGGATCATACTCTATAGATTTTACAATAGCTGATACTCCAAATTTTCTTCTTTTAAAATCAATGATACGATATCTTTTCTTATGTCCACCTCCAAAATAACGCATAGTCATTTTTCCAGAATTATTTCTTCCTCCAGATTTACATTTTCCTTTTGACAAAGATTTTTCAGGAGAAGAAACAGTAATTTGATCAAATCTATTTACAACTTTAAATCTTTGACTTGGTGTTATCGGTTTTAATTTTCTAACTGACATTAGAATTTTTTTTTGAATTTAAAAAATCAATTTTTTGATCTTCACTCAGTTGAATAATAACTTTCTTTATCTTATTAATTTTTCCATATAAAAGTCCTTTTTTAGTATATTTAGATTTATTTTTTTTCGGATAAATCATTGTTCTAACATTTTTTATTCTATTTACAGAAAAACCAAACATTTCACCAATTTTTTTTTTTATTTGGATTTTGTTCCAATGAATAGGAACGGAAAAAGTATAACAATTTTCTTTCTCTTTAAAAAAAGAGGATTTATCTGTAACAAAAGGTTTAATCAAAAAAACCATAATTTTTTTATTATTTTGAAAACTTCAAAAAATCATGTATTTTACTCATTGAATTTTCAGAAAAAATAATATATGAAGAATCTAATAATGAATAACTATTTAATTCATCTATATTCAATAACTTAAAATTTTTCAAATTTCTAGATGATAAATATAAATTTTTATTTGATTTTCCAGTTATCATTAATAATTTTTTATTTTTTAATTGTAATAAATTTAATATTTTCAAAATAAATTTAGTTTTTGGAGTTTCTAATTCGATATCTTCTATTATTTTTATTTTGTTTGTTTTTAATTTATATCCAATAATATATCTTCTTACTAATTTTTTAGTTAATTTATTTAATTTGAAAAAATAATGTTTTGGCCGTGGCCCAAAAACTCTCCCTCCTCCTCTAAATATGGGATTTTTAATATCCCCTTTTCTAGATCCTCCCGTTCCTTTTTGTCTATGCAACTTTCTTGTACTTCCAGATAATTCTCCTCTTTCTTTTGATTTATGTGTACCTTGACGTTGTGCAGATAAAAATCTTTTTATTTCTAAATAAACAGAATGATCATAAGAAAAATTTACAGTAGTAAAAATAGAATCATCTATTTTTACTTTTCTATTTGTATTATTTCCTTTAATATCCAAAATTTTTAGTTCCATTTTTTTTATTTACCATTAAATATGAATTTTTATTACCTGGAACTGATCCTTTTAAAATTAAAAGATTCTGATCTTTATCTATTTTTAAAATTTTTAAATTTTTAACAGTAACATTTTTCCCCCCCATTTTTCCAGCCATTTTTTGACCTTTAAAAACACGTGAAGGATCAGATCCAGCTCCTATAGATCCAGGAGCTCTCAAACGATTATGTTGTCCATGACTTCTTTCTCCAACTCCTGAAAAATTATGCCTTTTAACTACTCCTTGAAATCCTTTTCCCTTGGATATTCCTTTGATATCTACTAACTCCCCTTCTTTAAAAAAACTCGCATTTATTTGATCGCCTAATTTTAAATGATAAAAAAAATCTCCTCTAAATTCTAATAACTTTTTTTTTGGAAAAACTCCCGCTTTTTCAAAATGACCTTGTAAAGGTTTAGTTGTTCTTTTTTTCTTTTTATCAATTATTCCTAATTGAACAGAATAATAACCGTCATTTTTTACAGTTTTTATTTGAACTACATAACATGGTCCTATTTTTATAATAGTACATGGAATATTTTCTCCGTTTTTAGAGAAAAAACTTGTCATTCCAAGATTGATTCCTATTCCTCCAAACATTTTATTATACTTTTATTTCTGCTTCTACACCACTAGGTAATTCTAATTTCATTAAAGCATCTACTGTTTTCGATGAAGCATTATGAATTTGCAAAAGTCTTTTGTGAGTGGGTAGTAAAAATTGTTCTCTTGATTTTTTGTTGACATGAGGAGAACGTAATACAGTAAATATTTTTTTTTCTGTAGGTAAAGGAACTGGTCCATTTAAAACGACTCCAGTTGGAAGTACAGAATTGACAATTCTTTCTGCAGATTTATCTAACAAATTATAATCATAAGATTTTAATTTAATTTTTATATCATGACCCATAGAATATTGTATTTTTTATTATTTTTTTGATTTTCTTTTATCATAGAATGAATTTTTTCCAATTTCCATAATAATATCATCTGTAATATTTACTGGAACTGGATCATAATGAGAAAATTCCATAACAGAAGTTGCTCTTCCAGAAGAAAGAGTCCGCAATATAGTAACATATCCAAACATTTCTGATAAAGGAACTAAAGCTTGAACAATTTTGATATTATTGTTATTACTACCACCACTACTACTACGACTAGTCATATTTTGAACAATTCCTCTTCTACGATTTAAATCTCCTATTATATCTCCCATATTTTCTTCTGGAAGAATAACTTCTAATTTCATTATTGGTTCTAACAAAATAGGTTTAGCTTTTTTTGCGGCTTCTTTAAAACCAATTTTTCCTACTATTTCAAAAGATAATTGATCAGAATCTACAGGGTGATAAGAACCATCTAGAATGGTAATTCTAGCACTATCTATTTCATATCCAGATAAAGGACCTATTTTCATCATTTCTTTACATCCTTTTTCTATAGAAGGAATAAATTCTTTAGGAATATTTCCTCCTTTTATCTTATTAATAAATTCTAATCCCATATTCTTCTCTCCTGGTTCTAATCTAAAAAATATATCTGCAAATTTTCCCCTTCCTCCTGTTTGTTTTTTATAAATTTCTCTATGTTCCACTGAATCTGTTAATGCTTCTTTGTATTCCACTTGCGGTTTCCCTTGATTAACTTCAACTTTAAATTCTCTTTTCATACGATCCACAATAATTTCCAAATGTAATTCTCCCATTCCAGAAATAATAGTTTGACCGGTATAATTATCTGTTCGAACTTGAAAAGTAGGATCTTCTTCCATAAGTTTAGATAAAGCCAAACTCATTTTGTCTATATCTGATTTAAACTTTGGTTCTATAGCCACCCCTATTACTGGTTCAGGAAAAGAGATATTTTCTAATAATATTGGAAATTTTTCATCACATAATGTATCTCCTGTTTTAATATCTTTAAATCCTACTATAGCTGCAATATCTCCAGCTCCTATTTCTGAAATAGGATTTTGTTTATTAGCATGCATTTGATATATTCTAGAAATACGTTCTTTATTTCCTGATCTAGAATTAAAACTGTATGATCCTGCATTTATTTTTCCAGAATAAACTCTAAAAAATGCTAAACGTCCTACAAAAGGATCACTAGAGATTTTAAAAGCTAAAGCTGAAAATGGTTCTTTCTCACTAGGTTTCCTTGTAACTTTCATTTGATTAATAGGATTTACACCTACAATATCTTTAACTTCAATAGGAGAAGGTAAATAACGACAAATAGCATCTAACATTACTTGTACTCCTTTATTTTTAAAAGAAGAACCGCATAAAATAGGAATAACTTTCATGTTTATTGTATTTTTATGTAAAGAAGAAATTATATCCTCTTCAGAAAGAGAAGAATTCTCACATAAAAATTTTTCCATAATTGTATCATCATGTTCAGATAATGACTCAATCAACTGATAATGATAATCATTTACCATTTTTTTCATTCCAGATGGAACAGGAACTTCCTGGTATGTCATTCCATAATTATTATCATCCCATACAATCGCTTTATTAGAGATCAAATCCACTACTCCTATAAAATTTTCTCCAGAACCAATAATAGGGATCTGCAATGGGACAGAATTTGCCCCCAACATTTTTTTAATTTGTAAACAAACATTCAAAAAATCAGCTCCTTGTCTATCCATTTTATTTACAAATGCAATTCTAGGAATATGATATTTATCTGCTTGTCTCCAGACTGTTTCCGATTGAGGTTCAACTCCATCTACTGCGCTAAATAAAACAACCATTCCATCTAAGATTCTCATAGATCTTTCTACTTCCACTGTAAAATCAACATGCCCTGGAGTATCAATAATATTAATTTGATATTTTTTATTTTTATATGTCCATTCGCAACATGTTGCCGCTGATGTAATAGTAATTCCACGTTCTTGTTCTTGTAACATCCAATCCATTGTCGCCGCTCCATCATGAACTTCTCCTATTTTATGATTAATTCCCGTGTAAAATAAAATTCTCTCCGTGGTAGTAGTCTTTCCTGCATCAATATGCGCTGCGATTCCAATATTTCTTGTATATCTTAAATCTTTTGCCATTATACTACTAGATTAATTAAAATCTAAAATGCGAAAATGCTTTGTTAGCTTCAGCCATTTTATGAATATTTTCTTTTCTTTTAATCGCTTCTCCTTGTTCTTTAAAAGCATCCAACGTTTCATTAGCTAATTTATGAGCCATAGTTTTCTCATTTCTAATAGAAGCACAAGATATAAGTAATTTCATTGCTTTTGTTATTTTGCTATTAGATGAAATAGGAATAGGAACTTGTATATTAGATCCTCCCATACGACGATTTCTAACCTCTACATGAGGCATTATATTTTTTAATCCTTCTTTCCATATTTCTAATGCAGATTTTTCTTCTTTTTCTTCTTTAATTTGTTCTATTTTTTTTATAGCATCATAAAATATTTTATATGCTAAATTTTTTTTTCCATTTTTCATTAAATGATTAACAAAACGTGTCACTAAAGGGTCATTAAATTTTGGATCAGGAAAATATATATTTCTTTTTTTTTTAACTTTTCTCATTGTTATAAAATAATAAGTTGTTTTTTATTATTTCTAATCATTATTTATTTTTTGGAAACCTTAGCCCCATATTTACTTCTACTTTTTTTTCTTCCATTTACTCCAGCTGTATCACGAGCTCCTCGTACTATTTTATATTTGACTCCAGGTAAATCTTTTACTCTTCCACCTTTCACTAATACTATAGAATGTTCTTGAAGATTATGACCTTCCCCAGTTATATAACTAATAACTTCTTTTCCATTTGTAAAACGAACACGAGCCACTTTACGCATAGCAGAATTAGGTTTTTTTGGGGTAGTGGTATATACACGCGTACAAACACCTCTCTTTTGAGGACAGAATCCTAATGCTATGGATTTTCTTTTTTTAGAAACAGATGTTCTTCCTTTTCTAATTAATTGTTGAATAGTAGGCATTTTATTTCTTTATTATTTAGAAAAAACAATATAATTATATATAAATTTTTTCATTTTGAAAGGGTTCTTCTTCCAAAGATTGAATTTTAAGTTCTTTGTAAATATAACGAAAAGTAGAAAGTAAACATGGAAATCCATCTACAATAGCTACATTATGCTCAAAATGAGAAGATAGATTTTTATCCAATGTAGTTACTGTCCATCCATCTTTATGAAAAAAAACTTCTGGAGATCCTTTATTTACCATAGGTTCTATAGAAAGAACAATTCCTTCTTGAAATTTTAAACCTTTTCCTTTTTCTCCAAAATTTGGAATTTGTGGATCTTCATGCATTTTTTTTCCCAACCCATGCCCTACAAGATCTTTCACTATACTATATCCATGATTTTCTATATAAGATTGTATAGAAAATCCAATATCTCCAACATAATTTCCATATTTGCATTTAGATACTCCAATATATAAAGATTTTTTAGAATAGTCAAGAAATTTTTTTACACTTTTTGAGATCTCTCCTACTTCAAAAGTATAAGCATGTTCTCCATAAAAACCATTCATATATACTCCACAATCTATAGATAATATATCTCCTTCAGATAAAGGATCTCTATTAGGAATTCCATGTACTACTTGATAATTAGGAGAAACGCATAGAGTATTTGGAAAATCATATAACCCCAAAAAAGCCGGAGTTCCACCATGATCTCTTATATAATCTTCAGCAAGTCTATCTAAATAAAGTGTATTAACTCCAGGTTTTACTTCTTTAGATAACATTCCTAATGTTTTCGATGCTAAAAATGCACTTTTTTTTATCAGAATGATTTCTTCAATAGTTTTTAAATGAATCATTCTACAGTTTTTTATTATTTATTATTAATTAATAATAGAATTTCCAGTCATATTGTTAGGTTTAGGTAAATTCATTAATTGAAGAATAGTAGGAGATACATCTGACAAAATAGCTTTTTCTTTCAGAATATTTTTTTTGTTTTTAAATGCATTGTCTATAAGAATAAAAGGAACTAAAGAATTTGTATGAGATGTGTTAGGACTCCCATCAGAATTTATCATATAATCTGCATTTCCATGATCTCCAACTATGAGAACTGTATACAAATTTTTTATAGCTTCTTTAGAACAAATTTTAACGCATTCATCAACAAATTCACAAGCTTTTATGGTTTCTCTCATTTTTCCAGTATGTCCTACCATATCCGGATTAGCAAAATTTAAACAAATAAAATCTGCTTCTTTTTTTCTTATTCTTGGAAGAATTTGATTTACAATTATTTTTGCACTCATTTCAGGTTTTAAATCATAAGTAGAAACTTTGGGAGATTGACATAAAATTCTAGTTTCTCTATCAAAAGGAGTTTCACGGCCTCCTGAAAAAAAGAAAGTAACATGTGGATATTTTTCTGTTTCAGCAATACGAATTTGTTTTTTCCCTTCTTTTTCTAATATTTCTCCTAAAGTATTTGATAAATTTTTTTTTTCAAAAAGAACATAAACATTTTTATATTTATGATTATAACAAGTCATAGTAACATAATATAAATCTAATTTTTTTTCTATTATATTATTATAATTTGTTAAATATTCTGTAATTTGTCTAGATCTATCTGAACGAAAATTAAAACAGAAAACAACATCTCCTTTTTCTATTCTAGAAATAGGATTTCCAAAAGAATCAACAACTATTAAAGGAAGTAAAAATTCATCTGTTATCTTTTTCTTATAAGATTCTTCTATTGATTGAATTATATTATTAGTATAAATTCCTTTTGAATGAACCATAGCATCATATGCTATTTTAGTTCTTTCCCATCTTTTATCACGATCCATAGAATAATACCTTCCAACAACAGAAGATAACTGTCCAACAGATTGATTCATTATATCCAAAAGATTTTTAACATAAAAAATTCCATTTCTTGGAGAAGTATCACGTCCATCTGTAAATGCATGAATAAAAACATTTTTTATTTTTTTACTATGTGCTATTTTTAACAAATAAAAAAGATGATTTATATGTGAATGAACTCCTCCATTAGATAATAAACCAATAAAATGAATTTTTTTTTCATAAGAGAGAACGTAATCAAAAATAGAACAAACTTTTTTCTTGAAAATTCCTTTTTCAATCGAATTATTTATTTCTTCTAAACTTTGAACAACTTTTCGTCCAGATCCTAAATTAATATGACCAACTTCTGAATTTCCCATTTGTCCTTCTGGAAGTCCCACAAGAAATCCAGAAGCATGTAATTTACTAAAAGGATAATTGAAACAACAAAAATCAATAAAAGGAGTATATGCTTGATAAATAGCAGAACTTTTTTTATTAGAATTAGAAGTAATTCCCCATCCATCCAATATAATTAATATTAATCTTTTCTTCATATTCATAAACATAAAAGTATAAACCTAAGCGTGTAGGATAAAAAATAAAATTAAGAATAATAAAATTAAATTTTTAATTTTTAATCATAAAAAAAATAGATTCATTTCACATTCATATCTTTCATTCATCTGAAAGAGTTACTCTTTTGTAAAGAGTAATTTTTAAATTTTTGTTGTATTGATTAATATATTCTTGAATAGTAATTTTATTATTTTTTATAAATTTCTGATGAATCAGTGTATTTTCTAATATAAATTTTCTAATTTTTCCTTTAATTATTTTTTCAAAAGTTACAGTATCTATTTTTTTTTCATTTTCTATTTGAGATCGAATAATCTCAACTTCTTTTTTTAGAATAAAATCTGGAATTCTATTTTCATCTATAGCTATTGGATTCATAGCGGTTATATGCATAGCTATATCTTTTGCAATAGAATTGTTAATTCCTTTTTTGGAAGAAAAACCAACTAAAGTTGCGATTTTATTATTGGTATGAGTGTAATTTATGACAAAAGGAGAATCAACCCTTTCAAAAATTTTTAATTCCAATATTTCTCCTACAACACTTATTTTTTCATATATCATATCCTTAACGTTCCTTTTATTAAGAAAACTGGATAAAAATTCTTGTTTATTATTACATGATAATGAATGATTTGATAACTGTTTCAAAAAATCTAAAAAAACAGAACTCTTAGAAAGAAAATCTGTTTCGCATTTTAATCCTATAATTGTCCCAAAACTATTATCTGTACTGATAGAAGAAAAAACACCTCCTTCTTTTCTTTCAAAAGAAGAACGATTTATTGCTATTTTTTTTCCTCTTTTTCTTAAAAAATTTATAGCATCATCAAAATTTCCATTTGTCTCTATTAAAGCTTTCTTACACTCCATAATTCCAACTCCAGTTCTTTTTCTCAGTTTCAATATTTTACTAGAAGAAACTCTCATAATTTTTTATGAATTATTTTTTATACTTCTTTCTTCGCGTTCTTTCTTCATTGCTGCAATACCTTGTTGTATTGATTCCGTAATAAATTGCAAAATTGCATTAATAGATTTAGAAGAATCATCATTAGATGGAATAGGAAATTTTATTTCATTTGGATTTGTATTAGTATCTACCATTGCAAAAACAGGAATATTCAATTTGATAGCTTCAGATAAAGCTATTTTCTCTTTATATGGATCCACCAAAAAAACTCCACCTGGAAGGTGATTCATAGAAGAAATACTTCCCAAATTTTTATACAATTTTTCATATAATCTATTAATCAATAATCTTTCTTTTTTAGATAATGTATTAAATGTTCCATTTTTTTTCATTTTTTCTATATTATTCATTTTTTTTACAGATTTACGAATAGTAGTAAAATTTGTTAATAAACCACCTAACCATCTTTCTGTTACACAAGGCATGTTTACTTTTTTCGCATGAAAAAAAATTTTTTCTCTTGCCTGAGCTTTTGTTCCAACTAATAAAATTTTTCTTCCAAGAGATACAATTTTTTTGATACCATTGCAAGCTTCTTTTAATTTTATTATTGTTTTTGACAAATCTATAATATGAATTCCCCCTTTTTTCATGAAAATAAAAGGACGCATATTTGGATTCCATTTTCGTGAAATATGTCCAAAATGAACTCCCGCTTTTAGCAAATCTTGAGTATTAACTTTTATTTCCATTTTTAAATTTTTTAATCAATCAGTTTTTTTTTATTCACTAACGTTTTGAAAATTGATATTTTTTTCTTGCTTTTTTTTGACCAAATTTTTTTCTTTCTACTTCTCTAGAATCACGTGTTAATAATCCATTAGATTTTAATATACTTCTATTTTTTTTTAAGTCTAATTTGCAAAGAGCACGAGATATTGCAAGACGAATAGCTTCCGCTTGACCATTAAATCCTCCTCCATTCACTTTAATATGAATATCAAATTGATTCATTTGATTCACTATTTTAAGAGGATATAAAATTTTATTATAAATATTTTTTGAAAAATACTGACAGTACTTTTGAGAATTTATTAGAATAACTCCGGTTCCGTTTTTCAAATATACACGTGCAAGAGATCTTTTTCTTCTTCCTATTGAATGAATAACCATCTACTAATTAATTAAGTTTTTATTATAATATTTTGTATGGGATTTTGAGATTGATGTTTATGTTGATCTTCATGATAAACATGAAGATTTTTTATAATTTTTCTTCCCAAACGATTTTTAGGAAGCATTCCCTTTACTGCTTTATATATCAATTTTCTAGAATCCTGATTAAAAAGATTTTTAACAGATATTATTTTTTTCCCCCCTGGAAATCCAGTATGACGGATATATTTTTTATGATTCCACTTTTTTCCAGAAAGTTTAATTTTTTTAGAATTAATAACAATAACATGATCTCCGCAATCCAAATGTGGTGAAAAATTAGATTTATGTTTTCCTCTAATTTTTGAAGCTACTTCAGAAGAAAATCTACCAAGATTTTGATTTTTTGCATCCATTATAATCCACATTTTAGGAGAATTCTTTTTTTTAAAAATAGTCTTAAAGCTTAATGGTTCCATTATTTTTTCTCGTAATATAAAGAATTTTAAAAAAAAATGGAAAATAATGACTTTTTGTCATAAAAAAACCAAGCATTTTTTTTCCTACATCAGGATAATAATTTTATATTGTCATATCTAATACTTAGATTTTCATTATGGCATAATGATTGGATATTAATTAATGAAAAAAAACGTGTAATAAAATGAGCAAAATTATAGGCATAGATTTAGGAACTACAAATTCTTGTGTAGCTGTAATGGAAATAAATGATCCTGTTGTTATACCTAATTCGGAAGGAAAAAGAACAACTCCTTCTATTGTTGCTTTTGTAAATAATGGGGAAAGAAAAATAGGAGATCCTGCAAAGAGACAAGCAGTAACAAATCCACAAAAAACGATTTTTTCAATTAAACGTTTTATGGGAAGAATGTATTCTGAAGTTTCAGAAGAGTTAAAACACATTCCTTACAAAGTTGTAAAAGGAGTTAATAATACTCCAAGAGTCGATATAGAAAAAAGATTATATGCTCCTCAAGAAATATCTGCTATGATTCTTCAAAAGATGAAAAAAACAGCTGAAGATTATTTAGGAGAAAAAATAAATAGAGCAGTTATTACAGTGCCTGCATATTTTAATGATGCACAAAGACAAGCAACTAAAGAAGCAGGAGAAATATCAGGACTAAAAGTAGAAAGAATTATTAATGAACCAACAGCAGCAGCATTAGCATATGGATTAGATAGAAATAAACAGAACAAAAAAATAGTTGTATATGATTTAGGAGGAGGAACTTTTGATGTTTCTATTTTGGAATTAGGAGATGGTGTTTTTGAAGTTCTTTCCACAAATGGAGATACTCATTTAGGAGGAGACAATTTTGATCAAATAATAATAGATTATTTTGCGGATGAATTTAAATCTAAAGAAAAAATAGATCTTAGAAAAGATCCTATGGCATTACAACGTTTAAAAGAAGCTTCAGAAAAAGCTAAAATAGAATTATCATCTTCTACACAAACAGAAGTCAATTTACCGTATATTACAGCCACAGAGTCAGGGCCAAAACATTTGGTCATTACTCTGACTCGTTCTAAGTTTGAACAATTATCTGAAAATTTAATACGTCGTTCCATAAATCCTTGTTCCAAAGCTTTAAATGATTCAGGATTAACTACAAAAGACATTGATGATGTTATTTTAGTTGGAGGATCTACAAGAATTCCAAAAGTGCAAGAAAGTGTTGAAAATTTTTTCAAAAAAAAACCATCTAAAGGAGTTAATCCAGATGAAGTAGTTGCTATTGGGGCAGCTATCCAAGGAGGTGTTTTAACAGGAGATGTGCAAAATGTATTATTACTTGATGTAACCCCTTTATCTTTAGGAATTGAAACATTGGGAGGAGTTTTTACTAAACTTATTGATTCGAATACGACTATTCCTACCAAAAAATCTGAAATTTTTTCTACCGCAGCTGATAATCAATCCGCAGTAACTATACGAGTAGGACAAGGAGAAAGATCTATGTTTAATGATAATAAAGAAATAGGAAGATTTGATTTAGTTGACATTCCTCCAGCACCCAGAGGAACTCCTCAAATAGAAGTTACTTTTGATATTGATGCTAATGGGATTCTTCATGTTTCAGCAAAAGATAAAGGTACAGGAAAAGAACAATCTATACGAATTGAAACATCTTCAGGATTAAATCAAGAAGAAATTGAAAAAATGAAAAGAGAAGCAGAAGAAAATGCTCAAAAAGATGAACAAATTAAAGAAGAAATAAACAAATTAAATAAAGCTGATAATCAAATATTTCAATCTGAAAAACAGTTGAAAGATTATGAAAATAAATTATCTGAATCTAATAAAAAAAATATAGAAGAATCTCTAAAAAAATTAAAAGATGCTTATAATAAAAAAGATTTTACAAATCTTGACAATTATATGAAAAAATTAAATGAAGCATGGACTAATGCTTCACAAGAACTTTATGAAGCTAGAAAAGACAATCAGAAGAATAATAATCATAAAAATAATGAAAATGAAGAAAAAAAAAATAAAGGAAATGAAAATGTACAAGATGTTGATTATGAAGAAGTAAAATGATTTAAGTATTCCTTTTTGTTTGTTTTATTGTTAGAGAAAGAGAAAGGGAATAAGAGTTATGGTTATGGGATAATAGAAATTTTAGTTTTTCCACCAATAACTTTTTCTCCTTTTTTAATAAGAATAGTAGATTTTAACGGCAAATAAACATCTACTCTAGATCCAAATTTAATAAATCCAAATTCTTCTCCCTTTCTTACCAAAGAACCTTTTTTAGCATAAATGCTAATACGACGAGCTAAAAATCCAGCTATTTGTCTAAATAATATTTTCTGTTTTTTTTTCGTTTCTATAACGGTTGTTGTTCTTTCATTATTTAATGATGCTTTTTGAAACCAAGCTATAATATATTTTCCGGGATGATATTTTACATAAATAATTTTTCCTGAAATTGGAAATCTGTTAACATGCACATTAAAAGGAGACATAAAAATAGATATGCATATACAATCCTTACGGATAAATTCATTTTCAAAAATTTTTTTAATATCTACAATTTTTCCATCAGCAGGAGAAACAATTTCTTTTTCTTTATTTTCATTATATGATGTGTTATCATAAAAATTTATTTTTGGATTTCTAAAAAAGAAAATAAAAAAAACATATAATACAATAAAAAATATAGATATAAAAAGATTAATCGATTTAGAAAATAAAAAAATAGAAATAAAAATAACCAATAACATTATTACAAATGCATATATTAAAAATGGAATTCCCTCTCTATGAATAATAATTATCATTTTGTTTTTTTTATCTTAATAATAAAAAAATCAAAAAAAGCATGAATAATAATGAACACTAGCTACTGCGGTTGCTATAATTGGAATAACAAATATAAAACTATCTAATCTATCTAAAAATCCTCCATGTCCAGGGAACCATATTCCTGAATTTTTTACACTGTAAGATCTTTTAATAGTAGATTCTACTAAATCTCCAATAGTAGCAAAAATTGGAACAACAAAAGAAAGTATCAACCAATATTTTTTTCCCCATGCATTATACAAAAAAATTCCAGAAATTAAACAAAAAAATAAACCTCCAATAAATCCTTCTATAGATTTTTTAGGAGATATAGACATGGCTATTTTTCTTTTCCCCCATTTTTTCCCTATTAAATAGGACAAAGAATCATTTGTCCATATCAAAATAAATATTCCTAAAACTAACTCTTTTCCTACAATAATATAAATATAAGAAGCTAAATAAAAAGGAACTATAATATATACCAATCCTAAAATTAGATGACTAACTTGCGTTATTTTTTCTTCATGAGAAAATGTTTTAGAAAATAATTGAATAATAAAAAATATTATAGAATAAGGAATAAAACATATAATATATAAAATCAATCCTTTTTTCATAAAAATATCTGCAAGTATAGAAAATAAGAAAAATAATGAAACAATCTTTATTAAAGTCGTATTTGTTTTTGATATGATTAAAAATTCGAATAAACAAAGAAAAGACAATATCATCATAACTATTCTAAAAAATTTTTCTCCTCTTTCAATTGAAAAAACAATTAAAAAAATAAAGATAAAACCAGTAAAAAATCTCATTAAAAAATCAAAATATTTTTCTTTATATATTTTCTTCATAATTATACTAATAAACTAATAAATGTTTTTCTAAATATTATTAGATAAATAAATCTATCACAGATAAAGAATTATTTTTTAATTATTATTAGTTTTAAACATATTATCGACAATATCATCAGAATCATAAAAAGGTCTTTTTCCAAAAATTTTCTTTAAATCTTCTCTAAAAAGAACTTCTTTTTCCAAAAGTTCATTCGCAAGCATAGATAATTTTTTCTCATTACTTTTTAATATATTTTTTGCTCTTTGATATTGTTCAGTAATAATTTTAGATATTTCTTCATCTATAATTTGTGCCGTTTTTTCACTATAAGGTTTAGAAAAAGAAAATTCGTTTTGTCCTGTAGAATCATAATAAGAAATATTTCCAATTCTATCATTTAATCCAAAAATAGCGACCATAGATTGTGCTTGTTTTGTAACTCTTTCCAAATCGTTTAATGCTCCTGTAGAAACATTTCTAAAAATAATTTCTTCTGCAGATCTTCCAGCTAATAAAGCGCATATTTCGTCTTTCATTTGTTCTGGAGTAGTCAATTGTCTTTCTTCTGGAAGATACCATGCAGATCCTAAAGATCTTCCTCTTGGAACAATAGTTACTTTAACTAAAGGGGCTGCATGCTCTAATAACCAACTGATTGTTGCATGTCCAGCTTCATGATAAGCTATTCGTTTTTTTTCACTTGGCTTTATAATCTTGTTCTTTTTTTCTAATCCTCCTATAATACGATCAATAGCATCCAAAAAATCTTTATTTTCTATTTTAGATCTATCTTTTCTTGCAGCTATAAGTGCAGATTCATTACATACATTTGCAATATCCGCTCCACTAAACCCTGGAGTTTGTCTTGCTAAAAAGTCAGTATCAATTTGATCAGAAAGAACAAGTCTATGAAGATGAACACGAAAAATTTCTTTTCTTTCATTTAATTCAGGAGGATCCACTAATATAGTTCTGTCAAAACGACCAGGACGTAGTAAAGCTTTATCCAAAATATCTGATCTATTTGTAGCTGCTAAAACAATCACATTAGTATGTGTACCAAAACCATCCATTTCTGTAAGTAATTGATTCAAAGTATTTTCTCTTTCGTCATTAGATCCAGCAATACTACTTTTTCCTCTAGCTCTTCCTATAGCATCAATTTCATCAATAAATATTATACATGGAGATTTTTCTTTAGCTTTTTCAAACAGATCTCTCACTCTTGAAGCTCCTACTCCTACAAACATTTCTACAAAATCAGAACCGGATAAAGAGAAAAAAGGAACTTTTGCTTCTCCAGCAACAGCTTTTGCTAACAATGTTTTTCCTGTTCCAGGAGGACCTATTAAAAGAGCCCCTTTGGGAATTTTTCCTCCTAATTTTGTATATTTTTGAGGATTTTTTAAAAATTCTACAATTTCTTGAACTTCTTCTTTAGCTCCTTCTAAACCAGCAACATCTTTAAATGTAATTTTCACATTATCATTTTCGTCAAACAATTTTGCTCTAGATTTTCCAATATTAAATATTTGTCCACCTGGACCTCCTCCAGTTGCTGCTCCTATCCTACGAAATATAAAAAACCAAAAAATAATTAATAATATAAAGAAGATTCCATAATCAAAAAAAAATTTTGTTATAGTATATTCTTGTTGATTTTTAAAATCAATAATAGTATCTAAATTATATTTTTTCTTATATTCTTCAAATTTTTTTTGAAAAAATTGCAAATCTCCTATTTCAAATTCATATTGTAAAGAATGTGTGTTTATTATAAATCTTGGATTAAAAGAATCATCATTAGGAATGATATTCCTATTCATTTCATTATGAGATGATAAAAATTCTTTTTTCAAATAAACATGAACAATCTCTCTATGTTTTACAATAATTTTTTCTATTTCTCCTCTTGAAAGAATATCAAAAAAAGTATCTTGATCAATTTTCTTAGGATTAGAAAAAGAAGATTTAAAGAAAAATATTCCCAAAAATATAGCGAATATAACTACATATATCCAAAAAAAGTTATTTCTTCTCTTTACTTTTTTATTTATCATAATTAATTAGGGTACTTCATTTTTTTTTAAATATAAACCAAGCATCCGTTTTGTTGGGGTGGGACAAACTACACTATATTTTATTTTCATTCCAAATACTTTCTATATCATAATACAATCTTACTTCTTTTTGAAAAATATGGACAACAATAGAAATATAATCTATTAATATCCACTCTCCATTTTTTACGCCTTCTATGTGCCAAGGTTTCTTTTGTAATTTTTCCATTGTTCTATTTTCTATAGATCTAGATATAGCATAAACTTGACTTTGAGATTCCCCATTACAAATAACAAAATAATCACAAATAAAATTTGTTTTGTTTTTTAGATCAATAATAGAAATATCATGACCTTTTACCATTTGAATTCCTTCTATAATCTTGTTTAATAATAACAAAATGGAAACTTTTTTTTCAAAAATTATTTACTTATTAAATTTTTCTTTCTTAATTTCAAAAACAAAAATAAGTTTTTCACTTTAAAGAAGTTAAATTTTTCAACATAAAATATCTTGAAAAAATTCATTTGGAACATATATTTAATTTTTTTACAAAAAATAGATTCTACTAATAGATATGCAGAAAAAAATATTTTAATATATCCAAATTGGACTGTTATTTATGCCATTCATCAAACTAATGGAAAAGGAGTCGGAAAAAATTATTGGGATGTAGAAAAAGGTAAAAATTTAACTTTTAGTATTATTCTCAAATCAATAAATTTACCTATTCATAAAGGATATCTTATCAATTTATTTATATGCAATGCAATTCATAAAACATTAATGACTTATTATCATAATAATAATTACTGCAACTACTACAACAAATATAATAATATTTTTTGGATTAAATGGCCTAATGATATCATTTTAATGAACAAGAAAATAGGAGGAATATTAATTGAAAACAGTGTTTTTTACAAAAAAATACATACCAGTATTATAGGAATAGGATTAAATGTTAATCAAATACAATTCAATAAAAAATTGAAAGCTTCTTCTTTAAAAAAATTTTTCCATAAAGATTTTGATTTAAAAAAACTTTTTTATAACATAATTGATTCAATTCAAAAAGAATATTTTCTTCTTTTTAAAAATAGTAGTCCTAATAATAATATTAGGATTTATGGAGAAAAAATAATACGAAATTATTATATAGACTATCTTTATCTGAAAGATAGAATCTCTATTTTTTCAGTGAAAAACACAATCAATCATGGACTGATTAGAAATATAACAGAACAAGGTCATTTAATAATAGAATTAATAAAAAATAAAAAACTATATATTTTTTCTCAAAAAGAAATACAATTTTTTTAAATTAAAAATTTTTTCTTCCTTCTTTTATTTCCTTTATTTTATACTCCCAATAATTACGTTTTTTTGTTTTTGGATTATTTTTATTTTCTTGTATTTTTTCGTAGATTTTTTTTTCATCTAAAAGAAATTTTTTAATAAAAAATATTAAACCAATGTTAATAACGTTAGACGTAAAATAATAAAGAGAAAGACCAGAAGCATAACTATTTATAAATAATAACATAATTATAGGCATCAAATACAATATAAAACGCATGTCAGGAATATTCCCTCCGCTGCTGCTTCTGTTGGAGTCATTATTATTACTACTTAATTTAGTGTATCCTAAAAGAGCTAAAGAATACAATAAAGTAAGCAAACTTACATGATTTCCATAAAATGGAATAAAAAAAGGTAATTCAAAAATAGAATCATATGAAGTAAGATCATCTACCCATAAAAAGGATTTTCCTCTAAGATTGATTATAGTAGGAAAAAATTTAAACAATGAATAAAAAATAGGAATTTGTAACAATGTAGAAAGACATCCGGACATTGGATTTATTCCTACTTCTTGATATAATTCCATCATGGCTTTTTGTTTTTTTAAAGGATCTGAATTTTTTAGCTTATTATTTAATTCATCTATTTCTGGACGAATTAACTTCATCATGGCGTTTAATTTATATTGTTTATAAGTTACTGGAGAGAGAATTAACTTCACAACGATAGTCATTAAAATAATAATGACTCCATAATTCAAATTTGTTCTTTCTAAGAACTGAAAAATTATCAAAAAAAAATATTTATTAATCCATTTTATAAATCCCCAACCAAATGGAATAATATTTTCAACTCCTTTTCCATATTGTTTTAACAAAAAATAATCTAATGGGCCAAAATAAAATTGAAAACAAAAATTAAATTTATCATTTTTTTTTCTGTTGAAATTTAAATCTAAAGATATATGTGATTGAATCTTTTTTAAAAAATTTCCAGATAAAAAATTTTCAGAACGAATAAAAACATTTTTTATAGGTTGATTTGCAAAAAATATTGTAGAAAAAAATTGTTGTTTATGGGCAATCCAATCTAAATTAGATAAAGTTTTTTCTTCCGTATTTTTTTCAGACAAATATTGAACTTTAGAATGAAAATTATTAGAATAATAAACTTGAGTATAAGTATTTTCCCAATTTTTATCTTTTTCTAAAGAAAAAATATGTTGTTTAAAATTAATAAAAACTGATTTTTTTAAAGAAGAAGACATTCCTATTGTTCGAATAAACCATTTAACATCATATTGATTTTTTAATCCTAATTTATATACATATTCTAAAAATCCTTTTCCATACGGATTTTTAGCTCTCATTATAAGAGTTACATTTTTTTCCTTTTTTTGCGCAAAAAAAGGAAAAAAATGTAA
>NZ_CP059203.1:425962-588782 GCF_014251955.1 Blattabacterium cuenoti
TTACATTTTTTTCCTTTTTTTGCGCAAAAAAAGGAAAAAAATGTAAAGATTCTGTATTAATCGGAGGAAGTCCATTTTTAAAATGGAGAACAATATTATATAAAAAACTAGAATTTTTAATTAAAAAAAGATTTTTATTATGTAAAAAATGAACAGGATCATAAGCTCTATACTTTTTTAAAAAAACTTCATCAATTATTCCTCCTGAACTAGAAATTCTAAGTCTCAAAACTTCATTTTCTAAAAAAATTTTTTTAATTTTCTTTTTTTCTAAAGAGTTTTTATCCTTTGATCCAAATTCTTGGAATTTATTATTAGATATAGTAGTGGTAAGATGAGGATTATTGTTGGTGGGATTATTAATTATATATGTAAAAATCGTTAATATTAACAATATTAAAAATAAACCAATAATAGAATTAGAATCCAAACTTCTATCCTTCATACATAAGAAGATTTTTGATAATGATAATCAAAAGACTGATATCCCTTAGAAATTTTCACAAAATAAGTAAATAAAGGATGAGGATTAGTTACTGTACTTTTATATTCAGGATGAAACTGAACTCCTAAGAAAAAAACGTGATTTTCTAATTCAAAAGCTTCTACTAAACCAGTGTCAGGATTAATTCCAACAGCTTTCATTCCAGCATTAGAAAAATTTTCTAAATAATTATTATTAAATTCATATCTATGACGATGTCTTTCTAAAATTTCTTTTTTTCCACCATAAATAGAAAAAATTTTTGATCCTTCTATCAAAACACATTTCCAATTTCCTAAACGCATAGTTCCCCCTTTTTGTATTATATTTTTTTGTTTTTCCATTAAACTAATAATTGGATAAGATGAATATGGGTTAGTTTCATGACTTTCTGCTTTTTTTATTCCTAATACATTTCTAGCAAATTCTATTGCGGCTATTTGCATTCCTAAACAAATCCCAAAAAAAGGAATTTTATTTTCCCTTGCATATTTTGCAGCAAGTATTTTCCCTTCTATTCCTCTATTTCCAAAACCAGGAGCAACTAAAATACCAGAAATTCCATTAAAATATTTTTTTATATTTTTTTCTTGAATCATATCTGAGTAGATCCATTTTACATTAACATCTGTTTCATTTTCTGCTCCTGCATGAATTAGTGCTTCTGTAATAGATTTATACGAATCATGCAAAGAAACATATTTTCCTACTAACGCTATTTTAATTTCCCATTTTGGATTTTTATATTTCTTAACAAAAGAATTCCATTTTTTCAAATTAGGGGGAATAATAGTGGATAAATTTAAATGTTTTAAAACGACTTTATCAAATTTTTGAAAATGTAATAAACAAGGAATATCGTATATAATTTTAGTATTGATAGATTCAATGACATGCTCTGGTTTAACATTACAAAATAAAGCTAACTTATTACGAATATTTTTTGATATGTGTTTTTCTGTTCTACAAACTAAAATATCAGCTTGAATTCCATTTTCCATTAAATTTCTAACAGAATGTTGTGTAGGTTTTGTTTTCACTTCTCCAATAACAGATATATATGGCAATAAAGTTAAATGAATTACTAATCCATTAGATTCTCCTAATTCCCATTTTAATTGACGTACAGATTCAATATAAGGAAGACATTCTATATCTCCAACAGTTCCTCCAATTTCAGTAATAACAATATCATAATTTTCAGATTCTCCAAGAATTTTAATACGTCTTTTAATTTCATTTGTAATATGAGGGATCACTTGGACTGTTTGTCCTAAATAATTTCCTTTTCTTTCATTATCAATAACTTTTTTATAGATCATTCCAGATGTTACATTATTTTTTTTTGTAGTTGATTGATTCAAAAAACGTTCATAATGTCCTAAATCTAAATCTGTTTCTGCTCCATCTTTGGTAACAAAACATTCTCCATGTTCATAAGGATTTAAAGTTCCAGGATCTATATTAAAATAAGGATCTAATTTTTGAATTGTAACTTTATATCCTCTCGCTTTTAACAACATACCTAATGAAGCGGAGACTATTCCTTTTCCTAAGGAAGAACTAACCCCACCTGTAACAAAAATATATTTTGTTCTTCTCATTTAATTTTTATTCAAAAAAAAATAACATTCAGAATAATTATAATTAATTAAATATGCAATAAAATTTTCTTGTACAGAAAGAAAATTTCTAAATCAGAAAAGAAGAATTTCTAATTTTTTATTTATATTTACCTGAATTAGGAGCAAGTCCTACGCAATCAGCTCCCTATAAAATCCTCCAGGGTGGGAACACAGCAAAGGTAATAGGTTTGTAGCGATGTGATGTAGATTAGCTTGCTCCTTATTTTTTTATCATGTTTGTCATGCTTTTTTTTTATAAAACATGAAAAATGGAAAATTTATTAATATGTAATTTTTGTGGAAGAAAAAAAAATGAAATAACTTTTCTTATATCAGGAATCAACGGACATATTTGTAATTTTTGCATAGAAAAAACTTATTCTATAATTCATAGAAAGTTTTCCATTATAGAACAAAAAAAAGAAAATAATCAATTTTTTTTAAAAAAACCAAAAGAAATAAAAACTTTTTTGGATCAATACGTTGTAGGACAAAATGAAGCAAAAAAAGTTATTTCTGTTGCTGTATATAATCATTATAAACGAATTCAATTTATACAAAATCAAAAAAAAGAAAAAGAAATTGAAAAAATAGAAATAGAAAAATCTAATATTTTGTTAATTGGAAATACAGGTACAGGAAAAACTTTACTTGCCAAAAGTATTTCTAAACTTTTAAAAATCCCTTTTACTATAGCAGATGCAACAACTTTAACTGAAGCTGGATACGTTGGAGAAGATGTAGAATCAATTCTATCTAGATTATTGCAATCTGTCAATTATGATATCCATTCTGCTGAAAAAGGAATTGTATTTATAGATGAAATTGATAAAATTTCCAAAAAAAGTAACAATAATCCATCTATTACTAGAGACGTATCTGGAGAAGGGGTTCAACAAGCTTTGCTTAAAATATTAGAAGGATCAATAATAAATGTTCCTCCACAAGGAGGACGGAAACATCCTGATCAAAAAATGATTCCATTAAATACAGAAAATATTCTATTTATAGCTGGAGGGACATTTGATGGAATTGAAAAAATTATATCCGATAGAATCAATCAATTTTCCGATATTGGATATATTACCCAGGCTAAAGAAAAAATAAAAAAAGAAAAAAATGAAACCTATCTAAAAAATATTACAGCTAATGATCTAAAAAAATTTGGTTTAATTCCAGAACTTATCGGTAGATTTCCTGTAATTACTTATCTAAATCCATTGGATAAAATTATGTTGAAAAAAATTTTAATAGAACCAAAAAATGCTTTAATTAAACAATATCAAAAACTATTTTATATGGATAAAATATCTATGAATATTACAGATGAAGCTTTAGATATTATTATAGATAAAACAATCCAATTAGGATTAGGGGCAAGAGGATTGCGTTCTTTTTGCGAAAAACTTTTTTTAGATTATATGTTTAACATAGAAAATATTAAAAATATATTAAATATAGATAAAAATATGGTTAAAGAAAAGTTATCTTGTTCGTAATTCTTTTTTTGAAATCAAATCCCATAATTTATTTTTTAACGTCATTAATCCTTCTCCTGTAAAAGAAGAAATAAATATTATGTTTTTTTCTCCTAATGAGAAGAAAACATTTTTTATTTCGTTTTTTTTTTTAAAACAAATCAAATCAGATTTAGAAATAGCTAATAAACGTTTTTTATTCAACAATTTTGTATTAAATTTTTTTAATTCATTCAATAAAACAAGATATTCTGTTTTTTGATTTTTTGTTTCTGAAGAAATAAGAAATAATAAAACAGAATTTCTTTCTACATGTCTTAGAAAATGATGTCCTAATCCTTTTCCTTGTGAAGCTTTTTCTATAATACCAGGTATATCTGCTAAGATAAAAGAATGATAATTATTCATAAATACTATTCCTAAATGAGGTCTTATAGTAGTAAAAGAATAATTTCCTATTTTTGGTTTTGCTTTTGTAAGTGTAGAAAGCAAAGTAGATTTTCCAGAATTAGGAAATCCAATTAATCCAACATCCGCTAAAATTTTTAATTCTAAAGTGATCCACTTTCCTAAAGTTTTTATTCCAGATTGTGCATAATAAGGAGATTGAGACTTTGAATTTTTGAAAAAAGCATTTCCTTTTCCTCCTTTTCCTCCTTCAAATAAAATTTTATCCTGAAAATTTTTAGTAATTTCTACAATAATTTTTTCATTAACATCTTTAATTATAGTTCCTATAGGAACTTCTATCAACAAATTTTTTCCATTGGCTCCAGTAATATTATTTTTTCCCCCCGGAAGTCCAGATTTTGCTATCCAATGTCTATGATATTTTAAATGAATAAATGTATGAAGATGAGAATTTCCTCTAATAATAATATCTCCTCCTTTTCCTCCTGAACCTCCATCAGGACCTCCTTTTTTTATTTTTTTATTTCTGAGAAAATGAATACATCCTGATCCTCCATCTCCACTTTTGCAATAAATTTTTACAAAATCTATAAAATTATCTTTCATAAAAAAGATGAATATTATTTTTTATTGTTGTTATAATAAATTCATTATTTTTTTTTCAATAAAATGAGAAATTTTTTTTCTAGAATAAGAAGCATTTAATTTTACTATATTTTTTTTCCATTTACAATCATTCCAAATAAATGCAGTTTTTTTATTATATTCTTCAATTCTTTTTTTAACTATGATCATATCCGTATCATCATTACGTTTGCTTATTTTTCCTCTTTTTATAAGTCTATTAATTAATAAATTCTTTTTTATATGAAAAGAAAAAATTATATTTATGCTCCCTAAAGAAAATTGATCTATCATTTTTTCTAGAGAAAAAATTTGATTTTTGGTTCTAGGATATCCATCATAAATAATTCCTTTAGATTGAACATGTTTTTTTATTTCCATATTTAACATATTCGTAGTTATTTTATCGGGGACTAATGTGCCTTGATTAAGAAATTCACGAGCAAGTGTTCCTAAACTAGTTTTGTTTTTTATATGATTTCTAAATATCATTCCAGTAGATAAATGAATAAATCCAAATTTATTTGCTATAATTCTTGCTTGAGTTCCTTTTCCACATCCTGGTGGTCCAAATAAAATAATATGTGTCATAAAAACATAAAAAATTATGAATTCTATATAAATAAATTTTTATTATATAGAATAATGGTTATTGTTTACATACAAAAACAATAAAAATCAATAAATAATTGTAGTTATAATTATAATAATATTTTTTTCAGAAGAATAAAATCAGAATTTTAAATTATTTTTTTATACTTTATTACTCTTTTTTTCTACTCTACTACTTACTTTACTTAACTTATAAATGAATAGCTTTTCCGTAAGCATGTGCTACAGCTTCTAAAATGGATTCGCTTAATGAAGGATGAGGATGAATGCTTTCTATTATTTCACAATGAGTAGCTTCCAATTTTCTAGAGACTACTGCTTCCGATATAATATCGGTAACGTTGTTTCCGATCATATGACATCCAAGCCATTCATCATATTTAGAGTCAAAAATAACTTTAACAAATCCTTCTGGACTGTCATCAGAAATAGATTTTCCAAGAGCAGAAAAAGGAAATTTTCCTATTTTAATTTGATATCCTTTTTTTTTTGCTTCTTTTTCCGTATAACCTACTGAAGCAATTTCAGGAAGACAATAAACACATTTTGGGATGTTATTATAATCTATTTTAGTAGGATTTAATCCTTTTATGTTTTCAACACAGAAAATAGCTTCATGTGAAGCTACATGAGCGAGAGAAGGACCTTCTATGACATCTCCAATAGCATAATATTCATCTATATTAGTCCTATAGCTCTCATCAACAATTATAAATTCTTTATCAGTAGTGTGAATTCCAACTTCTTCTAATCCAATAGATTTACTATTGGGAGTAGTTCCAGTAGCAGAAAGAACCACATCTGCTTCTAAAACAATTTCTTGATTATTATTCAAAGTTTGAATATAAACTCTAACTCCTTTAGAAGAAGAATCTATTTTCTTTATAGTAGATGATACATAACTTTTGATTCCTATTCTTTCAAAAGAACATTTTAATTGAGAAGATATTTCTTCATCTGTATTTGGAAAAAGTTGTGAACAAAGTTCTACAATAGTAACATCAGTTCCCATAGAATGATAAAAATAAGCAAATTCCAAACCTATAGGGCCAGATCCAATTATAATCATTTTTTTTGGTAATGAAGAAAGAGAAAGAGCTTTTTTATATCCTATAATTGTTTTTTCATTTTGTTGAAATTTTTTTTCTATTTTAGGTTTTGCTCCTGTAGCTATAATAATATGTGAAGCATTATGTTCCTCTATTTTTTTTCCATTCTTAAAAATTTCAACTTTTTTTCCACTTTTTAATTTTGCATTTCCATAAATAACATGAATTCCATTTTTTTTCATCAAAAATGAAATTCCTTTTTTCATTTTATCCACTACATTTCTACTTTTTTTAATGATTTTTGAGAAATCAATTTTTATTTTATTGATTCCAAATAAATCTTCATTTTTTTTTATCTTTTGCAAGATTTTAGCACTATTTAAAATAGATTTTGTTGGAATGCACCCCCAATTTAAACAAACTCCTCCAAGAGATTCTTTTTCAATAAGAGCCGTTTTCATACCAAGTTGTGAAGCACGTATAGATGCAACATAACCCCCTGGACCACTTCCTAAAATAATAACATCAAAATACATAACAAATATGATGATATTTTATCAATAATTATAAATTTACAAATTTTTATTTTCTTAATATACAAGAAGAAAATTAATAAAAATAAGAAAACATAGAATTATGGGAGTATGCTAAAAAAAAATTTTCATAAATTTGTTTTTAAAACATTATAATGAAGTTTTTTATAGACACAGCTAATTTAAATGAGTTAAAAAAAGCCAAAATGTTGGGGGTATTAGATGGAGTAACAACAAATCCTTCTTTAATAGCTAAAGAATCTATTTGTAGTAATAAAAATGATGTTTACAAACATTATATATCTATTTGCAATTTTTTAGAAAAAAATAACGGAGATGTAAGTGCAGAAGTCATTAGTACTAATTATGTAGATATGATTCAAGAAGGAGAAACTATTTCCCTTTTACATCCAAAAATAGTAGTCAAAATTCCTGCAACAGAAAATGGAATAAAAACTATTCAATATTTATCGAAAAAAAAAATAAAAACTAATTGTACACTTATTTTTTCCATTGGACAAGCACTACTTGCGGCTAAAGCTGGATCTCATTATGTGTCTCCCTTTGTAGGAAGATTGGATGATATATCTTATAATGGATTGAATTTAATAAAAGAAATTAAAACTATTTATAATTATTATCATTTTGATACAAAAATTTTAGCAGCATCAATACGACATCCTTTACATATTATAGAATGCGCTAAAATAGGAGTAGATGCTGTAACTTCTCCATTAAATATCATATCATGTCTTATCAATCATCCTTTAACTAAAATAGGATTGGAAAAATTTTTAAAAGATTATAAAAATAAAATTTGTTAATGTTAATTTTCATTCTTTGTCTCTGTTATTTTTATTTTTCCGTTTAACAAATATTGAATAGCAATAGATGTAGGTTTTGGTAATCTTTCATAAAATTTGGATAATTCTATTTGTTCTTTATTTTCAAATATTTCTTCCAAATTATTTTTATTCATTATGTTGAATTCTTCTAATTTCTTATCCAAATCATTTTTTAAATGAAAACTAATTTTTTGACTTACTTTTTCTAAAATACAAATGATTTCATAAATATTACTTCCTGATAATTTTTCCAATACTATACGATCTATAGTTTCAGTATTTATTGGTGCCTTAATCTTTTCAAGATTCATATTTTTTTATAATACTTCATCAAAGAATGATAAAAAAATTTCAATTCTTTTATACAAGGAGAATTTGGATACAATTGAATATATTCAGAATATGAATCCAAAAAATCGAAAATATTTTTTTTATTTTTATTATTAATAGCTATTCTGTATTTTATAACACAAATTTTATATAAAGCTTTTTCTTTTAAACTACTTTTTGGAAAATCATTTATAAAATTTTGAAAAGAAATTAAAGCTGCAGAATATTTATGAATAAAAAAATATGTATTAGCTATAGAATAATCTCTCCTTTCAAGTTTCTTAAACAATTTATTCAATAAAATATCTACTTCTATTTTTTTAGAATTTGGAAATTGTTTAACAAACTTATTTAACCTATCAATAGCCATATTTGTGCTTCTATTTATATTTATTGGTGGATGATCAAAAACACATTTTTTATATTCTTGCATACTTCTACTATATCCTGTTAATGTTAATGAAAATAATGTAAAAAACAATAACAAAGAAATAATTTTATTTTTATTCATACATTATAAAAATTATAATAACACATATAACAATTATATGCAAAAATAATTTTATTTTCAATATTTAAAAAATAATTATTGATCACCAACCAATCATTCATAAAATTCAATAAATATAATAGTAATAACTACTTACCTAGTTTTTTTTTTTTTGGTAACATAACAATAATTTTCTTTAATATCGCGATCAAATAAATAAAATCCTATTTTTTCCTCTCCTATTAATTCAATTTTATTAAGTATCATTTTACTCAATGTTTCTTCTTCTATTTGTTCTTCTATATACCATTGTAAAAAATTATGTGTAAAATAGTCTTTTTCTTGTAAAGATAATTCAACTAATTTATTAATTTCTGAAGAAATTTTTTTTTCCTGTTCAAATGATTTTTGAAATAATTCCTTCAAAGTACTATGCAAAGAAAATTCTTTAAAAAGAATAGAAGATTGATTGGGAAGAGAAACAACAGCAGATCCTCCTCTTTTGTTAATGTACCTAATTAATTTTAACATATGGTTTCTTTCTTCATTTGAATGATCATATAAAAATTCACATATTCCATCAAATCCTTTTTCTTCAGTCCAAGATGCCATAGATAAATATAGTTGAGAAGATTCTAACTCTCTAATCAATTGTTTTTTTAATCCTGTTTGTATTTTTTCACTAAACATAAATAATCATTTAGTTAGTTTATTTAATTCATTTTTTTTCAAAAAATATGTCATTTTCTTTTTTAAAAGATTAGATCCATTTAATAATGGTAATCTTACATAGGAATTACATATTCCTATGATATTCAAAAGTGTTTTAATTCCTGTTGGATTCCCCTCTTCATATATTAAATCAATCATATTAAAAACTTTGTAAAAAATAGTGAAAGCTTTACAAATATCCTTTTTTTTCGCTAAGGAGACCATTTTTGAAATTTCTTCTGGAAATCCTTGTGCTATTACAGAAATGACTCCATCTCCACCACCTGATATTATAGGTAAAGTAAGAAAGTCGTCTCCTGAGATTACACTAAAATTTTTTGGTTTTTTTTCAATGATTTTATAAGATTGCAAAATATTTCCAGATGCTTCTTTTATTCCTATTATATTTTTAAAATCATCAGCTAATCTAATTACGGTTTCTGGAGATATATTAGATCCAGTTCTTTTAGGAACATTATAAATAATTACATCAGATTCCGTATTATCTGCAATAGATTTAAAATGTTGATAAATTCCTTCCTGAGAAGGTCTATTATAATAAGGAGAAACAGAGAGAATTGCCGTAAAATCTGACAAATTCGAATTTTTTATTTTTTTTACAATAGATTTAGTATCATTTCCACCAATTCCTAATATCAAAGGGAGATTTTTAGAATTTATTTTTTTAATGCATTCAATTACATCCTTTTTTTCTTCCTTTTTTAAAGTAGAAACTTCAGATGTAGTTCCCAATAATACTAAATAATCTACTTTATTTTCTACATATTTTACAAGTTTTTCAAGTCCATTAAAATCTATCTTTTCATTTTTTTTAAAAGGAGTAACTAACGCTACACCTGTTCCAGATAATTTTTTCATTACATTTTGGTATAATAATAAATTAAATTAATTCTATATTATATTTTCATAATCTTTACATTTTAATTAATATATCCGTTATAAATTTCACATTTACACACATATATTTTTTATTCATTATTCAAAATATCATTTATAAACAGATGTAGACGTAAAAAAAAAAATAAGGGATAATTTTTTTATTTATATATCAGTGATATAGTGATATTTTTAATTTCTTATTTTAATAATCTTTTCTTGTTCTTGGTCTAGCAGCAGATACAATAATATTTCTTCCCATAAATTCTGTACCATTCAATTTTTCTATAGCTTGTCTTGCATTTTCTTCATTAGACATTTCTATAAAACCAAACCCTTTACTTCTTTTGTTTGATGCAGATTCATCAAAAATTATTTTTGCATGAGTGACTTCTCCTATAGATTCAAAATATTCTTTTAATTCTTTTTCTGTCATATCATAGGATAAATTACCAACGTATAATTTCGTATTGTCCATATTAATTAAATAAATTGTTTTAAAAGCAAATTTAGAGAAATATTTTTTCTAAATAAAGAAAAATATTTCACTTAAATAAGTTTTTTAACTAAAAAAAAAAAATCATGATTATTTTCATAAATAGAACTTTACAAAAAAAAAGTTGAATTTATAAAAATTTTTCTCTTAAATAAAGAGAAAACTCATCATTAAAAATGAATAAATTTTTAATAATTACAAAAAAAAGTATTTTTTTGATGAATGAATTTATGATCGTATCGTCTTTGTTAGACAATGATTTTTATAAATTTACTATGCAAAATGCTATAATAAAACTATTTCCTTCAGTAAAAGCTAAATATGAACTTATAAATAGAGGAAAACATTCTTTTCCAAAAAATTTTGCTAATCTTTTGAAAGAAAATCTTCAAAAAATGGCAAGTTTAAAACTTTCAAATGAAGAAAGAATATATTTAGAAAAATATTGTCCTTATTTAGATTCAGCATATTTAGATTTTTTGAAAAAATATCAGTATAATCCTAAAGAAGTTTGTATTTTTCAAAATGGAAAAAACATAAAAATACATATTAAAGGATTATGGAGTAGAACCATATTATGGGAAGTTCCTTTGATGGCTATTATATCTGAATTATATTATCAGTTAACAGGAACAAAACGCATTTCAGATAAAAAAATACTTTCTTTAACAAAAGAAAAATTGAATCAATATAAAAAACTAAATGTAAAAATTGGAGAATATGGGACTAGAAGAAGATATTCTTATCAAGTACATAAATTGGTTTTTAATCTTTTAAGAAAAGAAGGATCTCCTTTTTTTATAGGAAGTAGTAATGTTCATTTATCTCATATTTTTTCAAAAAAACCTATTGGAACCCATGGTCATGAATGGATAATGTTTCATGCGGCTAAATATGGATTCAACATAGCAGATAAAATGGCAATGGAAAATTGGTTGAACATTTATGGAAATCATTTAAAAATTGCTTTATCTGATACATATACTAGTCCAATTTTTTTTAAAAATTTCGACAAAAAATTGGCAAATATTTTTGAAGGAGTTAGACATGACAGTGGAGATCCCATTTCATTTACTAACGAAATGATAAAACATTATCAAAAATTAAAAATTAATCCTATCAATAAAAAAATTATATTTTCAGATAATCTGAACCCACATAAAGTAGCTATAATTTCTTCTTTTTGTAATAAAAAAAAAATCAATCCATTTTTTGGAATAGGAACTAATTTTACCAATGATGTAGGACTTCCTTCCATGAATATAGTTATTAAAATGGTTCAAACACTCACAGAAAAATCAAAAAAATGGATATCAGTTGTTAAACTTTCCAATGTAAAAGAAAAATCTACAGGAAATAAAAATATGATTTTTTTAGCTAAAAGAATTCTTCGTATTCAAAATCAAAATAATAAAAATAAACATTCAAAAAATATTATTTAAAAATTGAAAAAAAATCATACATTTCTAACTTAGAAATTTTAGTTTTGGTTTTGTAATATTTTAATAAAGTTAAGTTTGTTTTTTGTTTAATTGCACAATTAAAGTGTTATTTTAGTTTTTAGTTAATAGTATATAATAGTAAATGAAGTAGTGAAGGGATGAATAATCTCGTAAATTATTAAAATTATTTTTTTGTATTAGTGATGGAAAAGAACATAAACATAATAGGTAATAAAGAAAAAGAAAAAAAATCATTACGAACTTATATAGAAAGTTATGGATGTCAAATGAATGTTTCTGATAGTGAAATAATAGCTTCTTTTTTATTGAAAAAAGGATTTTCTATTACAAATAATTTAGAAGAAGCCAATATTATATTAATTAATACTTGTTCTATTCGAGAAAAAGCAGAATTAACTTTAAAATTAAGATTACAGAAACTAAAATATTTGAAATCCATAAAAAGAAAAGAACCTCTATTATTTGGAATTTTGGGATGTATGTCTGAGACAATAAAAAAGTTAGATAAAGAAGATCTTGTAGATTTTGTTATTTCTCCAGATTCTTATAGAAAAATTTCTGATGTTATTTTTTTAGTTAGAAAAAAAAAAAAATATTCACAAATTTTATCTAAAAAAATAAATGAAACTTATGATGATGTAACTCCATATCAACTTGATCATAGTAAAAAAAAAAAAAATATTCACAAATTTTATCTAAAAAAATAAATGAAACTTATGATGATGTAACTCCATATCAACTTGATCATAGTAAAAAAAAAAGAGTGACATCATTTATAAGTATTACAAGAGGATGTGATAATATGTGTACATTTTGTGTAGTTCCTTTTACAAGAGGAAGAGAGAGAAGTAGTGATCCTAATTCAATACTCAGAGAATGCAAAAATTTATATGAAAAAGGATATAAAGAAGTAACTCTTTTAGGACAAAATGTAGATTCTTATCTTTGGGTTGGAAGTAATATTTTAAAAAAACAAATTTTTAAAATAAATAGGAATAAAAAAGATTTCTTCGATTTTTCCATGCTTTTGGATTTTTTAGCAAGAAAAATACCTTTTATGAGAATACGTTTTTCCACATCTAATCCTCACGATATGTCTGAAAGTGTCATAAAAGTAATATCAAAATATTCAAATATATGTAAACATATTCATTTACCAGTTCAATCAGGAAGTAATAAAATATTAAAATTAATGAATAGAAAATATACTCGTGAAAGTTATATTTCTTTAATAAAAAAAATCAGATCTATAATTCCTGAATGTTCTATTTCACATGATATTATAACTGGATTTTGCAATGAAAATGAAGAAGACCATAAAAAAACTATTAGCTTAATGAAGAATGTAAAGTATAATTATGGATATATGTTTTCTTATTCTCCTAGACCTGGAACTTTTGCATACAAAAAATATCAAGATAATGTTCCAGAAAATGTAAAAAAAAGACGTTTAAAAGAAATCATTGACGTGCAAAGACTTCATTCCATTTTTTATATGAAAAAATATATGGAGAAAACACAAGAAGTTTTAATAGAAGGAGAATCTAAAAGGAAAAATCAGGATTGGTATGGAAGAAATACTCAAAATACTGTAGTAGTATTTCCTAAAGTTATAGGAAAAAAAATAGGAGATATAGTTTATGTAAAAATAAAAAATTACACTTCTGCAACATTGATAGGAGTAATAGAAAAATAGAATCTAATTAACGATGATAAATTTTTATAAAATATAAAAATTATTTGGACATGGAATCGATTCACAATATAAAACAAAAATTCAACATTATTGGGAATAATTACGCTTTAAATAGAGCTTTAGAAAAAGCCATTCAAGTTGCTCCAACTGATATTTCCGTATTAGTTCTTGGAGAAAGTGGAGTTGGAAAAGAATTTATTCCAAAAATTATTCATCAATTTTCTTGTAGAAAACATTGTTCTTATATTACTGTAAATTGTGGAGCTATTCCAGAAGGAACAATTGATAGTGAATTATTTGGACATGAGAAAGGTTCTTTCACAGGAGCTACAAACATGAGAAAAGGATATTTTGAGGGAGCAAATGGAGGGACAGTTTTTTTGGATGAAGTAGGAGAACTTCCTTTAACAACACAAGTACGTCTTCTTCGTATTTTAGAATCAGGAGAATTTATAAAAGTAGGATCTTCCAAAATCCAAAAAACGAATATACGAATAATCTCTGCTACTAATTTAAATATGGGAAAGTCCATTCAAAAAGGAAAATTCAGAGAAGATTTATATTATCGTCTGAATACAGTACAAATAACTGTCCCACCTTTGCGGTGTCGTAAAAATGACATTCAACTATTATTTAAAAAATTTTCCATTGATTTTTCTGAAAAATATCATATGCCTCCAATAAAATTAACTGAGGAAGCTATGAATTTTTTGGAAAATTATTCTTGGCCAGGAAACATAAGACAATTAAAAAATCTAATAGAACAAATATCTGTAGTAGAAACAAAACGTGAAATTTCCGTGGAAAAATTAAAAGAATATATTCCAGATAACATCCCTTCGTTATCTTTTCATCATTCAAATGATGAACGTTTTTTTCAAAATTTTTCTAGTGAAAGAGATTTTATTTATAAAATTTTATTTGATATACAAAAAAATTTAAATGATTTAAAAATTTTAACGTTACAACTAATAAAAAATAATAATAATGCTAATTTTATTGAAAAAAATCAAAAAATTATGGAAAAAGTATTTGGAAAAATGATTAATCATTCTAATATAGATGATTCTCTTTTTCAATTAGAAGATTCTTCAAAATTATCCTCTAATAATGATTTAGATTATGAAGAAGTAGAAGAAGATAATAATCTATCTAAAAATGATTCTAGTAGTTTTTCTTTACAAAAGAAAGAAATAGAATTTATTCAAAAAGCTTTAAGAAAAAATAGTGGAAAAAGAAAAATGACTGCAAAAGAATTAGGAATTTCAGAAAGAACATTATATAGAAAAATAAAACAATATGGATTGTAAAAAAATTATTTTAATTCTTATTTCATTTCTATTATTAAATGGTTGTTATAAACCGATCTATTCTAAAATAAATGAATATGATAAAAAAATACAAATAAAAGAATTTCTAGAAAGAGTTAAATTTCCTTTTCATGGAGCTGCGGTTTTTATTTCTTATGATTTGAAAAGGAAACTTGAAGATTATATAATAGAACATGCCCCATTAAGTTTAGTTTTAGAAGGTGGAGATATTATTATAGGAGGAAAATTTGTAGATTGCTCTTTCATAGAAAGAGAAGGAAAAAATGCAAAAATTAAGATAATAGTGAATGCTTATTGCAAAGATAAGCATAATTCTCAAAATAATTGGGTACAAGATTTTGAAGTAATAGAAGATTATTATGGAGAAAAAGATGCTTTAAATGAAGGCCCTATGAAAAACAAAATTATAAACAATTTAGTTAGTCAATTATATAATAAAACAATCGAAAAAATAAATTTCAATAAAGAATATAATCAAGAAAAAGAAAAAGAGATCAATATCAATATTAATAACACAAAAACAAAAAATACAACGAATTAAGACTACTGAAAATACTACTTACTAAGAAATACTAATAAAAATGAAAATTAATGAATAACTAAAACTGGTTTATTATGTTATTTTATTCTTTGATCTTATGAAAGATATATATTCAACAATATTTGGATTTTTAATCATTTTAACATGTGTCCTACTGATTATAGTGATTTTAATTCAAAATCCTAAAAAAGAAAGCATTTCTCAATCTTTTATGGAAAAAAATTTTAGATTTTTTGGAATAAAACAAACAAATACTTTTTTAGAAAGAATAACTTGGATATTATCTATTTTCATAGTTTTTTTAACTTTATTTTTTAATTTTTTGTTAAAATCAAAGTAATAAATTATGACATAATGTCATTTAATCATATTTGTACAATTGTGTAAAATCTAAATATTTTTTATTTGGCATGTTTTTGGCTATGAATGATTCAATATATAGTTAACCTTAAAAATTATTTTAAATATGGTGGAAGTTAAGATTAAACCTTTAGCAGATCGTGTTTTAGTACAACCAGATCCTGCTGAAACAAAAACCGCTTCAGGAATTATCATTCCTGATACAGCAAAAGAGAAACCACAAAAAGGAACTATAATAGCTGTTGGTAATGGAAAAAAAGATGAACCTATGGTTCTGAAAAAAGGAGATAGAATTTTATATGGAAAATATTCAGGAACTGAATTAAAATGGGAAGAAGAAGAATATCTTATTATGAGAGAATCTGATGTAATTGCAATCATATAATAATAGAATCAATCATTTTGTTCATTAAAAATATGATAAGAGTAAGAGATAAGATTGTAATTAAGATAACTTTATAAAAAATCTAAAAAATTATGGCAAAAGATATTAAATTTGATATTGAAGCAAGAGATAAATTAAAAAAAGGGGTGGATGCATTGGCAAATGCTGTTAAAGTGACTTTGGGACCAAAAGGTAGAAATGTAGTATTACAAAAATCTTTTGGAGGCCCCCAGGTGACTAAAGATGGAGTTTCTGTAGCTAAAGAAATAGAATTAGAAGATCCTATAGAAAATCTTGGAGCTCAAATGGTTAAAGAGGTAGCTTCTAAAACAAATGATGTTGCAGGAGATGGAACAACAACTGCAACAGTGTTAGCTCAAGCGATTGTTAGAGAAGGATTAAAAAATGTAGCAGCTGGAGCTAACCCAATGGATTTAAAGAGAGGAATAGATAAAGCGTTAGAAGTTGTGATCTTAGATTTAAAAAAACAATCTAGAGAAGTAGGAGGAAACACAGAAAAAATAAAACAAGTAGCTTCTATATCTGCAAATAATGATGAAAAAACTGGAGCATTAATAGCAGATGCTTTTGAAAAAGTCGGAAAAGAAGGAGTCATCACTGTAGAGGAAGCAAAAGGAACAGAGACATCAGTAGATGTTGTGGAAGGAATGCAATTTGATAGAGGATATCAATCTCCTTATTTTGTTACAAATACTGAAAAAATGATAACAGAATTTGATCAACCACAAATTCTATTGTCAGATAAAAAAATCTCTGCAATGAAAGATCTTCTTCCCATATTAGAACCTGTAGCACAATCTGGAAAACCTTTACTTATTATTTCTGAAGAAGTAGAAGGAGAAGCACTAGCAACATTAGTTGTTAATAAAATACGTGGCACGTTGAAAGTAGCGGCAATAAAAGCGCCTGGGTTCGGAGACAGAAGAAAAGCAATGCTAGAAGATATTGCGATTCTAACAGGAGGAAGTGTTATTTCTGAAGAAACAGGAAGTAAATTGGAAGATGTTAAATTAAATATGCTGGGAAAAGCAGAAAGAGTTATTCTTGATAAAGATAATACTACCATTGTAAATGGAGGAGGAAGTAAAAAAGAAATTAGAGCTCGTGTTGAACAAATTAAAGCTCAAATAGAATCTACCACATCTGATTATGATAAGGAAAAATTACAAGAACGTCTTGCCAAATTAGCTGGAGGAGTTGCCGTTCTTTATGTAGGGGCTGCATCAGAAGTAGAAATGAAAGAAAAAAAAGATCGTGTAGATGATGCATTAAATGCTACTCGTGCTGCTGTGGAAGAAGGAATTGTAGCAGGAGGAGGAGTTGCTTTAGTCCGTGCCATAAAATCATTAGAGAATATAAACGGAGATAATTCAGATCAAGATACTGGTATACAAATAGTTAGAAGATCATTAGAAGAACCTTTACGTCAAATAGTAGCCAATGCTGGAGGAGAAGGTTCTGTGGTAGTAGCTAAAGTTGCTGAAGGAGAAGGAGATTTTGGTTATGATGCTAAAATTGGAGAATATAAAAATATGATTGTAGAAGGAATTATAGATCCTACCAAAGTTGCTAGAGTTGCATTAGAAAATGCAGCATCTGTATCAGGTATGTTATTAACAACTGAATGTGTTGTAACAGAAATAAAAAAAGAAGAAACAAGCACACCTCAAATGCCTGGAGCTGGTGGAGGAGGTGGAATGGGTGGAATGATGTAGTAGTGAGTTCCAATAATCCTCAAAAAAAAATAGTGTCTTACATAGACACTATTTTTTTATGATGGATATTTTTTTTATATTATATCCAATTTTTTTGAATCTTCAGAGTTTGTTCTATTACATCTCTTACACAACCTTTTCCACCTTCTTTTGGAGAAATATATTTAGATATTTCTTTTACTTCTTGAACTGCATCTATTGGAGAACATGGTAAGGCAACAGATTTCATGATTTCAATATCTGGAATATCATCTCCCATATAAAGAATTTTTTTCTTAGTAATATTTAATATTCTGCAATACTCATCTAAATATTCTTTTTTATTATCAACCCCTTGATAAATATAACGAATATTAAGTCTTCTTAAACGTCTAAATACCATTAAATCAGATCCTCTAGTTATAATACATAAATTATATCCTTTTTTTTTTGCTAATTGCATTGCATATCCATCTTTAGCAAACATTTGACGAACCATGTTCCCATCAGGAAATAAATTTAAAGTACAATTAGTTAACACCCCATCGACATCAAATATAAAAGTATTAATATCATTCATAATATTTCTATAGCTACGACTACTACTACTCATAAGCAAATCCATTCATTGATCAATCATTTCTTTCTTTATTTTTTTTGTTTTCTTTATCTTTCTTTTAATTGCATAACATAAATAACAAGAAAGAAAGAAATGAATACGATATGTATGCAATAATTTTTTACATTACATTACAATTAATCAATAATTAAAAATTAAATATCTTCAAAATTAATATTTGTAAAATTCTTTATTTCTGATGTTTTTTTTTGAACATCTTTCATTTCTTGATTAAATGTATGATTTTTAAAATCTTTTTGATGACGTTCTGAAATGACTTCTCTTCCTTTTTCATTGATAATAAATCGAATCATATCATCAAGAATACTTTGAAATTTAGAAAAATCTTCTTTGTACAAATAAATTTTATGTTTTTTATAAGTTATTTCTCCTGTTTCAGAAAAATTTTTCTTACTTTCAGTAATAGTTAAATAATAATCTCCTGCTCTCGTCTCTCTTGCGTCAAAAAAATATGTACGACTACCAGTTTTTAGAGTACGTGAACAGATTTCATTTCTTTCTTTAATCTTTTCTTTTTCGTCCATTTCAAACAGTGTTATAATTAATTAATACTAATTCAGCAAATCTAAATAAAAAAAATGGTCCATCCTACTTTTCTTAAAATTATTCAAAGTAAATTTCCTAAAAAAGAATCCTACGGTCTCCTATTTTATATATCTTTCCATTTTTTAAAATAATAATAAGATCGAAATCAGATATATAAGATAAGTCATGAGTTATAATTATAATAGTTGTATTTCTCATATATTTTTTTAAAGAACACATTATTAATTTTCTAGTATTTTGATCTATAGATGAAAAGCTATCGTCAAATATAAGAATTCTAGGATTTCTTATAATAGCTCTTGCTATACATATTCTTTGTTTTTGACCTCCTGATAAAGTAATCCCTCTTTCTCCTATAATAGTTTCATATCCATTTTTAAAATGAAGAATATCATCTTCTATTATTGCTTTTCTAGCAGCATCATGGACCTTCCATGATTCTACTACTCTTTCAATACTTCCAAAAGCTATATTATTATAAATTGAATCTGAAAAAAGAAAATTGTCTTGAGGGACATAACCTATGGAACTTCTAAAGTTATATAGATTATGAGACTTTAAAGAAATATTATCAATAAAAATTTCACCTTGATTTGTATCGTATAAACGAGTTATTAATCTTCCTATAGTCGTTTTTCCTGATCCTGTTTCTCCAGTTAAAATTAAAGTTTTTCCTTTATGAAGAGTAAAAGAAATTTCACTTATAGTTTTAATTCTATCTTTATTTTTCACTATCAAATTCGAATCATAGATAAATCCAACATTTTTAAATTGGATTTTTCCAAAAATTTTAGTAGTTTCTTTCATGAAACTATTATTGAGTATTTCAGGAATTTCTTTCAAAAATTTATTTATTCGTATTTGTGATACTTTTGCTCTTTCAACAATAGATACAACCCATCCTAAAATAATCAACGGAAAAATTAACACATTTATATATGTAAAAAATTCAGCAAGAGTTCCTATATTTCTTATCTCTCCTTTAAAATACTTTTTTCCTCCAAAAAAAAGAATTAATAAATGACTAATTCCAATAAAAAATATTATTACAGAAGATAAAATAGTATCAATTTTTGCTAATTCTACATTTTTTTTTTTATACTTCAATATAATATTTTTGTGTTTTTCTTGAAAAAAAATTTCAGAAACAAATGCTTTAATAACGTGAATTCCAGAAAAAGTCTCTTGTACAAAAGAACAAATCATAGATTGATAATTTTGAACTTCTTCACTTTTCCTAGTAATAAAAATACTAATATAATAAATGAAAATAAAAAGAATCGGAATGGGGGATATGACATAAAAAGTCAATGTTCTATCTAAACGTAACATTTGCACAAAAACCATTAAAAACAAAACTATAAGATTTACAAAATACATTACTCCTGGACCAATATACTGTCTAATAAAAGAAACATCTTCAGTTATACGATTCATTAAATCTCCCGTTGAATTTTTCTTATAAAAAGATAAACTTAATCTTTGATAATGCGAAAAAATTTCATTTTTTATATCAAATTCTATCATTCTTGATGTTGTGATAATACACTGTCGCATATGATATTTAACAATCCCTCCTATAATTGGAATTATTAATATAATACTTGTATAAATGAAAATGTCTGTTTTTAAATTATTAAAAAATATAGATGATATGGATATTGTTGTATTTTTTTTGTATTTAGAAAAAAAAATAAAAAGGTTCTTAATTATATTAATAGACCTTCCTATATAAGGAATAGGAATTAAGGTTAAAATATTTGATATTAAAATCAATATAAATCCTCTCCACAAACGAAATTTATATTTCAGAAAATATTTTTTGCTAAAAGAAAATAAATCCCACATACAGAACACAAAGGTACCAAACTTTCTAAGTTTGGTATTTTCTTTACATTGTAAAAAGAAAAAATTAATAAAAACAATGTTAATCAGACGACATTTCAGAATAAAAAGTCTGCAATTTTTGTACGCTCAATACTTATCTAAAATGAATCCTAAAAAAGTAGAAGAGAACATGTTAAAAAGTATTGAAGAATTACATGATCTATATATATCTCTACTTTATTTAATATTGAAAATTAGAGATAAAGCTATTGTAAAAATAAAAGAAAATAAAAAAAAAATATCATCTAAAAATATTATAATACAAAAACTAGCTTACAATTCCGTAATTAAAATATTATCTAATAACAAATATTTATTAGAATATAATTCCGAAAAAATATTATGGAAAAAAAAAGATGAATATATTTTTTTTATACTGAAAGAAATGCAGAAATCAAAATTTTTTGAAAATTATATTCAAGAATCCAATTCTTCATTTGAAGATGATAAATATTTTATCATAAAATATTATAAAAATTTTGTTATACCTAACAAAAAATTAATAGAATACATTGAAGATCAATGTATCAATATCAGTGGAATTGATGATTTATATATAGCACATACAATGGTTTTCAAAACTTTGCAATACATAAAATTATCTACTCCAAAAAATTTTCAATTATATAATATTTTTTATAAAAATAATGAAAATAAAAAATTTATTATCGATTTGTATCGAAATACTCTTTTTCACAAAAAAGAATTTAATTATTTAATAAGTAATATATCCAAAAATTGGGACATAAATAGAATATCTATAATAGATTTAATCATATTACAAATGGCTATTTGCGAATTTTTATATTTTCCCAATATTCCACCAAAAGCAACTATGAATGAATATATAGAAATATCAAAAATTTTTTGTATGGAAAAAAGTAAAATTTTTATTAATGGAATATTAGATCAAGTATTTAAATTTTTATACAAACAAAATAAAATTTTTAAAGAAGGAAAAGGATTAATATAATAATTATATTAATATTCATTTTTACTGAATTTTATTTTTATTATATTCAAATGAAAAAATTTATTTTATGTTTTTCATATTACAACAACAAAATCCTATAATAAGTACTCTTTGGATGTTTTCCTTAATTTTTATTGTTTTTTATTTTTTTATGATACGTCCTCAAATACGAAAACAAAAAACAGAAAAAAAATTTCAAGAGAATATAAAAAAAGGAAATTATATAGTAACAATCTCAGGAATTCATGGAAAAATTATAGAAATAACAAATAATTTTTTCGTATTAGAAACTATTGTAGGTAAAATTAAATTAGAAAGAAATACTGTTTCTAAAGAATTAACTCAATTGCGTTATGGAGATTTTGTAAATAAGAAAAATAAAGAAAATACTACTACGACAATAACAACAAATATAGAAAAAAAATGAAGTCTTTGTTAATAGGAATTACTGGAGAAATGGGATCCGGAAAGAGTTTATTATCCTCTTTTTTCGAAAAAAAAGGAATCCCTGTCTATTCTTCAGATAAAAGAAGTAAATTTTTGATGAATCAAACAAAAAACATAAAAGAAAATATTATAAAATTTTTTGGAAATAAATCTTATAAAAACAATAAAATAAACAAAACATTTTTATCCAAAAAAGTTTTTCAAGATAAAGATTCTCATGCATTAAAATTATTATGTACTATAGTTTATCCATGGATTTTATTAGATTTTAAAAATTGGTTTTTTTCTCAAAAAACTCTCTTTTCCATAAAAGAATCTGCCCTATTATTTGAAAGTGGATCATATAAAGAATGTGATTTAATTATTACCATTAATACTCCTCTTAAAAAAAGGATTGAACGAATAATAAAAAGAGATAAATTAAGTGAAAAACAAATTATGAATCGTATTAAAATTCAAATACCGGATAAAGAAAAAGAAAAACATTCTGATATCATTATAAAAAATGATCAAAATATTTCTTTTTTACAAAAAGAAGCAGAAACAATTTCTAATAAAATTATTCAAAATATTTTCAAATATGGGAAAAGGGGACAAAAAAACTAGAAGAGGAAAAATAAAAAATAAAACTTATGGGAATCTTCGTCCAAATTCAAAAAATTTGAAAAAAAAGAAGAAAAAAAACTAAAATTGTTCATCTCTTTTATTCTTAAGAAAAGACATAAAATATATTAATTGTGATAAACTCCCTAAAGCAGAAACAACATATGTCATAGCAGCCCATTTTAGAGAATCTTTTGCTTGATTGTATTCTTGATAATTTACCAAATTTTTATTTTTTAACCAAATCAAAGCTCTTCTACTTGCATCAAATTCTATTGGAAGAGTAATAAAAGAAAAAATAACGGCCAAAGAAAACAATCCTATTCCTAACTTAAGAAAAAAAGAATTTTCTCCTTCTGAACTATAAAAAATAGCAAGTCCAAACATCATTGTAAAATTAGTAAATTTTGAACTAAAATTTAAAATGGGGACCATTTGATTTCGTAATTTTAACATTTTATAACCTAATTTATGTTGTAAAGCATGTCCACACTCATGTGCTGCAACTGCAATTGCTCCTATAGTTTTCTCTGAATATACTATTTCACTTAAATTAACAGTTTTATTTAAAGGATCATAATAATCTGTTAACTCTCCTTTTACAGAAAGAACATTTACATCATAAATTCCATTATCAGATAACATTTTTTCTGCTATTTCTTTTCCACTCATATGAATATTCATTTCTAATTCAGAATAGAATCTGAATTTATTTCTTAAAATTCTACTCACAATAGCACTAATAAAAAAAATAATTGCAACAATCCAATAATAATAATTCATAACAAAATATAATTTTTCTTTTCAACAAAATTATTAATTAATTTTTATTTTCAATAATGAAAATATTATTATAATATCACTAATTAACTAATTCATTTAATCAAATAAGATCATAAATTTGTACGTCAAATTTTTGATTATGAATATTCCAACAGTAAATAATCTAAAAAGAGTTGTTATTATTGGTGCTGGTTTTGCTGGATTACAAGTAGCAAAAAAATTAAAAAGAGAAAAATTTCAAGTTGTACTTATAGATAAAAATAATTATCATACATTTCAACCTTTATTATATCAAGTAGCTACAGCAGGATTGGAGCCAGATTCTATTGCACATTCTATTAGAACAATTATCAAAAAAAAAAAAAATTTCTTTTTTCGATTAGCTTACGTTCATTACATTAATACAAAAAAACAAAAAATATACACAAGTGTGGGGTCTTTATTTTATGATTATTTAATTATGGCTACAGGATCTGTAACTAATTATTTTGGAAATAAAAACATTGAATCTTTTGCTTTACCTATGAAATCTATTCCAGAAGCATTGGATTTAAGGAGTCTTATTTTACAAGATTTTGAATCTGCTTTATTGATTAAAGATTCAAAAAAAAGAGAACGACTTATGACTTTTGTTATTGTTGGTGGAGGACCAACTGGAGTAGAATTAGCAGGAGCTTTAGCAGAAATGAAAAGATATGTTTTACCAAATGATTATCCTGATTTGGATATTCAACGGATGAATATCCATTTATTACAGGCTTCTACTAGATTATTAGATGGTATGTCTGAAGAATCAGCAAAAGAAGCTTTTAAAAATTTAAAAGAATTAGGAGTAACTATTTGGCTAGATTGTTTAGTAAAAGATTATGATGGAAAAATCGTTTTTATAGACAAAAATAAGAGTATAGAATCCTCTAATGTAATATGGGCTGCAGGAGTAAAAGGAGCTATCATAAAAGGGTTTCTAAAAGAGGATATGAAAGGACAAAGAATTTTAGTGGATAATTATTTCAAAGCTATTAGATATCAAAACATTTTTGCTATTGGAGATATTGCTTGTATGATAACAAATCCATATTATCCAAATGGTCATCCTATGACGGCACAACCAGCCATACAACAAGGAAACTGTCTTGCGGGAAATTTAAATCTTTTTTTAGAGAAAAAACCTATAAAACCTTTTAAATATAAAAATTTAGGATCCATGGCAACTATTGGAAGAAACAAAGCAGTATGTGATTTTCCATATTTCAAATTAAAAGGTTTTCTAGCATGGATTATTTGGATGTTTGTTCACTTAGTTAGTTTAGTTGGATTTAGAAATAGAGTCATTGCTTTAATGAATTGGATTATTCAATATTTTCATTATCACAAAAGTGTACGATTAATCATAAGACCATTTCATAGAAAAAAAATTAATTGAGACAAAATATTTTTTATTTTATTTTCTGTTTCCAAATATTCTTGATCCGCATTACTATTTTCAGTAATTCCGCTTCCAGCATATAATGATATTTCTTTTTTATCCATACTGATTTTTGCACATCTTAAATTAAGATACAACTCCATATTATTATGGTCAACAGGACCAATATATCCTGTATAAAAACTTCTTTTATATCCTTCGTTTTCTTGAATAAATTCTAAAGATTTTTTTTTAGGAAATCCACAAATAGAAGGAGTAGGATGCATGTGTTTTAAAATTTCAAAGTAATTCGGTCTATTCAAAAATGAAAAACTAATAGGAGTTTTAAGATGATATAAATGTCCCATAGTTGTTATTTTAGTTTTTCCTACAAAAACATTTCCAGAATATGTTTTTAATAAATTCACAATATATTCTGTCACTATTTTATGTTCTTCCAATTCTTTTTTTGTCCATTTTTTTTTATCAAAAATTGTTCCAGCTAGAGAAATAGTTTTAAATTTTTTATCATAAGATTTTATCAGCAATTCTGGAGATGCTCCTATCCAAAAACCATGGGGAAAGTCATACCAAAGAGTAACAAAAGCATTAGGATAAGAAAAAATCAATTGTTGAAAAGTTTTTTTTAAATAAAAACGACGAAATGAAAACTTCATGAATCTAGACACGACTACTTTATTAAAAAATCCATTTATTATAGATTTAATAGCTTTTTTAATCAAATTTTTATATTTATGTGAATAAGTTAAAACATAAAAATTTGTTTCATAATTAGAAGAATTAATAGAATTTTTTTGAAAAAAATTATCATCTATATTGATAAAATATATTTTTTTTGGATGTATTTCTATAGTGTTATTGTGATTAAAACTTCCAATCAAAAAAAATCTTTTTTCTTTTTTATTATTTACGTTTTGAGAATAAAAAAAAATTCTATTTTCGTATGGTTTTTTAAAAAGAACAAAACTTTTTCTATCCAAATAATTTTGGATTATTTTTTTATATAAACTTAAAAAAGTTATTTTTTCTTGTTGTTGGATCAACAGGATGTATTTTTTTTTGGAATAATTATATTCGTCATCTTACATAAACTAATAATATCTTTATTTTCATTTAAAATTTTAACTTGAATTAAATGAAGAGTTTTTCCTTTGTGAATAATTTTTGCAAAGGCAAAAATTATTCCTTTTTTCATAGATCGGATATGATTTGCAGATATTTCAATATTAAAAATATTAAAGAAATCTTTGTTTATATTTAAAGTAGATAATGAACTTCCAACACTTTCAGCTAAGGCAATTGTTGCTCCTCCATGAAGAAATCCTACAGGTTGAAATACTTTTTTATTAACAGGCATTTTTGCTACTAAAAAATTTTTTTCTGCATAGACATACTTTATTTTAAGAGTATTCATTAATGTATGTTTTCTAAGTTTATTTAATTTTTTCAATAGTTTTCTAATTTCCTTTTCCATGTTTCATATACTATTATAATATACTATGTTTGATAACAACAATATCAATATTATTCTACTTTACTTTATTTTAGAAAATTAGAAAATAAAAACTATAATAGTAATTTTTTTTCAAAAATTAATTGAGTCAATTAAATTTAATTTATTTTGTTTATCTTCTCACTAAATCATGATGAAAAAAAAAGAAAATCGCATTCCTTTGATAGGAACCAAAAATCAAATTATTGGATTTGAAAATAAAGAAAAAATTCATGTTGAAGGATTATTTCATAGTGCGGTTTCTGTTTTTATCTTTAATACAAAGAATGATAATAATATGTTAATGTTACAAAAAAGATCGTCAGAAAAGTATCATTCTTCCCTACTTTGGACAAATACATCTTGTAGTCATCCTAGAAAAAATGAATCTGTTCTTACAGCTGCTCATCGTTGTTTAATAGAAGAAATGGGCTTTGATTGTTTTTTAGAACACAAATTTTTTTTTACTTATCACGAATTGTTAAACAATGGATTAATAGAAAATGAATTAGATCATGTTTTTGTAGGATATTATTCTAAACCTCCTATAATTAATTCCAAAGAAGTAGATAATTGGAAATGGATGTTTTTGAATGAATTAATACAAGATATTCATCTTACTCCAGATTCTTATACCATATGGTTAAAAATAATTATAAAAAATTATCTAAATAAATTGGATAAAAAAAATAAATTATACTGAAATCATGATAGCAACTATAAGTAGAAAAGGATATTTTAGTGCAGCACATAGACTTTATAATCCTAATTGGGATTATCATAAAAATATAGAAAAATTTGGAAAATGCGCTTATTTAAATTATCATGGACATAACTATGAATATATTGTTAGTTTAACAGGAGAAGTAGATCCAGAAACAGGATTTGTTTTCAGTTTACAAAAACTAAAAAATATTCTTCGTGAAGAAATAGAAAATCTTTTTGATCATAAAAACATTAATTTAGATATTAAAGAATTTTCCTATAAAAATCCTACAGCAGAAAATATTGCAATTTTTATGTGGAATAGAATACATAAAAAAATATCTTCTTCCTTAAATTTAAGGATAATCTTGTACGAAACTGAAAATAACTTTGTTAAATATGAGGGATAATTTTTTAAAAAAAACAGTTTTATACAAATCTCATATACAGTTAAAAGCTAAAATGATTCCTTATTCTGGATTCTGCATGCCGCTTCAATATACTTCTTCTTTAGTAGAACATATGTCTGTAAGAAATTCTGTTGGAATATTCGATGTGAGTCATATGGGAAAATTTCTTTTAAAAGGAAAACATTCTAAAAAACTACTTCAATATTTAACTACAAATAATCTATCTAAAATAACATCTGGACAAGCTCAATACTCTTGCTTAGTCAATCATTTAGGAGGAATTATAGATGATTTAGTCATTTATAAAATTTCAGAAATGGAATTTTTACTCATAGTTAATGCGTCTAATATTGAGAAAAATAAAATATGGATTCATAAAAATATAAATGAAAAAGATGATAACAAATTTTTTGATTTATCTCAAAAATACTCTCTTTTATCTATACAAGGACCAAATTCTTTAGAAGCTATTCAAAAACTAACTAATATTTCATTATATAAAATCCCTTTCTATCATTTTATAATAGGAAAATTTTCAGGGATCGATGAAGTTTTGATTTCTCGTACAGGATATACAGGATCAAAAGGATTTGAAATTTATATTCACAATAAATATGCAGAAAATATTTGGAATGAGATTTTAAAAATAAAAACTAATTCTTTCCAAGTGACACCTTGCGGAATCTCTAGTAGAGATTCATTGAGGTTAGAAATGGGATACCGGTTATATGGTCAAGATCTTTCTGAAAAAATTACACCTATAGAAGCTGGATTATCTTGGATCACAAAATTGGAAAAAAAATTTATTGCAAGAAAAATATTGAAACAACAGAAAAAAGAAGGAAAATATAAAAAATTCATTTCTTTTGTAATAGAAGAAAAAGGAAAAATTCCTAGACAAGGATATTTATTAAAAAATAAAGATAATTTTATTGTTGGAAATGTGACTTCTGGATCTTTTTCTCCAATTCTAAAAAAAGGAATAGGATTAGGATATATAAATAATAATTCAAAAATAGAAAAAAATTCTTATTTTATATCAATAAGGGGAAAAAATATCCCCATTAGAATTGTAAAATTACCTTTTGTTAAAATTTAATATTATTAATTTTTTTTTCTTTTTTTCGTTTATGATGGATAATCTATCATATTAGATTAGAATCAATTAGGCTACCCTAAAATCTCCTTAATAATTTTTTACAATCATCCTAAAATTTATATTTCTCTACTACTCTAATTGATCAATGAGAGATTGTTTAAAAAAATCTGAAACATATTTACAACATTTTAAAAAAAATTTTTTATTAGCTATCCCTGTATTATTCACTCAACTAGGTGTTATCTGTGTCGGTTTTTCTGATAACATGATGGTTGGATTTTTAGGAAAAAAAGCTTTAGCTTCAGTTTCATTATCCAATGCTGTTTTTCTTATTATAATTATTTTTGGATTTGGAATAGCAACATCAATTTCTTCTTTAATAGCATCAGTAGATGCTAAACATGAATATAAAAAAGGAGCTATTATTTTATATCATGGGATAATTATTAATTTTTTTTTATCAATTTTTATGTATATCTCTATCCGTATTTTTTTATTATATATTCTTCCATATTTAGGACAACCTAAAGAAATTTTGAATGATACTATATCTTTTTTAAAGGTTACAGCTATTTCTTTGATTCCATGGATGATTTTTGAAATATTTAGAAAATTTTCAGAAGGATTATCTTTAGTTTTTCCTGGTCTTGTTATTACTTGGATTTCGGTATTTATTAATATTATATTGAATTATTTTTTTATTAATGGGTGTTATGGATTTCCTAAATTGGGCGTTATAGGTGTTGCTTATGCTACTTTGATTTCTCGTATAATTATGTTAATAGGAATTAACTTCTTATTATATAAATATAAAAAAGTTCGTAATTATTATAGTCATTTAAAAATTATTTTTTTAAATAAAAAATATTTAAGAAAAATCCTAAAAATAGGGATTCCTTCTGGATTACATATGTTATTTGAAATGAGTACTTTTTCTATTTCTTCTTTTATATCAGGAAAATGTGGAATTAAAGAATTAGCGGCTCATCAAATAGTTATTAGTCTAATTTCATCGACATTTCTATTATGTACAGGTTTTTCTGTGGCAGCAACAATTAGAATAGGAAATCAACATGCATTAAAAAACTATTTAGAATTAAGAAAAATAGGATGGTCTGTAATACTCATGGGAATGATGTTTATGTTTATTTGTAGTTTTTTATTCATAATTTTTAGAAATTATATTCCCTATATGTATATAAAAAATGATCATGAAGTTGTTCACATAGCAGAAAAAATGATTTTAATAGTTAGTCTTTTTCAATTACCAGATGGAATACAAGGAATAATTATTGGAGCTTTAAGAGGGATGCAAGATGTAAATGTCCCTATGTGGATAAGTTTTTTTTCTTATTGGATCATAGCATTACCGATAGCATGTTTTCTTTCTTTATATTTGAATATGGGAATTCAAGGAGTTTGGATGGGATTAGGAAGTGGACTGACTATCTCCGCTATATTAATGATTTTCAGATATCATAATATAACCAAAAAACTTATAAAAAAACAAAGATCAATAATAATAAACAATTAAGAGAATTCACTTATTTTTATGAAAACATTTAAAGAATATAATTTTTTGAATAATCAAATTATTCAAGCTTTAGAAGACATTGGATTAAAATTTCCAACTCCTATACAAAAAAAAGTTATTCCATACTTGTTATCAGAAAAAAAAGATTTAATCGCTTTGTCTCAAACAGGAACAGGAAAAACAGCCGCGTTTGGATTACCAATTATTCAAAAAATAAATTTGAATTTTTTTCTCCCTCAAGCTTTAATTTTATGTCCAACAAGAGAACTTTGTATACAAATTACACGTGATCTTTGTCGTTTTTCCAAATATATATCCTTGATCAAAATTATTCCATTATATGGAGGAGTGAATATAGAAAACCAAATTCAATCACTTCAAAAAAAGGCTCATATTATTGTTGGAACTCCAGGGAGAATTATTGATTTAATTAGAAGAAAAAAGCTTCATTTATCTGATATTAAATATTTGATTCTTGATGAAGCAGATGAAATGCTAAACATGGGATTTAAAGAAGAATTAGATTCTATTATAGTAAAATTACCAAAAAAAAGACAAAGTCTCCTATTTTCTGCAACAATGTCAGAATATATGAGTGGAATAGCGTATACTTATTTAATAGACCCTATAGAAATTGTTACAGGAAAACGAAATGTAGGTTCTGATGATGTGAAGCATATTTATTATATAGTAAATCAAGATAAGAAATATTCTGCTTTAAAAAGAATTGTAGACATTAATCCAGATATTTATGGAATTGTATTTTGCAAAACAAGGAAAGAAACAAAAAAAATAGCGAATTATTTAATCCAAGATGGATATAATGCAGATGCTCTTTATGGAGATCTTTCACAATCACAACGGGAGTTTGTTATGAGCAAATTTAGAAAAAAATATTTACAGTTTCTTGTAGCAACAGATGTTGCTTCTCGTGGAATAGATATCAATGATATAACTCATGTCATCAACTATAATATTCCAAATGAAAGTGAAATTTATGTTCATAGAAGTGGTCGTACAGGAAGAGCTGGAAATCCAGGAATTTCTGTTTGCATTATCCATTCGAAAGAAACTCATAATTTAAAAGAATTTGAGAAAAAAATAGGAAAAAATTTTGAAAGAATTATGGTTCCTACTGGAAAAGAAATATGTGAAAAACAACTTATGCATTTTATAGAAAAAATTAAAAAAGTATCAGTGGATGATTCATCTATGATGGAGAATTTTCTTCCAGAAATACAAAAAAAATTAAAATATCTTAACAAAGAAGAATTAATAAAACGATTTTCTTGGATAGAATTTAATCGTTTTTTTACTTTTTATAAAAATTCTAAAGATATTAATGACCATAAAAAAACTTTCCTTAAAGGAAAGAATCAATTCAATATTAAAAAAAATTTTTTTTTAAAATCAAAAAAACTTAAAAAATATTTTTCTTCTAAATTTTTTTTAATAAATATAGGATATAAAGATAATCTCACAAAATTAGGATTGATTAATTTAATCAATCAAGCTGCTAATAATTCCCGTATTAATATTGGCCATATAGAAATTTTATCTAATTTTTCATTATTTGAAGTAGAAAAACGTTATCAAAATAAAATATTAATAGGGATGAGTAGAATCAATCATTATGGGAAACCTATTTCTATAGAAATAAAAAATTAAAATTTTATTGTTAAATTATAACAACATGATTAGATTATTATGGCTGGAAATATTTTTGGAAATTTATTTAGAGTAACTACTTTTGGAGAAAGTCATGGAAACGCTTTAGGAGGTGTTATAGATGGATGTCCAGCAGGAATAAAATTAAATTTAGAAAAAATTCAATATGAATTAAATCGTAGAAAGCCAGGACAATCATCAATTGTTACTCAACGAAATGAACCTGATCAAGTGAATTTTCTTTCTGGAATTATGGATGATAATATAACTACAGGAACTCCTATTGGATTTATTGTCTATAATAAAGATCATAAATCTAACGATTATAATCATATTCAGAATATATATAGACCTTCTCATTCAGATTTTACATATGAAAAAAAATATGGAATTAGAGATTATAGAGGAGGTGGACGTTCTTCTGCTCGTGAAACGATATGCAGAGTTATTGCTGGATCTATCGCAAAACAATTAATAAAAGATATAAAAATCATATCTTATGTTTCATCTGTAGGAAATATATCGGTTAATAAATCTTATCAAAATCTCAATTTATCTAAAGAAATGATAGAACATTCCCCTATAAGATGTCCTGATCCAGATATTGCAAAAAAAATGATATCAATGATTCGTGAAATTAAAAAAAATGGGGATACTATAGGGGGAACTATTACTTGTATCATAAAAAATGTACCAGTAGGATTTGGAGAACCTGTTTTTCAAAAATTACATGCTGAATTAGCAAAAGCTATGCTTTCAATCAATGCAGTAAAAGGATTTGAATATGGAAGTGGATTTCTTGGAACAAAGTTAATGGGATCACAACATAATGATTTATTTGAAAATACTAACGGAAAAACTAAAACTAATTTATCTGGAGGAATTCAAGGAGGAATATCAAATGGAATGGATATTTATTTTAGAATAGCATTTAAACCGGTAGCTACAATAATGAAAAAACAAAAAACTATAGATAAATATGGAAATTTTATTTTTATGGAGGGAAAAGGAAGACATGACCCTTGCGTTCTTCCTCGTGCTATTCCTATTGTAGAATCTATGGCAGCTTTAGTTTTAGCAGATTATTGGATGTATAAAAAATTATCTCAATATTCTGAAATAAAAAATTGAAAAAAAAAAATTTCTCATTTTCATTGTAGGACCAACAAGTATTGGAAAAACATCTATTTCTCTGTTTTTAGCAAAAAAATTTAAAACAGAGATTTTATCTTATGATTCTAGACAATTTTACAAAGAACTAAAAATAGGATCCTCTATGCCTACTGATGAAGAATTGAGTTCTGTTCCTCATCATTTTATAGGACATCTAACAATTCATCAGAATTACAATGTCAAATGTTTTGAAAAAGAATCTTTAAAAAAAATTCAAGAATTATTCAATAAATATTCCATTTTAATTATGGTTGGAGGATCTGGTTTATATGAAAAATCCATAACAGAAGGATTATCTGATATTCCTAATATTGATTTTAATATAAGAAAAAATTTAATTTTTAATTTTGAAAAAAAAGGAATTCTTTTTTTACAAAAAGAATTTCAAAAATTTGAGAAAAAACCTTATTCTATAGATATAAATAATCCTCAACGTTTGATTAGATATTTAGAAATAGTGAAATCTACAGGAAATACTCCTTCTTTTTTCTTCAAAAAAAAGAAATCAAGGATAGAGAAAGATTTTACCGTTTTAAAAATAGGATTAATTTTACCAAAACATGAAATTTATTTTCGAATAAATAATAGAGTAGATAAAATGATAAAAAATGGATTGATAGATGAAGCTAAGAAATATTACCATTACAAATATTTGAATAGTTTACAAACTATAGGATACAAAGAAATTTTTGATTTTTTTGATCAAAAAAATTCTATTCATGAAACAATAGAAAAAATAAAACAAAATACTAGAAAATACGCAAAAAGACAATTAACATGGTATAAAAAAGACACATCTATCATATGGTTCAATCCAAAAGAAAAAGAAAAAATATTAAATTTTATTTTAAATCAAGTGGGCAATACTGGATTTGAACCAGTGACCCCCTGCTTGTAAAACAGATGCTCTAAACCAAGCTGAGCTAATTGCCCGTTTTTTTTCATTTTTTTTGGATAGGAAAAAAACAAATCCAAACCAAATGTAAATAAAAATTTATAATGTTAATAATAATACTTCAGATACAGTAAAAGAACTTCCACTTATTAAAATGAAATCTTTTTTTTTAGCTTTATTTTTAGATGATAAAAAAGCTTCTCTTACAGAAAAAAAAAAGGAAATTTTTCTATGATTTTTAAAAATTTTTTTTGCTAAAATTTTTAAATTATGAATAGAAAATTTTCTTTCTATATTGGGTTGACAAAAATAATAGAAAGCTTCAATAGGAAAGTATTTTAATAACTGTTCCACTTTCTTTTCTTTCAAAAAACCTAATACTAAATGTAAATTATCATATGATTCTTTTTTCAATTGATTATTTATCATATGAATCCCTTCTTCATTATGAGCTATATCACAAACAATTTTTGGATGATATTGCAATATTTGCCAACGACCTTTAAAATTCGTATTTTTAATTACATTTTTGAATCCATTTTTTATTGAATTATTTGAAATTATTATATTTTTTCTTCTATGCAAAAGATTTATAGTTTTTAATACAATAATCTTATTCAGATTTTGATAATCTGCTTCAAAAGGAATTTTATATTTAGAATAATCTTTCATATTTTTAGAAAAATATATAGGAGCATTTTTTTTTAAAGCTTTTTTAAAAAAAAGAAATCGTATCTCCTTTGACATTTCACTTCCAATTATTACTGATACATTTCTTTTTATAATACCTGATTTTTCTAAAGCAATTTGAAATTGATTCTCTCCAAGAGATTTTGTATGGTCTATACTAATGTTTGTAATGATAGAGACTTCTGGACATATAAGATTAGTAGAATCTAAACGACCTCCCATTCCTACTTCTATGATAGCTATAGAAACTTTTTTTTCTTTGAAATATTGAAATGCCAAGGCCGTATTCATTTCAAAAAAGGACATTTGTTCTTTTTCAATTAATTTTTTATTAAATTTTATGAAATCTATAATAAAATCTTTTTCTATTAAAAAACCATTATAAGTAATTCTTTCTCTAAAATCTATTAAATGAGGAGAAGTGAACAATCCTATATTATATTTTTCTTCTTGCAAGATAGAAGATAACATATGAACTGTAGATCCTTTTCCGTTTGTTCCTCCTACATGAATACTTTTGAAAAAATTTTGAGGATTTCCTAAATGAGAGCAAAAAGTTTGGATTCTTTTTAATCCAGGTTTATATGATTTTAATCCAATATTTTGGTAAATTGGTAAACGATTAAAAATCCATTGTACAGTTTCAAAATAATTCATTATATATGTTATCTTTTAGTAAAAGCACAACATGACATGTCATTTCATGAGTAAGAGAAAAACAAAAATATACTTTATAAAAAAATTAATTAAATTTACAAATTAGCAAATAATTATTTCATATAAAAACACATTTACACTTTATTGAAAAAATTATAGAAGAAGATATAAAAAAAGGATTTCCTATCAATAAAATTCGATTTCGATTCCCTCCAGAACCAAATGGATATCTTCATATTGGACATGTTAAAGCTATATATCTCAATTTCGAATTGGGAAAAAAATACAAAGCTCCTGTTTATTTAAGATTTGACGATACCAATCCGATAGGAGAAGAAAAAAAATTTTTAGAATCTATTAAAAAAGACATTCTATTTTTAGGATTTAAATGGGATTATGAAAGTTATGCTTCAGATTATTTTCATAAACTTTATAAATGGGCTATAATACTTATTAAAAATAACAAAGCTTATGTAGACCATCATTCTAAAAAAGTTATTCAATTACAAAGAAAAACTCCAATTGAATATGGAATTCACAGCAATTATAGAAATAGATCGATAAATGAAAATTTATATCTTTTCGAAAAAATGAAAAATGGATTTTTTGAAGAAGGATCATGTGTTTTAAGAGCTAAAATAGATATGAAATCATCAAATATGAATTTGAGAGATCCAATTATGTATAGAATTTTAAAAAAAAAACATCATCGTACTGGAAATCAATGGTGTATTTATCCTACTTATGATTGGAGTCATGGACAATGTGATTATATTGAACAAATATCTCATTCTTTATGTTCGTTAGAATTTGAAAATAGACGGCCCTTATACAACTGGTATTTAGATCAGATTTATGAAAAGAATCAAATACGTCCCAAACAAATAGAATTTTCAAGATTAAATTTAAGTCATACTATAACCAGTAAAAGAAAAATTCAATATTTAATTGAAAAAAAAATGATCCCATCTTGGGATGATCCCAGAATTTTAACTATATCCGGATTACGTCGTAGAGGATATACCCCAACAGCTATTAAAAATTTTATTCAAGAAATAGGAATTACAAAAAGAAATAATATCATAGATACATCTCTTTTAGAATTTAGAATTCGAGAACATTTAAATAAAATAACTCCTAGAGTTATGGTTGTATTGCATCCAGTAAAATTAGTTATTGATAACTATTCAAATGATTCTACTGAATGGATTGATGCAGAAAATAATCCAGAGAATCTAAAATTTGGATTTAGAAAAATTCCTTTTTCTAAATTTCTATATATTGAAAAAAATGATTTTCTAGAAAAAAAAAGAAAAAAATTTTTTCGTTTATCAATTGGAAATGAAGTAAGACTTAAAAATGCCTATATTATTAAAGCAAATTCTGTAGTAAAAAATTCTAAAGGAGAAGTAATCGAAATACATTGCTCTTATGATCCTAAAAGTAAATCTGGAAAAAAAAAAATGAAAGAAAAAAAAAGAGTAAAAACTACTTTACACTGGGTTTCTGTCAGACATTCTATTCCTATAGAAATCCATATATATCATCCTATTTTTCTGGATAGAGATCCAAATAGAGAAAATTTTCAAAAACATGTAAATCCAAAAACAATAGAAAAAATTGTTGCCTATGCAGAACCAACTTTAAATCAAGCAAAAAAAGGAGATCGTTTCCAATTTCAAAGAATAGGATATTTTTATGTAGATACGACTAATCAAAACTGTAAAGAAAAAAAACTTGTTTTCAATAAAACAGTTTCTATTAAAGATAAGTGGAAAAAAATACAAAATAAAAATTCCTAATCTAATTTACAATTTCTGAGGAAATATTTTCATATTCTTTTAATCCAGTCCCTGCAGGTATTTTGTGGCCTACAATAACATTTTCTTTCAATCCATATAAATAATCTGTTTTGCTACTTATAGCAGCTTCACTTAATACTTTTGTAGTTTCTTGAAAAGAAGCTGCAGAAATAAAAGATTTTGTCTGCAAGGCCGCTCTAGTTATTCCCTGTAATATAGGTCTAGCAGTAGCTGGTATAGCATTTCTGGTTTTTATTAATTTTTTCTTTTTATACTTTAAAACTGCATTTTCATTTCTAAAATCTCTAAAACTAATTAGATCTCCAGATTTAAATATTTCAGAATCTCCTGAATCTTCAATTACTATCATCTGAGAAATCCTATCATTTTCTTCTACAAAATCATCTTTATATTCAATATTTCCTTCTAAAAATCTAGTATCTCCTACATTTATTACTTCTACTTTACGCATCATTTGTAAAACAATAACTTCAAAATGTTTATCATTAATTTTTACCCCTTGCAAACGATATACTTCTTGTATTTCTTTCACTAAATATTCTTGAACCGCCCTAGCTCCCCTTATATTTAAAATATCATTAGGAGTAACAGCTCCATCTGATAAAGGCATTCCTGCTTTGACATAATCATTTTCTTGAACTAAAATTTGATTAGAAAGCTTCACAAGATATTTTCTAATATCCCCAGTTTTTGACTCTACTATAATTTCTCTATTTCCTCTTTTTATTTTTCCATGACTAACTATTCCATCCATTTCGGAAACTACAGCAGGATTAGAAGGATTTCTAGCTTCAAATAACTCAGATAACCTAGGTAATCCTCCTGTTATATCACCAGATTTAGCTGATTTTCTAGGAACTTTAACCAAAATTTTTCCCACTTCTATTTTTTCTTTATCTTCAACCATTAAATGTGCTCCTACCGGAAGATTATACACTTTTAATTCTTCATTATTTTCATTAATAATTTTTAATGTTGGAATTAAATTTTTATTTCTTACTTCTGTAATTACTTTTTCTTGAAATCCAGTTTGATCATCTATTTCTACTTGAAAAGTCACTCCTTGTTCTAAATGTTGATAAGAAATTATTCCAGAAAATTCTGCAACAATCACTGCATTATACAAATCCCATTTGCATATTTTATCTCCTTCTTTTAAGGTATCCCCATGTTTCACATACAAAGTAGCACCATAAGGAACATTATTTGTCATTAAAATAGATGATCTATTTTGATTAAAAAGTTTCATTTCTGTAGAACGAGAAATAACAATAACAATTTCCTCACCTAAATCATTTTTCATTTGCACAGTTTTAAGATCTTCAAATTCTATAATTCCATCATACTTTGCTCGTATTTGTGAAGATTCTGCAATATTTCCTGCAGTTCCTCCAACATGAAAAGTACGTAAAGTTAATTGAGTTCCAGGTTCTCCAATAGACTGTGCTGCAATAACTCCTACAGCTTCCCCTTTTTTAACAATTTTCCCTGTAGATAAATTCCTCCCATAACATTTAGAGCAAATTCCCATTTTTGATTCACAAGTCAGTGGAGAACGAACTTCAACAAATTCTATTCCAGACTTTTCAATCAAACCTGCTATTTTTTCATCAATCATATCTCCAGATGAAATTATTAATTTTTTGTTTTTTGGATGAAAAATATCGTTCAAAGATATACGTCCCAAAATTCTATCAAATAAAGTATCAACTATTTCTTCATTTTTTTTTAAAGATGATATTTTTAATCCCCTAAGAGTATTACAATCTTCTATAGTGATAATGACATCTTGAGCTGCATCAACTAAACGTCTTGTAAGATATCCTGCATCAGCAGTCTTTAATGCAGTATCCGCTAATCCTTTACGAGCACCATGAGTGGATATAAAATATTCTAAAATAGAAAGCCCTTCTCTAAAATTAGAAAGAATAGGATTTTCAATAATTTCTCCTCCAGAAGATCCGGCTTTTTGAGGTTTAGCCATCAATCCACGCATACCAGAAAGCTGACGAATTTGTTCCTTAGATCCTCTTGCTCCAGAATCTAACATCATATATACAGGATTAAACCCTTGTCTATCTTCACGCATATGTTTCATTACTTTATCTGTTAACATGGAATTTGTATTTGTCCATATATCAATAACTTGATTATAACGTTCATTATTTGTTATCAATCCCATGTTATAATTCATTTTTACACTATCAACTTGTTTGATCGCATGAAAAACCATGTCTTTCTTATCATTTGGAATAATAATGTCTCCTAATCCAAATGATAACCCTCCCTTAAATGCATTATAAAAACCTAATTCTTTAATATCATCTAAAAATTTAGAAGTTGTAGGAACATCTGTGAGATACAAAATTTTCCCTATAATTTCTCTTAAAGATTTTTTTGTCAGAGATTCATTAATATATCCTACTTGTTTAGGAACAACTTGATTAAATAAAACTCTCCCTACAGTTGTTTCTATTAATTTTTTAAAAAATTTGTCCTCTTCACGAAGATCTACCTTTACACGAATTAAAGCATGTAATTCTACTTTATTTTGATTATAAGCTATTTCTACTTCTTCCGGAGAATAAAAAGTGAGACCTTCTCCTTTTACTTTTTTTCTATTTGAACTTGATAATAGAGGTTTAGTCATATAATATAATCCTAATACCATATCTTGAGAAGGAACGGTAATAGGAGATCCATTAGCAGGATTCAAAATATTTTGAGAAGCTAACATAAGAAGTTGTGCTTCTAAAATTGCTCCATAAGATAAAGGTAAATGAACGGCCATTTGATCTCCATCAAAATCAGCGTTAAAAGCAGCACAAACTAAAGGATGCAATTGGATTGCCTTTCCTTCTATTAATTTAGGTTGAAATGCTTGAATTCCCAACCTATGCAAAGTAGGAGCTCTATTCAATAATATTGGATGTCCTTTTAATACATTTTCCAAAATATCCCAGATCATGGGATCTCTCTTATCTATAATTTTTTTTGAAGATTTGACTGTTTTTACAACTCCTCTTTCAATCAATTTTCGTATTATAAAAGGTTTGTAAAGTTCTGCAGCCATATCTTTAGGAAGACCACATTCATGTAATTTTAAATGAGGACCAACTACAATAACCGAACGTGCAGAATAATCTACTCTTTTTCCAAGCAAATTTTGTCTAAAACGTCCTTGTTTTCCCTTTAAAGAATCAGATAAAGATTTTAAAGGACGATTCGCCTCTGATTTTACTGCGGATACTTTTCTTGAATTATCAAATAGAGAGTCTACTGCTTCTTGTAACATTCTCTTTTCATTTCTAAGAATAACTTCAGGCGCTTTAATTTCTATCAAACGTTTTAAACGATTATTTCTTATCAAAACACGACGATACAAATCCGTCATATCAGAAGCCGCATAACGACCTCCATCTAAGGGGACTAAAGGACGTAATTCAGGAGGAATAACAGATAAAACATGAATAATCATATAAGAGACATTTCCTCCATTTTTTTTCCCTTCCCGAAAAGATTCTACAACTTGTAAACGTTTTAAAGCTTCAGTTCTTCTTTGTTTAGAAGTTTCATTATGAACTTGATTTCTTAATTCTATAGATAAACTATCTAAATCAATACGATTTAAAAGATCTTCTATACACTCAGCACCCATTTTTGCAATAAACTTTTTTGGATCAGTATCTTCCAAATATTGATTTCCTTTTGGTAATTGATTTAAAACAGATAAATATTCTTCTTCCGTAAGAAAATCTCCTTTTTGAAAGGAAGACCCATCTGAACGAAATGCTTCTCCTCCTTGGATAACTACATATCGTTCATAATAAATAATCATCTCAAGTTTTTTAGAAGATAAACCTAATAAATATCCTATTTTATTAGGAGAAGTACGAAAACACCAAATATGAACAACAGGAACTATAAGACTAATATGCCCCATACGTTCACGTCTCACTTTTTTCTCAGTTACTTCCACTCCACATCTATCACAAACAATTCCTTTATAACGAATTCGTTTATATTTTCCGCAAGCACATTCATAATCTTTTACTGGTCCAAAAATACGTTCACAAAATAAACCATCTCTTTCTGGTTTATGAGTTCTATAATTTATAGTTTCTGGTTTTAAAACTTCTCCATGAGATTCTTTTAAAACAGATTCTGGAGATGCTAATCGAATAGTTATTTTACTGAACTTATTATTTTTTTTTCTATTCATTTCTTCATATTAAAATAAAAAAAATTACTCTTCTAAATTAATGTCTAATCCTAATCCTTTTAATTCATAACATAAAACATTAAAAGACTCTGGATTATTAGGTTCCGGCATTGATTCTCCTTTTACTATTGACTCATAAGTTTTCGACCTTCCTGTCACATCATCTGATTTAACAGTTAAAATTTCACGTAAAATGTTGGAAGCTCCAAAAGCTTCTAAAGCCCAAACTTCCATTTCTCCAAAACGTTGTCCTCCAAATTGCGATTTACCACCAAGAGGTTGTTGAGTAATAAGAGAATAAGGGCCTATAGAACGAGCATGCATTTTATCATCTACCATATGACCTAGTTTTAACATATATATAACCCCTACGGTTGCAGGCTGATCAAATCTTTCCCCTGTTCCCCCATCAAATAAATAAGTTGTTCCAAAACGAGGAATACCAGCTTTATTCGTGTATTCATATATTTTATCTATAGAGGCTCCGTCAAATATAGGAGTAGAAAATTTAATATTGAGTTTATATCCTGCCCAACCTAATACTGTTTCATATATTTGCCCAATATTCATTCTAGATGGGACCCCTAATGGATTTAAAACAATATCTACAGGACTTCCATCTTCTAAAAATGGCATATCTTCTTCACGAAGAATTCGTGCAACTACACCTTTATTTCCATGTCTCCCAGCCATTTTATCTCCTACTTTTAATTTTCTTTTTTTTGCAATATATACTTTAGCCATTTTAATGATCCCGGAAGGTAATTCATCCCCAATTGTAATAGAAAACTTTTTATGTTTTAAACTGCTAGTTAAATCATTGAATGCTATTTTATAATTATGTAGAATTTCATATACAAGATTACTTGTTTCCCTATCATCATAGGTCCACCCAGATGAAGTGATATTTATATAATCAGATATCTTATTTAACAATGGAAAAGTAAATTTAGATCCTTTTTTTATTACTATCTTTTGTTTTTTTTCATCTAAAATTTCCTGAGAAATCTTATCCTGTAAAATAAGATGTAATTTTTGCAATAAAAGATTTCTTAAATCAGAAAATTTTTTATCATATTCTTTTTCTATACGTTCTATTTGTATTTTATCCTTAGCTCTAGATGTTTTATCTTTTATACTACGAGTAAATAATTTTGTATCAATAACAACACCAAATAAAGAAGGTTCAGCTCTTAAAGATGCATCCTTTACATTTCCTGCTTTATCTCCAAAAATAGCTCTTAACAACTTTTCTTCTGGAGTAGGATCAGATTCTCCTTTAGGAGTTATTTTTCCAATAAGAATATCCCCAGGTTTTACTTCAGCACCAACACGAATAATTCCATTTTCATCCAGATCTTTAGTTGCTTCTTCACTGACATTAGGAATATCATTCGTTAATTCTTCCATTCCTAGTTTTGTATCACGGACATCCAAAGAATATTCATCTATATGGATAGAAGTAAACCAATCTTCACTCACTACTTTTTCTGAAATCAAAACAGCATCTTCAAAATTATACCCATTACATGGAATGAAAGCCGCTCTTAAATTTCTTCCTAAAGCCAGTTCTCCACCTTCAGTTGCGTATCCTTCACATAAAATTTGTCCTTTTACAACTCTCATTCCTTTTTTAACAATAGGTTTCAAAGTAATGCATGTATTTTGATTTGTTTTTCTAAATTTAATAAGGTCATATACTTTGATTTCAGAATCAAAAAGAACCAAAGATTCTTTCTCTGTTCTATCGTAACGAATAATAATTTTTTTTGCATCAATATATTCCACTATTCCATTTTTTTCTGCATTAATTAAAATACGAGAATCTTTTGCTACTTGTTTTTCCAATCCTGTTCCTACAATAGGAGATTCAGGTTTTAATAATGGAACTGCTTGACGCATCATATTAGACCCCATTAAAGCTCTATTGGCATCATCATGTTCTAAAAAAGGAATTAAAGAAGCAGATATAGAAGCAATTTGATTAGGGGCAACGTCTACATAATCCACTTGTTCTGGTTTTACGATTGGAAAATCTCCATCTTCTCTAGAAATGATTCTATCAGAAACAAAAACACCATCTTTATCTATAGCATTAGCTTGTGCTATAATTTTTCCTTCTTCTTCTTCTGCGCTTAAATATTTTTCTTCATTTTTTAAATTTACTTTTCCATTGTGAACTAATCTATAAGGAGTTTCTACAAATCCCATTTGATTAATTTTTGCAAAAACAGAAAGAGAAGATATTAACCCAATATTTGGACCTTCTGGAGTTTCAATTGGACACAATCTTCCATAATGAGAATAGTTCACATCCCTAACTTCAAATCCTGCTCTTTCTCTAGATAATCCTCCAGGACCCAAAGCCGATAATCTCCTTTTATGTGTAATTTCAGATAATGGATTGGTCTGATCCATAAATTGAGATAATTGGTTTGTCCCAAAAAAAGTATTAATTACAGACGATAAAATTTTAGAATTTATCAAATCTACTGGCATAAAAACTTCATTATCACGAACATTCATTCGTTCTCTAATGGTTCTAGCCATTCTAGATAAACCAATACTAAATTGTGTATAAAGCTGTTCTCCAACAGTTCTTACACGTCTGTTTGATAGATGATCTATATCATCTACTTCTCTTTTAGAATTAAATAAAGCATTTAAATGTTCAATAATAGCAATAATGTCTTCTTTTGTCAAAACTAAATGATTGGGATCAATATCTAATCCAAGACGTTTATTTAAACGATATCTTCCTACAGGACCTAAGCTATATCTAGTATCAGAAAAAAAAAGCTTATCTATAACGCTTCTTGCTGTTTCTTCATCTGGAGGTTCTGTATTTCTAAGTTGTTTATATATATATTCTACTGCTTCTTTTTCAGAATTAGTAGGATCTTTCTGCAAAGTGTTATAAATAATAGAATAATCTTTTTTTCTTCCTCCTTCTTTGTGTAATAAAACTGTTTTTATTTCATGCTGAATAATTAAATCAATATGTTCTTGTGTAAGGGTTACATCTCTATCTATAAGAATTTCATTTCTCTCTATGGAGACCACTTCTCCTGTATCTTCATCCACAAAATCTTCATGCCAAATATTTAATACTCTAGCTGCTAAAGTTCTAGATAAAATTTGATTAGAATTTTCTACTATCACTTTGACTTCTTCTGCTAAATTAAATATTTCTAATATATCTTTGTCCCTTTCATATCCAATAGCACGTAATAAAGTGGTCATGGGTAATTTCTTTTTTCTATCAATATAAGCATACATCACATTATTTATATCTGTCGCAAATTCTATCCAAGATCCTTTGAAAGGAATAATTCTAGCAGAATATAATTTAGTTCCATTTGCATGATGAGATTGTCCAAAAAAAACTCCGGGAGAACGATGTAATTGAGAAACAATTACACGTTCTGATCCATTGAAAATAAAAGATCCAGAAGGAGTCATATATGGATATGTTCCTAAATATACATCCTGATACACTGTTTCAAAATCTTCATGTTCAGGATCTGTACAATATAATTTTAGCTTAGCTTTTAAAGGAACACTATAAGTCAAACCCCTTTCAATACATTCTTCTATAGAATATCTAGGAGTATCCATAGAATAGCCTTTAAATTCTAAAACAAAGGAGTTTCTCGCATCAGAAATTGGAAAATTTTCTGTAAAAGTTTTAAATAATCCTTCATTTTTTCTATCTTCTGGTTTTGTATCAAGTTGAAAAAATTCTTTAAATGATTTGATTTGAATATCCAAAAAATCAGGATATTCTTCTTGTTTTGCTACTGAAGCAAAAGTAATTCTTTCTAAAACTTTTTCTATATTCACCAAATTAAACGGTAATTAAAATTTTTTTATATAAAAAAATAAACATAGTTCCACTGTTTATTATAGTTTTTTTTATAAAAAAAATAAAACTATGAATGTGAAAATATGTGAAAATAATAAGAATAAACAAAATCATCAAAAAACATTAATATTATTTTAATTCTACTTCGGCACCAATTTCTTCAAATTTATTTTTTAAATTTTCTGCTTCTTTTTTATCAACAGATTCTTTAATAAGAACATTTGGAAGATTATCCACTAATTCTTTAGATTCTTTAAGTCCTTTTCCAGTAATTTCTTTTACCAATTTTACTACAGATAATTTAGAATTACCAGAAGATTTTAGAATTAAATTAAAAATATTTTTTTCTTCCTTACTAGAAGAACTTTCTTTTTTTGAAGAATCTACTAATGGTTCTAAACCCCTAGTATTAGAGTTAGAAGGTTCTATCCCATATTCTTTTTTTAAAAAAATAGCTAATTCATTAACTTGTTTTACAGTTAGATTTACCAATTGTTCTGCTAACTTTTCTATCATCTTATTTTTTTATTTTATTGTTTTTATTAATAATAGGATCTGATAATTTTTCTAGAATTCTAAATACTTTATATTCTCCTAATTCCTTTAAATATAAAAAAACATGTTTAATTGGATCTTGAAGCATATTTAAAATATCAATTATAAGATCTTTTTTAGATTTTATATTAATTAATAAATCCAAATCTTTATTTCCAAAAAAGAAAGATTCTTCAACATAAGCTCCTTTTAAATAAGGTTTTTCCATTTTTTCTTTAAGATGAAAATTTTTTATAATTTTTGATGGAATACTACTTTCTGAATTAGAAAATAAAATAGAAGTATTTCCATTTAAAATAGAAAAAAAAGAATCTAATTTTTTATTTTCAATCTTTTTTAAAGCTTTTTTCAATAAGGTATTCTTTATAACTTTCATTTGAATATTAAATTCATAAAAATTTTTTCTAAGAATAGAAATATGATTAGAATTCAAATCCGAAATATCAATTAAATATATTGTATTATAATTAGAGAATATAGAAATTAATTCTAATATTTTTTTTTCTTTATTTTCCCTCATTGATTCATAAAACTTTTTGAGTCCACCAAAATACTATGACTCATAGTAGTGGATAAATAAATACTCTTTATATAAGAAGAACCTTTGCAAGAGGAAGGTTTATTTCTAATAATTTTGCTCATAAATTCCTTTGCATTATTCAATAAATATTGATGAGAAAAAGAAACTCTTCCAATAGAAGAATGAATAATTCCATAACGATCTGCTTTAAAAAATATTTTCCCAGATTTTATTTCTTTGATAGATTTCCCTGGATGTATAGAAACTGTCTCTAATTTTAAACTTGGCATTAATCCCTTAGACCCCAATATTTTACCTAAAGAACTTAATTGAGGCATCACTGATGGAATGGTAATTATAACATCAATATTTGTCCATCCATGTTTAATTTTTTCTATGTAACCCAATCCCACATAATCAGCTCCAGCCTCTTTAGATTCTAATTCTTTATCTTTAGGAACTAAAGCTAAAATACAAATTTTTTTACCTGTACCATGTGGTAATTTTACAGATCCTCGTATCATCTGATTTGATAATCTTGTGTCTATTCCTAGACAAACAGAAATATCTACAGAGGCATCAAATTTAACAAAAGAAATCTCTTTAACAAGAAGAGATGCTTCTTCTAAAGAATATTTTTTTTTCTTAATTTTTTCTAAAATTTTTTTTCTATTTTTAGTTAATTTTTTTGACATAAAAAAGAAGTGATAATCTATTTTTTTTATTCTTACTACGTATCGTAAACTTCTACACCCATTGAACGTGCAGTTCCAGAAATCATAGATATAGCAGATTCAATTGAAAAACAATTCAAATCTTCCATTTTATCCTTAGCTATTTTTTTTATTTGATCTAAACTGATTCTTCCTATTTTAGAACGGTTTGGTTCATTAGATCCTTTATCTAATTGAATTAGATTTAATATCTGAATAGAAACTGGAGATTTCTTAATAAGAAAAGAAAAAGATTTATCTTCATAAACAGTAAGAATTACTGGACATATTTGTCCTTTTTTATCCTGAGTTCTAGAATTATATTGATTACAAAATTCCATTATATTTACTCCTGCACTTCCTAAAATAGGTCCTATAGGAGGAGAAGGATTTGCCTTTCCTCCATTTATTTTTTGTATTTTGATTCTCTTGACTATTTTTTTAATCATATTAAATTTTTTCTATTTGTGTAAAATTTAATTCAAGCGGAGTTTTTCTTCCAAAAATTAAAACAGCTAATTCCAATTTTCTTTTTTCTTCATTAATTTTTTCAATTGTTCCGTTAAATCCACTAAAAGGACCATCTATTACTTTTATAGTTTCTCCTACCACAAAAGGAATCCTTATATTTTCATAACTTTCTGACAATTGATCTATTTTTCCTAACATTTTATTCACCTCTTCCGTTCTCATAGGAATAGCAGAACCACCCTTTCCTTCACTTAAAAAATTAATAACTCCAGGTACATTTTTAATTGCATGGACCGCTTCTCCTTCAAGATTCGCTTCTACCATAACGTATCCAGGATAGTGAACTTTTTCCCTATGAATTTTTTTGCCTTTTCTCATTTGTATAACTTTTTCTATTGGAACTAAAACTTTTCCTATATATTCTTGAAACCCATTATCTCTAACTTCATTCTCAATATATGATTTAACTTTATTTTCTTGCCCACTAATGGTTTTAATAACATACCATTTTCTTTCCAAATCACTCATCAATGTTTTAGTTTTATATTATAAAGAAAATAACTTTTTCATAAAAAAAATAAACAAACCATCCACACCATATAAAAATATAGATAAAAACATAGAAAAAAACGACACAATAAGTGTAGTTTCTTGCAAATCTATCCACTTAGGCCATGTCATGCAATAAAAAAATTCATCGTAAATTTCCAAAAAAAAATTTTTTCTTTTCATATAATCTACGATTTTTTTTGCACGGACGGTAAGAATCGAACTTACGACCTTCGGTTTTGGAGACCGATGCTCTACCAACTGAGCTACATCCGTTTCAATTTATTTCAAACAGAATTAATTTTATTAATTAATCCATAATTTGAACAACTTGTCCTGCTCCAACCGTTTTTCCTCCTTCACGAATAGCAAAACGTAAATTTTCACTTAATGCGATAGGTTGATGCAATTCTACTTCCATAGAAATATTATCTCCTGGCATTACCATTTCTACTCCACCTAATAAATGAATTTCTCCGGTAACATCTGTAGTTCTTAAATAAAATTGTGGTCTATATTTATTATGAAAAGGAGTATGTCTTCCTCCCTCTTCTTTTGTGAGAATATAGACTTCTGCTTTAAATTTTTTATGAGATTTCATAGATCCTGGTTTCCCTATTACCATTCCACGCCTAATATCCTTTTTTTCTATTCCACGTAATAATAATCCAACGTTATCCCCTGCTTGTCCTCTATCTAAAATTTTTCGGAACATTTCCACACCTGTTACTGTAGACGATAATATATTTTCTCCCATTCCGATAATCTCTACCAAATCTCCTGTATTAATAATTCCACATTCTATACGTCCTGTTGCTACGGTCCCTCTACCAGTTATAGTAAACACATCTTCAACAGGCATTAAAAATGGTTTATCCATATCACGAATAGGTTCAGGAATATATTCATCTAAAATATTCATCAAATCCTGAATCTTTTCAATCCACTTTTTTTCTCCATTTAAAGCACCCAATGCAGATCCTTGAACAATAGGAATATTATCTCCATCATATTCATATTTAGAAAGCAATTCTCGTATTTCCATTTCTACTAATTCCAATAATTCTGGATCATCTACTTGATCCACTTTATTCATAAAAACAACAATTTTAGGAACACCCACTTGACGTGCTAATAAAATATGTTCTCTTGTTTGAGGCATAGGACCATCTGTCGCGGCAACTACCAAAATAGCTCCATCCATTTGAGCCGCTCCAGTGATCATATTTTTTACATAATCGGCATGACCAGGACAATCCACATGAGCATAATGTCTTTTAATTGTTTCATATTCTACATGAGAAGTGTTAATCGTAATTCCTCTAGCTTTTTCTTCTGGTGCATTATCAATGGCATCAAAACTTTTCTCCTCTGCTAATCCTAACTCTGATAAAACTTTGGTAATAGCAGCCGTCAAAGTTGTTTTCCCATGATCTACATGACCTGTTGTTCCTATATTTAAATGTGGTTTTTCCCGTTTAAATTTTTCTTTTGCCATGATAAATAAAAATTTCTAAAATTTTAAAATAAAATTCAAAAGCCAACGGCGGGAATTGAACCCGTACCCTCTTCCTTACCAAGGAAGTGCTCTTCCACTGAGCTACATTGGCCATTTTTTTTTACTACTAACTTTTTATAAAAAAAAATTATACCTAATAAGAAAAGAGTAGTAGTAGTATTCTTTTAGAGCGGAAGACGGGATTCGAACCCGCGACATTCAACTTGGAAGGCTGATGCTCTTACCAACTGAGCTACTTCCGCTTTTTCTTTGTTCTCAGATTCTTTTTTTTAGAATACATACATAAATACAAAAAAAAATGGGGAGAGCAGGATTCGAACCTGCGAAGGCAAAGCCAACAGATTTACAGTCTGTCCTCGTTAACCAAACTTGAGTATCTCCCCAAATAAATAATAAAAAAAAAGCCGGTAGAGGGATTCGAACCCACGACCCCGAGATTACAAATCACGTGCTCTTACCATCTGAGCTACACCGGCAAATAAATTTATCAGAACGAACTAACTATTATTATTCACTAATAATGAAAATCAGATTGGTACGTCTTACGTACAACAAATCTATAGAGATTTTTATAAATCTCAAAAAAATAATGAATATCAAAAAATTTTTACACTTTTAATTTTATTCTTGAATACTAACAATAAAATAACACCAAGGAAGATCACAAAATCTGAAAAATTAAAAACTGGTTTAAAAAATTGAAAATGATATCCACCAAAAAATGGAATCCAATGAGGAATATTAGTATCTATTATAGGAAAATAAAACATATCGACAACACATCCTTCCATAAAAGAGGAATAACCTCCAGAGAACAAAGAACTACTACTCATTTTAGATATTCCAGGATAAGAAATCCATTTATGATATTCTTTATGATAAATTGTTCCTGTATCAAATAACATCCCATATAAAGCACTATCTAAAAAATTTCCTATAGCTCCTGACAAAATAAAACTAGTAGGAAAAATAAAAAAATTTGAAGATTTTTTTTTTACATTTTTATAAAGAAAAATAGAAATAAAAAATATTAATAAAAAACGAGAAATACTTAAAAAAATTTTTCCATAATATCCAGGAGCAAGAAAAAAACCATAAGCCATCCCAGGATTTTCTACAAGGATAATCCAAAAGAAAGAAAAAATAGGAAATCCACCACCCAATTCAAAATGGGTTTTTATATAAATTTTTAAAAACTGATCTATTAATAAAATAGAAAAAATAATTAAAAAAATTTTTTTCAAATAAAATATATAATTAATAAGGGTTCATTTGAATCAATGCTTCTTATTCTGATGCAATAATAATCTTTCTTATTTAATTTTTTTTTCATAAAAAGGATCATTGTAGTAAATAGACTCTTTCAGCATTCAAAAATAGATCATTTTTTATTTTCATTTTATTCTCACTAGACTCATAGAAATATTATTTTTCCATTATCATATAATATTTTCTGATTTTTGTTTTTGAGTCATTATAGATATATATATTGAATGATTTTCAAAATCTATTTTTATTCCTTTTTTCTCTATTATGTTTTTTTCTACTAAAAAAAGATCTGACGCAAGAATTTCTTGACAGATATAATTTTTGTTTTTTTGTATGATCAATTGTATTTCTTTAATCGCATTTATATATACCAATATTTTTTCTATCACGTTATAGTTACACTTTTTTCTCAATTTCTGTATATTTCTAATCAATTCCCTGACAAAACCTTCTTCACGAAGGGATTTCGTTATGTTCAAATCCAAAGCAATTGTCAATTCATTATCAAAAATAACAGACCAATTTTTTACAAATTCAGTTGTAATAATCACATCTTTTAAAAAAATCACAATTTCTTCACCTTTAAGAGAAAAAATATATTTTTTGTTGACCTCTATTTCTTCAATGTCTTTTTGAGTAAATTTTTTTATGAAATTAGAAATGATTTGAGTTTTATTTCCAAATTTAGGTCCCAAATATTTATAATTTGGTTTAATATGTTTGACAACTTCTAAAGATTTACGAGACGTAAGAAACTCAATTTTTTTTACATTTATTTCTTGTTTAAGAATATCAGATATTTTTTTCAATTCATCAGTTGTTTTTTTATTAGAAATGAAAACAAGTAATTTTTGCAGAGGTTGACGAATTTTTATTCCCGTTTTTTTTCTAATGGAAAAAACCATGGTTGTAATTTTTTGAACTAAAAACATCTTCTTTTCTAATTCCTTATTTATAAAAAATGAATTATACTCTGGAAAAAATGTTAAATGAACACTTTCAAAATTTTCTTTCTTTGTAATAGAATTAAGATCTATATATAATTTTTCTGAAAAAAATGGAACAATAGGTGAAATTAATTTAGATATTGTTATCAAACATTTATAAAGCATTTGATATGCAGATATTTTATTTTGAGTATATTTTTCTTTCCAAAATCTTCTACGACATAATCTAACATACCAATTACTTAATTGATCTAAAACAAAAGATGAAATAAAACGAGCCGCCTTAGTTGGATTATAATCCGCATAATATTGATCTACGATTTTAATCATTGTATTTAATTCAGAAAGAATCCAAAAGTCTAATTCTGTATAATGTTCTAAAGAACAATCTTTTTCTTTATAAGAAAAACCATCAATATTAGCATATAAAACAAAAAAAGAATAAATATGATAAAGTGTTCCAAAAAATTTGTTAATTACAGTCCGTATTTCTTTCACATTGAATTTTAAATTATCCCAAGGTTCAGAATTAAATATAATATACCAACGAATGGCATCAGATCCATAATCATCTATCAAATCAAAAGGATTTATAGTATTTCCTTTGCTTTTAGACATTTTATGACCTTTTTCATCTAAAACTAAACCAGTGGAGATAACATTTTTATATACTGTAGAATTGAATAACATACATCCAATAGTATGCAAAGTAAAAAACCATCCTCTCGTTTGATCTATTCCTTCTACAATAATATCTGCAGGAAAAAACAAATTTTTTTCAATATATTCTTTATTTTCAAATGGATAATGAAATTGAGCATATGGCATGGATCCAGAATCGAACCATACATCTATTAAATCTGGTTCTCTTTTCATTGGAGTTCCTTTACTAGAGACTAATACAACCTCATCTAAAATATGTTTGTGCAAATCTATTTTTTCATAATTTTCATCACTCATATCATCCAATATAAAATTTTCAAACACGTTGTGTGACATTAATCCATGTTGAATAGATTTTTGAATTTCAAAATATAATTCTTTGATTGACCCTATCACAATTTCTTCCTCTCCATCTTTTGTTCTCCAAATAGGTAAAGGAGTACCCCAATATCTAGAACGTGATAAATTCCAATCTTTTATATTCTTTAACCAAGAATCAAAACGTTTTTTTGTAGATTTAGGATACCAATTGATTCCTTTATTTAAAAAGATCATTTCATCTTTTATTTTTGTGGTTTTAATAAACCATGAATTTAAAGGATAATAAAGAATAGGTTTTTCTGTTCTCCAACAATGCGGATAAAAATGAGTATGCATTTCTACTTTAAAAACTTTTTTTTCTTTCTCAAGAAAAGAAACTATTTCTTGATCTACGGATGAGGAGAAAAAACTTGAATTTTTTTGATTTTTTTGAAAATCATTTTTTACATATTTTCCACCAAATCCATAGGGATAACTTTTTAAAAATTTTCCTTGCAAATCCACTAAAGGGACAGGAACATTTTCTTGATTTAAAATCAACATAGATGGAATATTGTATTTTTTAGCGGCTATAAAATCATCTATTCCAAATGTAGGAGCAATATGGACAATCCCAGTCCCTTCAATTGTATTTACAAAATCTGCTTCTATCACTTGAAAAGCATTTTCTTCTTTTTGATAAGGTTTAAACCAAGGTAATAATTGTTCATACTTGCTTTTAATAAGTTCTTTTCCTTTAAATTTGCTCGCTATAAAATAAGGAATCCTATTATTATTTTTTTCATAAATTTTGAATTTATCTAATTCAAAGATGTTAGAAACAAAATAAAATCTATCTGGTAATAATATTTTATGAATTAATTTTTCAGAAAAAATGATATTTTCTTTAGAAAAAGTATATGGATTATAAGTTATAATTAAAACATAATTTATGTTTAATCCAACAGCTAGTGCTGTATTAGATGGAAGAGTCCAAGGTGTAGTTGTCCAAGAGATTAAATATGTATCTCCTAAAAATTTTTGAATTTTTTTTGGTAAAGTCTCTTTCTTAGTTTTGAATTTTAAAATAGGGGCTATCTGTTTTACTTTTTTATAGGTTCCTGGCATATTTAACTCATGATAACTTAATCCTGTACCTGCTGCAGGAGAATATGGTTGAATAGTATACCCTTTATAAAGAATTTTTTTTCGATATAATTTTTTGATTAACCACCATACGCTTTCTATATATTTTGCATTACATGTTATAAATGAATTTTCCATATCTAACCAATATCCTATTTGGTTCGTAAACTTTATCCATTTTTCTAAAGATTTTTTCACAAAACATTTACAAATACTATTATATTCTTCTATACTTATTTTTTTTCCTATATCTTTTTTAGTAATTCCTATTCTTTTTTCTACATTCAGTTCTACAGGAAGGCCATGTGCATCCCAACCAGCCTTTCTTATCACTTTTTTTCCTTTAAGAGTATGATATCTGCAAAAAATATCTTTTATTGTTCTAGCTACTATGTGATGTATTCCAGGGCTTCCATTTAAAGAAGGAGGACCTTCATATAATACATAATAGAAGCCTTTAGAAGGATTAAAACTTTTTTTAAAAATTTTGTGTGTTTTCCAATATTGATTTATTTCTATAGTAATTTTTTTTAGATCTAGTTTTTTATATTCTCTAAATATTTTTGACATGATAAATAATAATTCAAAAAAAATAAGGATTTTATCATCATTATAATTTAAATTTTTACAAACTAAATAATCCCCTATTTTTATTTATTAATTACTACTATTTTATTATTATAATGAATAAAAACAAAAATTCTTTTTCCGAAGAAACTCCATTAATCAAACAATATAATAATATAAAAGATAAATATACAGAAGACACTATTCTATTATTTCAAGTTGGAGATTTCTATGAAACTTTTGGACAAGACGCTGTCAGATGTTCTAAAATTTTAAATATTGTTTTAACCAAACGATCAAATATTCCCTTAGCAGGGTTCCCTTATCATTCTTTAAATAATTATTTGCCAAAACTAATCCAATCAGGACATCGTGTTGCTATTTGTGATCAATTGGAAGAACCTCAAAAAGGAAAAAATATTGTAAAAAGAGGAGTAATAGAATTAGTGACCCCAGGAATAGCGATCAATGAAAAAATTTTACAAAAAAAATCTAATAATTTTTTAGCTTCTATTTATGTGTATAAACAAAAATTAGGATTCAGTCTTTTAGATATTTCTACAGGAGAATTTTTTCTGTCAGAAGATAATCAATTCAATATTTTGCAGTATCTCAAACATTTTAATCCAAGTGAAATACTTTTTCAGAGAAAAGAGAAAAATTTTTTTAATCAATTTTTAAAAGACAAATATTATACCTTCTTAATGGAAGATTGGATATTCAATTATTCATTTGCATATGAAAAATTGATAACTCATTTTCAAACAAATTCTTTAAAAGGATTTGGAATAGATGATTTAAAATTAGGAATTATTGCTTCTGGAGTGATATTAAGTTATTTACATGAGACTCAACATTACAAAATCAAACATATTTCCACCATACGAAGAATAAAAAAAGAAGAACATATGTGGATTGATGATTTTACCTTTCGTAATTTAGAAATATTTCGTTCTTTAAATAAAGAAGGAGTTTCTCTAATAGATATTCTAGATAAAACGATCACCCCTATGGGGAGCAGATTATTAAAACATTGGATTCTTTTTCCATTAAGAAATATACTTCATATACAAAAACGTCATGACATAGTACAAGAACTATTTTCTAATTCCTTCATTCATAAATGTATAATAAAAAGACTAAAAGAAATTTCTGATATAGAACGAATGATTTCCAAAATAGCTATTGGAAAAATATCTCCCCGTGAACTAATAGCATTGCACAAATCTTTAACAGCTATTGTTAAAATACAAAAAAAAATTTTAGGACAAGGATCAAAAAAACTTGTAGAAGTTGTAAATACTTTTCAAAACTGTAACGATATTTCTAAACATATTATTCAAACAATACACACTGATTCTCCTCATTCTATTGAAAAAGGAAATGTCATTATGAAAGGAGTTTCTAAGGAATTGGATGAAATACGTCATCTTTATTTTTCTAAAAAAGAATATTTAGAAAAACTTTGTTCAGTTGAACAATTGAATACAGGAATACAAAATTTAAAAATTGGATATAACAATGTAATTGGATACTATTTTGAAATAAGAACTTCAAAAAAATATAAAATACCATCTTATTGGATCCGTAAACAAACATTGACCAACTCAGAACGATATATTACCGAAGAATTAAAAAATTATGAATTTCAAATTTTAAATGCTGAACAAAAAATTTTGTCTCTTGAAAAAGAAATATTTTACAATTTGATTAACCAACTTTTAAAACATATAAACCCTTTACAAAAAAACGCAAAAATAATTGCCGAATTAGATGTTCTATGTTCTTTCTCTACCATTGCATTAGAAAATAATTATGTGAAACCAGAAATAAATCACTCTTTTCAATTATACATAAAAGAAGGAAGACATCCGGTTATTGAAAGACAATTTCAATCCAAAACATCATATATTCCTAATGATATTATTCTGAATAAAACAGATCAACAAATTATGATTATAACGGGACCAAATATGTCAGGAAAATCAGCTATTTTGCGTCAAACTGCAATTATTATATTAATGACGCATATTGGGAGCTTTGTCCCTGCAACATATGTAAAAATGGGATTAGTGGATAAAATATTTAGTAGAGTTGGAGCTTCAGATAATATTTCTTTAGGAGAATCTACTTTTATGGTAGAAATGAATGAAACTGCAAATATATTAAATAATATTTCTAAAAGAAGTTTTCTTATTTTAGATGAAATAGGAAGAGGAACAAGTACTTATGATGGAATCTCCATAGCTTGGTCTATTATTGAATTCTTACATGGAAATTCTTTTAGACCCATAACTTTATTTGCTACTCATTATCATGAGTTAAACAAAATGAGTTCTTTTTTTGAAAGAATTAAAAATTATCATTTTTATGTCAAAAAAATTAATGAAAATATTATTTTTATGCGTAAACTAATTGATGGAGGAAGTGAACATAGTTTTGGAATTCATGTTGCTAAAATATCAGGAATGCCTATAAAAATTATTCATAGAGCAAAAGAAGTATTAAAAACAATAAATAAAAAAAACATATGGAATGATCATATCTCTCAACAACAACATAAAGCTTTTTTTTTATCCAAAAAAATAATAAATTATTTTAATCAATTAGAGATTAATCATCTAACTCCTGTAGATGCCCTTGTAAAAATCAGAGAAATTAAAAATTTATTAGATGAATCATAAAATTTGCGATATATATAAAAGTGTTTTTACCTTTGTCTAAAAAAAGTCTCATAAAACGACTATTAGACATGACAATTTTTTCATTTTTTTCATAAAAAAAAACGCGAGAATAGCTCAATTGGAAGAGCACGATCTTGCCAAGATCGGGGTCGCGGGTTCAAATCCCGTTTCTCGCTTTTATTTCTTTTTTTTACAACACAATCCGGGTGGTGGAATTGGTAGACACACAGGACTTAAAATCCTGTGATCATTGTGATCGTACGGGTTCAAATCCCGTCCCGGGTACTCCATTTAATAATAACTTGACTTCCTTTTCCTTATTCTTTATTCTTTATTTTACTACTTAACCTTAACTACTTATTCATTCATTCCTATAATTGAAATAATTTGGAGATTCTTTTGTAATACTTACACTATGTGGGTGATTTTCTTTTAATCCAGAATTAGTAATTCTAACAAATTTTCCAGTATTCATTAATTCTGTAATGGTGGATACTCCACAATATCCCATTCCAGAACGTAATCCTCCACAAATTTGATAAAGAACATCTTTTATTTTTCCTTTGTAAGGAACTCTAGCTTCTATTCCTTCTGGAACAAATTTTCTATTAAATTGAAAATAACGATCCTTACTTCCTCTATTCATAGCGACTAAAGATCCCATTCCTACATATGTTTTAAATTTTCTTCCCTGAAAAATAATTTCTTCTCCTGGAGCTTCATCTGTTCCAGCAAACAAACTTCCAATCATAACAGAACTGGATCCAGCTGCGATCGCTTTAACTACATCTCCTGAATATCTGATTCCTCCATCAGAAATTACATTGACATTCCTTGTTTTTGCATATTCATATACATCATTTATGGCAGTAATTTGAGGCATTCCAACCCCAGCTATAACTCTCGTTGTACAAATAGAACCTGATCCAATTCCTACTTTTAAAATAGTGGATCCAGCGTCAATCAAATCTTTTGCGGCTTCCATAGTCACTATATTTCCAGCTAATAATGCTATCTTTGGAAAATATTTTCGAATTGACTTTATCATTTTCAATATACTAGCAGAATGACCATGAGCTGAATCTATGGCTATAATATCTACACCTACTTTCACTAAAGAATCTACTCTCTCTAAAGTATCTTTATCTATCCCTACAGACGCTCCCACTCGTAAACGACCTTTAGAATCTTTACATGCGTTAGGGTATTCTATTAAATTATCTATATCCCTAATTGTAATTAGACCTACCAGTTTTTTATTATCGTCTACAATAGGTAATTTTTCTATTCTTTCTTTCAAAAGAATTTTTTTTGCTTTTTCTAAAGTTATATTCCTTTTAGGAGAAGTAATTAATTTTTCTTTTGTCATCACATCTTCTACCAAAGAATCTAAATCCATACGGTATTTAATATCTCTACGAGTAATAATTCCAACTAAAGAATGATCTTTTTCAATTACAGGAAGTCCAGAAATGTGGTATTTTTTCATAAGAGACTGTGCATCTCTAAGTGTTGAATTTCTAGAAAGAGTAATAGGATCATCTATCATTCCGCTTTCACTTCTTTTGACTCTATAAACTTCTTCTGATTGATTTTTTATATTCATATTTTTGTGGATAATTCCTATTCCACCTTCTCTTGCTATAGAAATAGCAAGAGAAGATTCGGTCACTGTATCCATTGCCGCACTTAATATAGGAATATTAAGAGTAATATCAAATGTTAAAGAAGTTTTAAGAGATACTTCTGATGGATGAATAGAAGAATAAGATGGAACGAGTAAAACATCATCAAAAGTTAAAGCCTCTTTTAAAATTTTTTTATTTAAAGACATAATTTTTTAGTTTTTTTTCAAAATATATATAAATTGGGTTAGTCAAATTCTTCTATATCTAAAAAAATATGAATTGTAATATTCTTATTTCCAAAAGAAAAGAAAAGAAAGAATACAAAAATTTTTTTTAGAATTAATAGATAATTTTTCATTTTTGATGAAAAAAAAACAAAAAATGATATATTTTATCATTCCAAATTTTTATATAAATTTGCCCAGAATATGTTATAACTGAAATAATATTATTGATTATGATGAAAAAATTAAGAATTACTATTACCACGATATTGTTAGCTATATTTTTATTTACAAGTAGTTGTAATAACAAATCTAAAAATGATAATACTTCTACTCCAACAGAAGAGGAAAAAACAGCTAATAATAACAACAATAATGAGAATCAAACAAATTCTACAACAACAACTCCACCTTCTACTTCAGAGGAATCCTCAAAAAATAATGGTGAAGATGCAACATCCAATAACAATGATAAAGAAAAAATAACTCCTGAAGAAAACGAAAAAAATAAATAATCAAAACAAAAAAAAATAATCTCAAAAAAGAGGGAAATAGAATGTTTCTTTCTTTTTTGAGATTCATTTTCATTCTATATTCTTAACTCTTGCTTTCTTTCCTCTAAGAAATCTAAAATAATAAATTTTTGCCCTTCGTACTTTTCCTTTTTTATTCACCTCTATTTTTTGTATGTTGGGTTGATTCAAAATGAATATTCGTTCTATTCCTATTTCTCCACTCATTTTTCTAACCGTAAAAGTTTTTGTTAATCCTTTTCCTTGTTTTTTGATAACAACTCCCTTAAAAGATTGTATTCTTTTTTTTTCTCCTTCTTGAATTTCAAAAAAAATAGTTACAGTATCTCCAGAACTAAATAAAGGAAAATCATTTTTTTTAATGAATTTGTTTTCTATATATTTAACTAAATTATTTTTTGACATATATTTTGAAGTTAGTCGAAATTTTTTATTTCGGAGATAATTTGATTTGCTAAAAAATCCGCTCTTCTTTTTGATCGGCTTTCTGTATAAATTCGAATAATATTTTCAGTTTTAGATTTTCTTACATGAATCCATTCATCACTTATGAAATGAATTTTCATTCCATCATTTATATCTATCTCTTCCTTTTTATATTTTTTTTTTATTTTTTCTAATAATCTTTTGATTTTTTTATCAGAAGATAATTGAATCTTTTTTTTTGACATAAAATAATTAGGATATTTCTTTTTTAATTTAGTTAATGGTATTTTGGAAAGCGTGGCTACATGAGTTAGAAATAAGGCGATTCCTACTAATGCATCTCTACCGTAACGCAAATCTGGATAAATAACCCCTCCATTTCCTTCTCCTCCAATCACTGCATGAACTTCTTTCATTTTTTTTACAACATGAACTTCTCCCACAGAAGTGGGATAATAAGGAACTCCTTTATCAAAGGATAAATCTTTTAATGCATGAGAAGAAGATAAAGTAGAAACAATGGGCCCTAATTTTTTTTTTAATATATAATCTGAAATAGACACTAAAGTATATTCTTCTCCAAAAAAATTTCCATTTTCACAAATAAATACAACACGATCTACATCTGGATCTACGGATATTCCTAAATCAGCTTTTACTTCTGGTACTTTTTTACAGATTTCTTTCAAATTTTTTTCAACAGGTTCAGGGTTATGAATAAAATTTCCATGAGGATCACAATACATTTTTACTATTTCAACTCCTAAAGATTTTAAAAGAGTAGGAACAGCTATTCCTCCTGTAGAATTAATTCCATCTACTACAATTTTAAATTGAGCTTTTTTAATCATTTCTACATCTACCAATGGTAATGAAAGAATAGTATTTATATGTTTTTGAACATAATTTTCTATGTGAAAATGTTCTCCTAATCTATTTTTTTTTGTAGGAGTAACAAAATGGAAATGTTCTTCTTTATCTACTATATGTAATAATTTTTTGAAATCTTTTTCAGATAAAAATTCTCCTTGAGAATTGAATATCTTTAATCCATTCCAATTTTTTGGATTATGACTTGCAGTTAACATAACCCCACCATCTGCTTTTTCATTCATAACGGCAATTCCAACAGTTGGAGTTGTAGATAAACCAATATCAACGACATCCACTCCAAGACTTTGAAAAGTGATAATTAAAAATTGTTGAAAAATGAAAGAAGTAGTGCGACCATCCCTCCCTAATATTATTAAATACTTCTCTCTCCTTTTTTTTTTATATTTTCTTTTCATCCAGGAAACATACCCTGAAGAAATTTTTATTATTTCTATAGGAGAAAAACTTTCTCTCACTTTTCCTCCCAACGTTCCTCTTATTCCAGATGAAGATTTTACAAGTATCAAAAAAAATTCATTTTTTTATGATGCAAAAATACAAAATTAAACTTTGAGATTTACTCAAATTTTATAACTTTAATGAGGGTTATTTTATTCATAATAAAAAAAATAGTAAAAAACATAGTAGAAAGACATATGAAAATAATGGATAGATTAATAAGAACAATGTTATTTATATTAAAATAAATAGGAACAAAATCAATATAATATTGTATTTTATTTAATGATAAAAATCTAAATTTTTTTTGTAAAATGACAAAAGAAATTCCAATACTATTTCCTATTATCAATGAAGGAATTAAAATGTGCATTACGTAATATAAAAATATTTTATAAATAACTTTGTTTTCAGATCCTATAATTTTTAAAATTCCTATAGTTTTCGTTCTTTCTAAAATGAGAATTAAAAGAAATACGATCATATTAATAATAAGAGCTATCAAAACTACGAAAATAATAACAAGAATATTGACATTAAAAATATGAATCCATTCTAAAATATTAGAATAAAATTTATCATAAATAGTTTGAACCAGAAAATTTCTGGTAATTTTTTTGGAAATTTTATTTTTAATAAATTCCGTTTTTTTATGATCAATAGAAGATAAAAAAAATTCAACTCCTTCTACAAAATTTTCATTCCAATTGTTTATATTCTGTATATGTTTCATATCTCCAATAATATAAACATCATCAAATTCTGGAATTCCCGTATCATATAATCCACACACATAAAATTTTTTAGAAATAAAAAAAGGGATTCCTTTTTTGAAAAAAAGGAAATTGATTTGAATCAATGAACCAATGTTCAAGCCTAATGAAATGGAAACTTTTTGAGATAAAATAACTTCTTGACTAGAAAAAAGACTTTTTTTTATCCTTGAAAAAGATCCTTTAACTAAAAAATCTTGAAAAAAAACAGGATTATAATCTTTTTTAGATAATCCTTTGAATACAAATCTTTCTACATTTTTATTTTTTGCAATAATCATTACATTTTTTTCAGAAAAAGTATGAATATGACGAATAGAATTTTTATGAATAAAAAATTCAACAGGAACTTCTTTTCTAGAAAATGGAACCTCTTTTTTTGACGTGATAATAATTTGACCTTTAATATTCAATAACTTTTTTATTATAACTTCTTTAAATCCAAATCCTATAGAAAAAGTTAGAATAGTTATAATCACACTAATTACTATTGTAATTTGTGTGATTATAACTATTGTATAAAATATTTTACTTTGACTATAATTTTTCCAAATCGTTTTCTTTGAAAAAAACCATTCAAAATTCAAAAGATATTTTTTTTCTTAAAAAGAAAAATTATTCTCATCTGTTGTTGTTATGAGAGGATCCTTAAAATCAATATCTTCGTATGAAGATAGAGGAGAAGTAGGAGAAGAAGATTTTTTTTCTATAACATTTTTTTTGTAATCTTCTTCCCAATCTAAAGAAGATATTTTTTTTTCTTCAAAATCCATAAATTTAGATTGATGACTTATAAATTTTAAACGAAATTTATCCAATACTCCATTTCTATGTTTCGCTATTATGATTTCTGCTTGACCAATACAAGAATCATTTTCATCAGTATCCCAAGTATTGAATCCATAATATTCAGGTCTATAAATAAATAAAACAATATCTGCATCCTGCTCTATAGCTCCAGATTCACGTAAATCAGATAACAAAGGACGTTTACTCCCACCTCTTGTTTCTACTGCTCTAGATAATTGTGATAAAGCAATAATAGGAATATCCAGTTCCTTTGCTATAGATTTTAAATTTCTAGAAATGATTGATATTTCTTGTTCCCTATTTATCAATCTACTAGAATAATAACCATGATTGTTACTAATTCCCATTAATTGCATATAGTCTATCAAAATTAATTTGATTCCATGTTGAGAGATCAAACGACGACATTTTGCACGTAAACTAAATATAGATAAAGAGGGAGTATCATCTATAAAAAGAGGTGCTTCTTTTAATTTTTTAGTTTTAAAAAAAAGACATTTCCAATCTAAATCAGATAAATAAGATTTTTTCAGTTTTTCTGAAGAGATACCAGACTCCGATGAAATCAATCTTGTGATTAATTGAATAGATGACATTTCTAATGAAAAAATAACAACAGGAATATTTTGTTCTATTACAATATTTCTAACCATAGACAACATAAAAGTTGTTTTTCCCATACCAGGTCTAGAAGCAAGTATAATTAAATCTGAATTCTGCCATCCAGAAGTAATTTGATCCATTTTATAAAAACCAGAAGAAATTCCACTTAATCCATTTTTATTTTTTCCTATTTTTTTTATTCTTTCAATAGCTTTCATGATGAGAGATTGTGTATTCTCATACTTTTTTGATCTTAAATATTTTTGATTAATTTCAAAAAGTTTAGATTCCGCTTTATCTAAAAGTTCAAAAACATCTGTCCTCTCATCATAACAGTTTTCTATAAGATCAGAAGATATGCTTATCAATTTTCTCATCATAAATTTTTGTTGGACTATACGACTATGATATTCTATATGTGCAGAAGAAATAACTTTCTGTGTTAATTCTATTAAATACAACTCTCCTCCTATAATATCTAGTTTTCCATCTTGACGTAATTGGTTGGAAACAGTATAAATATCTACAGGCTTAGAATTAAGATATAACTTTTGAATAGCACGAAATATATCTTGATGTTCCTTTTTATAAAAAACTTCAGGAAAAAGAATATCAATAATTTCATCTAATCCTTTTTTATCAATCAGAATAGCACCTATTATCGCATATTCTAAATCCAATGCTTGAGGAGGTATTTTTCCATTTTTTATGAAATCAGAACAAAATTTTTTTTCTTCCTCTTGGATTAGATGATTCATTTTTATCATGATAAAAAATATTACACAACTTTTTTTTACTACTATTCTGTATACGTCCGTGTTGTGTTAGTAATAACATATTACTCCCTACTCCACTGCACGTTTTCCTTTATAAAACACAAAAAATTATAAATTATACAATAATAAACAAATTAAATTTTTTGATAATGATTTTATATATTTCTTATATAAGAATCATTTTTAATCATAAAAAAAACCTATAGAAATATACTTATTTTTCCTATTTCTGATTAAAACTTCTGTATCAAAAAATGATAATTGTTTATAATATTTCATGATTTGTTTTTTAACGACTTTATATGCTAATTCAGGACGAAAATGAGCACCTCCTAAAGGTTCTTTAATAATATCATCTATAAGATTTAATTTATGCATATCTTCTGCCGTTAATTTTAATGTTTCTGCTGATTTTTCTTTTTTTTCCCAATTTCCCCAAAGTATTGCAGAACAACTTTCAGGAGAAATCACAGAATACCAAGAATTTTCCATCATAGAAACCTTATCTCCTATTCCAATACCTAATGCCCCCCCACTTGCTCCTTCTCCTATAATTATAACAATTATAGGAACTTTCAAACACATCATTTCATAAATGTTTTTTCCAATAGCTTCTCCTTGACCTCTTTCTTCTGCTTCAATTCCAGGAAAAGCACCTGGCGTATCTATAAAGGTTACAATCGGTTTACGAAATTTTTCCGCTAGTTTCATAAGACGTAATGCTTTTCTATATCCTTCTGGATTAGGCATTCCAAATCTTCTATATTGCCTATCCTTCGTGTTTTTCCCTTTTTGAGTTCCTACAAACATAAAAGTTTTCTCTTCTATTTTTCCAAAACCTCCGATCATCGCTTTATCATCTCCAATATAACGATCTCCATGTAATTCAATAAAAGAATCTTTCTTTGTAATAGAAATAATGTAATCTAAAGTATAAGGTCTATTTGGATGTCTAGATAATTGAACTCTTTGCCAAGGAGTTAATTGACTATGTAATTTTTTAATAGTTTGTTCCAATTTATCCTGTAATTGACTACAAACTTCTTTCATATTTACACCACTTTTCTTTTCTATAAGAATGCAATTAATATATTGATCATAAATTTCTTTTATAGGTTTTTCAAAATCTAAATATTCCATGATTATGAATATTAAAAAAAATATTTTTTATTTATTTTATGTAAATGATAAAATATATTCTTTATTTAGAAAAGAAATGTATTCTGTAGAAATTCCTTTTGGACACTCAATTTCACAAGCTTGAGTATTGGTACAACTCCCAAATCCTTCCTCATCCATTTTTTTTACCATATTTAATACACGGTTTTTTCTTTCTATTTTTCCTTGTGGAAGAAAAGCAAACTGTGTTACTTTTGCTGAAACAAATAACATAGCGGACCTATTTTTACATGCAGCAACACACGCTCCACATCCAATACATGTAGCCGCATCGAAAGCTTTATCTGCATCTTCTTTGGGAATAGGAATCATGTTTCCATCTATTGTTTTTCCAAATGTATTCACAGAAATAAATCCTCCTGATATAATAATTCTATCTAAAGATGATCTATCGACAATAAGATCTTTAATGATAGGAAAAGGCTTTGCTCTCCAAGGTTCAATATATATAGTTTCTCCATTATGAAAATGACGCATGTGTAATTGACAAGTTGTCACTAAATCATCTGGACCATGAGCTCTTCCATTTATGTATAAAGAACACATTCCACAGATTCCTTCACGACAATCGTGATCGAATGATATAGGAGATTCTTTTTTCTCATATAATATTTGATGATTTAAAAGATCTAACATCTCTAGAAAAGAACTATTAGGAGAAAGATTATAAATTTTATAAGTTTTAAACTTACCCTTTTCTTTATTATTTTTTTGCCTCCATATTTTTAATGTAAAATTGAGTAATCCTTTCTTCATCATATTATTTATTTATGTCTTCTTTATTTATAAGAACGAGATTGCAATTTTACAAAATTAAAAGATAAGTTTTCTTTATGCATAATTTCTTCACTAAGAAGTTTTTCTTTTTGATATTCCCATATAGAAACATATTTATAATGAATATCGTCTCGTAAAGCTTCCCCTTCTTTTGTTTGATATTCCTCTCTAAAATGACTTCCACAAGATTCTTTTCTATTTAAAGCATCCATTGCTACTAACTCTCCTAATTCTAAAAAATCTGCAACCCGTCCAGCTTTTTCTAATTCTAAATTTAATCCATCATTTATATTTCCAGGAACAAAAATATTTTTCCAAAATTCCTCACGGAGTTCTTGTATTTTTTTTATGGATTTTAATAATCCCGTATGATTTCTACTCATTCCAACATATTTCCACATGATTTTTCCAAGTTCTTTATGAAAAAAATCAACAGAAAGATCTCCATTATTATGAAGTAATCGTTTTATTCTATCTTTTACATTTTTTTCTGATTTATCAAATTCCTTATGTTCTGTAGATATGTTTTTTGTGGTATTAGAATTAGAAACATGTATTATATGAGATAAATAATCAGCTATAGTATATGGCAAAATAAAATACCCATCTGCTAATCCTTGCATTAATGCAGATGCTCCAAGACGATTAGCTCCATGATCTGAAAAATTTGCTTCTCCTATAATATAACATCCTGTTATAGAAGACATTAAATTATAATCTACCCATATCCCCCCCATAGTATAATGAACAGCAGGATAAATTCTCATGGGATTTTTATAAGGGTTTTGATTTGTTATTTTTTCATACATATGAAATAAATTTCCATATTTAGATTCTAAAACACTTTCTCCTAACTTTTTAATCTCTATGGAAGATGGGGTTTTGATTCCAAGTTCATTTGCTTTTTCTATTCCATATTGTTCTATAGAATAAGAAAAATCTAAAAATACACCTTCTTTCGTTTCATTATTCTCTATTCCCAACCCTTTATCACAACGTTCTTTAGCAGCACGTGATGCAACATCTCTTGGAACAAGATTTCCAAATGATGGATAACGTCTCTCAAGATAATAATCTCTGTCTTCTTCAAGAATTTCTTCAGGAGATTTATTCCCATTTCTTATAGAAATGGAATCTTCTACTTTTTTTGGAACCCATATACGGCCATCATTCCTCAATGATTCAGACATTAATGTTAATTTAGATTGATAATTTCCATGAACTGGAATACAAGTTGGATGTATTTGAGTATAACAAGGATTTGCAAAAAATCCCCCTTTTTTATGAACTTTCCAGATAGCACTAGCATTAGCTCCCATCGCATTAGTAGATAAAAAAAACACATTTCCATAACCTCCAGATGCAATAACAATAGCATGAGCTGCATGACGTTCAATTTCTCCAGAAATTAGATTTCTAGCAATAATACCTCTAGCAACTCCTTCTATAACAACTAAATCAAGCATTTCATGACGATTATACATTTTTATTCTTCCTTTTCCAATTTGTCTAGACATAGCTGAATAACATCCCAATAAAAGTTGTTGTCCAGTTTGTCCTTTGGCATAAAAAGTTCTAGAAACTTTAGTCCCTCCAAAAGACCTATTTTCAAGATAACCAGCATAATCACGAGCGAATGGAACTCCTTGAGCAACACATTGATCTATAATATTAGAAGATATTTCTGCCAAACGATAAACATTTGCTTCTCTAGATCTATAATCTCCACCTTTAATAGTGTCATAAAAAAGTTGAAAAACAGAATCATTATCTCCTTTGTAATTTTTAGAAGCATTAATTCCTCCTTGAGCAGCAACAGAGTGAGCTCTTCTAGGAGAATCTTGATAACAAAAAACTTTAACTTTATATCCTAGTTCAGCTAAAGAAGAAGAAGCAGATCCACCGGAAAGTCCGGTTCCAATCACTATAATCTCTATATTAGATCTATTCTTAGGAGAGACTAATTTTAAAGTAGATTTATGATTGGTCCATTTTTTAGTGAGTTCTCCACTCGGTATTTTTGAGTTTAATTTCAAATAGTTTTGAATCAAATTAAAAAATATTATAAATAACGACTACCATTGAATGAAAAAAAACCAAATAGCTATGATAGAGAATCCAGAACAAATGAGCCAAAAATAAAAACAACCTAATTTTTGTATCCAATACAATCTTTTCTTATTAGTAGATAAACCTAATGACTGAAAAGATGATTGAAATCCATGACTCAAATGAATTCCTAAAATAAAAAACGAAAAAACATATACAAATGTATATATAGGGTTTTTAAATAATGTAACAACCACATTATAATCCGAATTATGATTCGAATATTTCATAGGAATCATAAAATTCATCAAGTGTAAAACTAAAAAACATAAAATTAAAAATCCTGTATAAATCATAGTACGGCTACCAAATGAAGAAATAGATTTTTGTACAGCATAATCTTCTTCCCCTTTCAATTTTCTATTTTTGATATGTAATCTTATTCCAAAAAGAATATGAACAATGAATCCTAATGCAAGAACATATTCTAATATTCTAATGATGGCATTTCTTCTCATAAAAGAAACGGCTTCATTGAAGGCTTCTTCTCCGTAAAAAAGAAAAAGATTCACACTCAAATGTAACGATAAAAAAGACATAAGAAAGATTCCCGTAATAGCCATAATTACTTTTTTACCTACAGAAGATTGAATCAAATGATATTGATTCATTCTAGTAGAAGAAGAAATAGAATTTCTATCTTCGTAAAGATATTTAAAAAAATATTTTAATTTTAATAAAAAATTTCTTTGTATCATTAACTTTCTATTTTCTTTTTTAAAGCTTTTATGAAAAAATCAATATCTTTTTTTTCATTGAAAATTCCAAAAGAAATTCTTACAGGCATCATTGTTTCTAACAAATGTTTATCCTTGGTGATTGATTGAATCACGTGAGATATTTTTTTTTCAAAATTATTTGATTTACATGAACTCCCATTAGAAATAGATACTCCCATTAAATCTAAATGAAAATACAATAAATTATCCTTTTTTGGATAAAAAATATTTAATATAGTAGGAATACTCTTCTCAAGAGAATCTGATAACCCATTAAAAATAACATTTGGAATTATTTTTTGTAATTCTGAAATACAATAAGATTTTAAATATTTCATTTTTTCTAAATGATTCGTTAGATTACAATAAGACAAATGCAATGCTTTTGATAATCCAACAATTCCATAAACATTTTCTGTTCCTGAACGTATTCCATATTCTTGATTTCCCCCTGTAATTAATGGTTTTATTCTTTTTATGATTTTTTCTCTAATATACACAAAACCGATTCCTTTTGGCCCATAAAATTTATGGGCACTTGCCGTTGCAAAATCAAAAGAAAACTGTTTCATATTAATTGAAATATTTCCTATGATTTGAATAAGATCCGAATGAAAATAAGCATTATACTTTTTACAGAGAGAAACAACTTTATCTATTTCTAATAAATTTCCTATTTCGTTATTAGCATACATTAAACTAACAAGCATTTTTTTAGATTTATAGGAATTTTTTTTTAATATTTTTTCTAAATGATTCAAATCAATCACTCCTTTATCTTGAATACGAACAAATTCTACAAGTATTTGGTGATTCCAAGATAAATTCATAACTGTTTGTAATACAGAGTCGTGTTCCAATGGAGAGGTCAAAATAGATTTGACTTTTAAATCTATTATAGAAGATCTCAAAACAAGGTTATTGGCTTCAGTTCCACCTGAAGTAAAAATGATTTCATGTGGTTCAGCATTAATTTCTTTTGCTATACGAATTCTAGATTCTTCTATGATTGATCGAGTTTTTCTTCCATAACTGTGTTGTGTCGAAGATGGATTTCCAAATGAATCTTTTAATGTTTTTAACATAACTTTTATAACTTCACTTCTTACAGGAGTTGTAGCTGCATTATCTAAATATACTTTTTTCATTAAAAAATTATTATAATTTATTCAAATTCTGATTATTAAAAAACAAATCTATAAAAGACCTCTTCGTTAATTTTGTATATTTATCATTGTTATTTTTATGAATTCAATTCAAGTTTTTATTATAAATTTTTATAGTTTTTACTTATTGTTTTTTTGTTTTAAAAATGTTATTAAAATGTCTATTTTATTTTTATTTAAATTGAGTAAATATGAAAATAAATGTTGGATTTTCGGTCCTAATGGGGTTTATGATTGGAATTATTACATGTTATTTTTTTGGAAAGAAAACTATATTGAAAAAATATATTCAATTATTAGAAAAAGCAAATATTCAAGCAAAAAAAATGATGAAAAATGCTGAAAAAGAAGGAGAATCTATAAAGAAAAAGAAAATGCTTCAAGCAAAAGAAAAATTTATAGAACTTAAATCAAAACATGAAAAAGATGTTCATTTTAGAGAAAAAAAAATAATTGATATAGAAAAAAAAACAAAAGAAAAAGAAAGTAGATTATCAAAAGAAATAGAAATTTTTTTTAAAAAAAATAATCGTTTAGAAGCACAAATACATGATTATGAAAAAAAATTCAAAATTCTTAAAAAAAAACAAGAAGAGTTTAACGATATGCATATCAAACAAATAGAATTACTTGAAAAAATATCCAATTATTCTTCTGAAGAAGCCAAAAATGATTTAATTGAAATTTTTAAAGAAGAAGCAAAAGGAAAAGCACAATCACATATACAAAATATTAGAGAAGAATCTCAATTAACTGCAAAAATGGAAGCAAGAAAAATTGTCATACAAGCTATTCAAAGAATAGGAACAGAACAAGCAGTTGAAAATGCAGTATCTGTTTTCAATATAGAATCAGATGATGTAAAAGGTCGTATAATTGGAAGAGAGGGAAGAAATATAAGAGCTTTAGAAAAAGCAACGGGAGTAGAAATCATTGTAGATGATACCCCGGAAGCAATTCTTTTATCTTGTTTTAATCCTATACGAAGAGAAGTTGCAAGATTATCTCTTCATAAATTAGTTATAGATGGCCGTATACATCCGGCAAGGATTGAAGAAATTGTAGAAAAAACAGAAAAACAAATTGAAGAAGAAATAGTAGAAATAGGAAAAAAAAATATAATAGATTTAGAAATTCATGGAATTCATCCCGAATTAATTAAAATGATAGGAAGAATGAAATATCGTTCCTCTTATGGACAAAATCTTTTACAACATTCTCGTGAAGTAGCTCATTTATCAGGAATATTAGCTTCAGAACTTGGTTTAAATACTAAACTAGCTAAACGTGCAGGATTATTACATGATATTGGAAAAATTCCTGAAACAGAATCAGAGCTTCCACATGCTATTTTAGGAATGCAATGGGCAGAAAAATATGGAGAAAATATGGAAGTGTGTAACGCAATAGGAGCACATCATGATGAAATAGAAATGAAAGTTTTAATTTCTCCTATTGTACAAGTATCAGATTCTATTAGCGGAGCACGTCCAGGAGTAAGAAGAAATTCTTTTGAATCTTATTCAAAAAGGTTAAAAAATTTAGAAGATATAGCTTTTAGTTTTGACGGAGTCAATAAAGCATTTGCTATACAAGCAGGAAGAGAACTACGTGTTTTAGTAGAAAGTAAAAAAATAGATGATAAAAAGGCTTTTCAATTATCTTGTGATATAACAGAAAAAATAAAAAACGAAATGACTTATCCTGGTCAAATCAAAGTAACAGTGATCAGAGAAACTAGAGCTGTACAAATAGCCAGATAATAATAATAAATTTTATGAAAGATTCTACTCCTATTACTTCATTTATTGATAAATATTTTCTTCATTTTAATGCTCTAACTTTATTAGAAGCAGCTAAAGAATACAAAAATCATATCAAAAACAATGGAAAAATGATGATTACTTTAGCTGGAGCTATGAGTACAGCAGAATTAGGGAAAATATTAGCGGAAATGATTCGAAAAAATCAAGTCCATATAATTTCTTGTACTGGAGCTAATTTAGAAGAAGATATAACAAATTTAATAGCTCATTCCCATTATAAAAAAATTCCCAATTATAGAGACTTAACTCCTGATGAAGAAAAAAATTTTTTAAAAGAAGGATTCAACCGTGTGACAGATACATGTATTCCGGAAGAACAAGCTTTTAAACTTTTACAAAAACATATTTTCCATGTATGGAAAAAAGCTCAAGAAAAATCTGAACGGTATTTTCCTCATGAGTATATTTATCAATTATTATTAGAAAACATTTTAGAACCATATTACAATATATCTTCAAAAGATAGTTGGGTGTTAGCTGCAGCAAATAAAAATTTACCTATGGTTGTTCCAGGTTGGGAAGATAGTACAATAGGAAATATTTTTGCTTCATGTTGTATGAAAAAATTCTTTCACCCATTTCTTGTTAAAAATGGCATTGAATACATGATTTATTTGGCAAAATGGTATCAAAAAGAATCCACTCATAGAAAAATAGGATTTTTTCAGATAGGTGGAGGAATTTCAGGAGATTTTCCTATTTGTGTTGTTCCCATGCTTTCGCAAGATATAGGATTACATTCTACTCCTTTTTGGTCTTATTTTTGTCAAATTTCAGATTCTACTACGAGTTATGGATCTTATTCAGGAGCTATTCCTAATGAAAAAATTACTTGGGGAAAATTAGAGAAAGATACTCCAAAATTTATTATAGAATCAGATGCTACAATTGTAGCTCCATTAATTTTTGCATATGTATTAAATATGTAATTTAATTATGTAGTAACTTTATTCTCTTTTTAACATTCAACAAAAAACAAAGAATCATTATAATGATGCATAATAATAATTTATATGATATTGTTGTTATAGGATCTGGACCTGGAGGTTATATATCTGCCATTCGCGCAAGCCAACTTGGATTTCACACTGCTATTATAGAAAAATACCAAGAATTAGGAGGGACATGTTTAAATGTAGGCTGCATTCCTTCTAAATCTCTTTTATATTCTTCTAAATATTATTTCTTAGCAAAGAAAAACTATTATTATGAACATGGAATTTTTTTTCATAAACTTTCTTTAGATTTCCAAAAAATGATGAATAGAAAAAATGAAATAGTAAAAAAAACAAGTGATGGAATAAAATATTTAATGAAAAAAAACAACATTGATTTATATCAAGGAACAGCTTCTTTTAAAAAGAATAATGTTATTTCTGTAGAAAATAAGAATAAAAAATCTTTCAAAAAAATACAATTTCAATATTGTATAATCGCTACAGGATCTAAACCTTTAAGTCTTCCTCTTCCATTTTCATTTAATAAAAGAATTATTTCTTCTACAGAAGCTCTTCTTATAAATGAAATACCAAACCAATTAATAATAATTGGGGGAGGATTTATTGGATTGGAATTAGGATCTATTTACAGTAGATTAGGGAGTCATGTTACTATTATAGATTCTATGGACAGAATTATATCAAATATGGACCATTCCTTAAGTATGGAAATTGAAAAAATATTGGAAAAATCTTCGATTCAAATAAAAACTTCTTCATTCATCACTAATATCGTTTCAAAAAACGATAAAGTATCAGTTTATGTTCAAGATAAAAATAATGGGAAAAATAGGACATATATAGGAGATTATTGTCTTATTGCCATTGGAAGAAATCCTTATACAAAAGGTCTAGAATTAGAAAATATAGGGATAAAAAAAGATAAAAATGGATTCATCATAGTTAATGATTCTTTACAAAGTTCTGTAAAAAATATTTATGCTATAGGGGATGTTATAGGGGGAAAAATGTTAGCACACAAAGCAGAAGAAGAGGGATTATATGTAGTTGAACATATAGCAGGACAAAAACCTAATAAAATAAACTACAACCTCATCCCATCAGTAGTATATACTTATCCTGAAATTTCTAGTGTTGGAAATACAGAAAATGAAATTCAAAAAAAAGGAATAGAATATAACACAGGTTATTTTCCTATGAAAATCTTAGGAATATCTCGTGCAAGTGGAAATACTGAAGGTTTTGTAAAAATTATTTCTCATAAAAAAACAGATGAAATTCTAGGAGTTCATATGATAGGAGATCATGTTTCTGATATGATTATGGAAGCGACTGTTGCAATGGAATTCCGAGCTTCTTCAGAAGATATATATAGAATTTGTCATCCACATCCTACTTTCAGTGAAGCTTTCAAAGAAGCTGCATTATTAAGTTTTGAAAATCATTCTTTACATTTTTAATCTTTTCTCTCTCTATGACTATGAGTTCACCAAAGAATAGTTTTTTTCCTATTTCATATAGAAATTGATTGGTTTTTAAAAAATGTTTGGATCCAAAAAATCCAAGATTTGCAGAAAATGGAGATGGATGTGAAGTTTTTAAAATATAATGTTTGTTAAACGAATTAATGATAGATGCTTTTTTTTTAGCATATTTTCCCCATAATAGAAAAACAATCTTCTTTTTTTTATTAGAAATTGTTCGTACAATTTGATCCGTAAAAATCTCCCATCCCTTATTATTTATCTCTGTGATATCCAGGAAATCCTTCTCTGACTGTTAAAATAAAATTAAGTAGTAAAAACACCTTGTTTAGCCCAACCAATCAAAGATCCACTACTGTTATTTTTTGAAAATGACTTCTTTCTTTGTAAAGAATTATTTACTTCTATAAAAATATTTCTTAATGAAGGAGGAAAAGAAACTCCATTAGGAACAGAAAAGGAAAGTCCATCAGCTTGATTTTTTTTGTAATAAGGATCTTGTCCTAAAAGAACGACTTTTACTTTTTGAAAAGAACAATAATTTAAAGATAAAAAAATGTTGTGTTTTTTTCTGGAAAACAAATATATCTTTGATATTCTATATCAATAAAATCTTTCAATTTTTGAAAATAAGGTTTATTCCATTCATTTTTTTAATAAAAAATCCAATCAGAATTAATTTTTTTTATCATATCTATTCTTATTTTTATCCCATTTTTTTTCATTTTCATTAAAACTTATCATCTTTTTATTCTCTTCGTCCCAAAGTTTATAACGAATACATTTCAAACTTCCTGAAAAATTCATTTTAGTCACATACTTATCAAAAATAGGATTTTGTCTATGACAATCTTGTAAATAATAGAATGGAATATGGGGAGCTAAATGATGGATATGATGATAACCTATATTTCCTGTAAACCAATGAACTATTTTAGGCAATTTGTAAAAAGAACTTCCTTTAATAGCAGCTATACAATAATCCCAATTGACTTTCCATTCTTTATAATTAGGATTATGTTGATGTTGAACATAAAAAACCCATACGGCTACAATAGAAAAGAAAACAACAATTGGTAATTGTATAAATAATAATTTTAAAAATCCTATAAAAAATCCTATAAATGCATAAAAAAATAAAAGACAAAGATTGCTTATCCAAAGATCAAATTTTTCTTTTTCCCACCCTTTAATATGGATTAATGGCAATCTATTATGTATCAATATATAATAAATAGGACCTAAAAAAAACATGATAACAAACGAACGATACATTCTATATTTGATTTTTTTCCAAAAACTTAGTTGATGATATTCACGAACCGTTAAAATTCTAATATCTCCTATATCTCTAAAATCCAATTGGGAATTATGTGCATGATGATAATTATGTGATTTTGCCCAATACTTAAATGGAATCAATGTAAAAAGACTACAAATAAAACCTAATACATTATTAAAAGACTTTGAAGTAGTAAAAGATTGATGTCCGCAATCGTGCTGAATAATAAATATTCTAATTAAAAAAAATGAATTGAATATAGATGATAAAATTGTTAAAGATTTTGAATAATTAAAAATGTAAAATTTTATTATAATCCAAATAATAAAAAATGGAATAAAAGTGTTCATTATTTGAATAAAAGCCTTATAATTATTTGGAGAATAATATTTTACTATTTTTTTCCAATTTTTAAAAGTTTGTTTTATTTCCAAATGTTGAGTCTTTATGGTCTTTTTATGATGATCATTTCCATACATAATTTTACTCACCATGCAAAAAATTTTTTTTTTTAAAAAGATCTTCTTTAGATTCCAAATGATTTTTATCTAATATGCAACAATTCACTGGACATATCATTGCACATTGAGGTTCTTCATAAAAACCAACACATTCTGTACATTTCTCTGAAACTACAAAATAAATTTCCTGTTTTCTGGGATCCTTAGGAATAGTAGGATCTATTTTTAATTCTTCTTTTCTTTTTTTTAAAGAAGTTCCGTCTGACATACTCCACATTTTTCCCCCTTCATAAATAGCTTGATTAGGACATTCTGATTCACATGCTCCACAATTAATACATTCTTCTGTGATTTTTATGGACATTGAAAATAAATTAATTTAATATTGGTAATTTAAATAATATATAATTAATAAAAATAAATAATAAAAAATGATGAAAAAAACCATGGTAGAAGTTTTTGATAAATTAGGTTGTTTTCTAAGAGAATTTAAAAAATTTTATGAAGAAAAAAAGGTCTATAGCTCTTTTGAAAAGTTTTTTTTTCCTTTTCAAAAGATTATTAGAAAAATTTCTATTTCTAACAGTTGGTTTAGAATAGAAGATTTATTAATTACTATTAATCATTGGGGGGATATTCTTAGAAAAAAGAATATAGAATCTTGGATAAGCAAATACTCTTTTGAGTCTAATAAAAAAAAAATAGTTTTGGTTATAATGCCAGGAAATATCCCTGGAGTAGGATTTCATGATTTTTTATGTGTCCTTTTATCAGGACACCGTATTCTAATAAAATTATCTTCGGAAGATAATTTATTACTTCCTTTTTTATGTAAAATCATTACTGATATAAACCCTTTATTAAAAAAAAAAATAAAATTTACTAAAAATATTTTTAAAGAAAAATTTAATAATGTAATAGCTACTGGAAGTTCTAATACAGCTCGTTATTTTGAATACTATTTTAGAAAATATCCTATGATTCTTAGAAAAAGACGAACCTCCATAGCTGTAATACAAGGAAATGAAAATGAAAATGATTTAATTTCTTTAAATAAAGACATATTAACTTATTCCGGAAGAGGATGCAGAAGTGTAGGAAAAATATTCATTCCTTATAATTATGATCTTCGTTTAATTTTAGATAAATCTTTTCTATTTAAATATATCACAAAAAATAAAAAGTACATTGACAATTACAATTATTATTTTTCTATTTATACCATGAATAAAATTCCTATTATAAGAAATAATTTTCTTCTTCTCAAAGAAGAGAAGAATTATCACAGTCCAATATCTGTAGTTTATTACGAATTTTACAAAAATTTAAATCATTTAAAAAATTCTATTCAAAAAAATAAAGAACATTTACAATGTATAGTTGCAAAAAATATTTTTTCAAAAAATGAAGTTCCTTTTGGAAAAGCGCAATTTCCTAAACTAGAAGATTATGCAGATAATATTGATACTTTTAGATTTTTAATTGGATAAAAAATCCAATTAAAATGGAATTTTAATAATCAATTGATCATGATCATCAATATCAACTTTTTTTAATATTTTTCCATATACTATCGGAGCATATAATCCTTTCTTTAAAAAAAAACGACAAAAAAAAATTCTAGATTCATCCCAAATATTTTCTTTTATGAAACTTTCTAAAGTCATTTTACCTCCTTCTACAATTAAGGATAAAATTTTTTTTTTATATAAATGATTTAATATATTTTTTATAATTTTTTTCTCAAAAGAGATCTGAATAAATTCTATGTTTTTCTGATTTTCTTTTTTTTTTTCTGTAAATACAATTGTCTGTTGTTTTCCGTTCAAAACAAAATAAGAAGGAGATATATTCAAATTTCTATCAAGAATAATTCTAATAGGATTATTCCCAAACCATTTTCTAACATTTAATTTTGGATTATCATTTAACACAGTATTTTTTCCTACCAAAACACTATCTTCTTCTGATCTCCATTTATGACTCAATTGTCTGGAATAAATTCCACTAATCCAAAAACGTTTCTTTTTTTTTTTTTTTCCTTTTTTTTTCAAAAAATCCATGAATCCATTCTCACTTTGTGCCCATTTTAATATAACATAAGGTCTATTTTTTTCATAAAAAGTAAAAAAACGTTTATTCAAAAAACGACATTGATCTGTTAAAACATTTTCTATAACTTCTATTCCATGTTCTTTTAATTTTTGAATTCCCAATCCTTTTACTTTATGACAAGGATCTTGTACTCCTATTACAACTCTAGGAATATTACTTTTAATAATTAAATCTACGCAAGGAGGAGTTTTTCCAAAATGAACACATGGTTCTAATGTAACATAAAGAGTTGAATCAAAAAATAAAGAAACATTATTGACCATATTAATAGCATTTACTTCTGCATGAGATTTTCCTTTTTGATAATGCCATCCTTCCGAAAGGATCAAACTATTTCTTTCTATCACACATCCTACCATAGGATTAGGAGATGTAGATCCTAATCCATTTTTAGCTAATTGAATGGCTCTTTTCATAAAAATTTCTTCATATTTCATTTCATAATATTATAAAAAAAAAATAATCATAATAATAATTTTACTTCTACAACAACACATTAACATAGAAATGTGTTTTTTTTTAGTAAGTATAAAAAGTATAAAAAAAATAGAGTAGTAGAAAGAAAAAAAAATTTTCTTAATTAATTTAAGAATTCCATATTTTCCAAGATTCTTCTGCTTGAATCCGTAACATTTCTAATCCATTTCTAATCATAGCGCCATTTTCTTCTCCTTTTTTTAAAAATAAAGTTTTAGATGGATTATAAACAACATCATAAAGATAGTGAGAAGAAGAAAGATATTGATAAGGTAAAGGGGGGCATGAATTTACCATTGGATAAGTTCCTAAAGGAGTGCAATTAATGATAATTTTATAATTTTTTATCAAATTTTTATTTAATTCTTCATATACAAAAAAATCTTTGTTTTTCTTTTTTCTAGAAACATATTTGTATGGTATTTTCAATTTTCTTAAAATGAATGAAATAGATTTAGAGACTCCTCCAGTTCCAAGAATCAAAGCCGCCATTGCATTATGACATGAAAATTTCTTCATATCCTTTTTAAAGGATAACTCAAACCCTAAAACATCCGTATTGGATCCAATTATCCTCCTACTATTATGTTGATCATGTATTATTTTAACTACATTCACGGAACCAATAGATTTTGCTTCTGGCATAATTTCCGTAAGAAAAGGAATAATACTTGTTTTATATGGAATCGTGACGTTACACCCTTTAAAATAAGGATTTTTAAAAATCCATAAAATGTCCTCTATTTTTGGAATGTCAAATATTTCATAAGTTATATGACGAATAGATTCCTTTTTAAATTTTTCTATAAAAAACTTCTTTGAAAAAGAATAACTAATTTCCTTTCCAACCAATCCAAAAATAGATTTTTTAAATTTTTCTACTTTCACAAAAAATAAAAATAAGTAAGAAAAAAACTGTTTACTCCTCTTTTTTTAATCTCATGCGTTCTCGATATATAGCTTTCAAAATTTTATTCCTTCTTCCTTCAGAAGGTTTTATATATTGTTGTTTTTCTCTAAATTCCTTTAGAATACGCGTTTTATCGAATTTTTTTTTGCACTTTTTCAAAGCCTTTTCTATTGACTCACCTTCTCTTACTGTCGTAATTAATACCACCATATAAACAAAAAAAATATAAAAATTAATTAATTAAATCATAAATCCATAAACTTATACACTTTCCCTTTCATCACACTACTAAACTAAACGATAAATAAATAGTGTGAGTGTGGACACTATCGGATTTGAACCGACGACCTCTACTCTGTCAAAGTAGCGCTCTAAACCATCTGAGCTAAATGTCCTTTTCTTAATTAACAAAATTAAATATTTTTTATTTATACAAAAAAATCGCTATTAATTACTAAATAAATCTGAATTTTTCCAATAAAAAAATGTCATACAATATTTTAGAAAAATCTATCAAATATTTAAAAGGAGTAAATTTAAAAAAAGCACGTTTATTTAATATTGAATTGAATATTCATACATATGAAGATTTGCTTTTTTTTTATCCCAAAAAATATATCAGTTGCTCCATATTGAATATATCTGAATTTAAATCAAATATTGAAAAAAATAATAACAATAAAATAATACAAATATTAGGTAAAATAACCAGTATAGAAGAAAAAGAAGTTCACCTTAAAACTCCTAAAAAAGGAAAAATATTGACAGCACGTTTAGAAGATCATACAGGATTTATTGAATTAGTATGGTTTCAAAAAACCAATTTTTTTAAAAAAAATATTAAAAAAAACGTTCCAATAGTCGTATTAGTTTTTGGAAATGTTAATAATGTTAAGTGGTTTCAACAAAAAATTCAAATTATTCATCCAAATATTCAAAAATTTAGATTAGAAAATAATTTCTATCCTATTTATTCTATTTCTAAAAAATTCAAAGAAAATGGAATCAATAATTTATTTATGATAAATATATTACAAAACTTAATAGAAGAATCAAAAAATGATATAAAAGAAATTTTTTTTCAAGATATTATTTTTAAAAAAAAATTAATGACAAGAAAAGAAGCGTTAATTCAAATTCATTTTCCTAAATCTTCAAAAGAACTATTTCAAGCACAATATCGTTTAAAATTTGAAGAATTATTTTTTTTAAAATTATCTATTCTTCTATCAAAAAATAGAAATACAACATCATTTCACAGTTACCCTTTTTCTAAATTAGGAAGAAATTTTTATAAATTTTACAAATATTTCTTACCCTTTCCTTTAACAGAAGAACAAAAAAGAGTTTTCAAAGAAATACGTAATGATTTAAAAAAACCTATTCAAATGAATAGATTATTACAAGGGGATGTAGGATGTGGAAAAACTATAATAGCTATATTATCAATGCTCATTGCTTTAGATAATGGGTTTCAATCTTGTTTAATGGTTCCAACTGAAGTTTTAGCCATACAACATTATTCTTCCATAAAAAAAATGTTTTCTGAAATTGGAATTCAAATAGCTTTATTAACAAGTTCTACTTCTAACAAAAGACGTGAATGTATATATCATAATCTTTTCACAGGGAAAATTTCTATTTTGATAGGAACACATACTTTAATTCAAGATAGAGTTCTTTTCCAAAATCTTGGATTAGCAATAATAGATGAACAACAACGTTTTGGAGTGGAACAAAGAGCAAAAATTTGGGGAAAAAATGAAAAACCTCCTCACATATTAATAATGACAGCAACACCTATTCCTAGAACTTTAGCCATGACTCTTTACAATGATTTAAAAATATCCATTATCAAAGAATTTCCTACAGGAAGAAAACCAATTAAAACGGTTCATTTTTTTAACAAAATGAGATATAAAGTATTTGAAATAATACAAAACCAAATTCTAAAAGGAAGACAAATATACATTGTTTACCCTACTATAGAAGAAAAATACAATAAAAATAAATATCAAAATTTAATAAAAGGATATCATATTTTAAAAGAAAAATTCAAAAATTTGGAAGATAAAATTGGAATTCTCCATGGAAAAATGACATCTCAAGAAAAAAATATTCAAATGATTCGATTTTTACGTGGAGAAACTAAAATAATGGTATCTACTACTGTTATAGAAGTAGGAGTTGATGTTCCAAATGCTTCAGTTATTTTAATAGAAAATGCAGATTGTTTTGGTTTATCTCAATTACATCAATTAAGAGGGAGAGTTGGGAGAGGAATTCATCAAAGTTACTGTATTCTTATGACTAATGATAAAATTAGTATTGAAGGACATTTCAGAATAAAAAAAATGTGTCAAACCAATAATGGATTAGAAATTGCGAAAGAAGATCTTAAATTGCGTGGTAGTGGGGATTTAACAGGAACGAAACAGAGCGGAAAAACTTACTATTTAAGAATTGCAAATTTGATAAAAGATTATCAACTCATGAAAGAAGTAATTCCTATAGCTAAAAATTTTTTTTATAAGAATCCTAATTTTTTGTTAACTCACGAAACTACTACAAAAAATCATTTTTATAAATACTATAGATCTTTTTGGTTAAGAATCAGTTGATAAAAAAAAGTTATAATAGATCCATGAGGAGTAGTAATGCGGATAATATATGGTCATCACTTAATAGTTCTCAACGTAAAGTGATCAAAACAATTGATGGGCCAATCATTGTGATTGCAGGTGCAGGATCCGGAAAAACACGTGTTATCACACATAGAATAGTTCATATGATAAAAAATATAGGTATTGATCCATCTAATATATTAGCTTTGACTTTCACTAATAAAGCGGCTAAAGAAATGAAAAATAGAATTTCAAATATGATAAAACAAACGGATTTGAGAAAAATATCCCTAGGAACTTTTCATTACATATTTTCAGGAATTTTACGAAAAGAATCCCATTGGCTCGGTTATAGTCCTAATTACACTATTTATGATCAAAAAGATTCAGAAAGTGTTATAAAAAAAATATTAAATGATCTCAATTTAAATACATCTTTTAGCCCTAAAAAAATCATAAGAAAAATTTCTGAATATAAAAATAATTTATTTACATATAAAAAATTGAGAAAATTCAATAAGGAAATATCAATAATTTATGAAAACTATGTAAAACGTTGTTTAAAAGCAGAAGCTTTAGATTTTGATGACATTCTATTTCATACTAACCATTTATTTTTTCATTTTCCAAATGTATTGAAAAAATATCAAGAAAAATTTAAATACATATTAATTGATGAATATCAAGATACCAATAGATCTCAAAATACGATCATTAAAAATTTAGCTCATCAACATAGAAATATTTTTGTCGTAGGAGATGATGCTCAAAGCATTTATGCTTTTCGTGGAGCAAATATATCAAATATTTTAAACTTTCATATGGATTATAATGAAGCGAAAATTTTCCGTCTTGAACAAAACTATCGTTCTACCAATCATATTGTACAGGCTTCTAATAAGATTATTTCGTTCAACAAAAATCAACTTTTTAAAAAAGTTTGGACAAATAACGAAAAAGGAGAAGAAGTGAAAATATATTCTGCTTCTTCTGAAAGAAAAGAAGCAGAATATATTGCTTCTCATATTCTATATCTCAAAAAAAAAACAAAATTACAAAACAAAGATTTTGCTATTCTTTATAGAGCAAATATACAATCTCATGTCATCGAACATACACTGAAAGAAAAAAAAATACCCTATAAAATATATGGATCTATATCATTTTATAAAAGAAAAGAAATTAGAGATTTATTCGCTTATTTTAGAATTTTCACGAATTCTAATGACGAAGAATCACTATTGCATATAATAAAAAAAATCGTAAGTAAAAAAACTGTTGAATTAATATTAACATTATCCAAAAATGAGGATAAAACTGTATATACCATTTTAAAAAAATGGAAAAATTATTATCCATTAATAAAAATAAACAAAAAAACAAAAAATAAATTAGAAAACTTCATTTCTAAGATAGAAAATTTACGTTACAAATTAAACGATCAAAACGCATATATTATAGCCAAATCTATAGTGAATTTTTTGTTAAAAGAAAATAAATATTATTATAACGATAATGATTTTCAATATATATTAGATAATATATTTCGCTATGTTAAAGAACAAGAACCATTAAATAATGGGGACATTAGTTTATCTGGATTTTTGCGATCTTTTTTTTTATTCAAGGAAAAGGAAGAAGAAGTAATAATAAATGATGAAAACAATGAATACGATAAAGTTTCGTTAATGACAATTCATTTATCCAAAGGATTAGAATTTTCTGTTGTTTTTATTGTAGGATTGGAAGAGAACTTATTTCCATCAAAATCTAGTTTAGATACTCCATTAAAACTTGAAGAAGAACGTAGATTATTTTATGTAGCTTTAACAAGAGCTCAAAAAAAAGCTATATTAACTTACACAAAATATCGTTTTTTATGGGGAAAAAAAATTCAAAATATTCCTAGTCGTTTTATTAATGAACTTCAGGAGAAAAAATTCGTTGATAGAGAAAATCAAAAATGTTTTTATTTATCTACTACTACTCAATCTAGTATTAATAATAATAGTAGTAGTAGGATAAGAAGAGATACTCTATTTCATGAAAAAACATTCCCAAAAAAAGGAAGAAAAGTTTTTCATAAAAACTTTGGAGAAGGAATCATATTAGATTTAGATAATAAAAATGAAATAGCCATAATTAAATTTCATAAATCAGGTAGAAAAAAAATTCTATTAAAATTAGCTAAACTTATTATTTATTCATAAAACCATATGTATGTTATTATGGATGACAAAATCAAAATAAATTTTAGTCTACAAAAATTAATTTGTTTTGTATCAGTATTGTTATTTTTAACCAAGTTAATTACTTGGTATATAACTTCTTCACTTTCTGTATTCAGTGATGCTATGGAAAGTATAACAAATATATTTAGTGGTTTTATAGGATTATATAGCCTTTATATATCCTCTTTACCCAAAGATCATAATCATCCATATGGTCATGGAAAAATAGAATTTATCTCTACTGCAATAGAAGGTTTTTTGATTTTTATTGTAGGAATCGTCATTTTCATCAAGACTTTAATGCATATCAAGCATCATATAAACATGAACATAAATGAAAGTCTTTTATTAAGATTAGATTATGGAATTTTTTTAATGTTATTCACTGCTATTATCAATTATTCCTTAGGTTTTTACGCTTGTAAAATAGGAAATAGAAATGGAGCTTTAACGTTAGTTGCTAGTGGAAAACATCTTCAAATAGATACTTATTCCACTTTTGGAATAATTATAGGATTAATATTATTAAACATAACTAAATGGATATGGATAGATCCTATTATTTCTATTATTTTTTCATCTTTCATTTTATATACAGGATTCAAATTATTAAGAAATGCTACAGCTGGAATTATGGATGAGTCTGATAAAAAACTATTAAAAAAATTATCTTTTTATCTCAATGAAAAAAGAGATCTTTATTGGATAGATCTTCATCATTTAAAAATTATTAAATATGGAAGCGCGTTTCATGTTGATTGCCATCTGACTGTTCCATGGTTTTTTAATGTCAAAGAAGCCAATCAAGAAGTCCAAAAATTAACAAAATTAACAAAAAAAAAATTTGGAAAAAAAGTAGAATTATCTGTACATGTAGATGCTTGTACAGACCATCATTGCATATTTTGTTTCAATAATTCATGTCAATTTAGAAAAAATTTTTTTCAAGAAAAAATTCTTTGGACATTAGATAAAACTTCATATTACAACAATAATAAATCTTCTTAAAGATTAAGATATTAGAAGAAAAGATCTTATTTTTATTTTTATTAAAAAAGGAAAAAATAAAAATCAATATGGAATATAATACTAATCGTTTCAAATTGGTTATTCCGGAATATGGAAGGAATATTCATAAGATGATCTACTATGCAATACAAATAAAAAACAGAAAAAAACGGAACAGATGTGCATGGAGTATCATCAAATTAATGACGTCTTCCAATCCAAGATTTAACAAAGAAATTCCATACTTTCAACATAAATTATGGAATCAACTATTTATCATGTCCAAATATCAGTTAGATATTGATCCTCCTTTTCCAAAACCCAATCCAGAGAAAATGAAAGTGAACTGTAGTAGAAAAGTTGTATATCCAGAATACTTAACTAATTTTAGATATTATGGAAAAATAATAAGAAATATGATCCATGTAGCAATTCATTGTAAAAACAGACAAAAAAAAGAAGGATTATTCTATGCTATAGCAAATACAATGAAAAAAAATTATTTAAGATGGAATAAAAATATTGTAGAAGATGATGTCATCTTTAAAGATTTGAAAGAACTTTCAAAAGGAAAAATATGTTTAATGAATAATTCTGATAATACATTGTTACAGAGTTCTCATATTTTATTAAATACAAAAAGAAAAAAAAATTATTCTATGAATAGAAAAAAAAGTATGATGAATAATGAAAAATAACAATGGCTACTTTTAAGATAAAAGGGGGATTTTCTTTAAAAGGAGAAGTCAAACCACAAGGTGCAAAAAATGAAGCTTTACAAGTATTGTGTGCGGCATTATTAACATCAGAAAAACTCAGAATAAAAAATATTCCAGAAATAGGAGATGTAAGATGTTTAATACAAATTCTTAAACATTTAGGAGTACGTATTAAGAAAAATGATATTGGAGATTACACTTTTCAAGCAAATGAGATTCAACTTGAATATTTAAGGACAAAAAAATTTCGTGAATATGGAAAGTCTATTAGAGGATCTATCATGATTTCTGGACCATTACTCGCCAGATTTGGAGAATCATGGATGCCTATTCCTGGAGGAGATAGAATCGGACGTAGACGTTTAGATGCTCATTTGAAAGGATTAAAATCTTTAGGATGTTCTATAAATTATTCTAAAGAAGATCAATTTTTTCATTTATGTTCCAAAAAATATTTAACTGGACAATACATTTTATTAGAAGAAGCATCTATCACTGGAACAGCAAATGTTATCATGGCCGCCTCTCTAGCTAAGGGAAAAACAACTATTTATAATGCTGCTTGTGAACCTTATATTCAACAATTATGTAAACTTTTAAATAAAATGGGAGCAAAAATCAAAGGAATTGCTTCTAATTTAATTCATATAACTGGAGTAAAAGAATTGGGAGGATGTACTACCCATACCCTTTTACCTGATATGGTGGAAATAGGAAGTTGGATAGGATTATCGGCAATTACTCGTTCTGAAATTAGAATCAAAAATGTGAGTTGGGAAAATTTAGGAATAATTCCGAATACATTTCAGAAAATGGGAATAAAGTTAGAAAAAGAAGATGATGATATCTATATTCCATCACAAAAATCTTATAGAATAAAAAAGTTCTTAAATAATGCAATATTAACAATTTCTGACGCTCCATGGCCTGGATTAACTCCAGATTTATTAAGTATTCTAACCGTAGTAGCGACTCAAGCTAAAGGAAGTGTTTTAATTCATCAAAAAATGTTTGAAAGCAGACTGTTTTTTGTAGATAAACTAATTGAAATGGGAGCACAAATTATATTATGTGATCCTCATAGAGCTACTGTTATTGGATTAAATCATCAATCTTATTTACGAGGTTCTCTATTAAACTCTCCAGATATACGAGCAGGAATCTCACTTCTTATTGCTGCACTTTCTGCTAGAGGAACTAGTATTATAAAAAACATAGAACAAATAGATAGAGGGTATGAGAATCTTGATCAAAGATTACGTATTTTGGGAGCAAATATTTTACGAGTAGAAGAATCCTAATTTTTTTTTTTAGATATTGAAATTGAATTAATATGATTGATTTTGAATGAAAATAGAAAACAAATAAATAATAATTATCATGTTATTTTGATTATCCACAAAATCAATTAACTTTATAAATGAAAAAAATAATGTGAATATAATAAATAATCTATGGAAAAATTCGAATATATAACTAAAGAAGGATTAAAAAAACTACAAAAAGAAATAGAAAGACTAGAAAACATAGAACGTCCAAAAATATCAATGCAAATAGCAGAAGCAAGAGATAAAGGAGATCTTTCAGAAAATGCAGAATATGACGCAATAAAAGAAGCTCAAGGATTTTTAGAAATGAATATAGCTAAATTAAAAAAAAAATTATCTAACGCACGAGTTATAGATGGTTCACAAATAAACAAAAATAGAGTTTCTATTCTTTCTACAGTTAGAGTTAAAAATTTAACATATGGAGGGGAACAAATATATACTTTAGTTCCAGAAGGAGAAGCCGATTTAAAATCTGGAAAAATTTCCATAAATACTCCTATCTCTACAGGATTACTTGGAAAACAAGTGGGACAAATAGCTCATATCAAACTTCCCAATAAAATGATCCTAGATTACGAAATATTAGAAATCGCATTTAGTGAATAAAAAAAAGAATAACATTTTTGAAAAAATAATTCAGAACGAAATATTTTCTTATAAAGTAGCAGAAAATACTGAACATTTAGCTTTTCTCGATATTTCCCCAATAAAAACTGGACATACTTTAGTGATCCCAAAAAAAAATAATAAAGAAAAAATATTCTCTCTTACAGAAAAAGAATTTCTCAATCTTATGTCTTTTTCTAGAAAAGTTGCTATAGGAATTGAAAAAACAATTCCTTGTAATCGTGTCGGTTTATTCGTGCTTGGTTTTGAAATTCCTCATGTTCATATACACTTAATTCCTATAGATAAAGAAAGTGATGTGGATTTTTCTAAAAAAAGAATGACTTTCCATGAAAAAAATTTTGAAATTTTATCAAAAAAAATAAAAAAAAATCTATAGAAAAATATGAGATGAAAAATCATTGATTCCAATGAAATAATATTTTTAACCCTTTTATTGTATGTAATTTATCTTTAAGATGAATTTTTTTAGTTAAAGGAGTGTATATATGAGAAAGTCCACCAGTTGCAATGACAAAACAATTTGTTTTCAATTCTTTATTAATACGGTTAATAAGACCTTCTACCATACTTATATATCCATATATAATTCCGCTCTGTATACATGTTTCAGTATACTGTCCCAATATGCTAGAAGGTTTTTTCAATTCTATTTGTGATAGTTGAGCTGTATTCCCAATCAATGCTGTTAATGAACTATTAACTCCTGGAGCTATAATAACTCCTTGAAGTTTTCCATATTTATTATCTATACAGGTTAAACTTAATGCAGTTCCAAAATCTACGACTAAAGTTGTTTTTTTATGTTTATATAATGTATATGCAGCTATTGCATTAGCATATAAATCTGTCCCCAATTGATGAGAATAATGTTTAATTGGAGAATAGGAATATCTATCTACTATTATTGGTTTAATTTTATGAATTTCATATAAGGATTGTTCTACAATATTTGTAAGAGGTGGGACCACAGATCCAATCACAATATTTTGTATTAATTTTGATAGAATTCCGTATTGTTGGTATATGTTTCTAAATAATAAAATATATTCATCTAATGATCTATGAGGATTACTGTTAATAATCCATGAACAATTACATTTTAAATTATAATTATTATTAAATAATCCAAAACGTAAACTTGAATTTCCAATATTTATGGTTAACAGCATTACTAACTTCATTTTTTTTTAATGAATAAAAAATGGAATGAATTTTTTAATAACTATATTCTAATTTTTAGAAAAAATATGATAAAAATAAATCTATCTAACCAATGCAATAATATGATTCATTGTCTATTCTATATTTTTTTTTATTTATGTTAACATTATATAATAAAACAAATATTTACTATGAAATAAAAGGAAATAAAAATGAAATAACCATTATTTTTCTTCATGGATTTATGGAAAGCTTAGAAATTTTCAAAAAAATTTCCAATTTTCTTTCCGAAAAATATAAAGTCATCTTAATGGATTTTCCTGGTCATGGAAAAAGTACTTTTTTAGAAAAAAAAATTTTTTCTATGGAAAAATCCGCTGAAATAGTCAAATATCTTTTAGAAAAAGAAAAAATAGAAAAAGCAGTTTTTGTAGGTCATTCTATGGGAGGATATGTTGCTTTAGCTCTTGCAGAAAAAAATCCAGAAGTATTTTTAGGATTATGTTTACTTCATTCTACAGCATCATCTGACACATTTGAAAGAAAAAAAAACCGTATTAGGTCTATACAACTTATAACAGAAAATTATCCTTTATTTGTTTCGACTAGTATCAATAAATTATTGAATCCTAATAAATTTAATTTATTACAAAAAGAATTCAATTTTCTAAAAAAAATAGCAATCTCCACTTCCGTAGGGAGTGTACTTTCATTTTTAAGAGGAATGTTGATTCGTAAAGATCGAAGATTTTTATTAAAAAAAACTAAATTTCCTAAATTATATATAATAGGCATTTATGATTTAATTCTTGATGCAAAAAAAATTTGTGATGAATCAAAAAACGGATACAAAAGCAATTTCATAAATATACCAACAGGTCATATGGGACCACTAGAAAACCCCAATAAAATAATAAAAATATTAGAAAATTTCATATTTTATTGCATTATGAAATGATTGTATCCACTTTTTTTCATATTTTATGAAATAATTAAATGAATAAAAAAAAATTAAGAATCAAATATTTATTTGATAGAAAATCTCTTTCTAAAAAAGAAATTTTAAAAAAAAGTTATGACATTTTTTTTAAATTAAAAAAACTTTTTATATGGAACAAAAAATATTATCATATTTTCTTACCTATACAGAAACATAACGAAATTAATACATTTATTATTATCAATTTTCTTTTAAAAAAAAAAATGTGTTACCGTTCCTCATTCAAATTTTTATAAATTATCCATAGATAATTGTTTTTTTAATGAAAAAACTTTATTAATAGAAAATCAATATGGAATTCTAGAACCTAAAAAAAAACATATAATCCCTCCTCACCTTATTGAGGTAATATTTATTCCATTATTAATTTTTGATTTTAAAGGATATCGTATTGGTTATGGAAAAGGATTTTATGATAGATTTCTCATGTTATGTAAAAAAAATGTTATCAAAATAGGATTAAGTTTTTTTTCTCCTATAAAAAGAATTGAACCTATACATAAAAATGATCTCATTCTAGATATAGGGATCACTGTCAATCAAGTTTTATTTTTTAATAAAAAATTCAAGAAAAAAACACTTTAAAAATATCCCAAATAATAACCATCATCATGATCAAACTAATCATTAAAAATCCAATGAAAGTACAACGTTCAAAAATGATTTCTTTAATCCTTTTTTTTGTGATCATTTCTATTAAAATAAAGAAGATATACCCTCCATCTAATGAGGGAATAGGAAATAAATTTAGAAAAGCTAGCCAAATAGATAAAGTAGCTGTTAAAGACCAAAAAATATACCAGTTCCATTGGGTAGGAAATTCTTTTGCCATAGAAAAAAAACTACCTATTTGTTTATAAGCTTTAGTTTTTATATGAAAAACATTTTTCAAAAAAAAGATTTGATTTTTTAATACTTCCCAAGTTTTTTTCCCCCCATAAATCAAACTTTCAATTATAGAAAAATTCTTTTTTTCAAAAGAAAAAATTTGATTCAAATCCATAAAATTTTTTAAATAAATCCCTAAAAATCCTTTTTTATTTAAAAAAACTTTTTTTTGAATAAGGGAACCATTTCTATTAATAGAGAAGTCTACAGTTTTATTTTTGTATTTTGATACAATATCTTTTAATTGATCGGAAAATAAAATAAATTCAGAATTAACTTCTATAATTTCATCATTTTTTTTTAGTCCTGATTTATCTGCTTCTGAGTTTTTAACTACATAATTTATAATAGGAGGAATACGGGGTTTAATAAAAGGTCTAAATTCTTTTCTATCAAAAAGAAATCTTTTTTTATCATCTGTCAATGATAAATTTAGAATTTTTCCCATTCTATCTACAGTAATTGAATTTCCTAAAAGAATAGCTTTAGGAAGATCATTAAAATACGAAATATATTTTCCATTTATAAATAAAATGCGATCTCCATTTTCTAATCCAATTTTTTTTCCAAAAGAATCTACTTCAATTCCGAATCTTACATTTTTTGTAGGAAGATTTGTTTCTCCATATTTAAATAATAAAGAAGAAAAAATGATAATAGATAATAACACATTGAAAAAAATTCCTCCTGATAGAATTAATAATCGTTTTATTGCAGATTTTGAACGAAATTCCCAATATTTTTTTTTATTATTATTCTCTGAATCTGAATGAGAAGCAACATCTTCATTCATCATCATTCCAGATATTTTAACATAACCTCCTAAAGGAAGCCATCCTATTCCATAAATAGTTTGTCCTATTTTTCTTTTAATAATGGAGAACCAAGGATCAAAAAACAAAAAAAATCTATCAACACGTACTTTAAATATTTTAGCAAATAAAAAATGACCTAATTCATGAATAACAATCAATATAGAAATACTAAGAAACAACTGTATAGATCTAATGAAAACAGATATCATCATTTCTAATGATTATTTGTTAATTTATTTTGGTAAATTTAAAACTTTATTTCATTTTTTTTCATTACTACTATACTAATGAGTAATTTCATACTTTTTATAAAAATCAAGATTCTTATTCTCGTTTCATGATCTTATTCTTCTTATTAAAGAAAGAAAAGGATATTGATTTTTTTTATTGTTGAATTTTAAATACATAATAGTTTGAATTTATCTAATCTTAAAAAAGGAGAAAAAGGAATTATTAAAGGATATAAAAATGAGGATTTTCCCATAAAATTATTAGAATTAGGAGTTTTACCTGGAGTGAAATTTGAAATACTTTTTGTCTCTATTTTTTATGATCCACTCTGTATTAGATATGAACAATCTTGTTTAGCTTTACGTAAAAAAGAAGCGGAAAATATTTTAATAGAACCTATTTTTATTTTTGATAATAATGCAGCAACAAAGAAGAATTAAATTGGCACTTGTTGGAAATCCAAACGTTGGAAAAACTTCTTTGTTCAATAAATTAACTGGACTTAATCAAAAAGTAGGAAATTACTTAGGAGTCACCGTTGATAAAAAAATAGGATATTTTTTTTATGAAAATATTTATTATCAGATAGTCGATCTTCCTGGAACTTATAGTCTATATCCTTCATCTGAAGATGAAGAAGTTGTTTGTCAATTATTATTAAATAATACAACAGAAAATATTGATTATCCAGATAAAATTATTGTGGTAGCAGATTCTTCTAATATAAAAAAAAGTCTTCTATTGTTTAGACAAATACAAGACTTAGGATTTCCTGTATTATTCATATTGAATATGTTTGATGAAGCAAAAAAAAAGGGAGTTGTTATTGATATCAATAAGCTTAAAAAATTTTTGATTACAGAAATCGTATTGATCAATGCAAGGAAAGGAATAGGAGTAGAAGAAGTTAAAAAAAAAATAAAAAATCTGGAAAAAAAAACCAAAAATGATTTTTTTTTCAATCCAGGATTTCGTTATCATATTGCTATTCAAGATGTAAAAAATAGTTATTCAGTAACTACTTATAAAGCTTGGTACTACTTAGCCAATAACAATCAAAATTTTTTAAAAAAAAATAATATCCTAAAAAAAATTAAAAAAAAACATAATATCATTTCCAGAAGATTACAAATTAAAGAAACATTAGATAGATATGAAGAAATAGGAAAAATTTTCTCTAAAACAGTTTCTGAAAAAAATTCAGAAAAAGAAAAATCACATTTAGAATTTTCCAAAAAAATAGATAATTTTCTGGTATTACATCCTTTATGGGGATATTTCATTTTTTTTCTTTTTCTATTTATTATTTTTCAAAGTGTTTTTTTTTGGTCGGAAAAACCTAAAAAAATTATAGAATTTTTTTTTTCTTTTATTCAAAAAAAACTAGAAAATGTTTATTCAGGACCCTTAAACAATTTTATTTTGAAAGGAGTTTTACCTGGAATTCGCTCCATAATCACTTTTATTCCACAAATTTCTATTTTATTATTTTTCCTTCTTCTTATGGAAGAAACCGGTTATATAAGTAGAGTCATATTTTTAATGGATAGAATCATGCGTCCATTTGGATTAAATGGGAAAAGTGTAGTCCCTCTTATTTCTAGTGTTGCTTGTGCTATCCCAGCAGTAATGTCTGCTAGACATATTGAAAATCCTAGAGATCGTTTAATTACTATTCTAGCAACTCCTTTTATGACATGTTCTGCTAGATTACCTATCTATACATTAATTATCTCTCTAGTCATTCCGGATAAAAAATGGTTTTTTATTCAATTAAGAGGAATAGTTCTTATGGGAATGTATCTATTAGGAATTTTTTCCGCTTTGAGCATGTCTATGATTCTTCATAAACTTTTGAAAAAAAATTATCAAAGTCATCTTATTATGGAAATCCCTACTTATAAGTGGCCCATGTTCAGAAATATATTCATGACTTTATGGATAAATTTAAAATCATTCATTTTTAATGCAGGAAAAATGATTTTGTTAGTTAGTGTATTAGTTTGGGTTTTAGGATCTTTTGGTCCTTCAGAATCTAAATCTAAAGGTTATATTGTTTTTGAAAATATGATTAAAAAAAAAGAATTACCTAATTCTTATTTAGGGTTATTAGGAAAAAAAATGGAACCTTTTATTAAACCATTAGGATATGATTGGAAAATAGGGATAGGATTACTTTCTTCTTTTGTCGCAAGGGAAGTATTTGTTAGTACTATGTCATCTCTATATAGTATAGAAAAAAAAGAAAATTTTTTATTATTAAAGGAGAAAATGAAAAAAAAAGGATTTCAGGAAATTCCTGCATATAATAATAACATTGCTACAGGAATTTCTTTGCTATTTTTTTATGCTTTTTCTATGCAATGCATGAGTACATTATCTATAATAAAAAAAGAAACAAAATCTTGGAAATGGCCTATTATACAATTTATTTTTATGACAATATTAGCTTATCTTTCTTCTTTTTTTGTATATCAAATATTAAAATAAAATAAAAATATGTGGCAATACATTGTTATTGGAATATTTTTTTTGTATTCCATAATTTATTTGTTTAAAACTTTATTGAAATCTTTCTCGTTAAAAAAAAACTTTTGTAAAAAAAAATGCAATTGTAAATGATTTTTTTTATTTCTCTATTTTTTTCCATCCAATAGAAGAATAGATAACATTTTTAAAAAAATCAGACAAAGATATTCCTGCTATTTTTAATTGTTTTGGAAAAATACTTTCTTCAGAAAGACCAGGAACCGTATTGATTTCTAAAAAAAATGGAACTCCGTTTACAAGAATATATTCCGATCTAGATATTCCTGATAAATTTAATATTTGATATATTTTTTTCGATAATATTTGAATTTCTTTTTCAACTTTTGGGAATAATCTAGCAGGGGTTATTTCTTGAGACTCTCCAGAATATTTTGATTCAAAATCAAAAAAATCATTTTTGCTAATTATTTCTGTAATTGGCAAAACTTTAATTTTGTTATTAAAAGATATCACCCCTACGGAAATTTCTGTCCCTTTTAGGTAGGATTCTATAATGATCTCGTTATCTATTTTAAAAGCTTTCTCTACTGCATAAAAAAATTTTTCTTTTTCATACACTTTAGATATTCCTAAACTAGATCCAGATCTATTAGGTTTTACAAAACATGGCAATCCTACTTTATTAAATATTTTTTTTTCGCAAAAAGATTGATTTTTATTCAAAAAAAAGGATACAGCTGTATTGATTCCAAATTCTCTCAATAAAGAGAGACAATATTTTTTATTAAAAGTTATACTTGCATGATGAAAATGACATCCTGTATAAGGAATTTTTAATAAATGAAAATAAGCTTGTAGGATTCCATCTTCCCCTGGAGTTCCATGAATAACATTAAAAACGCAATCAAATTTTAAAATTTGATTTTCTGAAAGACAAACTGTAAAATCATGTTTATTAACAAAATATTCATGATTGGTTTTATTATCTATTAAAACCCATTTATCCCTAAAAATATGTATTTGATACGGATCAAACTCTTCTTTATTTAAATTATTATAAACTTCTTTTCCACTTTTGAGTGATATGACAGACTCTTCTGTATCCCCGCCCATAATAATGGCTATTTTTTTCTTTTTTTTCATTTTTATTATTTCATATTATTTTTTATTATATACTACAACAAACATTATCCGGAATAAATAATTAATGTAAAATAATAGAATCTTCTCCTTTTCTTCTTATTTTTTTTATCCATTCTAAAAATTAAGAATAAGGAAAAAAGGAATAATGAATTTCTTTTTTTTTATCTTTATTTTTTCCTTAAAAAGATATAATAAAATTTTTATATGTTTTTGTAACATGAATTATTCAAAATTCTGTTTAATATTCATAATTAATTTATTAATCGCTATATTAATTTTATATAAAATCACTGATTTTTCATTAAAATGGGTTGATTTTTACACAAAACACGGATCTTATGTTGTAGTTCCTAATCTTCGTGACTTAACTTTAGATCAATCTATAGATCTTTTAAAAAAATTAGGATTGAAGTACGATGTAGATACATCACGTTATGATCCTTATTTTAAACCTTATCAAGTTATTTCCTTTTCTCCAGAAGCAGGAGATCATGTGAAAATAGGAAGACACATATATCTACAAGCTAATGCAAAAACATTCCAATCTACTGCTACTGTGTTACCCAATATTATAAATAAAAATAAGCGTACAGCTATAAAATTGCTTCAATCTAATCATATTTTCGTTAAAAAAATAAAATATATTATGATTAATGATCCTTCTTCTAAAGATATTGTTTTGAAAGTTTTTTATCAAGGTAAATCGATTAAATCTGGACATATCTTACCAAATCAAGATTCAGTAACTTTACTGATTGGAAAGGGATACGAAAAAAATAATTTTGTTATCGTTCCAAATGTAATTGGAATGGATTTGCATACTGCTACTTCTATTTTGAAAGAAAAATCATTTAACATTATTAATTTTTATTACGATCATTCATCATCAGATACTTATGATAATAATAATCAGAGTAGTAGTATCAAAAATGAAGCAAAAGTATATCGTCAAAACCCTTATCCTGGGAATAAAATACATCAAAATAAAAAATATATTGAGATTTGGATAACTTCTTCTTCTACGAAGAAAAAGAACAATTCTAAACCAAAAGAATTATTGGAAAATTTAATACAATCATCATATGAAATTCATAAAAATGAATATCATTCCGTTAAAAACAATTTAGAAGATAAAAATCATTTAACAAATAAAGAAAAAAAAACAAAAATTGAAATAAAAGAAAATGAAAGTAAATAAAATAATAAGAAACAAAAGAAAGCATTTATTAATAATAATATAAAAAAATAGAATGAAAGATAGATTTTCCTCCCTATCTTCCTAACTTATTTATATTTATATATTTATTTATTATAAAAAAAAAAGAACTCCAACCACGTTCCATTACTTACGTCCGTATAAGTTATAATAAAATAAAATACATTTGAAAGAATGTCTCTATTTAAATTTATTGCAAATAAAGATCAGAAACCTATTAGAATTGATAAATTTTTAATACAATCAATCCCAAATATTAGTAGAAATCAAATTCAAAAGTCGACTCATTCAGGAAAAATTTTAGTCAATCAACGTATTATCAAAAAAAATAATTATAAAATAAAACCTTTTGATATCGTGATAGCAGAAACAATTTCTACACCTGTTTTAGACTTAGAATACAGAAATATTATTGAAGAAAAAATCCCTATTAATATTCTTTATGAAGATGAAGATATTATAGTTATTAATAAACCTGCGGGAATGGTAGTACATCCAGGATTTGGTCATAAAAAAGGAACATTAATTCATGGGATTAAATATCATTTAAAAAATTTTTCTCATCAAAAAAAATTTCCTCCTAGATTAGGGTTAATTCACAGAATTGATAAAGATACCTCAGGATTACTTCTTATAGCAAAAAATGAATCTTCTCAAAAAGGGTTATTTCAACAATTTTTTTATAAAACTATTAAGAGAAAATATATCGCTTTAGTATGGGGGACTTTACAGAAAGAAAAAGGAAGTATAACTGGATTTATCGGAAGAGATCCTAAAAATAGAAAAAGGATGATTTTATTCCAAACCCCTTCTAAAGGAAAATATTCAATAACTCATTATAAAGTTTTGGAAAAATTTCAAAATATAACATATATTTCCTGTCATCTAGAAACAGGAAAAACACATCAAATAAGAGCTCACTTCAAATATTTAGGGAATCCATTATTTAATGATTCTACTTATGGAGGAAATCAAATTTTGATGAAAAAAAAATTTTCAAAAAAAAATATTGAATTTTTCAATAAATGTTTAAAAATTTTACAAAGACAAGCATTACATGCTATTTGTCTTTCTTTTATTCATCCAAATAATAAAAAAAAATATCATTTTACATGTCCAATTCCTGAAGATTTTCAAAATGTTTTACAACAATGTAAAAAACAACAACTTTTAGAAAAAAATTAAATTCATAATAATGTTCCTTTAAGAATAAGAGAAGATATAGAAAAATATATAATCAATCCAACAACATCTACCAATGTTGCCACAAATGGAGTAGAAGAACTTGCCGGATCTCCCCTAAATTTTTTAATGATAAAAGGGAACATGGATCCACTAAAGGTTCCCCATAAAACGACTCCGATCAAAGAAAAAAAAATAGTTAATCCAACCAAAATCCAATGAGGTCCATAATTATAAAAATTAATATTATGCCAAGTAATAATCCGTATGAATCCTGTTAATCCTAGAATACTTCCTAAAAAAAAACCACAGACTATTTCTCTTTGCATGACTCTCCACCAATCTTTTATTTTGACTTCTCCTAAAGCCATAGCTTGGATAACTAAACTGGCCGCTTGAGAGCCACTATTTCCACCACTTGAAACTACTAATGGAATGAATAAAGCTAAAACAATTGCTTTTTCTATTACACTTGAAAATTTCTGCATTACCGTCGTCGTAAACATTTCTCCTATAAATAACAAAGTCAACCATCCAGCTCTTTTCTTTATTAATCTAAATAAAGGAACATTCAGATAAGATTGATTCAATACTTCCATTCCTCCTATTTTTTGAATATCTTCTCTATAATTTTCATTCAATACCCATAAAATATCATCTATGGTAACTATTCCCAACAAAATTTTCTGATCATCTATCACTGGAAGTGAAACTCTATTATTCATAGAAAATATTTTAGTAGCTTCTTCTTCTGTATCCATTACACATAATGCAGTATATTGTCCATCCATTAAATCAGAGACTTTAGTTTTTGTATCTACTAATAAAAATTCTCGTATTTTGATATCGTCTACTAGTTTTCCTGATTTATCAACTATATATACAATTTCTATAACATCACTATTTTTACCTTCTTTTCGTATGTAATCTAATACTTCTTGAACACTCCAAGTCTCTTGCACAGATAGGCAGTATGGAATCATTAAACGACCGACACTATTTTCAGGATATCCCAAAGAGACTAATGTTTTACGTTTTTCTTCCGGATTTAAATATTTAATTAAATCTTTTAAAGAATTCTTTGGAAGATTTTCCAAAAAGGAAACACGATCATCTACTGATAATTTATTCAAAAATTCCATCATTTTAATTGATGGAAGACCTTCTATAATTTTTTTTTTTATAGGAAAATCTAAAACTTTAAAAACAGAAGTAGATTTACATAATTTTAATAAACCAAATATTGTTACAATTTTATTGGGATGATCCTGAATTAATTTTACTAAATCACTAATAGTTTGATCGTTCAAAAACTTTTCGTTTAAATTATTTTGAAAATAATTCTTATTATGGGAATTAAACATTTCTTTTCTTTGTTTAGAAAAAAATTCATATTTATTTTATGCTAATTTTGAAATTAGTTTCAATATTGAATGTTGTTTGATTTATCATTATCAAATCTAAAAAAAATATTAATATAAAAAAATATGGAATATAATTTTCGTAAAATTGAGAAACGTTGGCAAATATATTGGAGAAAACATCATCTTTTTCATACAAAAGAAAACTATTCGTCATCTAAAAAAAAGAAATACTATATTTTAAATATGTTTCCTTATCCATCTGGAGAAGGACTTCATATTGGACATTGTTTAGGATATATAGCTTCAGATATTTATGCACGATATCAAAGAGCAAAAGGATATAATGTTCTAAATCCTATAGGATTTGATTCTTTTGGACTTCCTGCAGAACAATATGCCATTCAAACGGGACAACATCCTTATGAAACTACTCGTAAAAATATTCAAAGATATCAAAACCAAATGAATAAAATAGGAATTTCTTTCGATTGGAGTCGTTCATTGTGTACAAGTGATCCTACTTATTATCGTTGGACTCAATGGATGTTTATTCAAATTTTTAATTCTTGGTATGATAAAAAAAGTGAACAAGCTAAATCTATAGATCTTTTGATTGAAAAATTTAATAAAAACGGAAATTTATCTGTTCATGCAAGCAGTTCATTCAACGATAAATTTGATTCAAAAACATGGAAAAAATTAAATTCTTTTGAAAAAGAATCCATTCTTTTAGATTATCGTTTAGCTTTTTTATGCAAAAATACAGTTAATTGGTGTCCAGATTTAGGAACTGTTCTAGCAAACGACGAAATAAAAAATGGAAAAAGTCAAAGAGGTGGATATCCTATTTACAAAAAAAAAATGTTACAATGGCATATAAGAATCAGTGCTTATATAGAAAGGCTTTTAAAGGGATTAAAATCAATTGATTGTTCTAAATCTTTTAAAAATTTACAACATAATTGGATAGGAAAAAACTTAGGAGCATCTATTTTATTAGAAATTTTTTTTTCAAAAGAAAATAGAAAAAAAATAGAATTATTTATTTCTCGTCCAGAAACTATATTTGGAATGACTTTCATTATTTTATCTACAGATCATCCCCTTTTAGAAAAAATTACTCTTTCTTCTCATAAAAAAAATGTGATGAACTATAAAAAAAATAATACTAACACATTAGTAGAAGAAAAAACAACGATTTCTGGTGTTTTTACAGGAAACTATGTTTTTCATCCATTCATTAAAAATAAGAAAATTCCTATTTATATTAGTAATTCTTTTCCTGTAGATCAGAAAACAAAATCTATAATAGGAACACCGGGTCATGAAAAATATAGTTTCCAATTTGCGAAAAAATTTGGTTTAGAAATAGTATTCGTCCTTATTCCTGAAAAAGAAAAAATAGATCATTACAATAAGAATAAGAATCATGAACCTTATGAAGAGGAAAATGGAATATGCATAAATTCTGATTTTTTAAATGGATTAAATACAAAAGAAGCAAAAGAGAAAATTATGCAAATACTAGAAAATAAAAGTATTGGAAAAAAAAGAAACACGTATAAATTACGTGATGCTGTTTTTTCTAGACAAAGGTATTGGGGAGAACCAATTCCTATTTTTTTTAAAAATAAAATTCCTAAAACTATTCCTATTGAAAAACTTCCTCTTATTCTACCAAAAATAGAAAATTATCATCCAAAAAATGGAAAATCTCCATTAGTTAGAGTGAATCTATGGGCTTGGGATGAAAAAAATATGAAAATAGTTTCAAAAGATCTGATAGATAATAAATATGTTTTTCCAATAGAAACAAGTACTATGCCGAGTTGGGCTGGATCAAGTTGGTATTTTCTTCGTTATATGGATGTTCATAACCATAAGTTTTTTCTAGATAAAAAAAAAGAACATTATTGGAAAAATGTTGATTTATATATTGGAGGATCTGAACATACTACAGGTCATTTAATTTATGCAAGATTTTGGCATAAATTTCTAAAAGATAGAGGGTGGATAAGTTCAGAAGAACCTTTTAATAAAATATTAAATCAAGGAATGATTCTTAGTTCTTCTGCTATTATCTTAAAAACTATTGGAGATAATACATTTGTATCTTATGGATTAAAAAATAAGAATAATAATTTGTCATTTCAAGAAATTTATGTAGATATATCTCTAACAAATAATAATAAATTAAATATTAATCAATTTAAAAAATGGAGACCAGAATTTTCTAATGCTAAATTTTTTTTAGAAAAAGGAAATTTCTTTTGCAAAAGAAAATTAGAAAAAATGTCCAAGTCTAAACATAATGTCATTAATCCAGATCATATTTATGAAAAATATGGATCAGATGTATTTCGTCTTTATGAAATGTTTTTAGGCCCCATTACACAATCCAAATCTTGGAGTGATGAAAAAATTAATGGAATAAAAAATTTTTTGAATAAATTTTGGCGTTTATTCCATAAAAATGGACTTTTTCAAGTCAGTGAACTATCTCCAACTTTTGAAGAATTCAAAATATTACATAAAGCAATCAAGAAATTACAGGAAAAAATAAAATATTTTTCTTTTAATACATCTATTAGTTTATTTATGATTGTTGTTAATCAATTAACTGTTATCAAATGTAATAAAAGAAAAATATTGGAACCATTAGTGAAATTAATGGCTCCATTTGTTCCTCACATAGCTGAAGAACTTTGGAAAAAACTAGGGTGGAAAAAATCTGTTATTTTTTCTTCTATTCCTATTTTGGATCCAAAATATCTTGTAGAAGAAAAAATAACATATCCGATCATGTTTAATGGTAAATTAAAATTTAAAGAAGAATTTAAATCAAATATTACAATAGAACAAATAAAAAATAAAATATTAAATCATTATAAAACAAAGTTTTTTTTAAAAGAAAAAGGATTAAAAAAAATCATCATAATCCCAAAAAAAATAATAAATATTATATATAACTAAATAAATATAAATACCAAATATATTATAATATATAATGACATCATAAGATGTTGTAAATTTTATTTTTTCAAAAAAAATTTCTACATAAAACGTAAATTTGTATTCTATCTCTTAGATAAGATAAGATAGAGCATTCGTTTCATTTTAGATTAGAAAAGATAGAAAAGAAAAGTGTAAAAACTTTTTTATGTCAAAAAAAAACCAAAATAAAACGTATAGTTTTTTTAGTTGTATAGAAAAAAATTTTGATAAAGCAGCACGATTTCTTTCTATTGAAAAAGGTATTTTAGAACAGATTAAAGCTTGTAATGCTGTATACCGTATGCATTTTCCTGTAAAAATAGGAAAAAAAATCAAAGTGATTGAAGCGTATAGAGTTCAACATTCTCATCATAAATTACCTTGTAAAGGAGGAATCAGATATAGTACAAAAGTCAACCAAGATGAAATCATGACTTTAGCTGCACTTATGACATATAAATGTGCTATAGTAGATGTTCCTTTTGGAGGAGCCAAAGGAGGAATTAAAATGGACCCACAAACTCTTTCTGTAGAGAATATAGAAAAAATAACTCGTCGTTACACTTCTGAATTAATTAAAAAAAATTTTATAGGACCAGGAATAGATGTTCCTGCTCCTGATTATGGAACTGGAGAAAGAGAAATGAGTTGGATTTTTGATACATTTTTATCTCTTAGACCTGTAGAAGTAGATGCTTTAGCTTGTGTTACAGGGAAACCTATCTCTCAAGGAGGAGTTAGAGGAAGAAAGGAAGCAACAGGATTAGGTGTTTTTTATGGAATTAGAGAATTGTGTCGTCTAAAAGAAGACATGTTCTCTGTAGGTCTTGATGTAGGGTTGGTAGGAAAAAGAGTGATAATACAAGGTCTAGGAAATGTAGGATATCATGCAGCTACTTTTTTTCATGAAGCAGGAGCTATTATTATCGCATTAGCAGAAAGAGAAGGAGCTATTTATAATAAAAAAGGATTAAATGTATCCGATGTGATTTTCCATTTGAAAAATACCGGATCTATATTAAATTTTCCAGGAGCAAAGAATATTGACAATACAGAAAAAGCATTAGAATTAGAATGTGATATACTTATACCAGCTGCATTAGAAAATGTTATACATAAAAATAATGCAAATTGTATTCAAGCAAAAATTATTGGAGAAGCAGCAAATGGACCTATTACTCCAGAAGCAGATGAAATATTAGAAAAAAGGGGAGTAATTGTAGTTCCAGATATTTATTTAAATGCTGGAGGGGTTACAGTATCTTACTTTGAATGGTTAAAAAATTTAAGTCATGTTCGATATGGACGCATGGAAAAACGTTTTAGTGAAAATATGAATGCCGAATTACTTCAGGTGATAGAAACTATTTGCAGAAAAAAAATTCTAAAAGAAGAAAAAAAAATGATTTTAAGAGGAGCAAGAGAAATAGACTTAGTCAGAAGTGGATTAGAAGATACAATGATTAGTGGGTTTCATAAAATTCGTGAATTAAAAAAATCAACAGGAATAAAAAACATGCGTACAGCTGCATTCGTTTTTGCTATCAAAAAAATTATAGATTCTTATGAAAAATTAGGTATTTTTCCATAATCTCCTTTTGAAAAAACTGATAGATAAAAAAATATCTTTTCCATGAAGTACAAAAGATCATTGTTGAAATTAAGCGGAGAAGCTCTTATGGGGAATAACGAATTTGGACTTCATTCTACTCGTCTTCAACAATATGCTGAAGAAGTCAAAAAAGTAGTAGATATGGGAGCTCAAGTAGCTATAGTTATTGGAGGAGGAAATATATTTAGAGGATTTTCTAGAATCAAAGAAAATACGATAGATCGTATAGGAGGAGATTATATGGGAATGTTAGCTACCGTAATTAACGGTATAGCATTTCAATCTTATTTAGAAAGTGTAGGAATATGTACCTACATACAAACTGCTATTAGAATGGATCAAATCGCAGAACCATTTGTAAAAGATAGAGCTATTCATCATCTTGAAAAAGGAAGAGTTGTTATATTTGTTGCAGGATTAGGAAATCCATATTTTACAACGGACACAGCAGCTGTATTACGTGCTATAGAAATAAAAGCAGACGTTTTACTGAAAGGAACTAGAGTAGATGGAATCTACACAACCGATCCAGAAAAAGATAAATATGCTAAAAAACTTAAAAAAATATCCTTTGATATGGCGTATCAAATGGGAATAAAAGTCATGGATCAAACTGCATTCAGTTTAGGAAATGAAAATAATCTCCCCATTATTATTTTTGATATAAACAGAAAAGGAAATTTAAAAAAAGTAATTTCTGGAAAAGAAATAGGTACCCTTGTTTCTAAAAATAAATAAAAAGAATTAAAGAATTATGGATGAATTGAATAAAATTTTTATTTTCTGTAAAAAAGACATGGAAAAAATTTTGGAAAAATTCCAAAAAGAAATTCATCGTCTGAGATTAGGAAGCAAATCCATTATTTCCTTTCTAGAAGAAATAAAAATAAAGTGTTATGGAACTTTATTACCTTTGATTGAAGTGGCAAATATTAACATTATAGATAACATGAATCTTACTATTACCCCTTGGGATCGTTCTATAATATCTAATATAGATAAAGCAATCATAGATTCTAATTTAGGGTTTATGCCCACTAATAAAGGAGAATATATTCATATCCATCTTCCTATGATTACGGAAGAAGGAAGAAAAAATTTGATTCAAAAAATTAAATCGCAAACAGAACAAGCAAAAATATTTATAAGAAACATACGAAAAAAAAACAATCACAATATAAAAAAATTGAAACTATCAGAAGATTTATATAAAAAAGGAGAAAATCGTATCCAAAAAATAACAAGCGAATATATTCAAAAAATTGATTATTTTTTTCTTTCTAAAGAAAAAGAAATACTTCATAATATAAATAAATAAATGAATGATAGGATAGAAAAATATTCAATTAAAGAATTATTAGATAAAGAAAAAATTTTTTTAAATAAAACAGTTTTAGTTGAAGGTTGGATTCGTTCTTTTCGTAATTTTATTTTCATATCATTAAATGATGGATCTACAATTAAAAATCTTCAAATTATTTTATCCAAAAATTTGAAAAAAAATTTTTTAAAAAAAATAACAATTGGAACTTCTATTCAAGTTATAGGGATCATAACACAAAGCATAGGAAAAAAACAAAATATAGAATTGCAATCTATAAAGATCACTATCTATGGAGGAGTAGATTCTAAAAATTTTCAAAAATCTATTTTACAGCCAAAACAACATAGTTTGGAAACATTGCGTAAACAAGCACACTTACGTTTCCGGACAAGTATTTTTAGCAGTATTATGCGTATCCGTCATCATATAGCTTTTTTTATCCATAAGTATTTTCATGAACATGGTTTCTTTTATATAAATACTCCTATTATAACTACTTCAAATTCTGAAGGTTCTGGAGAAATGTTTCAAGTTACTACTATGGATTTAAAAAATATTCCCTATGATATAAAAGGGAATATTGATTATACAAAAGATTTTTTTAAATGCCAAACCTATCTTAGTGTATCTGGACAATTAGAAGCAGAAACAGCTTCTTTAGCATTAGGAAAAGTGTATACTTTTGGTCCTGCTTTTCGTGCAGAAAATTCTAACACTTCACGGCATTTGTCAGAATTTTGGATGATAGAACCAGAAATGGCTTTTTATCATTTAGAAGAAAATATGAATTTAGCAGAGGATTTTTTAAAATCTATCATTCAATATATTATTGATTTTTGTATAGATGACCTATCATTTTTAAATGAACACATCAAAAAATGGAATAATAATAGAAAAAAAGAATCTTCTCTTTTAGAAAAATTGAAATTTATATTCAAATATCCATTTAAACGAATTAGTTATACTGAAGCAATAAACATTCTTCAAAAGGAAAAAAAAAAAAATTTTTTTTATCCAGTTCTTTGGGGAATTGATTTACAATCGGAACATGAACAATATCTCGTTAATGAATATTTTCAATCACCTGTAATTATATTTGATTATCCTTCTTGTATAAAAGCTTTTTATATGCGCATAAACGAGGATAAAAAAACAGTTAGAGCTATGGATATTTTGTTTCCAGAAATAGGAGAAATTATAGGAGGATCTCAAAGGGAAGAACGTTATGATATGTTATTAAATCGTATAAAAGATACGAAAATAGATGAGAGTAAACTTTGGTGGTATTTAGATACACGTCGTTTTGGTTCTGTTCCTCATAGTGGATTCGGATTAGGATTTGATCGTTTAGTTCAATTCATTACAGGAATGAAAAATATTCGTGATGTGATTCCTTTTCCAAGGACACCTAATAATGCAGAATTTTAAAACAAAACATGTTAAAACAGAGATTATTACAAAAAACACAACAGAAACTTTCTCCACAACAAATTAAACTAATGAAATTAGTACAATTATCTACTTTGGATTTTGAACAAAGAGTAAAACAAGAATTAGAAGAAAATACAGCGTTAGAAGAAGATTGTTCTAATTCTTCTTCTCCTAATAGCAGCAGTAACAACGATGATTTTTTTTCAGAAAATTGCGAAATAGAAGAAGAATATCCTTCTGATACTGCTGATACATTTGATATTTCAGATAATTCTTCTAATAATCATAAAATAGATGAAATCAATATTGAAGAATATTTAAACGATGATGAAATTATAGATAACAAAAATCATAATATCACAAATCAAAATAATAATAATCCTATTATTGAAAAATATATTTCCATAGTTTCTGGAGTCTCTTTTCAAGAGTATTTAAAAAGTCAATTACATACTTTTCGTTTTTTAAATCAAGAAGATTTATTGATAGCAGATTTTCTACTAGGTAATCTTGACGAAGATGGTTATATAAGAAGAGAAATCTCTTCTATAGCGGATGATATCTTTTTGATACTTGGAATATCCGTTTCTGTAGATAAAATTGAAAAATTACTTTTGAATTATATACAAAAATTAGATCCTATAGGAGTAGGATCTAGAAATTTACAAGAATGTCTTCTTTTACAATTAAAAAACAAAAAAAAATCATTAGAAGTCAATTTGGCAAAAAAAATCATAAAAAATTATTTCCAATTTTTTACAAAAAAACATTATCAAAAATTACAAAATAAATTAGGAACAACAAGAAAAAATTTACGAAAAGCTATCTATCAAATAGAAAAATTAAATCCAAAACCAGGAAAAATTTATTCTGGAAACACTAGAAATTTAGATGATATTATTATTCCAGATTTTACTATTCGTATTTTGGATGGAGAATTAGAACTTTCTTTAAATCATAGAAATACTCCAGAATTAAAAATTTCGTCTTTATATTTAGATATGTTAAAATCTTATAGATGTTCAAAAAAAAAACGGAACATGAAAAGTGATGAAAACACTATTATATTTATAAAACAAAAAATAGATTCAGCAAAATGGTTTGTTGATGCTATCAAACAAAGAAAAAATACATTAATGTTAACAATGAATGCTATTATGGATTATCAAAGAGAATATTTTTTAACTGGAGATCCATATAAAATAAAACCTATGATTTTAAAAAATATTTCACAAAAAATTGGAGTAGGAATATCAACGGTATCTCGTGTTGCTAGCAGCAAATATGTAAATACACCATATGGGACTTTTTTAATAAAAAGTTTTTTTTCCGAAAAAATGATAAACGGAGAAGGAGAAGAAATATCTTCAATTGAAATAAAAAAACTATTAGGAGAATCTATTGCGAAAGAAAATAAAAAAAAACCTTTAACTGACGATAAATTATCAAAAGTACTTCAAAAAAAAGGCTATTTAATAGCTAGACGTACTGTAGCAAAATACAGAGATCAAATGCAGATACCTGTTGCAAGAATGCGAAGAATTTTATGATTGTTTTTTAATAATAATGGTTTTCCAATTAGAAAATTCTTTTATAGATAGAATAGAAAGTTCTCTTCCATATCCAGATTTTTTTATTCCTCCAAAAGGAAAACGAGGATCTGATTTAACTATTTCATTGATAAATACCATACCCGTATTAATTTTTTTGGATAATATTTCCGCTTTTTCTAAATTATCTGTCCAAATGGAAGCCCCTAATCCATAACACGTAGCATTAACAATAGAAGGAATTTCTTTTTCATCAGAATAAGTATAAACTAATCCTATTGGCCCAAATATTTCTTCTTTAGGTAGATTCTTATTTTCTATCTTCAATAAAGATGGAGAAAAAAAATTTCTATCTTTTATAGATTTTAAATATATTTTTCCTCCATTTGAAATGATGTTTTTGTATTGTTGATATAATTTTTCAGATAAATCAGTACGAGAAATATAACCTATTTTAGTAGATTCATCGTATAAATCTCCTCTTTGATATTTTTTCATTTCCTGTATTACAATATCTATAAAATCATCTACAAGAGAATTATCCACAATAAATCTTTTAGCAGAAATACATGTTTGTCCTGTATTATTGAGTCTAGATTTTGTAGCTAATTTTCCAATTTTTTCTATATTTTTAACATCTTTCATAACTACAAAAGCATCATTTCCTCCTAATTCTAAAACAGACTTTTTAATATATTTTCCGGATAAATATCCGATATGACTTCCAGCAAAATGACTTCCTGTAAAAGTCACTCCTTGTATAGTTGAATTAGATATTACTGATTCTATTTTAGGAATATCTATTAAAATAACTTGAAAAACTCCTTTTGGAAATCCAGAATCAATAAATATTTTTTCTAAAAGAATAGAACAACCTGCAGTATTAAGAGCAGGTTTCAAAAAAATTACATTTCCTAATAGCAAATTAGGAATAGAATATCTTATGGTTTGCCAAATTGGATAATTCCAAGGCATAATACCCAATATCGCCCCTATAGATTCAAATCTAACATAAGATTTTTCATATTCAGGAGTTATTGTCTCTTGAAAAAAAAGAGATTCTTTTAAATTGGAATAATATTTACATAAATTTATACTTTTATTCACTTCTGCTATAGATTGAGTTATGGGTTTTCCCATTTCCTGAGTAATTAAATACGATATAATATCTATAGTTTTTTGCATGAAAAAAGACAGTTGAGTGATCTGTTTTATTCTATAAGAAAAAGAAGAATTTTTCCATTCCTTATATGCTTTATTAGCTATAGATAATTTATCAATAATATCTTTTTCGGATAAAAAAGAATAAGTATTTAATATATGATTATCAATAGGATCAATGGTTTGAAATTTATTCATAGTTATTAAATATATTTCCTCATTTTTTATAATAGAATTATGAATGAAGGATAGTCAGTCTATTTTATTATTTTTCCATTTAAACTAACAGAAATTTTTGCATAAAAATCTATTGCATAGAACTTAATTTTTTTTAAAAATAAAAGTAGACCATTAGATCTAATTGGAGATAAAAATGTTTTCAACCCTATTTCGGAAATAAAATTTGCATTCGATGAAATGATTTCCAAAGGAGGATGTCCTGAATATAGACGAATCATAAGAGCAGCCATCCCTCTAGGTAATAAAGCGTCACTATCTGCATCAAAAAAAACACGTCCTCCTTTTTTTAATTTAGCTTCCAACCAAACTTGAGATTGACAACCATGAATTAATTTATCTTCTGATCTAAATTCAGAAGATTTTTTTGGTAAATTTATTCCTAAATCTATAAGATATTCATATCTTTCTTCCCAATTTTTTAGAATTGAAAATTCTTTTTTGATGCTTTCTTCTTTATCCTGTAACGTCATTTCATTTCAAAAGTTTGAGACAATCTATATAAATATAGAAGAAATATCCTTATTGATAATTTTTTGTATCAGTTTTTTTTTATTTATTATTATATATTTTAAAAAAAAAATAACTGCTAATCCATATAATAATATATATATATAGTCGTTAAGTTATTAAAATAAGGGAGATATCCCTAAGTTTTTTTCTATACTATTCTTAAGAAGAATTAGTAGAAGGAGTAGGATTATTATTTAATAATTTTTCTCTAGCCATTTTTGCTGCTCTTGTCATATTTTTAAGTGATTTCATTACTTCATCCCATTTTCTAGTTTTTAATCCACAATCTGGATTGATCCAAATATTCCTAATTGGGAATCTATTAGAAGCTTTTTGAATTAAATCAAATATTTCCTTTACAGTAGGAATTCTTGGAGAATGAATATCATATACTCCTGGACCAATTTCATTAGGATAAGAAAATTCTGAAAAAGCCTTTAATAATTCCATTTTAGATCTTGATGTTTCTATTGTTAGAACATCTGCATCTAAATCAGCTATATGAGATAATATGTCATTAAATTCACTATAACACATATGTGTATGAATTTGAGTTTCATCTTTTACTACACTGGAAGAAATACGAAAAGCTTTAATTGCCCAATCAAAATAAAATTTCCAATTTTTCTTTTTCAAAGGTAATCCTTCTCTAATTGCTGGTTCATCAATTTGAATTATTTGAATCCCAGAATTTTCTAAAGATTTTACTTCGTCTCTAATTGCCAAAGCAATCTGATAAGCCGTAGTAGAAATCGGTTGATCATCTCTTACAAAAGACCATTGTAAAATAGTTACAGGTCCAGTTAACATTCCCTTCATTAATTTAGGAGTCTTAGACTGAGCAAAACAAATGGATTTGGTAGTCATATCTTTATAACGGAGAACATCTCCATAAATAACAGGAGGTTTCACACAACGACTTCCATAACTTTGAACCCATCCATTATCAGTAGAAAGAAATCCTTTTAATTTTTCTGAAAAAAATTCTACCATATCATTTCTTTCAAATTCTCCATGTACTAAAACATCTAAATTGATTTCTTCTTGTTTTCTAATAACATCTACAATAAATTTCTCAATTTTTTTTTCATATTCTTCTTTTCTTAATTCTTTTTTTTTAAATTTATTTCGTAAAGACCTGATTTCCTTTGTCTGTGGAAAAGATCCAATAGTTGTAGTGGGAAATATAGGTAGATGAAATTTTTTTTGTTGTTTTTTTTGTCTAATCTTAAAAGAACTTTTCCTTTGAAAATCTTTATTTTTTATTTGTGTTACTCTTTCTTTCACTTTTTGATTATAAAAAAGAAAAGAATTCTTTGTTTTTTCCAATGAATTCAAATTTTTGGATAACAAATTTTTATTCCCTTTGATAACATCTTCTAAATCTTTTAATTCATAGATTTTTTGTTTTGCAAAAGACATTCTTTTTTTTACATCTGAATGAATAGAATGTTCATATTCTATATCTATAGGGACATGTATCAGAGAACAACTTGGCGCAATCATAACACGTTTTTCTCCTAATACTTTCATTGCTATTTCTATTTTCTTAATAGAATTAACATAATTATTTTTCCAAATATTTCTTCCATCTATTATTCCTAAAGATAAAATCATTTTTTTTGTATTATTATCCAAAAAATTTAGAATACTTTCTAATTGCTCTGGATCTTCTACTAAATCAATATGCAAAGCTTTTATAGGTAAATTTCTAAAAAGAGAAATATTTTCTGAAATTCCATCAAAATAAGATGTTAATAAAATATTCATTTCAGAACAACATTTAGATATTTCTTGATAGGCATATTGAAAAGACTCTATTTCTTTTCTAGACAAATCAAAAACTAAAATAGGCTCATCTAGTTGAATCCAATTGGCTCCTTGATCCTTTAAGAGATTAATAATTTGTATATAAATCGGAACAATATTTTCAATTAAATCCATTTTTTGAAACGAATTTTCCTTTTCTTTTCCTAAAAAAAGATAAGAAACAGGACCTATCAAAACAGGTTTTGGAATTGACTTTAATACTATTTTTGCTTCTTCAAATTCATCAAATATTTTTTTTGAAAAAATACCAAATTTTTGGTTTTTATCAAATTCTGGAACTATGTAATGATAATTAGTATTAAACCACTTAGTCATCTCCATAGCTTTTATATCCCATCCTCTTTTTTGAAACCCTCTAGCCATTGCAAAATAAATATCAATATTATGATCATCTATCATCATAGTAGTAGATGAGACTGCTGAATGGTAAGATTTAGGGATCACACCTAATAATAAAGACATATCTAATACATGATCATAGAAACTAAAATCATTGCATGGAATTAAATCTAAACCGGATTTTTCTTGTATTTTCCAATTTTCTTTTCGTATTTGTTTCCCAACATCAAATAATTGATTTGAATCTATTTTATTTGACCAATAAGATTCGCAAGCTTTTTTTAACTCTCTTCGTACTCCTATACGAGGATAACCTAAATTATGTTTCAGCATAAAATAATTTTTAGATAATAAATCTAAACTAAAAAACGGACTTATATAAATACTTTTACTTTTATTTATATTTTTACTACTACGACTCTATTTATTTCATGGAGGGATGATGATATAAATATTCTAAAATTTCTTTATCCAAAAAAGAAAAATGGACGTTTCTTCTTTTCATCATAATTTCAGCAGTTTCACAAACTTTTTTAAAAGGAATCACTTTTTTATCTTGTATTCCTCCCAAAGAAAAAGAAGGAATATATCTAGGAGGGAACCCATATCCAAAAACATTTGCATTCACCCCAACCATTGTCGCTGTGTTAAATTGAGTATTAATAGCAGATTTAGAGTGATCTCCCATAATCATTCCAAAAAATTGGACCTCAATAGGATAAAAATTATTTTTTTTATAATTCCAAACTGTTACTTTAGAATAATCATTTCTTAAATTAGAAATATTTGTTCCAGCCCCTAAATTACACCATTCTCCTAAAATAGTGTTTCCTAAGAAACCATCATGAGCTTTATTCGAATAAGAAAATATAACAGAATTTTTTATTTCCCCACCTATTTTACAAAAAGGACCAATGGTAGTCGCCCCATATACTTTAGTTCCCATGTTTAATGTTGCTTTTTTACAAATAGCGACTGGCCCTCTAATCATCGATCCTTCCATGATTTGAACCCCTTTCTCAAGATATATTGGACCCAATTTTGCATTTAGTACAATATTATCTGCAACAATCTTCTCTTCTAAAAATATTCTTTTTTTTAAAAGAATATGATTTTTTCCTAAAAGGGGAAAAGAATCTTTTCCTTTTGTTAAAAAAGAAAAATCTTGTTTTAATACAATTTCGTTATTGATAAAAATATCCCATGGATATTGAATATAAACAATTTGGTTTTGTTTTAATTGATAAATTTTTTTGTATTTTTTTTCATTTTTTAAACAAAATGGATCAGAAAAAGAAAAATAAGATTTTCGAACAGCTACGATTTTTTTGTTAAAAACAATAACTTCATTTTCTTTTAATTTCAAAAGAATTTGAATCAATTCTTCATTTGGAAGAAATGAAGAATTGATCAATAAAATATCCTTAAATACATTTTTTTTTTCAATTTCAAAAGAATATTTCTTTGAAAGATATGGCTGTGTAAGAACAACAGCTTTCCCTCCCATATATTTTTCCCATCTTTCTCTTATAGTTAAGATACCCAAACGAATTTCGGATACTGGTCTGGTAAATGTAATGGGAAACAAATTTTTCCACTCTATTCCATCATATAATATAAAATCCATAATAACACAAAATAGTTTATTTTTTTATTTCAAAATTTTTTATATTTTTCATACTTTTTCTTAAATTTTTCTGCTGGACCTGTTTTTCCTAAAAATCTCTTTTCTCCAGTAAAAAAAGGATGTGAGAAGCTGGATATTTCCATTTTATATAAAGGATAATCTAATCCATTTATTTGAATAGAATCTTTTGTTTCCACCGTAGATTTACATATTAATATTTTTTCGTTATTAATATCTTTAAAAACAACAGGTCTATAATTTTCTGGATGTATTTTCTTTTTCATAATTTAATTTTTTTTATATTATATCAAAAAAATTGATTTATTTGATTCATTTTCAACATAATTATTATCTATCATTCGTGTTGTTGCAAAATAATAATAGATAATAATTATTTAGGAAAACGATAAATCATTCCATTAATATTCATACCAGCTCCTAATGATGCCATTAATATGGTATCTCCAGGATTAATTTTATGAGGAGGCATTTTCCCTTGAAGAATTAAATCTAACAAAGTAGGAACAGTCGCTACAGAAGAATTTCCAAGCTTTTGGATACTCATAGGCATTAAATTTTTGTAAAAATCTTTGTCTTTAAAAAAAGAAGATGAATAATTATACAATTTCAACAATCGACTCAAAATAGCATAATCCATTTTAGCATTTGCTTGATGAATAAGAATTTTATTAATATCCTTAAGATGTAAATCTGCATGATCCAATATGCTTTTTATCATATTAGGAACTTCTGTTAATGCATATTCATAAATACGTCTTCCATTCATTTTAATATTCACTAGAGATTTTTTATAACTAGGATTTAAAGAAGGACCATTCGATAAATAATGTAATTCTTCATTATTATTACATTGAGAATCATAATAAATAATTCCGTGATTCTCATTTTCTATTTCAATTGCAGATAAAACGGCAGCTCCTGCTCCATCCGAAAAAATCATTGCATTTCTATCATGTGGATCTATTACTTTAGATAAAGTTTCAGAACTTGTTATCAAAATATTCTTAGCATATTTAGATCGTAAAAGTTGATCAGCTAAAATCATTCCTTCTATCCATCCTGGACATCCAAAAATCATATCATATGGACGACATTTTCTATTTCTGATTTGAAGTTTATTTTTAACTCTAGCTGCTAAAGATGGCATCAAATCAGATTGAAAAGAAATAGGATTGATATCTCCATAATTGTGAGCAGATATAATATAATCTATTTTTTCTTTATAAATTTTAGAATTAATTAAAGCTCTTTTTGCCGCAATAGTAGCAATATCAGAATTCAATAAAGTATTATTGATATATCTTCTTTCTTCTATTTCTGTTATTTTTTGGAATTTATTAATAATTTCTTTGTTAGACTTATTAATCTTTAATCCTTTCTTGTCGTAAAATGTATATTTAAAAAAATGATTACTTTTTATAATCTTTTTTGGTAAATAATGCCCAGTTCCTGTAATGATTGATCGAATCATTTTTAATACTTTGAAAATAATAACTAAAAAAATCCTTGTAAGAAAATCGTTTTTTTATTAATTTCTTACATAAAAAATTATGTAATATAAATAATCTTATGAACAAAGATCCTATTTTTTCAAAGGAAAAAGAATTAACGAAAATGTTTGACGCTATTTCCTATAAATATGATTTGATTAATCATATTTTGTCTTTTGGAATAGATTTTTTATGGAGAAGAAAAGCTGTACATCTACTTAGTCAGATGACTGTAAAAAAAAAAAAATATTAGATATAGCTACTGGAACTGGAGACTTGGCGATCCTACTTGCTAAAAAATTTTACGATACCAATGTTATTGGATTGGATCCATCTGATAAAATGCTCAAAATAGCTAAAGAAAAAATAAAAAATAATTTTCTGGAAAAAAAAGTTAAAGTTATTCAAGGATATTCACAAAAAATTCCATTTGAAAATAATACTTTTGACGTAGTGACTATTGCATTTGGATTAAGAAATTTTCAGTCTTTTCATCTTTCTTTTAAAGAAATATATAGAATTCTTAACCCTTTAGGAATTTTAGAAATTATGGAATTTTCCAATCCTTCAAATATTTACGTAAAAGAATTTTACCATTTTTATTCTCATTTTATTTTGCCTAAAATAGGAAATTTTTTATCTAAAAATCATTTTGCCTATAACTATTTAGAAAAATCTATTAAATCTTTTTCTTATTCCTATTACGGAAAAAAAATGAAAAAATTCTTAAAATATCACAGATTTAAAACTATTTATACAAAAGAATTAACATGTGGAATTGTATCTATTTATTTATCAAAAAAAATAGTTTAATTTTTTTAAAAAAAATAACTGATTTTTAATCAATTAAAATTTAAAATTACTTATGAAGTATTTATCTGGATATTTAACATCTGCTTTTATCAAAAAAAGAATTAGAAATATAGAATCTATTATCCGTAATCCAATAGAAATACAACATAAATTATTAATTCATCAATTGATTTTATATGCAAAAAACACTGAATTTGGAAAAAAGTATGGATTTTGTGATATCAAAAAATATCAACAATTCTCTGAAAGAATTCCCCTATGCAAATATAGGGATTTGCATTTTATCATTGATAGAATTCGTAAAGGAGAAAAAAATATATTATGGCCAGGTCAAGTTAAATGGTTTGCTAAATCATCTGGAACAACAAATACAAAAAGTAAATATATTCCTGTCACAAAACATTCTATGAATGAATGTCATTATAAAGCAGGAAAAGATATGTTATCTATATACATTCATAATCATCCAAAAACAAAATTTTTTTTCGGAAAAGCTCTTCGTTTAGGAGGAAGTTTTGAATTATACAAAAATTATAACACTTTTTATGGGGATTTATCTTCTATTTTGATAAAAAATCTTCCATTTTGGGCAGAATATATTAGTATTCCTAAGAAAAAAATTGCTTTAATAAGTGAATGGGAAAAAAAATTAAAAACTCTTATCAAAGAAACGGCATATAAAGATGTGCGGATTCTTTTAGGAGTTTGTTCTTGGCTATTGATTTTTTTAAATCAATTGTTAAAAACATTTAAAAAAAATAAAGTTAATGAAATATGGACTCACATAGAAGTGATCTTCCATGGAGGTGTAAGTTTGAAACCATATCTTACTCAATTTAAGAATTTATTTTCTAAACCTATTAATTATTATGAAATATACAGTGCCTCAGAAGGTTTTTTTGCTGTACAAGATAGAAAAAATAAAGAAGATCTTTTACTTTTGTTGGATCATGGAATTTTTTATGAATTTATCCCTATGGAAGAATTTGACAATCCCTACCCAAAAATTATTCCTATTGAAAAAGTAGAATTAAACCAAAATTATGCCCTTGTCGTTTCTACAAATGCTGGATTATGGAGATATGTGGTTGGAGATACAATAAAATTCACTAGCTTATCTCCATATAGAATATCTGTTTCTGGAAGAACGACCCATTATATTAATTCTTTTGGAGAAGAATTAATCATTGAAAATGCTGAAAAAGCATTATACATAGCTTGTATAAAAACGGATTCTATCATTCATGAATATACAGCGGGTCCTATTTATATGAATCAAAAAAATTCTGGAGCTCATGAATGGATTATAGAATTTAAAAAATATCCAAAAAATTTGAACGATTTTAGAGATATTTTAGATAATGAATTAAAATCATTGAATTCTGATTATGAAACAAAACGATACAAAAATATGATCTTACGTCCTCCTGTTATATACGTTGCCAGAAATGGATTATTTTACGACTGGTTAAAAAAACAGAAAAAGTTAGGAGGACAAAATAAAATTCCACGTTTATCTAATGACAGAAAATATATAGATTCTCTACTTAAAATAAAGTAAATAGAATGAAAAATATTTTTAACTTTATCACCAAAAAGACAAAAAAAACTACTAAATAACTATATATGTATTTGACATCAGATAAGAAAAAAGAAATATTTAAAACTTATGGGACATCTATTTTAGATACAGGTTCATCCAAAACACAAGTTGCTTTATTTACTTATAGAATTAACCATTTAAGTAAACATCTAGAAAAGAACAAAAAAGATTTCAATACAGAAAGAGCCCTGGTAAAATTAGTAGGGAAAAGAAAAAAATTCCTGAAATATATAGAAAAATATGATATAAATACTTATAAAGAACTCATAAAACTCTTAGGTTTAAGAAAATGAATGAATGCCCACTCCTTATTTATTATTATTGCATTTTATTCTAAAATATTAGTAGTTAGTATAGTAGTAGATTTTTTATCTAGGTTAGGAGATAGAAAAAAAATAATACTCTAATTAATCTATGTTTAGAATACTAGGTTAGTTAAGTTAGTTATTAAGAATAAAAATAGATAACGCTGCTGCTATACAATAAATACATATCATGATTATGTGATTTCTTTTCAAATCAAAAAGAATAGAAACACAATCTTTTTGTTTTTTATAAAAGAAAAAAAATTCAATATGTCAGATACAATAAAAGAAATCATTTCTCTAGAAAATGATCGTACTATTGTTCTAGAAACAGGACAATTAGCTAGACAAGCAGATGGGGCCGCTATTGTACGTGTAAAAAATACAATGCTGTTAGCGACTGTCGTTGTTTCTAAGGAAATTAATAAAAAAAATGAAATAAATTTTTTACCATTAACAGTAGATTATAGGGAAAAATATTCTGCTGGTGGAAAAATTCCTGGTGGATTTATAAAAAGAGAAGGAAGGCCTTCTGATGAAGAGATTTTAACAATGAGATTAGTAGATCGTGTTTTGAGACCTACTTTTTCCGAATCTTTTCGAAGAGAAATACAGATTATGATATCTTTGTTATCATATGATAAAACTGTATTACCAGATGGATTAGCTGGATTAGCAGCATCTACGGCTTTATCTGTGGCAGGAATTCCATTTGACGGTCCTATATCAGAAATACGTATTATCCGTGTCAATGAAAAATTTATTCTAAATCCTAGTTTAGATCAATTGGAAAAAGCAGATATAGATTTAATAGTCGGAGCTTCTATCAATTCCATTATCATGATAGAAGGAGAAATGAAAGAGATTCCAGAAAAAGAATTTTTAAACGCTATTACTATAGCTCATCAAGCTATAAAAACTCAAATAAAAGCACAAATTCAACTTGTGGAAAAATTACCAAAAAATCGTTTTTTTTTCTTTGACTATGATTCTGATATGGAAGACTCTTTGTTAGAAAATGAAAATTTTAAAAAAAAACTATTTTCCTTCTCCTACAAAAAAGTTGAAAGAATTTATAAAAATTTTTTGAATAAAAAAACGAGATCTATTCAGGAAAAAAAAATATTAAATAAATTCAAAAAAAATTTGTCTTTAGATGAAAGGGAAAAAAATGAAATTTTTATTCATCAATGTTATGAAGAAATTAAAAAAAAAATAATTAGACATATGATTTTGGAAGAAGGAATTAGACTGGATGGAAGAACGAATCAACAAATTCGACCAATATGGAGTATTGTTGATTATCTTCCTGGAGTTCATGGATCTGCATTATTTTCAAGAGGAGATACTCAATCTTTAACTACAGTCACATTAGGATCTTCTTTAGATGCTAATAGAATAGATAATGTTATCATGGAAAATCAAGAAAAATTTTATCTTCATTATAATTTTCCTCCCTTTTCCACTGGAGAAATTCGTCCTATTAGAGGAGTTACTAGACGTGAAGTCGGTCATGGAAATTTAGCACAAAGAGCATTAAAAAATATTATTCCTAATAATCCATACACAATTCGTGTGGTTTCCGATATATTAGAATCTAATGGATCTTCTTCTATGGCGACAGTTTGCGCAGCAAGTTTAGCATTAATGGATGCAGGTATTCCTATTGAAAATCCTGTTTCTGGGATTTCTATGGGGTTGTTTACAGATAAAGAAAAAACAGTTATTATTTCTGATATTATGGGAGATGAAGATGGTTTTGGAGAACTTGATTTTAAAATCACAGGAACAAAAAATGGAATTACAGCATGTCAAATGGATGTTAAAAAAACACAAGGATTGACATATAATCTTTTAAATAAAATTTTAATGCAAGCTTTAAAAGGTCGGATATTCATACTTAAAAAAATGCTAGAAAGTTTACCAAGTTATAGAAAAAAATTGAAACCTAATGCTCCAAAAATATATACTTTAAATATTCCAAAAGATTTTATAGGGGCAGTCATAGGCCCAGGAGGAAAAGTCATTCAAGAAATACAATCTGATACAGATACAAGTATCTTAATTGAAGAAAAAGGAGGAATAGGATATATTGAAATTATAGGAAAGAATTATAATAAAATGGAAAAAGCTGTTAATAGAATCAAAGAAATTACTTTTGTTCCTGAAATAGGAAAGGTTTATAAAGCAAAAGTAAAATCTATAAAAGATTTTGGAGCTTTTGTTGAAATATCTAAAGGAATAGAAGGATTATTGCACATTTCTGAAATAGGATGGAAGAGGTTAAGTAATATAGAAGAGGAATTGCACGTAGGAGATCTTATTGATGTCAAATTTATGGGTATTGATGATAAAAACAAAAAAATGAAACTATCTAGAAAAGTACTTTTACCTCGTCCTACAAAAAAATAATTCTATTACAAAAAATGAAAAAAAAACATGAGACAACTCAAAATTACTAAACAAGTAACAAATCGTGAATCTGAATCGTTAGATAAATATCTTCATGAAATAGGAAAGATTCCATTATTAACCCCAGAAGAAGAAGTAGAATACGCTCGTAGAGCAAGAGAAGGGGATGCATCTGCTATAAATAAGCTTGTTAATGCAAATTTACGGTTTGTTGTTTCTGTTGCAAAACAATATCAAAACCAAGGATTAAGTTTATGTGACTTAATCAATGAAGGAAATTTAGGGTTGATCAAAGGGATATTACGTTTTGATGAAACAAGAGGATTTAAATGTATTTCTTATGTTGTTTGGTGGATCAGACAAGCTATTTTACAAGCAATAGCAGAACAATCACGATCTATTCGTCAACCTACCAACAAATTAGCTTTATTAAATAAGATACTTAAAACTCTTTCTCAATTAGAACAAGAATTACAAAGAACTCCTTCTGTAAGAGAAATAGCAGAACATTTAAATATGAATGAAAAAGATGTGGAAGAATCCATAAAAAATTCAGGAAGACATGTTTCTATGGATGCCCCTTTAGTAGAAGGAGAAGATTCTAACTTATATGATTTAGTTAGATCTGATGAATCCCCTCGTCCAGATGAACATTTAGAAAAAGAATCTCTTAGAAAAGATATAAAAAGAATTTTAGAAACTTTGAGTGAAAGAGAACGTCGTGTCATCATTTTGCATTTTGGTTTAAATGGATCTCCACCAATGACATTGGAAGAAGTAGGACAATCTTGTGATTTAACAAGAGAAAGAGTGAGACAAATTGAAAGCATTGCTCTAAAAAGATTAAAACATTCTTCTAGAAGTAAAATACTTAAACCTTATCTAGGATAAAAAAAGACCTCGAAGGGATTCGAACCCATAATCTTCTGATCCGTAGTCAGATGCTCTATCCAATTAAGCTACGAGGTCGTTGTTTCTATGTAAAGAAAAAATAAAAAACAAAGATAAAAAAAATATTTAGGATGAAAGTATTTTTAAGAATTTTTCTATTTGAAGTGAAGAATTTCCAACAAGACCTCCATCTATATCTTCTTTAGAAAAAAAATTTTTTGCATTAATCTCGTTGAGACTTCCTCCATACAAAATAGAAATTTTTTTGGATATTTTTTCTCCATATTTATCTATAAACAAAGTACGAATATATTTATGCATTTTCTGAGCTTGTTCAGGAGTAGCTGTTTTTCCTGTTCCAATAGCCCATATAGGTTCATATGCGATAATAAAATCGATCATTTTTTCTGAAGAACATTGAAAAACAGTTTCTTCTAACTGGTTTTTTACGACAGTAAATTGTTCTTTTCTTTCTCTTTCAAAAAATGTTTCTCCAACACAAAAAATAATGTTTAATCTATATTTAAATGAAATATGAATTTTTTTTAGTAAAATATCATTTGTTTCATAACAATACTTTTTACGTTCACTATGTCCTAATATTACCTTTTGAATTCCTATAGACTTTAGCATGGAAGCAGACACTTCTCCCGTATAAGATCCATTTTCCATTTGATGAACATTTTGAGCCGCAATGCTGAAAGCAGTTCCCTGTAAAATTTGATTTGAAATTTGTAAAAAAGGAAAAGATGGGGCTATAATTACTTTTTTTTTGTGATTTATTTTTTTATCAAGAAGAATTTTTAATAAATTTCTAAGAAACGAAGTAGTTTCATAGAAATCATGATTCATCTTCCAATTTGCAATTACAATTTTTTTTTTCATTTTTATTCTATTCTTTCTTGAGAAAAATTCTAATTTATTTTATCTATCTTTTTAACTAATAAAAATGTTATCATTTTTAACATTTTTAAATAAAATTTTTCCAAATTTTGGGAAAAAAAATTTTTTTTCTTTTTACAAGATAAAATATTTTCTATTATTGTATCTATTGAAACCTCATCATTATCATTTACTTCTTTTTCGTTAAAATTTTTAATTTTATTTAATTCTTTAGTATAAATATTAAAAATTTCATAATGTGAAATGTTTCTTTTTTCTAAAAAAGAAGTAAAATTTAATTTTATTAATGTTATTATAATATAATTAATAACATCTAGATATGTATCTACAATGTTTTCTTCTTTTACTTTTTGATTCCCTTTTTTTTGAAGATTTTGTATACGTACGATTTTTATAAAAATTTGATCTATCATAGAAGAAATTTTTATAATTTTCCATGACAAATCATAATCTTTTAATTTTTCTTGAAATAATTTTTTACATTTTTTAATGATAAAACCAACGACAATATGATTCATATCATTTAATTTTATTATTCAATAAATTACAAAAATAGTTTTTGAATGACAATTAATTTTGCAGGATCTTTATTACGGTTCAAGGAACCAAAAATTATGGGAATAGTAAATGTAACTCCTGATTCTTTTTATGATGGAGGAAAATTGAGTTCGGAATACAAAATATTACAACATGTAGAATCTCTATTAAATGAAGGATGTGATTTTATAGATATTGGAGGTTGTTCTACTCGTCCAGGAGCTAAATTCCCAACAGAAAAAGAAGAACTCAAACGAGTAATCAGTCCCATTCGTTCTATATTAAAAACATTTCCAAAAACTAGAATCTCTATAGATACTTTTCGTAGCAAAGTAGCAGAAATATCTGTAAAAGAAGGAGTTGTAATGATAAATGACATATCTGGAGGAATGCTGGATAAAAAAATGTTTCTCTTATTGTCTAAAATGAAGATTCCATATATATTAAATCATATGAATATCAAAAAAAAAATTGATGAAAAAAATATCAATACAATTATTATAGAAATCAATAATTTTTTTTCTACAAAAATTTACTATTTGAAACAATATGGGGTCAATGATATCATTTTAGATCCTGGATTTGGTTTTGGAAAAACATTGAAACAAAATTTTAAATTATTGAAACATTTATCTCTGATAGGTTTTGAAGATCATTTAATTATAATCGGTATTTCTAGAAAATCTATGATTCAAAACTTTCTAAATATTTCTTCTGAAGAATCATTAAATGCTACTTCTATCATTCATACTTTATCTCTATTACAAGGAGTCAAATTGTTACGTGTACATGATGTGAAAGAAGCTATAGAATGTATAAAATTAGTACAATATTATAGAAAAATATAATAGAAAAAAACTTATATTATTTTTGTGTAATCCCGTTTTTTTATTATTATTTTTTTTGAAAATTTCCTTCATAGATATTTTAGATATTTTTCTAGTAGCTATTATTTTATTACAAGTCTATAGACTTGTTTATAACACAGCGGCTTTAAATATTTTTTATGGAATTATTGCTACTTTCATTTTTTGGAAAATAGTAGAAATGTACGAAATGAAACTCCTTAGCATAGTTATAAGTGCTTTTTTCAAAGGGGGTTTCTTAGCTTTAATTATCCTATTTCAACCAGAAATAAGAAAATTTCTTCTTATAGTTGGTAGCAGAATTTTTTTGAAAAAATTTGTTCTTTCTCTATTTGGAAAATCAGGAATTACTTCTTCAATAAAAACTGAAACTATAGATAGTATTGTCAAAGCTTGTGCTATTTTATCAGGAGATAAAACAGGAGTATTGATAGTGATTCAATTACATCAAGATCTAAAAGAATTTATCCAAAATGGAGATGAAATGGATGCTAAAGTTAATATTCCTATTTTAGAAAGTATTTTTTATAAAAATAGTCCATTACATGATGGAGCTGTTGTTGTGATAGGAAATAAAATCGTGAGAACAAGAGCCATTCTTCCAGTTTCTTATAACAAAGAAATTCCATCTCGTTTAGGTCTTCGTCATAGAGCTGCTATTGGATTATCTGAAAAAACAGACGCAATCTGTCTCGTTATTTCTGAAGAAACTGGTTATATATCTTATATAAAAGATCAAAATAGAATAGTCATTACTAATATTAATAATCTAAAAATGAAACTTGAAGAAGATTTGCTTTAATTTTATTTATTCAAAATAGTTTTAATCACGTATGTATTTTATGAACATCATTAATTTATATAGATTATATACTATTTCTTCTGGGATAGGAATAAATAGTAAAAAAGTAAAAAAAGGTTCTATTTTTTTTGCTTTAAAAGGAAAAAATTTTGATGGAAATCAATTTGCTAATGAAGCCATTTCAAATGGAGCAATGATGGCAATAGTAGATAATCCAAAATATTCTTTTCCTTTTAGGAATATTTTTTTTGTAAAAAATACTTTGTTTTTTTTACAAAGACTAGCAATCTATCATAGATTACAACTTAAGAACATTCCGATTATTGCCATTACTGGAAGTAATGGAAAAACAACAACTAAAGAATTAACAACAGCTATTTTAACTGAAAAATATAATTTTGTTCATTCTACTAAAAATAATTTCAATAATCATATAGGTATTCCATTAACTATCCTATCTATGTCTAAAAAAACACAAATTTCTGTGATAGAAATAGGAGCAAATCATGAAAAAGAAATACAAAAAATGTGTTCCATAATTAATCCAGATTATGGATATATAACTAATTTTGGAAAAGCTCATTTAGAAGGATTTAAAAATATAAAAGGAGTGATTCGTGGAAAATTAGAATTATATGATTTTTTGAAAAAAAATAAAAAAAAAGTTTTTGTAAATGGAGATGATCCCATTCAATTAACCAATAGTTTAGGAATTAATAGATATATTTTTTCTGAAAAAAAAAATTCAGATGTAACAATTCAATACTTATGGAATCAAAAAAATTTAACATCTATTTTATGCATAAAAAATATACAAATAATTTCCAAACTAATAGGAAATTATAATTTATACAATATAGCTTCTGCCATTACTATTGGTAATTATTTTCAAATACCTTTAAAAAAAATTAAAAAAGCTGTAGAAGAATATGTTCCCAACAATTATAGATCTCAAATTTTAGAAAAAAAAAATATAAAAATTATTATAGATTGCTATAATGCCAATCCTACTAGTATGAAAAAAGTTATTGCATATTTTAATAATCAAATTGAAGGAAAAAAGATGGCTATCTTAGGAGATATGTTGGAATTAGGTCGCTATTCTAAAGAGGAACATCAAAAAATTATTTCTTATTTAGAAGAGAGTAATATAAACACAATTTTTTTAATTGGAGAAATATTTTTTCACACAACTATAAAAACTTCTGATAAAATCAAAAAATTTATTAATAAAAATATTTTCATCCAATGTATGAAAAATTCTTATTTTAAGAATATAGATTATCTTCTTATTAAGGGTTCTAGAAAAAATTCTTTGGAAAATTTGATAAACTTAATCTAATTTGTAGATTTAGATCTTAAAGATTAAATTTGTATCAAAAACTTCATAGAAATTTTTTTTATGAAAGAAATTACCACAGAAACCTATCTGAAGTGGTTTAAAGATATGTCTTTTTGGAGAAAATTTGAGGACAAATGTCGTTCCCTATATTTAAAACAGAAAATAAGAGGTTTTTTGCATTTGTATAACGGTCAAGAGGCGATTCCTGCAGGATTAACTCATGCAATGGATTTATCTAAAGATAAAATTATAACTGCTTATCGATGTCACATTTTACCCATTTCTATGGGAGTTGATCCAAAAAAAGTAATGGCAGAACTTTTAGGAAAAACGACAGGAACTTCTCATGGAATGGGAGGTTCTATGCATATATTCAGCAAAAAACATCGTTTTTATGGAGGACATGGAATAGTAGGAGGTCAAATTCCATTAGGAGCGGGAATTGCTTTTGCTGATAAATATTTTAACAGAGATTCTGTGACCCTAACACTTATGGGAGACGGAGCAGTGAGACAAGGTTCTTTACATGAAACTTTTAATATGTCTATGATATGGAAACTTCCTGTTGTTTTCATTTGCGAAAATAATAAATATGCTATGGGTACATCTGTAAAAAGGAGTACTAATGTAGAAGAAATTTACAAAATAGGGGGATCATATGGAATGCCATCTTATCCTGTAGATGGAATGGATCCTGAAAAAATAGCAAAAATAGTTTTCTCCGCTATTGAAAGAGCTAGAAGGGGAGATGGCTCTACATTTATAGAGGTGAAAACTTACAGATATAGGGGCCATTCTATGTCTGATGCAGAATCATATCGTAATAAAGAAGAAATTCATTTCTACAAAAAAAAGGACCCCATTTTAAAATTAAAAAATATTATTATTAAAAACCAATGGGAAACTATAGAAAATTTAAATTTGATTGAAAACGAAATAAAAAAAGAAGTAGAATCCTGTGTTGAATTTGCAGAAGAATCGGATCCTCCTTCTTTAGAAGAAATGTATAATGTTGTTTATAAAGAAACAAGTTATCCTTTTTTAGATAAAAAAGTTATCCCAAAATAATTAAAATAAAATAATATATTAATTAAAACAAAGAATGGCAGAAATAATATCTATGCCCCAGTTAAGTGATACAATGGAAGAGGGAACGGTTATAAAATGGAATAAAAAAGTAGGAGATAAAGTTTCAGAAGGAGATATTTTGGCTGAAATCGAAACGGATAAAGCAATTCAAGATTTTGAAATTGATGTAAATGGAATTCTACTTTTTATTGGGGTAAAAGAAGGAGAAAAAACACGTGTTAATGATACATTAGCTATCATTGGAGAAGAAGGAGAAGATATCAGTTTTCTTTTATCTAAGTTTAAAAAAAATAAAGAAAAAGAGAGAAGATTTATATCTCCTGTAGCAAAAAAAATGGCAAAAAAAATAGGAATTCCTATCAATCAAATAAAAGGAAGTGGGGAAAAAGGTCGTATCATTAAAAGAGATATTGAAACATATGAAAAAACATTTGATATAAAAAATTTAAATCATAATAAAAATAAAGAAGTCATAACGCGATATCCTCATTCTTCAATGAGAAAAAGAATTGCAACACATTTAACAAATTCTAAATTTACGGCTCCTCATTATTATTTAGTCATTGAAATTAATGTAGGAGAAATGATACAATTAAGAAAAAATTTGAATGAAAAATTATCTATAGAAGATAGAATTTCTTTTAATGATATTATTATTAAAGCAGTCTCTATATCTTTGAAAAATCATACTAATGTAAATGCTTCATGGAAAAAAGAAGAAATTATATATCATCCTCATATTAATATTGGTGTCGCAGTATCGGTAAAAGATGGATTGCTAGTTCCAGTAATTAGAAATACTGATCAAAAATCATTACTTCAAATATCTAAAGAAATAAAAGATAAAGTATTGCGTTCTAAATCAAGAAAAATACAACCAGAAGAAATAGAAAATAGTACGTTTACAGTTTCTAATTTAGGAATGTATGGAATTGAATTTTTTACTTCTATAATTAATATTCCTAATTCATCTATTCTTTCTGTAGGTGCTATTATGGAAAAACCTATTGTTAAAGATTCCAAAATTGAAATAGGACATGTTATGAAAGTGACTCTTTCTTGTGATCATAGAATTATAGATGGTACAACAGGAAGTAGTTATCTTCATTCCCTAAAAAATCTGTTAGAAGACCCTATTACCATATTAGTTTAGTTATTTATTGATTTATGAATTTTTATGTTTTTTTTTTGGAATTGGAAAAAAATAAGATATAAAAATTGGAAATAAAAATATAATCACAGTAAAAAATGGAAAAAACTTTTCAAAATAAATCAGGAATTGATTCAATATGTAAAAATGATATTTTCTCTCTAAAAAAGAAAAAATCAGTTTTATTCCAAGTATTATGATTACATAAAAAGCAGAATCTTTCAAAAAAGAATTTTTTTCCATTAATTTTACAAATATTTGAGTGACCCATCTCATAGACAAAATTCCTGCAAAAACACCTAAAAAAATTAGAATTAAATTTTCTGATAAAGCAATAACTGCAAAAATGTTATCTATAGAAAAAGCTAAATCCATTATTTCTATAATAATAAGGATTTTCCAAAAAGAATCTATCCTTTTTATATTTTTTTTATTATTTACATAATTTTTTTTAGAAAATTTAGAAAAAAAATACCTTGATCCAAGATAAATTAAATAGATTCCTCCCAATAGTTTTAACCACCATATTTTAATTAATTGATATGTAAATATTAAACATATACTTCTAAAAAAATAAGCACCAAAAATACCATATTTTATAGCTTTTTTTCTATCTTTTTTTTTTATATGATCCATTATCATGGATGCCAACAATACTGCATTATCTATTGATAAAATGCTTTCTATCAAAAAAATATTTCCTAGAATAGAAATAGAAACTATAGGATGATTAATGATGTTTTTAATGTCATTTGCAATGAAATCATTATTCATAAAAAACTTTGCAAAGTGAGTAAGTTTCTGTAAGCACCTTTTTTTGAAATCAAATACTTATGTTTTCCTTGTTCAATAATTTTTCCTTTTTCTAATACAATAATATAATCTGCGTTTTGTATGATAGGAGAAGATAGTCTATGAGCTATTACTAATGAAGTTTGGTTTTTCATCATCTGATTTAAAGCTCTCTGAACAGCTATTTCAGATTCTGTATCTAGGGAAGAAGTTGCCTCATCTAATATCAGAATGGGAGGTTTTTTTAACACGGCTCTTGCAATGCTAATTCTTTGTTTTTGTCCCATAGATAATTTGTTTCCATTATATCCAATAACTGTATCATATCCTTTTGGAAGTTTTTTAATGAAACAATGCGCATTTGCAACTTTAGCTGCTTGTATTACAGAATCCATAGAAACTATTTTTTCTCTACCTAATGCAATATTATTGAAAACAGAATCATTAAAAAGAACTGGTTCTTGAGTAACCATTCCTAATAATCTTCTATAATCTCTGGTTTTTAAACATTTAATATTTGTTCCATCAATAGTAATTTCTCCAGAAGAAACATTATAAAAATTAGTAAGCAAATTTGCTATAGTAGATTTCCCACTGCCAGATCTTCCGACTAAGGCGATGGTTTTTCCTTTTTTTAGAGAAAAATTCAAATTTTGAATTAAAACTAATTTATTATATGTAAACGATACGTTACGAAATAAAATTTCATCTTCAAAATGAAAAATAGATTTGTATCGTTTTTTTTCATTTGAAACACATTGGGCCTTTAATATTTCCACAACACGTTCTACAGATGCTCTTCCTTTTTGAATATTAGATATAGAATTTACTAAACTTTTTGCCGGATTAATCATTTGAAAAAAAAGACCTATAAAAGGAAAAAGAATTTCTGGTTCCATTCCTTTTTTTTCTAAAAAAAGTTTTCCTCCATACCAAACAATTAAAATCATAGTAATAGATCCCAAAAATTCACTAATAGGAGAAGCTAACTCTTTTTTTCTATTTACACGTGCGGAAAGTTTTTTTTGACATTCAGATATGTTTTCAAAACGCCTTTGCATTTGATTTTCTGCATTAAAAATATTTATAACTTTTATAGAAGTTAATGTTTCCTCTATAACAGAAAATAATTTTCCTAATTGATTTCTAGATCCTATTGCATCTTTTTTCAAACTTTTTCCTATAATAGATATAAATGTTCCCATTAACGGAAGTAAAATAAAAACAAATAATGTTAACTGATAACTCATAAAAAATAAAGTAAATAAATGAAAAAAAACCATAATAGGATAACTAATAATGTTAGCGAAAGAACTAACGATAGATCCTTCTATCTCATTTACATCATTAGACAATCTTGACATTAAATCTCCATTTTTTTTATTAGAAAAAAAAATGATAGGTAAAGACAATATTTTCTTATGGAAATCATTTCGTATATTTCTAACTATAGAAGTCCTTATTCCTATCATAAAATATTCTGCTAAATATCTAAAAATATTTCTTATTAAAAAAAGGACCATAAGAAAAATACAAAAAATGGCAAGTGTATTTATTTTTCCATATTGATATGACAATAAATCTATATAATGGTGAAAATATTTTCTCACAAAGTCAAAAGATCCATTAAAAAAATTAAAAAATGTTATTTTATTTTCTTCTTTTTTGTCAGGAATTTCAAGTAAAAGACTTAATACGGGAGAAATAGATATTATAGATATAACTGAAAATAAAGAATGTAAAAAATTACACGATATATTAAGAATATAGTGATATTTATAAGGTTTCGAATAAGTTAAAATTTTTTTCAAATACATTCATTTAATTTCTTTAAATTCTATTTTTTTTCTTTGTTTGTTTTTTAGAAACAAAGTTATGTTATTATATTAATATAAAATTTTATAATTAAACGACTAACCTCATATCATCATAATAACACAAAGAAATAATTTCATATCTAAATTTTATATTTTTAATTATGAAAAAAATACAGATATTTTATACAAAATATTTTTATTGGTAATATTTATTTATATTTTGATTAGATTAAAAAAATAGATTGTTATTGGGATTTTTTCTAAAATTTCTATTCTAGAATTCTAGAAATAGATCAATCATTTATAGCATATTTCCTTAGAATGGGGATTCTATTATCAATGATACTATGATAAAATTATAAAATTTTCTACTAAAAAAAGTGATTTTATGAGTCTGATAAGAATAAATAATGGAATTTGTAAGACTTTAAGAACTATGAATAAATACTACTTCATTTATTATTATTATAATATAATTACCATACTAGTTATCTCTACTATTTTTTTATTTGGAGAAATAACTATTCGAAGTTTTTTTATGCTATGTTTCTTCTAGACTTACTTATTGGAATAAAATAAGTATTGGAACTTATTCCTACATATTTATATAGCAGCGCTATCCTATGATTTTTCAAAAAAAAATACACAATCAAAGAATGAACCTTTTATTTATTAGCATTGAAGAAAGTTTTTTCATCATTTTTATAGCTCTTCTTATATTTGGACCAAAAAAAATACCGGATATCGCTCGTGGAATAGGAGAAGGAATTCGATATTTAAAAAATGCTAGAAATAAAATTCAAAATGAAATAATGAAAAATACCATTCACAATCCTATTGAAAAAAAAAAGAAAAAATTTTTTTCAGATCAAAAAGAAAATAAAACAAATATATTTCCTATAAAACGGAACAATAAATAATAATTAAAAACTAAATATTTTTTCTATTTCTATAATCTTTTATGATTGATTTATCTATCAAGACTCTTCCTAAATTTTCTAAATAATTTTTTCTTAAATAAGAATTTAAGACTTCCATTTCAGAAGAAAAATAAGAAGGTTTTTTATAAGGAAAAATATGTTTTAAAGGTCTTACAAAAAAGATTCCTTTTTCTCCTAATATAGGTTTAGAAGTTTCATATAATTTTAATGAAGAAGCAAAACCAACAACTTTAGGTTCTTTATGATCATCAATCATGGAATCATGAAAATTTATTTTATAAGACTTTTTTATTTTTTTAGAAAAATAGAATCCTATTTTTTCCAAATTTTTATTAGGAAATTTTTCTTTCATCATTTTAGACAAAAACCTATCTATTTTTTCTTTTTTTAGAAAAAAAATCAAATTTTTTTTTATTTCTTCAATGGAAAAAACTCTATTTTGAATCTTAGAAAGATATACGAGTATATAATCTTTATTTGAAGTAGAAATAATTTTACAATCTCTTTTTTTTCTATTTTTTTCAAATGCCCAATGAATGATTTCTTTATCTACTTCTGTATTTAATTCATCAATATTAGATTGAGAAAATCTAACATTTTTCAAAAATATAGTTTCATATTTATTTTTTCTTGCATGATTAATAAATGTATTTAAACTAGAATTTTTGTTTTTTATCAAAAACTTTCTCACTTTTTTGTAAAGAGAATCTTCTGTTTTTTTAGATGGAGTTAAAGTTTTTAGAATGATTGCAAATTGATAAGCAGGAATAGGAATACTTTTATTATCAATTCTAAGAATATGATACCCAAATTTTGTTTCAGTAATTCCTATCGTTCCTTTTTTATTTTTCAATGCAAAAATATCAAATGAACCAATAGAATTTTGATCCTCATATTTCATCCATCCCAAACTTCCTTTATTTTTTTTTGCATTTATTAAATCATCTGATTTTTTTCTTACAAAAAAATCAAACAAATAAGGATTTTTTTTAAGAGTATTATATATATTTTCAGATATTTTTTTAGCTTCTTTTTTTGTTCTCTTATGATTAGAAGAACGTATTGCGTTTTTATGAGATATTAAAATATGGCTTACTAAAACAGAATCAGATATCATTTTTTTTCCAGTTAATTTAGCCATTATATAAATATTTTCTTCTTTAATAGGTCCAAAAATACTTCCAATTTGATTGTTTTTTGAAATAAAATTTTGTAAAACAGTAGGAAGAGATCTTTTTAAGTAAAAATTTGAATCAAAAGGTTTTTCAGATTGATTGGAAACAAAAATAGAATCCTGATTGGTGGATTGAAATTGATGAAATAATTCTTTCATTTTTTTTCTCATTTTATTTTCATCATCTAAAGAAGGTTCAGAACGAAAAATAACAAAACTAAGACTTCTTATATTTTCTTTTTTATAAAAAAATTTGTGTTTTTCAATATAATCATAAATTTCATTATCGTTTATTAAAAACATGTTTTTATATCTATTTTCGATTTCTGAATAGGGAATAAAAATATAATCAATGAAAGAAAAAAAATTTTTATCCTTATAATTCAATTCTGCTTCTACTAAAGATGTATTTAATCCATACATTAACATCTCTATATATTTTTTTGCAAAAATTCTTTTTATGATATTCTTTTTTTCGTATGACCAAATATTTTTTTCTTCCTCAATTTGAGGATTAGAAATTTTGGATGTTTTCTCCAATTTTTTCAAATAAGATTGAAATTTTTCAAGATCCATTTCTCCATTAAAATCATGAAAATCAGATATATTACTATAAATAGATTGCTTTGCTACAGCGTTCCAAAAATCTTTTTTCGTACTTTGTATTCCTAATTTTACAGCTTGTTGATTTAAAATTTTTTCGTAGATTAATAATTTCCAAGCTTCATTTTTTAAATAAGCATCTGGTTCTCCTTGACGAAATCGTTTTAAAAATTGAAAACAATCAATATATTCTTTTATAAAAATGTTTTCCCCATTTACTTTTCCAATAATATTTGGATTTTCAGAAAAAATTTTTAACAATACATTAGGATCTAATATAAAAAGAAACAAAGAAATTCCTATAAATAAAAATAGAATCCATGTATTTTTTCTTATTTTTTCTAAAAGACTCATTTATAATTTTCTTTTCTTTTTTGAAGAAAAACTTCTTCTATTTTGTTTTTAGATACTTTTTTTATTTCAATATACAAAATATCACTAATCATTATTTTTTCTCCTTTTTTAGGAATATTTCCTGTATGAGACACAATCAAACCTCCTAAGGTTTCATATTCCTCTGATTTAGGAAGATCTAATTTATACTTAGCATTAAGAAAATCAATCTCTAAACGAGCCGAAAATAAAAATTCATTTTCATTTAATTTTTTTTCTACAAAAAAAATTTCATCATGTTCGTCTTTTATATCTCCGAGAAATTCTTCTAAAATATCTTCTATAGTTATCATTCCTGCTGTTCCTCCGTATTCATCCAATACTATCGCGATACTTTTTTTTTTCTTAATAAGAAGATCCATTATTTTTCGTATGGGAGTAGTCAAATGAACTAATTCTACTGGTAGAATTATAGATTCAATATTCTTTGGATTTTTAAAAAGTTTCAAATAATGAATATACCCTATGATATTATCTATATTATTTTTGTAGATTACAATTTTTGAAAATCCTTTTTCTGTAAACTTATAACGGATCTTATCAATAGAAGAAGTGTATATATTAGAAGAAACCATTTCTTTTCTAGGGATCATACACTCTCTCGCTTTTTTTTCAGAAAAATCTAAAGCTTTATGAAAAATTTCTACTTCTGATTCTACTCTTTCCTGAAGATTATTTTCTATCTTTTCTGAAAGAAAAGAAATTAAATCTTCTTTATCAAAAATTTTGGTTTTTTCATTTTCTTTTTCTCCTAAAAAATTTAGAAAAATATTGGATATGAAAATAATAAAATTTGTAATAGGAGAAAAAATTTTGTATATAAGATATACAGGAACAATAAATAAACTTAACAATTCATTGGAATATACACTAAATATCATTTTTGGAATAAATTCTCCAATAACAAGAATGATAATAGCGGAGAAAACTGTTTCTAAAAGAAGAAACCAAAAAGAATGATTGTAAATCAAAAACCATTTTGGAAGTATAAATAAAAATAATTTCCCCATATGAATTCCATATACGACTAAAGATATAGTATTCCCTATTAACATTGTTGTTATAAATTTTTTTGGATGTTTAATGCTTTTAGAAAGTAATTTAGAACGAAAAGAACCTTTCTTTTTTTCTAATTCTATTTGAAAAAAACTAGAAGAAATTAAAGCCATTTCTATTCCAGAAAAAAAAGCAGATATAAGTATAGTCGCAAAAACTATACTAATGTGAAAAATCATAGTATTTTTTATATAGAGAGAATTCCACTAATATTTTTTAACCTAATATTTTTTAAATCATCAGATGCTTCCAATCCATTCATTGCATGTAATATAGTTCCATTAGAATAATGGATAATTGTATACTTATTATTAAATATTTTTTTGTCTTTTTTATTCCAAAAGATTTCATTTGTTTTCAAAAAATCTCCATTAGGACTTATAATTATAATATTTCCTTTAATATGATAAAATATTTTTTTAGTTAATTTTATCCAATCTGCAGTGAGATAAATATATTTATTTGGATTTGTTTTTTCATAAAAAAATAATTTTACTCCTTTTGGAAACAAAGTATAAATAGAATATTCTTCCACAACTGGAGAATAAATAAAAAATATAGGAATTCCATCTTCTTTATATAAAATACTTGTACGAGTCAAAATCCTATGAGGGAGTTCTTTCCTATTTTTTTTCAATTTGATTAAAACTTTTTTTTCTGTAGTACATGAAAAAAAAGAAAACACTAATAATAAAAAAAATATTTTTACGAAATTTTTCAGATGATTCCTTCTTACTTTTATTGTATTTTTGTATTTTATTGAAATACTACTACTACCAACATCATAACATCATCTATGTATGTTATGTTATGTATTATGGGATGTATGTTGTATATTATTATAGTTGGTATCTTAGCTCAGTTGGTAGAGCAAAGGACTGAAAATCCTTGTGTCCCCGGTTCGATTCCGGGAGATACCACTTTATTTTTATAATATAAATTAATTATTAATCAAATTCCTAATTCTTTTCTTACTTCCTCTGTAAGATCTATTCCTTTATTAACTAAAACTCCTTTTCCAGGACTACAATCATCAACACGGATAATAGTTTTATTTCTTTCCATTACTCTATTAATAGCATTTTCTATTTTTTTATACAGAGGATTGAACAATTTATTTTGTTTTTTAGATAAGTCATCTGCAGCGGTTTTTTGATATGCATGAGCTCTGGCTTGTAATATTTCTAATTCTTTTTTAAGAATTGGATTTTTATTTTTCTGAAATTTTTCCGCTTTTTTATGAAATTCCTTTGCTAATTTTTCCAACGCATTTTCATGATTTTTAGTTAATTTTTCTAATTCTTTCTGAGCAATAGAAAATTCAGGCATTTTTTCTATAATAATCGTACTGTTAAGACAAACAATTTTTTGACTACATTCTTTAGAATATCCTTTTATACAAAAGACACCAAAAAAGATAAAAAATAATAGACAATAAAAAATCGTGTTTTTTTTCATACAAAAATTTTTTAAAATTTAAATTTATTATATTTATTATTCATTTTCATCAATCTTTACCTACAATAAAATGTGTTTTCCATTTTGATTTTAAAAAATGATTTTTTTCCTTATTTATGGGATATCCAAAATCTATTCCAAAAAATCCTATTGGAGAAAAATAAATACGAAATCCAAATCCAAAAGATTTATTCATTTTAAATAATGGATTAAATTTTTTATAAGAATCACTAATACTTCCTCCTTCTATAAATACAAAAGTCCAAAATTTGGATATATTAGAAGAAAACGTTTTAATCAAATAACGAATTTCAAAAATAGATTTATTATAAATAATTCCTCCATCATTGGGAGTGATAGAAGACTCTAGATGATTATTCCTCATATGAGGAGAGGAATATCCTCTCAACGGAATATGATCTCTATCTTCTAACTTTAACGCAGTTCCACCCATATAAAATTTTTGAAATGGAAATAATTTTTTTGCATGATTATATTTTCCTAACATTCCAAATTCCCCACCAATTTTAACCACCATTTGATCTATAATTTTTTTATACCAAAAAGAAGTAATTTTAAATTTAAAAAATTCCATCCAATCAAATTTATTTTCATCATCATAATTAAAAATAATAGAATAAGGAAGAGTAAAAATGGTATTTACCTGTATTTTTGATCCATTAATAGGATAAATTAAGTCTGGTTCTCCATAAAATCTTTTCAAAGAAATTAAATAGCTTAAGTTATTAAATTGGAAAAACCTCTCCTTATGATCCGAATCTAAATTTTTGTTGTAAACAAACTTATCATAATCTATAGATAATCCTATTTTAGAATAGGGGTCCAAAAAAGTTAAAAATTTATTTAAATGAATAGAAGCTCCTATTTTTTCTAAGAAAACTTCATGTTTTTCTGTTTCAGAGTTAAATTTTTTGGTGGAAAAATAAAAGGATTCATCGTTTTTTATTTTCTTCTTTAAAAAATTAATTTCAAAAGTAATAGATGTGGGAGTTGTTTTTTCTATCCAAGGTTCTGTAAAAGAAATTCCATAAAATTTCTTATCTTTTCCAAATTGACTAAATAACAACAATTTTTGTCCATCTCCTTGAGGAATAGGTTTCCAATATTTTAATTTATAAAAATTTCCAATAGAAAAATTTCCAAAACTTAATTTAAAATTTCCAATAAGTTTTCCTTTTTCATATCCTCCATGTAATTGGATTTGATTGGATCCTTTTTCAACTACACGCCATTCTATATTTACACGATCATTATCTTTATTAGATCGACTAATAGATGTATTTATTTTATTATTATCAAATAGATTTAAATTCACTAAACGAAGTAAACTAGATTTAATTTTTCTAGGAGAAAAAATATCTCCTGGATAAGTGGTTAACTCACGTCGAATGACATGATCTTTGGTTATTGTATTTCCTGATATATTGACTTTGTTTATATATACTGGATTATTTTCTTCTATTTTTATTTCTAAATGAATTTGATTCTTATTATCTATTTTTGTTTCTACAGGAATAATTTTTACAAAAAAATATCCTAAATCCAAATAGTTTGAAATAATACTAGATGCATAAGTTGCATTTGCAATATTATTATTAATTCCAATTTTGTCATAAACATCACCTTCTTTATAAAGAAAGATTTTCCTCAAAAGATCTGTTTTAAAAACAGTATTTCCTACAAAATTAACATTTCCTAGATAATATTTTTCTCCTTCAATCACTTTGATTTTTATGCTGTAATTACCAGATTCTTCTTTCCATATAGAATCTAAAATAACTTGAATATCTAAAAATCCCATTGATAGATATTTATCTTTAATATTTTTTAAATCATCTTTTATATTTTCATATACAAAAAAAAAGGGTTTTTCTATTATAGGAATATAGAATTTTTTTCTAGTCTTAACCATAAGATTAAGTAATATTTTTGGATTTAGAATTTTATTTCCATCAAAAAAAATATTTTCTATCCAAATTTTTTTTCCTTTTTCTACAGATATATTTAAAATATTCTTATTATTACAAGGAATAATCTCTTTTTTTATAGAAATTTCTTTATATCCTTTTTTAAGATAATAATCTTCAATTTCATTATGAATAGATTGAATCAAATCATATGAGATTTTTTTATCTTCCTTTTCCTTATGGATTTGTTGAACAGTATTAAATTGTGTTGTTCCAGTTCCTTTAATGTTTATTTTATGAATTTCGATTGAATCTTCTAAATCAAAAAATAAATCAATTTCATTATTTTTTGATGATGAAACTCTATGTTTCTTATAAATAGATATTGTTTTAAACAGATTACTTTCCCATAACTTTTTAATGGCATGATCTATTTCTTTACCAGGAAGATCAATTTTATTTCCAGGAAAAATACGAGATAAATTTGAAATAAAAATAGGATCATATTTTGTTTTTCCTATTATTTGAATGTTTTTTACAACGAAAGAATTTTTTTTTGTTGTATGAATCCAATCTCTAGTTTTTTTAGAATTTTTAGAAAATGAAAAATGCATCATCATTAACAATAGAAAGAAAAATATTATATTTTTTTTCATAAAAATAATACTCTAGTCAGTTAGTTAGTTTATTAGTTTTTTTATACAACTCTTCCAAATCGACGTTTTCTTTTTTGATAATTTATTATAGCTTCAAAAAAATCTTTTTTACGAAAATCTGGCCATAATACGTTTGTGAAATAAAGTTCTGCATAAGCGGATTGCCAAAGTAAAAAATTGCTAAGACGTTGTTCTCCACTAGTTCTAATTATAAGATCTACATCTGGGATATCGTTAGTATATAAATGATTTTGAAAAGAAGAATGAGTCACATCTTTTAATGATAAATGTCCAATATGAACTTTTTTAGCAATATTTTTTGCAGCTCTTAGAATTTCTTCTCTTCCTCCATAACTTAAGGCTAAAATTAAGGTTCCTGATCTATTATGTTTTGTTTTTTTTCTAAAAAAAATTAATTCATTTTGAATAAGTTCAGAAAATTTTTCTATTTCCCCTATGGGAATAATTTTTACATTATTTTCATGTATTTCTTCTAAATGATTTTTTAAATGAACATGAAATAAATGCATCAAATTATCTATTTCTTTTTTAGGACGATTCCAATTTTCTGAAGAAAAAACATATAAAGTGATATAGGGAATTCCTAATTCTTTTCCTACAGTTATAGTTTCCCTTACAGATTGAATTGCGTTTCCATGACCAAATGTCCTTAATTTTCCTCTTTTTTCAGCCCAACGTCCATTTCCATCCATGATAATAGCTACATGATGAGGAATATTCCTGTAATCTATTTTTTCTAATAAATTTTCCATAAAATCATAATACATCGTTACTAATCTTAAGAACAAATATATTATAAAATTTTTATTACAGATTTAAAGAAAAGAAAAAATAAAGATAGATTAGATTGTTTTTATTTTTTTAATTTCTTTGATCCATTCCCCATAATAATTTTTCTCGTAAAGTTTTATAATAAGTTTGTTTTTCTTCTTGAATTAAATATATATAAAAAGGAGCTTTTTTGATGTATAATTCATTCTCTTTATTCAAAGAAGTAAGTCTTGTATCCAGAGATAATGAATAAGATTTAACACGACTATGTATTTTTAAATGCACTTTTTGATGATCTGAAATGATTAATGGTCGTGAAAATAAATTATGTGGAGATATAGGAGTAAGAACAAAATTTTGATTATCTGGAGTAATAATTGGCCCCCCACAACTTAAAGAATATCCGGTAGAACCGGTTGGGGTAGATATAATTAATCCATCTGACCAATAAGATGTTAAAAATTCATTATCAATGTAAGCATCGATAGTGATCATAGAAACTGTTTCTTTACGAAAGATTACTATTTCATTTAACGCAAAATTAAAAAATAGATCATGATTTACGATTGAGGTCTCTAACCATAATAAACTACGAGGAATTAAATGAAGTTTTCGATTAAAAATTTGATCTATTTTTTTGATAAAAACATCTTTGTTGAAAGTGGCTAAAAATCCTAAATTTCCTGTATTTACTCCAACTATAGGAATTCCTGAATCTCTAATGAGTGTGATGGCAGATAATATGGTCCCATCTCCTCCAAAAGTAAACATTAAACTGAAATCTTTCGTTAATTCTTTGTAATGAGAAAAAACTGGAAAATTCAAATTTCTAAATTCTTCAAAAGAAGATAAAACATTAAAAAATGATTTTTCAATATAAATTTCTATTGAATAATTTGATACATAGCCTATTAACTGATTTAGGTATGGTATATTTTTCTTTACAAATTTTTGTCCATATACGGCTATTTTCATCGTTTTTGTTGATTTTTTTCTAAGTTAGAAGAAAGAAAAATTACGAAATTAATTTTTTTGTTTATTAACAAAATTGATTCACGTTTAAAAAAATAATTAGTTTCGTTTTAATTAAACTAAATTTGTTTCCTTATAAAAAAGGAAAGGAAAAATGAAACAATCTTTATTTCATGCTAAAGTTCTTTTATTTGGAGAATATGGAATACTGGAAAATTCTAGTGGTCTTTCCATTCCTCATGATTCTTATCAAGGGACTTTAAAATTCCAATCTACTTGTAATAGTAAAGAGTTTTTTTACTCTAATTTAGAATTAAAAAAATATTCTAAATTTTTATTTTTTTTAGAAAAAAAAAGAAAAAATTTAGCCTCATTAGATCTTATAAAATTAGATGAAGATATTCAAAAAGGAATTTCTTTTTATTCAAACATTCCTCAAGGATATGGAATTGGAAGTTCAGGGGCGCTAGTTGCCGCTATTTATGAAAAATATGCTATAAATAAATTAAAAAAATGTGTAAAAAAACACGGAATAAGTTTAAAAAAAATATTCAGTCAAATGGAATCTTTTTTCCACGGAAAGAGTTCTGGAATAGACCCTTTAATTTGTTACTTAAATCTTCCTTTACTCATTCGTTCCGAAACGAATATTTCTACTACAAGAATTCCTGACAAAATAATAAAAGGAAAAGGAGCTATTTTTTTACTAAATTCTGGAATACCTACTAGAACATCATCTATGATAAAATTTTTTTTCGGAAAATTAAAACATGATAAATTTAAAAAAATATTGAAAGAAGAATTTCTAAAATACAATGAAAAATGTATTGAAACTTTTCTTCAAGGAGATTTTCAGGTTCTCCTAAAATACGTAAAATTACTTTCTTCTTGGGTTTTTCATCATTTTCGACCGATGATCCCAAAAAATTTTTGGAAAATATGGGAAGAAGGACTTTTCACGAATCTCCATTATCTAAAACTATGTGGTTCTGGAGGAGGAGGGTTCATATTAGTATTTACTCCAAATTATGATTTATCTAAAGAAAAACTAAAAAAATATACAACAGAAGTTCTTTTTAGGTTTTAAAACATTGATAATGAATAAAAAAAAAGATGGTTTTATACGATTAAATCATTATTTATCGAATTCAGGAATTTCTTCAAGAAGAAAATCTGATCAACTGATTCAATCAGGAATTATAGAAGTTAATGGAAAATCCGTTTCAAAATTAGGGACCATGGTTCACGTAAATGATGTTATAAAATTCCATGGACATAGGATAAAAAATAAAAAAAAAATATATATACTTCTTAACAAACCAAAAGGTTTTATTACTTCTACACAGGATCAATATGAAAGAAAAACAGTTATGAATTTAATTCCTACAAGTTTTTTCTTTAATTATAGAATTTATCCTGTAGGAAGACTTGATCGTTCAACGACAGGAGTATTACTTCTTACAAACGATGGGTATGTAACTGAAAAATTAACTCATCCAAAATATAATCTAAAAAAAATCTATCATGTTTTATTAAATAAAGAAGTTCAAGATCAAGATATTGATAAAATTAAAAAAGGAAAAATATATCTTCATGAAGGAAGAGTTCAAATAGATTTTATCTACAGAGGAAACACAAAAAATAGAATAACAATAGGATTACACATAGGATGGAATAGAATAATTAGACGTATTTTTAAAAAACTCACTTATCAAGTAATACAACTGGATAGAGTTAATTTTGGAGGGTTGACTAAAAGAAATCTGAAAGTAGGATGTTGGTGTTTTTTAAGTAAAAAAGAAATAAATAACATAATTCATGAAAAAAATAAGCATTATTAATGGCCCTAATTTAAATTTATTAGGAAAAAGAGAACCAGAATTATATGGAACTGAAAGTTTTGTAGATTTTTTGAAAAATTTGAAAAAAAAAAACTTTTTTGCAATATAGATATTACTTATCATCAAAGCAATCACGAAGGGAAAATTATAGATATTTTACATGTTATTGGATTTCAAGTTCATGGAATTGTAATCAATGCAGGCGCTTATACTCATACATCTTTAGGGATTGCTGATGCTATTAAATCAATTCCAGCTCCAGTTATAGAAGTTCATATTTCTAATCTTCATTCAAGGGAATCCTTTAGAAAAAAATCGTTTTTATCTTCTGTATGCAAAGGAACTATTTTTGGATTTGGATTAAAATCTTATGAATTGGGAATCATTAGTTTTTTTCTATAAAATTGGTTCTCATAAATTTTATTGAATTTTTCAATTAAATGAATAATTTTATCTTTTCCAGATTTTTCTTTGACAGAAACTTTAAAATATTTTGGAATTGAAAAAATTTGTTTTTCAATTTTTTTTTGACATAAAAAAATATTTTGATTAAGAGTTTTTTGATTCAATTTATCTATTTTTGTAAAAATAATACAAAAATGAATTCCAAATGCTTTTAATTTTTTCATAAAATCTATGTCTATTTTTTGCACAGAAATTCTACAATCTATCAATAAGAACAAACAGGTTAAATTTTTTTTAAAAAAAGAAATATAGTCTGTGATTAATTTTTGTGTTTCTTTTTTTCTATTTTTGATAATAGAATATCCATATCCAGGTAAATCTATCAAATACCATTGATGGTTGATTAAAAAATAATTAATAAATTGTGTTCTTCCTGGATGTGAAGAAACTTTTGCAAGTTTTTTTCTATTAGTAATAAAATTAATCAAACTAGATTTTCCTACATTAGAACGTCCAGCAAAAACATATTCAGGAAAGTCAGAAAAAAAAAATTGATTTGATTTAACTGTACTTTTTTCAAATTGTGCAGAAAAAATTTTCATGGTTTTTTTTATCCAATTGAGAAAGCCATTTTTCTAATATTTCTATGAATTTTTTTGGATGTTCCATCATAGGAACATGTCCGCATTTATCGATCCAATGTAATTCTGAATGAGGAAGTAATTTATGAAATTCCTCTGCAACTTCTGGAGGTGTTATATGATCTTGTTTTCCCCAAATTAAACAAATAGGCTGTTGAATAAGAGACAAATCTTTGGACATATTATATTTCATAGCGCTTCTTGCAAGATACAAAGTTTTAATTCCTTTTTTTTTATCGTTCACAATGTGAAAAACTTCATCTACTAATTTTTTAGTAGCAATTTTAGGATCATAAAAGACTTCCTGTGATTTTTTTTTAATATATTCGTAATTTTCTCTTTTCGGAAAAGCATATCCAAACGATTTTTCAAATAATCCTGAACTTCCTGTAAGAACAACAGAATGAACTAAATCTAGTCTTTTTTTTGCTATTATTAAAGCAATATGTCCTCCAAGAGAATTTCCTATTAATGTAGCTTTTTCAACGCCTATTTCTATCAATAATTGAGTTACATATTTAGATAAACTATAAATATTTGTAAGAAATAAAGGCATATTATAAAATGGAAGGGAAGGAATAATCACTTGATATCCTTTTTTTGGAAAAAAATCTAAAAGAGCATTAAAATTACTTAATCCTCCCATTAATCCATGAAGTAATATCAAAGGATGACCTTTTCCTTTTTCTATATAGGAATCCTTTTTTTTTTTATTAATACATAAAATCATATGTTTTTATTTTCTTTGATTGATAGACAAATATTATTAAGTTGTTTTTTTATATTTTTCTTGAATTAAAAAATAGGCTTTTTTTGCTGCAATTTCTTCTGATTTCTTTTTTGATGGACCTCTTCCTTTTGTTTTAATTCCGTATTTAAATACGGTAAATTCAGACAAATAGGTAATGACATGTTTATTTTTTTTTGAAATTCCTTTTTCTTCTCTAAAAGTGTTAAAATTTATAAAAAATTTGTTTTTTTGAGACCATTCTATAATCCATACTTTATAACTAAAAATCTCCTTTTGTAATTTTGCAACATTAACATGAGAATGCAATATTTTTTTATAGACAAAATCTTTACAACCTTTATACCCTATTTCTAAATAAATAAATCCTATTAAAGCTTCAAGGATATTTCCTAATATATTATCCGACATAATTGTATTTTCTTTTTTAAAAAAAATATCGGTAAGAGTTAGCTTTCTAGAAATTTCATTTAAATTTCTTCTACACACGATTTTAGATCTTACTTGAGTTAATTCTCCTTCTTTTTTTCCAGGAAGTTTTTCACATAAAAAATGTGAAATGATGGAATTTAATACAGCATCTCCCAAAAATTCTAATCTTTGAAAATCAAAATAATAATTTTGATTAAAATTTCTTTTTTTTGTTGAAAAACTATGGATAAATACTTTTTTTAAAAATTGAAGATTGTTAGGACAAAAACCCAATATATTTTTTAGTTTACTAACTAAAATAGAATCATCATCTTCATCATATTTTTGATGAAAAGTAATGTTATCAGATAACATCTATTTTCTTAAATAAAATACAAACGTTGTGTCCTCCAAAACCAAAAGTATTACATATACTAATTTTAACTTCTCTTTTCCTAGCTTTATTTGGTGTAAAACTAATTTTTGGATCTATATTTTCATCTATATGAAATAAATTAATAGTTGGTGGGATAATTTTTTTTGTTAAAGGAAGTATAGAAGCAATGGCTTCTATTGCTCCTGATGCTCCTAATAAATGTCCTGTCATAGATTTGGTAGAATTAATATCAATATGATATACATTCTCATGAAAAACTTCTTGAATAGCTCTTACTTCCGCAAGATCTCCTAAAATAGTGGAAGTTCCATGAGAATTAATGTGATCGACTTCGGAAGATTCAATTCCAGCATCTTTAATCGCTGCTTTCATTGCTAAAATGACCCCTTTTCCTTCTGGATGAGGGGCCGTAATATGATAAGCATCTCCAGACATTCCTACTCCTCCTATTTCTGCATAAATAGTAGCTCCTCTTTCTTTAGCATGTTGATATTCTTCAAGAATAAGACTTCCAGCTCCTTCTCCTAAAACAAATCCATCTCTATCCTTATCAAAAGGTCGTGAAGCTGTTTTATAATCCTCATTTCTAGTTGATAATGCATGCAAAGCATTAAATCCTCCTACTCCGCTTTGTGTGATAGCAGCTTCAGAACCACCAGTAACCATGATATCTGCCTTTCCCAAACATATTAAATGATAAGCATCTACTATTGCATTAGATGATGAAGCACAAGCTGATACAGTTGCATAATTGGGGCCATGAAGTCCATAATTCATAGAAATAAATCCAGCTGTAATATCTATGAGCATTTTAGGAATAAAAAATGGACTAAATCTAGGATATCTTCCTCCGTTTACGTAATCTGAAATAGATTTTTCTAAATTTAAAAGACCTCCTATTCCAGAAGCCCAAATGACACCTATTCGTTCTTTTTTCTCTTTAGAAAAATTTATACCACTATTTTTAACAGCTTCTGAAGAAGCTAAAATTCCATATTGAGCACACGGATCCAATTTTTTTCTTTCTTTTTTATTAAAAAAAATACTCGGATCATAATTTTTTAATTCACAAGCGAATTTAGTTTTATATTTTTTTGTATCAAAATATGTAATAGGAGCAGCTCCACTTTTTCCACTAATAAGTGATATCCAATATTCCTCTATATTATTTCCTATTGGATTTATAGAACCAATTCCAGTAACGACTACTCTTTTTAATTCCTCCATACCTACTACTATTATATAATAAATAAGTAGAAATAATCAATCAGTCTTTATTGATTATTTCTATGATTTATTATTAGAATCATTCTCAAAAAAACCAGTTTCACCCTCTTTATTCATCTTTTTTTTCTCATTTAAAAGATCTTCTATTGCCTGTATAGCTTCACCTACAGTAGTGATTTTTTCTGCTTTTTCATCAGAAATACTAATATTAAATTCTTTTTCGAATTCCATAATAAGTTCCACTATATCTAAGGAATCTGCACCTAAATCATTAGTAAAGCTAGCTATTGGAAGAATTTCATTTTCTTCTACACTCAATTTTTCTACGATAAGAGCATTAACTCTTGATGCAATATCAGACATAGGATCTATAGTTTTTGTTTTTTTTATGGTACAAAATTAGTAAACTTTTATAAATCATATATAAATTTGTATTGCATAGAAATTCAATAAAATATTATGAGTTCTCTTTCTCTAGAAAATTACGGAATCCTGAATTCTTCAAATTATTGTCAATTATCTCCTGATAAATTACAAAATTTAGTTATTCAAAATGGAATGGGAATCGAAACAAAATCTGGAGTATTAGCGGTTAATACTGGGTTATTTACTGGAAGATCTCCTAAAGATAGATTTATTGTTAGAGATAACATTACAGAAAATAAAATTTGGTGGGATGAAAAATTTAATCAATCATTTGATCCAAAAAAATTTGATAATTTGTATCAAAAAGTAGTTAATTATTTATCTGGAAAAACATTATATATAAGAGATGGGTATCTTTGTTCCGATAAACGTTATCAGTTAAATATTCGTTCTATTAGTGAATATCCATGGTCTGATCTATTTATACATAATCTTTTTTTAAGGATTCCAAAAATTGGTAAAATCCTTCCAGATTGGTTATTATTATGCGTTCCTGGATTTCATGCAAATCCAATAACGGATGGAACACGAAAGAAAAATTTTTCTATATTAAATTTTTTCAAAAAAATTATATTAATTGGTGGATCTGGATATACAGGGGAAATAAAAAAATCCATTTTTTCTGTTCTAAATTTCATACTTCCTACATATAAAAATGTATTTCCTATGCATTGTGCTGCAAATGTAGGAATACATCAAAAAGATACTGCTCTTTTCTTTGGATTATCTGGAACTGGAAAAACGACTATTTCCAGCGATAAAAATAGAAAATTAATAGGGGATGATGAACATGGATGGACATATGACAACATTGTTTTTAATTTTGAAGGAGGTTGTTATGCAAAAATATTGGGAATTTCTAAAAAAAAAGAACCTATGATTTATCATGCTATAAAAAAAGGGGCCATGTTGGAAAATGTAGTCTTCAAAAAAGGAACTAAAGAAGTTGATTATTTTAATGATTCTATCACACAGAATATACGAATTAGTTATCCTATTAATTTTATAGAAAATATTGAAACAAAATTATTATCTTCCAATATTAGAAACATTTTTTTTCTAACTTATGATGCTTTTGGAGTATTACCTCCTATAGCAAAACTAAATAAAGCACAATCTGCTTATTATTTTTTATTGGGATATACTTCTAAAGTAGCTGGAACAGAATTTAATATAAAAAAACCACAAGCAACTTTTTCTTCTTGTTTTGGAGCTCCGTTTATGCCTCTACATCCTATTCAATACACTAATATGTTAATAGATAAATTAGATAAAACGAAAATCAGTGTGTGGATGGTGAATACCGGATTTATATATGGAGAAGATTCTTCAGGTGGATTTCGTATTAAATTAAAAGACACACGAAAACTTGTGCAATCTGCTTTAAATGGATCTTTATCTCAAGTCCCTTATGAGAAGGATCCCATTTTTAATTTTAAAATTCCAAAATTTTGTCCAGGAATATCTCCTAATATATTGAATCCCAAAAAAACATGGAAAAATCAAAAAATGTATAAAGTTCAAGTAGAAAAACTTGTAAAAAAATTTATTAAACAATTTGATCCATACAGAAAGTATACGAATGAAAATATCTTATCTGGAGAACCTAAAATAAATTATCATTCATAATTTTTTTTCAACATATTTACTAATATACTTTCCTAGTATATCAAATTCTATATTCACAATATCTCCAATTTTTAAAAATTGGAAATTTGTTTTTTTATATGTATAAGCAATAACAGATGTGCTAAATTCATATTTAGCACATTTTACTATAGTTAAACTGATTCCATTGACGGCAATAGATCCTTTTTCTACAACTATATAATCTAAATTTTTTTTTTTATGATGAAAAGAAAAAGAAAAAATCCAACTTCCATTTTTATTATCTATTTCAATTATTTTAGCTGTTGTATCTATATGTCCTTGTACAATATGTCCGTTGAATCTTTCATTAATTTTCATTCCACGTTCTAAATTAACTTCATCATTTATTTTTAAGGCATTTAAATTAGTACGATATAAAGTTTCTTCAGAAGCAATGACTGAATAAATTTTTTGATTATTATTTATATTTATTATGGTGAAGCATATTCCATTATGAGAAATACTTTGATTAATTTTTATTTTATCTAAAAACGGATTATTAAAAGTAATATAAAGATTGTTTTTCTCACGATATAATCTATGGACTTTTGTTGTACATTCTATAACTCCAGTAAACATAAAAAAAAAATTAATTTTAATCTAATAATAAAAAACATAATTTCAATTAAAAATTGAAAAAAATTCATGTTCTATGAATAGGAAAAATAAAATTAAAGTCGGAGTCTCCACTGGAGATATCAATGGAATAGGAATGGAAATATTTTTAAAGGTATGTCGTAAAAAAAAACTTCTAGATTTTTTTACCCCAATATTATTTGGATCTAAAAAATTATGTCATTATTACAAAAAAATTCTAAATATTGAAGTTAGTAATATCCGAGAAATAAAAAATTTAAAAGAAGTTGTTGATTATAAAATCAATGTTATAAATATTTGGAAAGAGGATATTCAATTTGATTCAATTAAAATGAATCCTGATTCAGGAAAATATCCTATTTTATCTTTACAAAAAGCAGCAAAAGCTTTAAAAGAAGAAAAAATAGATGTTCTTGTAACATCTCCAGTAAACAAAAATTGTATGAATGTTAAAGGATTTTCTTTTTTTGGTCATACCGAATATTTACAAAATATTTTGGAAGGAGAATCATTAATGATCATGATTCATGATACTTTAAAAATAGCTTTAGTTACGAATCATTTACCATTGAAAAATGTGAGTTATGAACTCACTTTAAAAAAAATTATAAAATCTATAAAAATTTTACATCAATCTTTAATAGTCGATTTTGCTATAGAAAAACCAAAAATTGCAGTGTTAGGATGCAATCCTCATTCAGGGGAAAATGGATTAATTGGAGACGAAGAAAAAACAAAAATTAAACCAGCTGTTGATTATTTTTTTCAAAAAAAAAAATTATTAGTTTTTGGTCCTTATTCCCCAGATGGATTTTTTGGAAATCATAGTTTTCGTAATTTTGATGCTGTTTTAGCAATGTATCACGATCAAGGGTTGATTCCTTTTAAAACATTAACATTTAATGAAGGAGTAAATTTTACTGCAGGTCTTTCTCAGATACGAACTTCTCCCGATCATGGAGTTGCATATGATATTGCCAAAAAAGGAATTGCTAATGAAAATTCTTTTGAAGAAGCTATTTTCAGTGCAATAAAAATATTCAAAAATAGAAAAGAACATATGAAAATTATAACTTCAAAAAATATTCTATAATCTATAAAATGACAATAACAATATTTTTTTTGACTTGCAACAATCCTCCATTGATTTTTTTTATTAAAAAATTTTTATGATTATTATGAGATAATTTTAGGAATCCTACTCCTAATAAAGATATCATAGAGTCATGATTTTCCAATATTTGAAAAGATCCATTGATTCCAGGAACTGTCATAGATATTATTGCACTATCTTGATACAAAACTTTTTCATAATTAATAATTGTAACCTTCATGTTGTTTTGTTAAAAATTTTATTTTTTATTATTTATGTTGATAACATTTTTTTTCCAGTTTCGATCACTTGTTCAATGGTTCCTTTCAAATTAAAAGCTGTTTCTGGAATATTATCCAATTTTCCATCCATTATCATATTAAATCCTTTAATTGTATCTTCTATCTTTACAAATTCACCTTCAATCCCTGTAAACTGTTTTGCTACATGAAATGGTTGAGATAAAAATCGTTGAATACGTCTAGCACGACAAACTATTAATTTATCTTCGTCACTCAGTTCTTCTATCCCTAAAATAGCTATAATGTCTTGTAAAGAATTATATTTTTGTAAAATTTCTTTAACACGTTGTGCACAATCATAATGATCATTATGAATGATATCCGGAGATAAAATACGTGAAGTAGAATCTAATGGATCAATTGCAGGGTAAATTCCCAAAGAAGCTATTTTTCTTGAAAGAACTGTTGTTGCATCCAAATGAGAAAATGTAATAGCTGTAGCTGGATCTGTTAAATCATCTGCAGGAACATAAACAGCTTGTACAGAAGTGATAGACCCCCTTTGAGTAGATGTTATTCTTTCTTGCATAGATCCCATTTCCGAAGATAAAGTGGGTTGATAACCAACAGATGAAGGAATTCTTCCTAACAAGGCTGAAACTTCTGATCCTGCTTGAGTAAATCTAAATATATTATCTATAAAAAACAAGACATCTTGTCCTTTTTTTTCTCCTTTGAAACTTGTTGTAGACTGATCTCTATAATACTCCGCTAATGTTAATCCAGATAAAGCAACTCTAGCTCTTGCTCCAGGAGGTTCATTCATCTGTCCAAAAACAAAAGCGGCCTTAGATTCCTTGAGAACTTCTTTATCTACTTGAGTTAGATCCCAACTTCCTTTTTTCATTGATTTCATAAATAAATCCCCATATTTTATAATTCCAGATTCCAACATCTCTCTTAACAAATCATTTCCTTCTCTAGTCCGTTCTCCTACTCCTGCAAATACAGAACGCCCTCCATGTCCTTTTGCTACATTATTAATTAATTCTTGTATTAATACAGTTTTCCCCACTCCAGCTCCTCCAAATAATCCAATTTTACCTCCTTTTGGATAGGGCTCTATCAAATCAATGACTTTAATTCCTGTATATAATATCTCTGTTTTTGTAGATAAATCTTGAAGTTTTGGAGGAATTTTATGAATAGGTTTAGTTTTTAATTTATCTCTAGATAAATCATCTAATCCATCTATACTATCTCCCAGAACATTAAATACACGTCCATTAATAGATTCTCCTACAGGCATCCTAATAGGCCCCCCACCATCATCATACAGAATTTCTACTTCTTGCCCTCTTTGTAATCCATCTGTTGTCTCCATAGAGATACAACGAACAGTACATTCTCCAATATGTTGCTGTACTTCTAGTACAATTTTCTTTTTTTTATTATTTTGATTATTATTATCATTAACTTTTAATGCATCGTATATTTTAGGAAGAAAAGAGATTTCTTTAAAAGAAACATCTATGACTGGGCCTATAATTTTAATTATTTTTCCCTTTAATTTTTTCTTCTGCATATGATTTTTTTTCTATGAGTATACGCAAATCATTTATCTTTGTAAATGTAAGAGAAAAAAGGTAAAAAATTTTGAAAATTTATTCATTCATTGATGAATTTTCTTCTCTTCTCCCATGTGTATTTACACTTGGAGTTTTTGATGGAGTTCATAGAGGTCATCAAAAAATCATTCAAAATTTAGTTTTTAGAGCAAAAAAAGAGAAATTATTTTGTTCAGTTTTAATTACTTTTCATCCACATCCAAAAGAAATATTAGAGCCTAACAAAAAAATTTTCTATTTAAATACTCTTTCTGAAAGAATTTATAACCTGAAAAAAACAGGAATAGAGCATTTAATCATTCATCCTTTTACTGTCAATTTTTCAAAGTTAAGTACAAAAGATTTTTTGCAAAAAATAGTATCTTCTAAATTAAAAATTAAACAATTTATTACAGGATATGATTCCCATATTGGAAGGAATAGAGATGGATCTTCTCATCATTTAAGGAAACTTTCTTCTATTTATGGATTTAAACTTTTTCAAGTAAATCCTTGTAAATTTAACAATAAAATTATAAGTTCTACTAATATCCGTAAATCTCTTATCAAAGGAAATATAGAATGGGCGAATAAAGCTTTAGGATACTCGTATACTTTATCTGGTTTTGTGATCAAAGGAAATGGAATCGGAAGAATTTTAAATTATCCCACTGCTAATATTCAAGTTGATCCAAAAAAATTAATTCCAAAACAAGGAGTCTATGCTGTAAAAATTAATTATTTACATAATACTTATCAAGGTATGTTAAATATAGGAATATGTCCTACTATTAGAAGAAAAAATAAAAAAGTAAAGATAGAAGTTCATATATTTGATTTTCATAAAAATATTTATGGAAAAAAAATAGAGATATTGATCATTCAAATTATTCGTGAAGAAAAAAGATTCAATACACTTCAAAATCTAAAAATGCAAATGGATCAAGATAAAATCAAAATAAAAGATTTTTTTCATAAAAAATTTTTTCAATAAATCATTGATTGTGAATTGTGAAAAATAAAATAGATCAAATAATTCAATATCTTCTTTTTTTAAGAAAAAAAAAGGAATATGTCAAAAAAAAATTTCTAATAGTATCATTTGATAATTGTCTTATAGAAGAGATAAGAAAAAAATATAGTACAAAGTTTAACAGTTTTTCCAAGACTCCTCCTCCTACGAAAGTAGTTATCTCTACAATAGAGAAATTTCTAGAAAAAATTTCTGGATTATCTTTATCCCATAGAGATTATGTTCTTTTGTTTTTTTTCTACATATTAAAAAAAAAAACAGTGTTTTAGCAAAAAATTTCAATGATTTTTTAAAATGGGCTCCTAATATTTTGAATGATTTTCATGATTTGGATATGAATCTGATTCAGTTAAAGTCTTTTTTTTCTTATATCATTTCTACAGAAAAAATAAAAGATTGGAATCCAAATCTTTTAGAAAAAGAAAAAAAAAATTTTTTCTTTTGGGAAGAAATTTATAAGTCTTACTACATTCTTCAATATCAACTTTTGAAAAAAGGAAAAGCTTATCCTGGAATGCTTTTTAGAATTTCTTTTTTTAGATTAAAACATTTTTTAATCCACAATAAAAATGTACAGATAGTATTCTTGATGACAAAATATCATTTGATTCATGAATATGAGAAAAAATTCATGAATCAAATGATTCATTTGAATCAAAAATCTATTATAATAGATCATTTATCTAATGATAATAAAAATAAAAAAGATAATTATTATGATTTTTTTATCAAAAAAAAATGCCAACCAATTTCAATAAGTGAAATTATCAATTTCAAACTTAATCAGATAAAAATAATTAGTGTTTCTAAAGAACTTGAACAAGTTTCTATTGTAGAAAAACTAATTTGTAAACTTATTAAAAACGGAAAAAAACCACATCAAATAGTTATAATCTTAGGAGATAATTATTTATCTATTCCTTTATTTCATTCTCTAAAAAAAATTATAGGAGTTAATTTATCCATCATGAATTATCCATTCAAATATCTTCCTATTCATTCTACTTTTTATTCAGTTTTTCAATTACTCTTAAGAAAAGAAAAATTTAAAAAATTTCATAAAAAAGATATTATGAGAATATTATTTGATGGATATATCCAAAAAATTTTTTTTTGGAAAAAAAAATTATCATTAATTATGGAAAATTTGAATACTGAAAATTCAGATTTTCTATCTGAATCTATGATTCATAAATATTTATCAAAAAACGATTTAGAAATTATTTTTCAAATACAAACTAATAGTGCTAAAAAATGCCTTATTGGCATTATTAGTTTCATAAAATTATTAAAAAACTTTTTTTTTCTGAAAATAGAAAAACATATGTTAGAATTAAAATTTCTATCAAGATTAGAAGTTTATATGAAAAAACTAAAAATACTAGTCAGAAAAGCAGAAGATAGTTTTTTTGGAATCAAAGACGTATTCAATATATATCAACAATTTATAAATACAGAAAAAATACAATATAGACAACTTCATGCTCATAAAGAAAAAGGATTATTGCCTGTGATAGGATTTATGGATAAGAATCCACTATTATCTTTTGAAGATTTTGAAATAACAATTATGACTTCTGTTAACGAAGGAATTATTCCACCAGACAAAAAAAAATATAATACTTTTATTCCCTTTGATATTCGTAAAAAATTAAATCTTCCTATTTTTCAAGAAAATGAAGAAATCTATTTTCATCATTTTAGAAATATTTTGCAAACATCGAAAAATGTTTATTTGATATACAAAAATCAACCAGATGAACTGAATTCTGGAGAAAAAAGCCGTTTTATTCATCAAATAGAAATGAATTATGATTTTTCAACTGAAAAAAAAGAAAATATTCCATTTATTAATTTTTCAAAAAGATCTCCCCTTGTTATCAAAAAAACGGAATCTATGATTCAACGTTTATATGAACTTGCTAGTCATGGATTTTCTCCTTCTTCGATTCATTTATATAATTGCAATCCACTTCTGTTTTACTATAAAAAAATTATTGGATTAAAGAATATAGAAGAAATTTCTTTCAAACAAAAAATAGGAAAAATAGTACACAAAATATTGGAAATTTTATATAATCCTATTAAAGGTCATTTATTAACTATAGATTGCATAAATACAATCAAAAAAAATTATGAATCTATTACAAATAAATTTTTATTAGAAACTCAAAAAACTTTCCTTTCTTCTATGGAAGGAAAAAAAATGTTAATACTTTCAATTGTAAAAACTTACATAAATAATTTTATTTTATGGGATGAAAAATTTGTTCATAAAGGTCATCAAATTGTCATTAAAGAATTAGAATATAGTCTTTCAACAAAATTAGACATTCGATTTCAAAAAAAAGTAAATCTATACGGAATTATAGATCGTATAGATGAATGTGATGGAATTACACGTATTATTGATTATAAAATAGGAACAACAAAATTAAAAAATATTCATATTTACTTGAACAAAATTGAAAATATATTTCATAACCCTAATCATGGAAATATTATGCAATTATTAATTTATGTTTATTTATGGTTTAAATCCTCTAAATTTTTAGGATACAAAAAAAAACCTCCAATTATTGGAATTGTTTCTCCTGAAAAAGGAGGAGAAAACTCTATGTTAATAACTCCTATAATTTTTTTTCATAAAAAAAAAATGAATATTTCGTATAAAAATTATATAAAAAACTTTCTTCCCCATCTAATGAATAGAATTTATGAAATTTTAGATCCAAAAACTCCTATTATAGAAAATAATAATACTAATTTTAGTTTTAATTTTAATGATCCTTAATATATTTTTCTATATAATTTCCCACTTCTTCAGTGGTTACGAAAGAAGAATCTATTATATCAGATGTACAAATTTTTTCTTCAATAGAGCTTTTTACTGCTTTTTCCAAAAGAATTTTTTCTTTGTACATTCCAAAATATTCTAACATCATAGATGCTGAAAGAATACATCCTAATGGATTTGCTATATTTTTTCCTTCTGCTTGGGGATAAGATCCATGTACTGGTTCAAACAGAGATTGATTTTTTCCAATAGAAGCTGATGGAAGTAATCCCAAAGAACTAGTAATAACACTTGCTTCATCTGAAAGAATATCTCCAAACATATTATCCGTTAGAATAACATCAAATTTTTTGGGATTTAGAATAATTTGCATAGCAGCATTGTCTATATATAAAAACTCTAAATATACATCAGGATAATTTGATGACATTTTCTTAATAACTTCACGCCATAATCTAGAAGTTTCTAAAACATTAGCTTTATCCACTAAAGATATTTTTTTCTTACGAGAAAGTGCTGCTTGAAAAGCCATTTTTCCAATTCTTTCAATTTCTTTCTTGGAATAAACACAATAATCATAAGCTTCTTTTCCATTTTTAGAACGACCTTTTTCCCCAAAATAAATTCCACCAGTTAATTCTCTATATATCAAAAAATTAACTTTTTTTAATCGTTCTTTTTTGATAGGAGATTTCTCGATATTTGAATAAGGAATTATAGGACGTATATTACAATACAACCCCATTTTTTTTCTAAGTTTCAATAGACCATCTTCCGGTCTCATTCCTATTGGATAATGATCGTATTTTGAATTTCCTATAGATCCAAATAAAACGGCATCTGATTTTAAACAACTGTCTATAGTTTTTTTTGGCATAGGATTTCCAAATTTCTCTATAGCTTTAGATCCTGCTATCATTTTTTTAATCATAAAATTATGACAAAATTTTTCTCCAATAGAATTCAAAACTTTTATTGCTTGTTTTATTACTTCAGGGCCAATCCCATCTCCTTCTATGACTACTACATTTTTTTTCATATATCAAAAATTAAAAAACAATCTTCTCTTTTCAAAAGACTTTATCTTTTCTTTAAGAGAAACTAAAAAATCTATATCATCAGATCCATTTATAAAACAATTTTTTTTGTATGGATGAATATAGAATTTTTCAAACTCTCCTGTTTCTACTATTGTTACAACTTGTTCTATTAAATTGACTCTAACATTTGTAGATGGTTGATTGATAATAATATCAAATAATTTTTTCAAAAAATATTCTGAAATTTCTACAACTAACAATCCATTATTTAAGGCATTTTCTTTAAAAAGATCTGCAAAAAAACTAGATATAACTACTTGAAATCCATAATCATAAATACCCCATACTGCATGTTCACGACTAGATCCACATCCAAAATTTCTTCCTGATAAAAGAATTTTTCCGGAAAAAATAGAATTATTTAAGATAAAATCTTTTTTTAAAGATCCATTTTTTTCATAACGCCAATCTCTAAAAAGATTTTTTGCATATTCTTCACGTTTTGTTTGTTTCAAAAAACGAGCTGGCATAATTTGATCTGTATCTACATCCACCATGGACAAGGGAACAACTCTGCTAGTTAACACAGTGAATTTTTTCATAAATATTTTTTTACATCTACAATTTTTCCTTCTATAGCGATAATAGAAGCTGTCAAAGGACTTACAAGTAAAGTACGAACTCCTGGACCTTGTCTTCCTTCAAAATTTCTATTAGATGTAGAAACACAATATTCTCCCATAGGAATTTTGTCTTCATTCATTCCTAAACACGAAGAGCATCCTGGTTGACGGAATTCAAATCCAGCATCGATTAAAATTTTATCTAATCCTTCCTTTTTAGCTTGTTGAATGACTTTTTGTGATCCAGGAACCACCATAACTCTTACTACATGATTAGCCTTCTTTTTTCCTTTCACTATGGATGCGACTAATCTTAAATCTTCTATTCTAGAATTAGTACAACTTCCTATAAAAATATAACTGATGATTTTACCTATTAATGACTCTCCAGGATAAAATCCCATATAATTTAAAGACCTTTTATCATCATCAGAAAGTGATTTCGGAATCTGGTCAGAAATTTTCATACTCATTCCTGGAGTTGTTCCATAGCTGATCATTGGCTCTATATCTTCTGCATGAAGAAAATATTTCTTATCAAAAACTGTATTTTTATCTGTCTTCAAAGTCTCCCAATATTCCATATTTTTATGATATTCCTTTTCATTTTTTAAATACTTACATTTTTTAATGTAATCAAAAGTGATTTTATCCGGAGCTATTAATCCTCCTTTTGCTCCCATCTCAATACTCATATTACAAATTGTCATTCTTCCTTCCATACTCATATTTTTAATCATTGATCCCGTATATTCTATAAAATGTCCTATTCCCACATCTACTCCTAATTTTGAAATTATATACAAAATAACATCTTTTGGAGTTACTCCCTTTTTTAAATTCCCCTCTAATTGAATTTCCATTTGTTTAGGTTTAGAGAGCAACAAACATTGGCTTGCCATAACCATAGAAACTTGACTAGTTCCAATTCCAAAAGAAATACTTCCAAAAGCTCCATGAGTGGATGTATGACTATCTCCACAAACTATTGTCATTCCCGGTAAAGTTAGACCTAATTCAGGACCAATAACATGAACGATTCCATGATTTTGATGTCCAAGTCCATATAACGTAATTCCAAACTTTTTACAATTTTTTATTAAGCAATCTATTTGTTTTTTAGATAAAGGATCAGAAATGGGTAAATGTTGATTTATTGTAGGAACATTATGATCTACAGTCGCTATGATTTGTTTTGGTCGAAAAACAGAAAAACCTCTTTTTTCTAATTCTAAAAAAGCTTGAGGACTTGTAACTTCATGAATATAATGTCTATCAATGTAAAGAACATCAACCCCATTTTCCAATATTTTTACTGTATGTGATTCCCAAATTTTATCAAATAATGACTTAGACATGTTTTAAATTTATTCTTCTCATGTGTTGCAATCTATTATTATTTAAATTGGCTTTTTCTAAAAGAATTCTTAATTCTTTATCAGAAATATCTTTCTTTTTATCAGCATACTTTAAAAAAATAGAATAAACTAACTCTAAAGAGTTTTTATTTAAAAAAAATCCTAATTTTTTATAACGATAAGATAAAGCCGCTCTTCCACTTCTAGCGGTTAAAACAATTGAAGTGTGGTTATTGATTCCAACATCTTCTGGATTAATACTTTCATAAGTTTCCCTTTTTTTTATTACTCCATCTTGATGAATTCCTGATGAATGAGAAAAAGCGTTAATCCCTACAATTGCTTTATTAGATTGGACTTTCATCCCTGTGCATTCAGAAACTAAATGACTAGTTGAAAAGATAAGCTTTGTTTTTATATTTGTAAAAAAATTCAAACGAGAATTTTGTTTGATGATCATAACAATTTCTTCTAATGAAGTATTTCCAGCTCTTTCCCCAATTCCATTAATAGTGCACTCTACCTGTTGTGCCCCATTGATTATTCCAGATAAAGAATTTGCAGTAGCCAATCCTAAATCATTGTGACAATGAGTAGATAATGTAATATTATGAATTCCTTTAACATTTTCCTTGATATATCTAATTTTTTTTCCATATTCTTCTGGTAAGCAATACCCTGTAGTATCTGGAATATTAATAACCGTTGCTCCATATTTAATTACAGCTTCACAAACTTTTGCCAAAAAATCGTTTTTTGTCCGTCCTGCATCTTCCGCATAAAACTCCACATCTTCTACAAATTTTTTTGCATATTTTACAGCTTGTATCGCTCTTTCTATAATTTTTTCTGGAGTACTATTAAATTTATAAAGAATATGACAATCAGAAGTTCCTATTCCAGTATGAATTCTAGATCTTTTTGCGTATTTTAAAGCACTTCCTGCTATTTTTATATCTTTCTCAACAGCTCTAGATAAAGCACAAATAATAGGGTTTGAAATGGATTTACAAATTTCTTGAACAGATTGATAATCTCCTGGACTAGAAGTTGGAAACCCCGCTTCAATCACATCTACTCCCAAATATTCTAGTTGTTTAGCTATTTTTACTTTTTCTTTAGTATTTAGTTTACATCCTGGAACTTGTTCTCCATCACGCAACGTTGTGTCAAAAATGTAAATTTTTTTCTTTTCCATACTATCCTATTAGATTGATTATTTGAATTCCATTTCAAAACTATTTTTTACAAAAAAAAGATCATACAAAATTATTTTCATATTTACAATGTATAATAATTACAAATATTTCACATTTTTCTGTTTATCAAATTGAATATATTTAAAATATTACAATGTAAAATAATAATAAATAAAAATGTCAAATAGTAAATTGGATCATCTTCTTCTATTAATTCAATCTTTGTCAAAATCAGAAAAAAGAAATTTTAAGCTTTATGCAAATCGAATAAAAAAAAACAAAAACGCTAAGTTTATAAAACTTTTTGAGATAATGAGCAAAATGAATTTCTATCAAGAAAAAAAAATATTGGAAAATACATTTATAAGAAAAATTCAATTATCTAATATGAAAGCTCATTTATATAAACAAATTTTATCTAGTATTAGATTACAACAACATACTATAAAAAATTCTGATATCCAGATCCATGAATTTTTAGATTTTGCTAAAATATTATACAATAAAGGTCTTTATATACAAAGCTTAAAATTTTTAAAAAAAGCAAAAATCATAGCGATATGGAATGAATCAAACACGATTCTGTTAGAATTAGTAGAATTTGAAAAAATGATAGAATCTCAACATATAACCAGAAGTATTTGTTCTAAATCTGTAGAATTATCCTTGGAATCTAAAGAATTAATTGAAAGAGTTCAATGTAATAATGCTTTATCTAGCTTATCTTTAGAATTATACGGTTTATATTTAAAAGTTGGATATGTAAGAAATGAAAAAGATAAAATATTTATAGAAACATATTTTCGTACCAATCTTCCAAAATTTGATATATCTAAACTTAGCTTTTATGAAAAATTATTTTTATATCAAGCTCAAGTCTGGTATCATTCTATTAGACAAGATTTTATAATGTGTTATAGATCATCTTGCAAATGGGTTGAGTTGTTTCAAAATCATGTAAGAACTAAAAAAATAGCTCCTGTAAGTTATTTAAAGGGATATCATTATTTACTAAATACTTTATTTTATTTGAATCATTATTCTAAATTCATAAATGTTTTAGAAAAATTTGAAAAAGAAGTCCAAAATGGAGGTATTATTTTAAATGGAAATACTAGAATATTAATTTTTATGTATAAATATACTAATCGAATTAATAAACATTATATGGAAGGAACCTTTTCTGAAGGAGTAAAAAATATTCTCCCTTCTTTGTTTAAAGATTTGAATCAAATTTCTACTTTTTTAGATTCCCATTATATTATGGTTCTTTATTATAAAATTGCCTGTTTATATTTCGGAAGCGGAGATAATCAAAATACCATTAGGTATTTGCTAAAAATTATGGAAAATAAAGAAAAAAATTTAAGAAAAGATTTACAATGTTTTGCTAGACTTTTGCATTTAATTTCTTGTTATGAAAGTGGATTAGATGAAAATATGGATCGTAAAATACAATCTGCATACAAATTTTTTATTCAAATGGATGATTTATACATTGTCCAAAAAAAAATTATCCACTTTTTCAAAAACCTAGGATCTTTTTATCCACATCAAATGAAAGAACAATTTCAAAAATTAAGAGATAAATTAATTAAATATTCCGATCACCCTTATGAAAAAAGAACTTTTCTATATCTGGATATCATTTCCTGGTTAAATTCCAAAATAGAAAATAAATCTATAGAAATGATCATAAAAGAAAAATTTTCAAAAAATCATTCTTAATTTAGCAAAAATATGGTTTTAAAAAAAAGAAAAAAAAAATATGAAAAAACAAAATTAATAAATGTTACAAACATATTAGAAATGTTATTATTGTCTCTCATAATCAAATAAAAAAAAACAAGAATACTCAAAAATAATTTTAAAACCGCACATATAACATATAATATATAAAAGTAAAAGGTTAAACTAGGTTTTTTATTAATAATAGTGTACA
>NZ_CP059203.1:588947-639415 GCF_014251955.1 Blattabacterium cuenoti
TACAAATTATATGTATAAATATAACCGAAAAAAAAGCTATCAGCTTATAATATTTCTTAATCTTTAAGATCATCATTTGAAAATGAATAAACATAAATAATAAATAAAATCAATCAAAATAAAAAAATGTTATCCCTTTAACATGCAAAATATTATTGATGAACTCTCTTGGAGAGGTTTAATTCAAAATAAAGTCCCTGGGGTAGAAGAACAATTAAAAAAACGTACTATTATATATATTGGATTCGATCCAACATCTGATTCTTTACATTTAGGAAGTTTACTCCCCATTATTATATTGATTCATTTTCAGAAAATGGGGCACAAATCCTTAGTATTAATTGGAGGAGCTACAGGTCTTATAGGAGATCCATCTGATAAATATGATCGTAGAATTTTTTTGAGCAAAAAAACTTTACATAAAAATATAGAATCTATAAAAAATCAACTTTGTAAACTCTTAGAATTTCATTCAGAAAAAGCAGAGCTGTTAAATAATTTTAATTGGATGAAAAATATTTCCTTTTTAAAATTTATACGTGATATAGGAAAACACTTTACTATAAATTATATGATATCTAAAGATTCTGTAAAAAAACGTATTCACAATAAAAATGACGGAATTTCTTTCACTGAATTTTCTTATTCTCTCATACAAGGATATGATTTTTTTTATTTAAATCAAAAAAAAAATTGCTTTCTCCAAGTTGGTGGATCAGATCAATGGGGAAACATTATTACTGGAATAGAACTTATTAGAAAAAAAACTGGGAAAAAAGCATATGGAATCACCTTCCCTTTGATAACAAAGTCTAACGGAAAAAAATTTGGAAAAAGTGAAAAAGAAGAAAATATATGGTTGGATAAAAACCGCACTTCTCCATACAAATTCTATCAATTTTGGATAAATGTATCTGATGTTGAAATTGAAAAATTTATTAAAATTTATACTTTTCTTCCTCAAGAAGAAATTCATTCTTTAATTTTAAAACATAGAAATAATCCAGAAAAGAGATTTTTACAAAGAAAATTAGCGTATGAAATGACAAAATGGGTTCATGGAAATGAAGCCTATGAAAAAGTGATAAAAATTTCAAATCTTTTGTTCGAAAAAAAGTATACAAATACTCTATTACAATCTTTAGATGAAAAAACTTTATTTTCTATATATCAAAATATACCGAATATGCTTTTTTCTAAAAAAAAGTTTGAAAAAGGGATTTATTTATTAGATTTATTAATATTAAGTAAATTTTTTTCTTCTAAAAGTAAAGCTAATCGTGCTTTAAATGCAAATTCAATTTATATCAATAAAATCCCCATCAAAAAAAATATATTACTGAATAAAAAAAATATAATAAAAAAAAGATATATATTACTTCAATTTGGAAAAAAAGAATTTTTCATTGTAAAACTTAAATAAAAATAAAGTTGATTTAATATCCAAAATTTTTTAATTTTTTATAATTTGATCTCCAATTTTGACATACCTTTACATTTAATTTTAGATATACTTTTTTCTTAAAAAAATCCTCCATTCTTTTTACAGAAAAATATCCTAATTTTTTTATAGAATTCCCTTGATTTCCAATTATAATCTTTTTTTGAGAATCACGCTCTACGTATATAGACGAAAATATATCTATAAAAATTTCATTTTCTTGGAATTGTTCTGTAGAGATTTCAACGGAATAAGGAATTTCTTTTTTATAGAAAAAAAATATTTTTTCTCTAATAATTTCATTAACAAAAAATCGTTCCGATTTATCACTTAAAATCCCTTTTGGATAGTAAGGAGGATGTTCAGATAACAATCCTAAAATTTTATTCATAAGTAAATCTTGGTTCATTTTTTTTAATGCAGATATAGGAAGTATTTCTGAATGAGGAATAAATTCATGCCAATCATCTATTGTATCATAGAATAACTTTTCATTTTTTATCCCCATTTTATCTATTTTATTTATTAAAATAATAACAGGAATATTCTTTTTTTGAATAGAATTCAATATAAAAGAAAAATATTTTTTTTTGAAAAAATTCAATTTTCCTATTTCTGTTACCAATAAAACGATATCAGCATCTTCTAAAGATTTTTCTACGTATTGCATCATCATTCTTTGCATAAAAGAAATTGGGTTTAGAATAATTCCAGGAGTATCAGAAAAAATAATCTGAAAATCAGATTCATCAATAATTCCTAATATTCTATGACGAGTTGTTTGTGGTTTATTCGTAATAATAGAAATATTTTCTCTTACAAGAGAATTTATTAATGTGGATTTTCCTACATTTGGAAATCCTATAATATTAACAAACCCAGATTTATGAATCACTACACTACTAAATCAATAGTTAATTAATTTGTTGATTCTTGTATTTTATCCTTCACCGTTTCTGATTCTGATTGTTGTCTAAATACAATTCCTTTTTCTTTAAAAAAATCTACTACTATTTTAGTATTATTATGTATTCTTCCTTGAAGAATTTTTTTAGAAAGATTATTTAAAATATCATGTTGAATCACTCTTTTTAATGGTCTGGCACCAAAATGAGGATCATACCCTTTTTCAGATAAATATTCTATTGCCTCATTTGTCGTTTCTATATGAATATTTTTATTTAATAATAATAGTCCTAATTTTTTCATTTGTAATTGAACAATTACTTTAATTTCTTTTCTAGAAAGAGGTTTAAATAAAATTATTTCGTCAATACGATTAATAAACTCTGGTTTTACTATATTTTTTAATAAATCTATCAAAGATTTTTTTATGAATTCCATTTCATTGGAAAAATAAATTTCTTGATCTTGATCTAGTTGATCTAATTTTTCTTGAACAAGATCCGCACCTATATTGGAAGTCATGATAATAATTGTATTTGTACAATTAACTGTACGCCCCTTATTATCTGTCAATCTTCCATCATCTAATACCTGTAAAAGAATATTAAAGATATCTGAATGAGCTTTTTCTATTTCATCTAACAAAATGACACTATAAGGACGAAGACGTATAGCTTCTGTAAGTTGTCCACTTTCATCGTAACCAACATATCCAGGTGGAGCTCCAATCAATCTGCTTACTGAATGACTTTCTTGATATTCACTCATATCTATACGAACCATATTATTTTCATTATCAAAAAGATATTCTGCTAACGTTTTAGCCAATTCTGTTTTTCCTACTCCTGTACTTCCCATAAAAAGAAAAGATCCTATAGGTTTTTTCTCATCTTGAAGTCCAGCTCTAGAACGTCGTATCGCATTTGCCACCGATTGAATAGCATTCTCTTGACCTATAACTCTTTGATGTAATTTTTTTTCTAAAAATAACAATTTTTCTTTTTCACTTTGTAACATCTTAGTAATTGGAATTCCAGTCCATTTAGAAACAACTTGAGCGATATCCTCCCTAGATACTTCTTCTTGTATCATTTTTTTTCCATTTTCATTTTGTTTTTTTAATTGTTTTTCAAATAATTTAACCTTTTTTTCTTCTTCTTTAATTTTACCATATCTTAATTCAGCTACTTTTCCATAATCTCCTAATCTTTCTGCCTGTTCTGCTTCAAACTTAAAATTTTCTATTTTATCCTTAGATTTTTGTATTCCTTCTACCAAATCTTTTTCACTTTGCCATTGATCTTGTAATTTTTTTCTTTTTTCATTTAATTTAGCTAATTCTTTTTTTAAAGTCACTAGTTGTTTTTCATCATTTTCTCTTTTTATAGCTTCTATCTGTATTTCCATTTGCATTATTTTTCTGTGCAAAACATCTAGTTCTTCAGGTTTTGAATTAATTTCCATTCTTAGTTTCGATGCGGCCTCATCAATAAGATCAATAGCTTTATCAGGTAAAAATCGTTCATTAATATAACGTTTAGACAATTCTACAGCAGCAATAATTGATTCATCTTTAATTCTTACTTTATGATGACTTTCATATTTTTCTTTAATTCCACGTAATATAGAGATGGCATCTGTCACAGATGGTTCATCAACATAGACTTGTTGAAATCTTCTTTCCAAAGCTTTATCCGATCTAAAATATTTCTGATATTCATTTAAAGTAGTTGCTCCTATAGCACGAAGTTCCCCTCTTGCTAATGCCGGTTTAAAAATATTTGCAGCATCTATAGAACCTTCTCCTCCTCCTGCATTGACTAAAGTATGTATTTCATCTATGAATAAAATGACATCTCCATTTGAAGAAGTAACTTCTTTTATAACTCCTTTAAGACGTTCTTCAAATTCTCCTTTATATTTAGCTCCTGCAATAAGAGATGCCATCTCTAAAGAATAAACTTGTTTGTTTTTTAAATTCTCTGGAATATCTCCATTAATAATACGATGAGCTAATCCTTCAGCAATAGCTGTTTTTCCAACTCCAGGTTCTCCAATTAAAATTGGATTATTTTTTGTTCTTCTCGATAATATTTGTAAAACTCTACGTATTTCTTCATCACGTCCAATAACAGGATCTAATTTTCCTTTATTTGCCCAATCATTAAGATTTTTTGCATATTTTTCTAAAAAATTATAAGTATTTTCTGCAGTTTGATAGATTACATTTCCACTTTTTTTTCTTATATTTTCTATGATTTTTTTAATATCATTTTCCGTAATTCCTTGATTTTTTAATACTTGAGAAGTAGAATCGGAACTCATAAAAATAGCGTAAAAAAGATGTTCAATTGAAATAAATTTATCTTTCAAACTATTAGCATAAATTTCTGCTCTATTTAACATTTGTACGACATGATTACTTAAATGTTGAGTAATTATCCGACTCAATACTTTAGGATAAGTAGAGATAATACGATCTACTCCTATCATTATTATTTTATGATTTATATTTAATTTTTCTAAAAAAAAAGGAATAATATTCTCCTCTATCTCTAATAAAGATTTTAAAATATGTGCATTTTCAATAGATTGTTGATGATTTTTTAACGCAATTTGTTGCGCTTCTTGTATAACTTCTTGAGATTTTATAGTAAACTTATTAGAATTCATAAAAAATGAAATTTTTTTTAGGACAAAGTAGTTATCTAGTCTTTATTCTTTTTTATTTAGAATCTTTTTCTTAAGAAGTTCCATATTTTTTTTATTATTGTGCAGAATAATCATAATATTAGTATGAATAATAATTTATTTTTTATTTATCAAAATTCATAATTTTTATTTTCAAAATGTATTTTTGACAATCATTATAGCATCAATTTATAAATTATAAAAATCATTTTTATGATAAATTCGTGTTTTTATTTATTATTATGATGATAAAAAAAGAAGAAATACAATCTCTTTCAGAAAGAATCAATAGAATTCATGATGTTCTTAACATTAAAGAAATGAAAATATTTCTTGATAAAGAACAAAAAAAATTTTTTGATCCTAATTTTTGGAAGAATTATAAAAAATATCAAATTTTCATAAAACGTTTACATGCTATGAAAACATGTATGAAAGATTTTTTTGAATTAAAAAACGCTATGGAAGAATTAGAAATTCTTTTTTCTTTTTCTAAAGAAGAAAATATTGAAAAAGAACTTCATATTCAATTTAATAAAACTAAAAAATTACTATCAAATATAGAATTAAAAAATCTTTTTTCTAAAGAAGAAGATATTTTAAACGCAGTATTACAAATTTCTTCTGGAGCAGGAGGGACTGAAAGTTGTGATTGGACATCTATGTTAATGAGAATGTATATCATGTGGGCAGAAAAAAATAAATATTTTATTAAAAAAATTCATCATCTTCCTGGAGATGTTACAGGAATTAAATCCGTAACTTTAGAACTTGATGGATTATATGCTTTTGGATCTCTTAAAGGAGAAAATGGGGTTCATAGATTGATACGAATCTCTCCATTTGATAATAACTCAAAACGCCATACTTCTTTTTCTTCTGTTTATGTTTATCCTTTAGTTGATAAAGATATAGATATTGAGATCAACCCTTCGGATATACAATGGGAAACTTTTCGTTCTGGAGGAGCAGGAGGACAAAATGTTAATAAAGTAGAAACAGGAGTTAGATTACGTCATATTCAAACAGGGATTACTATAGAAAATACAGAATATCGTTCACAAATACAAAATAGACAAAAAGCTTTACAGCTTTTAAAATCTAGATTATTTGAAATAGAAATCGTTAAAAAAAATGAAAAAAAAAACAAAATAGAATCTGAAAAAAAAAAAATAGAATGGGGATCTCAAATACGAAATTATATCATGCACCCTTACAAATTGGTAAAAGATTTACGAACAGGTTATGAAACAACCCAAATTTATTCTGTAATGAATGGAGAAATAGATATTTTTTTAAAAAAATTTTTGGTATACAATAAAAAAATAGAAGAAAAAGAAAACGAAAGAAAAAAACTTTAAATTTTTTTTTATTATTATTATTTAGAACATTACATTAAACATTAATTCTTCTATTTTTTCAATCGATGAAAATTCGTTACGCGGATCTTATAGATCAAACTTTTGATTTTCCTACAGAGGAATTTACTATTAAAAATAATTTATTAGAATTTCATGGAATTCCATTAATGGATCTTATTCAAAAATATGGAACTCCATTAAAATTTACTTATTTGCCAAAAATATCTCAAAATATACAAAAGGCTAGAAAATGGTTTGAGAAAGCTATTCATTCTAATCAATATAATAACAAATATACTTATTGTTATTGTACAAAAAGTTCTCATTTTTCTTTTATCTTAGAAGAAGTATTGAAAAATAATACTATTAGTAGTATTGAAACTTCATATGCTTATGATATAGAAATCGTTAAAAATCTTTATCAAAGAGGAAAAACAAATAAAAATATTGAAGTGATTTGCAACGGATTTAAAACTCATAACTATATAGAAAATATATCAGAATTGATTAATAACGGTTTTTATAATACTATTCCCATATTAGACAACTCTGATGAATTAGAGAAATTCAGTTTATTTATCCATAATTATCCATTTAAATTAGGAATAAGAATTGCTTCCGAAGAAGAACCTAAATTTGAATTTTATACTTCTCGTCTAGGAATTGGATATAAAGATATCATTTTTTTTTACTTAAAAAAAATAAAAGATAATCCTAAAGTAAAACTAAAAATGTTACATTTTTTCATCAATACGGGGATTAAAGATACGGCTTATTATTGGAATGAACTCTTTAAATGTTTGCATATTTATGCTAGACTAAAGAAAATAGCTCCTGAATTAGATATTCTAAATATAGGGGGAGGTTTTCCTATTAAAACATCTATGTCTTTCAAATATGATTACGAATATATGACTAATGAAATTATTTATCAAATAAAAAAATTTTGTCAAGAAGAAAATATCTTAGAACCACATATATATACAGAATTTGGTGCCTATACAGTAGGAGAAAGTGGAGGAATTTTATATAAAATTCTTAATCAAAAACGTCAAAATGACAGAGAAAAATGGAACATGATAGATAGTTCATTTATGACTACTCTTCCTGATACTTGGGCTATAAGTAGTAGATTTATCATGATGGCTATCAATCGTTGGAATGATTCATATGAAAGAGTTTTTTTAGGAGGATTAACATGTGATAGTGAGGATTATTATAACTCAGAACAACATATGAACGCCATTTATCTTCCTTGTTTTCGTGAAAACATTCCACTTTATATTGGTTTTTTTAATACTGGAGCATATCAAGATACAATTAGTGGATATGGAGGGGTTCATCATTGTTTAATACCTCAACCTGTTCATATTTTAATCGATCATGATGATAAAAAAAACTTTGTATACAGAATATTTCGTCACTCACAAAATTCTGAAGAGATTTTAAAAATATTAGGTTATTAAAAAAAGGTTCAAGATGAAGGAAAAAAAAACTTTTGCAGGAATTCCTAAAAAATACGCCTCACTTGAAAAATCTAAAATTGTCCTTATTCCTGTTCCATATGATTATACAGGAACATGGAAAAAAGGATCTAAAAAAGGTCCAAAAGCTTTCTTATCTGCAGCAGAACATATGGAATTATACGATATTGAAACTAATTCCGAAGTATACAAAAGAGGAATTTTTCTTGTTCCACCTATTGTAAATCCTTCAATTTCTTCCAAAAAAATGATAAAAAAAGTATACGAAATAACAAAAAAATACCTTTTAAAAAACAAATTTGTCACTCTCGTAGGAGGAGAACATTCTATTTCAATAGGGAGTATTCGAGCGTTTGGAGAAACATATACTGATATGAGTATTCTTCATATGGATGCACATACGGATTTACGTCCTATATATAATGGAGATCCTTATAATCACGCTTGTTCTATGCATGAAGCATCCAAAAAATATCCTGTTATACAAATTGGAATTCGCAGTATGGATATACTAGAAAAACAATATATACAAAACGAAAATGTATTTTATATTCATGATCTTTATCAAGATGATTTATGGATGAAAAAAGCCATTCAAAAATTATCTAACAATGTATTTATAAGTATAGATATAGATGTTTTTGATCCAAGTATAGCCCCTTCTACAGGAACACCAGAACCAGGTGGAATGTCTTGGTACAAAACTTTAAATTTTTTAAAAATGGTATTTGAAAATAAGAAAGTTATAGGGTTTGATCTTGTAGAACTATTGCCAAACGAAAAAGAATCTTCTACAGATTTTTTAGTAGTTAAACTCTATTACAAATTATTGTCATACAAATATGAATTAATTACAACATAATTAATTATTTTTGATAATGAATCAAAATCAAAAAATCATAGTCGCTATAGATGGATATTCTTCTTCTGGAAAAAGTACTCTTGCTCAAGAAATATCTAAAAAATTAAAATACATTTATATAGATACTGGAGCAATGTATAGAAGTATCGCTTTACTAGCGATTCAAAAAAATGTTTTCAATAGCGATTTGTGGAATATCACTAATTTTATTCCTTTTTTAAGGAATATTGATTTTCAATTTCAATGGAATAAAACATTAAATAAAACAGATTTTTTTTTAAAGAAAAAAAATGTTCAAGATGAAATTCGTTCAAAAGAAGTCACCAATAAAGTAAGTTTAATAGCTAGAATCCCAGAAATTCGTGATATATTAACAATGAAACAGAGAAATTTTGTAAATAATATTCATAATAAAGGGATTATTATAGATGGAAGAGATATAGGAAATATTATTTTTCCTCAATCAAAATTAAAAATTTTTATGACAGGATCTATAGAAACTCGTTCTTATAGAAGATATCAAGAAATTCAAAAAAAAGGAGAATTAGATTCTTATGAAGAAATAAAAAAAAATATTCTCTATAGAGATATGATAGACATTTCTCGTCAAATTTCTCCACTTAAGAAACCTATTGATTCCATAGAAATCGATAATACATCTCTAAATCCTGAAAAGCAATTAACGCGTGTCCTTCAATTGATAGAAGAAAATATTTCTTCTAAAAAAAAGTAAATAGGAGGTGGTAAAAATAAAAGAAATCATATATGAAACTTTTAAACGGAAAAATAGCAATAGTAACAGGAGGGTCAGGAGATATTGGAAAATCTATTGTGAAAACATTTGTAAAACATGGAGCTTATGTTATTTTTACATTTTTTTTTTCAAAAAATAATGCTAAAAAATTATCTAATGAATTGGGGAATTCGGTAGAAGCGCATAAAATAGATCTTACAGATTTTAATTCTTCACAAAATTTCGTAAAAAAAGTTATGGAAAAATTTGGAGGTATAGATATATTAGTCAACAATGCTGGAATCATAAAAGATAATTTATTACTTAGAATGTCTGAAAAGGATTGGGATCAGGTTATCAGAACTAATATTTATTCTATTTTTTATCTCACAAAATATGTCATTAGCTCTTCTATGATAAAACAAAAAAATGGAAGCATTATTAATATGAGCTCTGTTATAGGAGTCACAGGAAATTCTGGACAATCTAACTATGCTGCATCTAAAGCGGGAATTATTGGATTTACTAAATCAATTGCTAAAGAATTAGGTAAAAAAAATATTCGTTGTAACGTCATAGCTCCTGGATATATTGAGACAAGAATGAATTCTCATTTTCAATCAAAAATAAAGGAAAATTGGATTAAAAATATTCCGTTAAAAAGACCTGGAATTCCTCAAGATGTAGCCAACTGTAGCCTATTTCTTGCGTCCGATCTTTCTAATTATATTACTGGAGAAGTATTAAATGTCAACGGAGGATTAATTTGAATCATTATGTATTCAAATAAAAAGATTGTGCAAAGTTTAGGAGAAATTCTAATAGCAAAATCTATTTTCCACATCATAATATCTCCAGGATCTAGAAATGCTCCTCTCATCATCCATTTTACACAGCATATGTCTTTTAAAACTTATAGTATTGTAGATGAACGTTGTGCAGGTTTTTTTGCTATAGGAATTTCACAACAAATAAAAAAACCCGTAGTTCTCAGTTGTACTTCTGGGTCCGCAGTAGTTAACTATTATCCTGCAGTTACAGAAGCTTTTTATCAAAACATTCCTCTTATTTTTATCACTGCAGATCGTCCTAAAGAAATTATAGATGTTTTTGAAGGGCAGTCTATTCATCAAGAAAATATTTTTAAAAATCATGTTGAATCATTCATTCAACTAACAGAAGATGAATCTAAATCAGGATTATGGTATAATGATAGATTAATTAATGAATCTATTAATCTATGTATTTTAAAAAAAAAACCTATACATATTAATATTCCTTTTTCAGAACCTCTTTATGAAACAACAAACTGTTTACAAGTAAAACCTAAAATTATAAAAACGATACCTGTGAATAATTTTATTGAAAAAAATCAATATAAAAAAGAAAAATATATATGGAAAAAATCTAAAAAAAAAATGATTTTACTGGGGTTATATTCTCCAGAAAAAAAAATGGAAATGGAAAAAATGTTAAAAAATTTAAGTATGGATCCTTCTATAGTCATTTTCACAGAAACAACATCTCATATTATATCTGAGAAATTTTTTTTTTCATGCATAGATCAGCTTATTTTTGGTATGAAATCTAAAGATTGGATTCAATTAAAACCTAATCTTTTATTAACTATTGGAATCAATATTATATCCAAAAAAATTAAATTTTATTTACGAAAATATCCCCCTGTGTATCATTGGCATATAGGAGATCATCAAAATCATTATCCAGATACTTATTACAAATTAACAACCTATTGGCCTATCAAACCAGAAGCTTTCTTAAAAATATTTTTTTTTCAGAATAACAACAATAATAATCATTCACATTCATTATTAGATTATAGATATAAATGGGAAAAATTAAGAAAATTAAGAAGAAAAAAACAGGATACCTTTTTAAAAAAAGAAAAAAGTTTTTCAGATATTAAAGTTTTATTTTTTATATTCAAATCCATTCCTAACAATTCCATTTTACAATTAGGAAACAGTACCATTATACGATATTATCAACTTTTTAATAAAAAAAAATATTCTGTTCAATCTTATTGTAATCGTGGAACTTCTGGAATAGATGGGAGTGTTTCTACAGCAATAGGTTCTGCTGTTATCAGCAAAAAAAAAACTGTGACACTAATTATTGGAGATATAAGTTTTTTTTACGATAGTAATGCTCTATGGAATAATTATGTACCAAATAATTTTCGAATTATACTTATTAACAATGGAGGAGGAAATATTTTTAGATTTATTTCAAAAATACCTAAAAAAAGTTTTAATTTTTTTGAAACAAAACATACTTTTACTGCAGAAAAAATTTGCAAAATGCATAATTGGAAATATGAAAGGGTCTCAGATAAATTTTCTTTGAAAAAAAGTTTATATGTTTTCTGGAATCAATATGATATTCCTTGTTTATTAGAAATCATCACTCAAAAATACAATAATGCAGAAATCTTGAAAAGATATTTATCTTAATAATTTTTCATTGTATTTTTTTAGGAATAAAATGAGTAAAAATAATATCCCAGATAGCTTTAATCCTTGCAAGGATTTCTCTAAACTGTATTTTGGAATCAAAAGATAAACTTTTTGCATTAAACCCTATGACATCTAATCCTAAACAATTACCTATAAAAATAGCTCTTTCATTATGAAATTTTTGAGAGATAATAGTAAATTTTTTTTGATTAAAAATTTTGTGAACTCTTTTTACAGAATGTAAAGTACTAATTCCTAAAAAATCTTCGTAGATAAAATAAGAAGGAATTCCTTTTTTCATTAATTCTTTTTTCATCATTTTTGGTTCATTATAATTCCTTTCTCGGTTATCTCCACTAACAATTATATAACGAATTTTCTTATGAAAAAAAAGAAAATAAGCTGCATCTATTCTATACTGAAAATAAGCGTTTATTCCTCCTCCATGTAAATATTTAGAAGTCCCTAAAACGACTCCGAATGTATTATATGGAATGTCATCAACATGATCATAACTCTTTCTTATTGACCATAAACTAATTCCAAAATAACAAAAAACAAAGAATAAAACAATAATAAAAAATATACGTTTTATTTCTAATTAAAATACACAATACACAATACAATAATCGCATTCTTAAAAAGAATCATCTTCAATCACCCATTCCCCTTTGTCCAAAAAAAATTCCACTTGTTTAAATTTTATATTTTTAGTTTCTCCAGTAATTAGATGACGGATATTAATTCTATTATTTCTTCCTAACTTTTTTCCATCTTTTTTCCCTTTCACTTTCAAAAAAGGATCTATATCTATCATCATCTTATTGTTATTTGGAATACATAAAACATCACTTCTCATAATAGTAGATTGAAGCAAAAAAGAAATAACTTTTTTGTTTATTTCATAAACTCTTTCTTGAAATAAATTAAAAGCATTCTTCTTATAAACTATTAAAGGATCCTTTTGTTCAAAAACAGCATTCTGCACTGAAGATCGCAAATTATCCATTTCTCGTAAATGTTCTTTCCATTTTTCATCTAGAAAACACAATATAGTTTTTTTTTCAAACATAGAGAATAAAGACCTTCCCTCACTATCATAAATTTCTTTCAAACTTGATACGGAACGTATATTAGTTCTTCCATCTGTAAAAATAATCTGAACTTGATAAGTTTCATGATTTTTTTCAAAAATATTAGATATATTAGATATAATAGGAAAAAAATTTTCGGAAATCATTTTTTCTTTTTTCTTTTCATAAAAATCTATAATTTTATCATGAAGAAAATTGATACAATCACGTTCTTTATACGAAAAAAATTCCTTTTCTTGTATAGGAAAACGAATTCCAAAAGTTTGAAAAAATTCAAACTCCAAATTTTTAAAGTCATTTAAGGATTTTTGTCCCCATAAAATCATAACATCTAATAATAGATACACCATATTAGATATATCTAAACTTAATTCATTTTCACAACACAACGCGTTTCTACGTTTTTTATAGATAAATTCTCGTTGTTTATTAATCACATCATCATAATCTAATAAACGTTTACGTATGCTAAAATTATTATCTTCTATTTTTTTTTGTGCTCTTTCTATAGACCTTGTTAACAGAGGATGTTGTATAATATCCCCTTCTTTATGACCAAAACGATCCATTAGTTTTGACAATCTTTCTGAATCTATAAATAAACGAATTAAATTATCTTCTAGAGAGACATAAAATTGAGAAGTACCTGGATCCCCTTGACGTCCAGAACGCCCTCTTAACTGATTATCTACTCTTCTAGAATCATGTCTTTCAGTTCCTAATACAGCTAATCCTCCATATTTAACTACTTCTTTAGAAAGTTTTATATCCGTTCCTCTACCGGCCATATTGGTTGCTATAGTTACAGCTCCAGGAAGACCTGCTTTTGCTATTATTTCTGCTTCTTTATCATGTAATTTAGCATTCAAAACATTATGTGTTATTTTTCTAAATTTCAAAGCTCTGCTAAGAAATTCAGAAACTTCAACAGAAGTTGTTCCAACAAGAACTGGACGTTTTTCATTTTTAGATAAATGAATAATTTTTTCTATAATATCGTTATATTTTTCACGTTGTGTTTTAAAAACAAGATCTTGCAAATCCTTTCTTTTTATAGGTTTATGAGTAGGAATCACCACCACATCCAATTTGTATATATGCCAAAATTCTCCAGATTCTGTTTCTGCTGTTCCCGTCATTCCAGATATTTTTTTATACATCCTAAAATAATTTTGTAAAGTGATTGTTGCAAAAGTTTGACTGGAAGATTCTATTTTTACATGTTCTTTTGCTTCAATAGCCTGATGAAGTCCATCAGAATAACGTCTTCCTTCCATAATACGACCAGTTTGTTGGTCGACAATTTTCACTTTTCCTTCTAATACGACATAATCAACATCTCTTTCAAAAAGAGTATAAGCTTTAAGAAGTTGATTGATAGTATGGATACGTTGTGATTTAACAGTAAAGTTTTTTAAAATTTTTTCTTTTTCCTTAATTTCTTTTTCTTTAGAAAAATTTTTTTTTTCTAGTTCCGTAATTTCTACATTTATATCAGGCAATACAAAAAAACCTATGTCTTCTACATTTTTAGATAAAAACTCAATCCCTTTATCTGTTAATTCTACAGTATTATTTTTTTCATCTATAACAAAATAAAGATCTTTGTCTACTCTATACATATCCCTACCATTGTCTTGTAATAAATATTGACTTTCTACCCTTTGTAAAATTAAACGAATATTATCTTCACTTAAAAATTTTATTAAAGACTTTTTTTTTGGTAATCCACGATATGCTTGAAAAAGTTTAAATCCCCCTAATTTTTTCTCTCCAGACTTTATTAAACTTTTAGCCTCATAGAAAAAATTATTTACTTCTTTATTTTGTTGATTTACAATATCTTCTACTTTTTTTTTCAAAAATTTAAATTCATCTTTATTATCTTTATCAGGTTGAACAGGACCTGAAATGATTAAAGGAGTACGGGCTTCATCGATTAGAACAGAATCAATCTCATCTATAATAGCATAATTTAATTCTCTTTGAACCAATTCTTCTTTAGAACTTGCCATGTTATCACGTAAATAATCAAATCCAAATTCATTATTAGTTCCATAAGTTATATCAGCTTGATAAGCCTTTTTACGTAAATCTATGTTAGAAGACAGATAGTTATCAATACAGTCCACTTTTAATCCATGAAATTCCATTAGAGGAGACATCCAACTCGTATCTCTTTTAGACAAATAATTGTTTACCGTAACAATATGGACCCCTCTTCCAGAGAGAGCATTTAAATAAGCAGACAAAGTCGCAACAAAAGTTTTTCCTTCTCCTGTAGCCATTTCAGCTATCTTTCCTTGATGAAGAACCACTCCGCCCATTAATTGAACATCATAATGAACCATATCCCAAATAATAGCTTTTCCATGAGCATCCCATTTATTTTTCCAAATGGCCATTTTTTTATGCAATAAAACATAAGGTTTTGTTTTTGAAATTTCTTCATCAAAAAATGTGGATTGAACTATCAGTTCTTTTTTTTCTTTAAATCGTTTTGCCGTTTCCTTAATCACAGCAAAAGCCTGATAGAAAATACTTGTTAATACTTTTTGTTCTTCTTTATAACATTCTTCTTTTATTTTTTCTAAATTAGAGTAATTCTCTTCTAGAGAATTTAGAGTACAAGATTTTTCTTGTATTTTTTTCAGTATCAATTTTTCTTCTTCATAAAATTTTTTTGTACATGTTTTTATGATATTTTTGAATTTTTTAGTTTTATTTCTTAATTCATCATCTGATAATAACGATATTTTTTTTTCTTCTTCTTTGATATGAATTAAAATTTTTCTAACCTCTTGAAGGTCTTTTTCATTCTTATTTTCTAAGAACTTTTTTAAAAGATTTCTAAAAAAATTCATTAGTATAAAATGTTATAAAACATATTTTTTAATTTGAATTATAATAATTAAAGTTCATATTCATCTCTATTCCAATAAAAATCTTCATCATCACGTGGATAATCTGCCCATATATCTTCTATGGATTCAAAAACTTCTCCTTCCCCGTTTTCTAATTGTTGGAGATTTTCTACCACTTCTAATGGAGCACCAGTACGAATAGCAAAATCAATTAATTCCTCTTTTGTTGCAGGCCAAGGAGCATCTTCTAAATGAGAAGCTAATTCTAAAGTCCAATACATATTATATTATTGATATTGATTGTTCTACTGAATTTTATTTGAAAAAAAATGAACTTTTTCATAAAATTACAAGATAAAATTAGTGAATTTAAATTACAAATAATTTGATATTTAGTTAGTATTTATTTTTTTTTGATCTATGAAAAAATTTCCTAAAATTGTGTTTATAGGAGGAACACATTTTTCTCTTTTTTCTTTAAGAGAATTATTTACTCATCAATATAATATTGTAGGAATAATCACAAATCCTGATAAACCTTTTTTTAGTAAAAAAAGAGGAAATGGCCCTCCTATAAATCCTATAAAAAAATATGCATTAGAAAATCATATTCCTTTTTTACAACCAAAAAATCTTCTTGATTCTTCTTTTTTAAGAAATTTGAAAATTTGGAATGCAGATATACAAATAGTTGTTTCATTTCGAATTTTACCTAAAAACATATGGATACATCCAAAAATGGGAACTGTTAATTTACATGCATCTCTTCTTCCCCAATACAGAGGAGCTGCTCCTATCAATTGGACGATTATAAATGGAGAAAAAAAAACTGGATTAACTACTTTTTTCATTTCTAATCAAATAGATGCTGGAAATATTCTTTTACAAAAAGAAATAAAAATAGGTAGAAAAGAAACAGCAGGAGAACTAGAAAATAAATTAAAAAAAATAAGTGGATCCATCATCATAGAAACATTAGAAGGAATTATTAAAAAGAAAATCAAACCTATTTCACAAAAAGAAACTATTATTACGACGACTAGTCGTCGTAATTTACCATTAAAATATGCTCCAAAAATATCTACTAAAAATTGTAGAATTCATTGGGAAGAAACTTCCATCGAAGTTATTTACAATAAAATTAGAGGGCTTAGTCCCTATCCAACTGCATGGACCATATTATTTTTCAATAAAAATAAATTTGTTAGATTCAAAATTTTTGTTGTTGAAACAATACGAAAAAAACACTCTTTTCCAGTTGGACAAGTAATTATTTCATTATACAGAATGAAAATTTCTGTAAAAGAAGGGTTTATATCTATTCTTGAAGGACAAATAGAAGGAAAGAGAAAAATGAATATAAAAAATATCATCAATGGAATGAAAATAAGAAAAAATATTTTTGTTCAATGAACAAAGTCTTTTTTTTTGTTTACATATTTTTATCCATTATAAATCTTTTATATTTGTTTTTTTAAATTAAAAAATAAAATTTCCATGAATAAAACAGAATTGGTAAATTCAATAGCTGAAAAAACCGGGATTACAAAAATAAAAGCGAAAAATGTAACAGATGCATTTATTGATACCGTCATTGAATCTCTAAAAAAAGGAGATAAAGTAACATTAGTAGGATTTGGAACTTTTTCTGTTGTCAAAAGACATCCTAGAAATGGAATTAATCCTAGAACAGGAAAAAAAATTCATATTCCAGGAAAAAAGGTCGCTAAATTTAAAATAGGAGCTGAATTGACAAAATTGTAAAAAAAAGGAAACTAGTTAGTTAGTGTAATTTTTTTGATTGGATTCATCTACTAAAAACTTATTTTTTCTTCTATGTGTATGTGTGTTTGTTGTTGTATATTATTTATAGTTTAGTTTCTGCTTTCTATTCTAGAAGAAATAGATGTTTCTTTATGTTGTATTATTATTGTTGTATGGATTATGATTTTATGGAGATAATCTATATAATTTCCACTTTTTTTCTTCTTTATTGTATAAATTGTAAACTAATCTATCATGAAGTCTATTTGGTTGTCCTTTCCAAAATTCCATTTTATATGGTTTTACAAGATATCCTCCCCAATAAAAAGGTCGTTTTATCCTGTTTTTTTGAAAAAAATTACTCCATTTTTTATACTGATTTAATAAATGCTCTTTGGAGGGAATGATTGTACTTTGTTTTGATGCCCAACATCCTATTTGATTTTCTTTAGGTCTTTTATAAAAATATTCATCTGATTTATTGATTGATAATTTAATAACATTCCCTTTAATAATCACTTGTCTTTCTGTATTTGGCCAATAAAAAGAAAGACAAATTTTAGGATTTTTTTTTATAGCTATTCCTTTAAAACTTAAATAGTTAGTATAAAAAATAAATCCTTCTTCAGAATACATTTTTAATAAAACGATTCTCGTTTCGGGAACTCCATCTTCTCCTATAGTTGAGATAGACATAGCATTAGGTTCCTCATTTATTGGATGAATATTTTTTTCTTCTTGAAACCAAGAATGAAATAATATTAAGGGATCCAAAGGAACATCAGATTCCATTAAAGAATTTTTTTTATAATTCTTTCTATAATGACTTAAATCAAAAATCATAATATTTCTTTTCTAAAAGATAATTAAAAATATACTACCTTTATTTTTTTTTTATTCTATTCTCACGTAACAAATTTTTTGATACTATACTTGGATTAGTTAGATAGATAAATAAATATTTTATAAGGCGTGATAGCTCAGACGGTTAGAGCGTTGGATTCATAACCCAGAGGTCGGGGGTTCAATTCCCCCTCACGCTATTTATTATATAAAAAAAGTAAAACATGCATTTTTCTGTTTCTAGATTTTCTTTTTTACAAAAATTATATGCTTTACATAAAATCATTACCCCTCCTAGGAATTCAGAATATTTTCTTCTTGAAATTTTTGGAGAAAAATTAATGATCATGTTATCAGATTCAGAAAATCTCATTACTACAGAAATACAAGTATATGTGAAAAAGTATTCAAAAGAAAAAGTAGCTGTACATCCCCAATTGATAATAGATATTTTAAGGACATTTTCAGATGAAACTCTTCTTATTAAGTTCAAAAAAGAAAAAAAAATACTGAATATTGGTTCAAAACAAGGGGATTACAACATTCCTATTATTTTTAAATCTCATTTGACGTATTTTAACAAAAAAAAACTATCACACATATTACATCCTAAAAAAAAAATTACCTTATTTTCAAACATGCTTTTGAATATTTTAAATAAAACTTTGTTTGTTATTGAAAATAATAAAGAAGAATTAAGACCTATTATGAACGGAGTTTTTTTTCAATTTTCTTCATATGGATCGACTTTTGTCGCTACAGATACTTACAAATTAGTCAAATACACTATAGATCATATTAAATTAGACCAATTTATTGAATTTACTATTCCCAAAAAATCTCTTAATATCCTTAAGAAAATTTTAATTAATGAAACCAATGAAAAGAGCAAAGTTACTATTGAGTATCATAATAAAATGGATCTAAAATTTTATTTAGAAAATGAAACTTTTTCCTGCTTATTAATAAACGAAAAATATCCGAATTATAACTCGTTTATTCCTAATAAATATGATGTCTCATTTATTATAAATCGCATTTCATTTCTAAATTCCATCAAAAGAATATCTATTTTAAATAAAAAAAAAACAAGTTTTATTCGTTTTTATTTTTTAAATGATAACAGATTAAAAATTTATGAAGAAAATGCTAGAATTTCTAGTTTTTTAACAATCATTCAATATGAATCTGAATCTATTGATAATAGTTTCCAAAAAAAAGAAATAAAAATAGGATTTAATTCCCAATTTTTAATTGAAATATTATCTTCTTTTAATGAAGATTTTGTTAGATTTGAATTGTATTCTACTTTCAACAAAGTAGGTATTTTGAGACCAATTAATAATAAAAAAGAAGAATCTATTTTAATATTGATTATGTCTGTTATAATATTATGAGAATATCATATAATTGGATAAAAAAATATATTTCTACTGATCTTAGTATAGAAAAAATATCTAATATTCTTACTGAAATTGGATTGCCAGTAAAAAACATAAAAAAAACATTCATAGAAAACCATATAGAAGATAATATATTGGATATAGAAATAACCCCTAACCGTGCTGATGCTATGAGTCATTACGGAATCGCCAGGGATTTATACGCTGTTTTAACATTTCGTGGATACAAAGAAGTGCGTTTATCAAAACCAATAGTAAGTAATTATAAAAGAGATATCTATAATAATAATAAATATTGTTTTCAAATTTTTCTTGAAGAAAAGAAAAAATGTATCAGATATTCTGGAGTTGTTCTTTCTGAAATAAAAATAGATACATCTCCAATATGGTTAAGGTTTCGATTAAAATCAATTGGAATACAACCTATTAATAATATAATAGATGTTACAAATTTTGTAATGTATGAATTAGGACAACCTATCCATATTTTTGATATGGATCAAATTGAGGGAAAAAAAATTATAATAAAAAACGCGAAAAATCATACAATATTTAAATCTATTGATAATGTCACAAGAAAACTAAACGAAAAAGATTTAATTATCTATGATACAATAAAACCTTTATCAATAGCTGGGATTATAAATAGCAAAAATTCAAATATTAATAGAACAACTAAAAATATTTTTTTAGGAAGTGCTTATTTTGATCCAATTACTGTTCGTTCCATTGGAAAAAGACATCTGATAAAAACAGATGCAAAATTTAGATTTGAAAGAGGAGTAGATCCGAATCAAACTGTATATGCATTACAAAGAACCGCCATTCTCATAAAAGAAATTGCAAAAGGAAAAATTTGTTCCGATATCATCGATATTTATTCTCATCCTAGATTTCCTTTTAAAATAAAACTTCGTTATAAAAAAATTAGAGAGACTATAGGAAAATATATTTCAAATAATAAAATTAAAAAAATTTTATTATTACTTGAAATCGTTATTCTTTCTGAAAGTGAAAAATCGTTATTAGTTCTTGTACCACCTTATAGAATTGATGTCCAAAGAGAAATAGATTTAATCGAAGAAATATTACGTATTTATGGAATAAATAAGATAAAAACATCTAATACTAATATAAAAATATCTCCATATCCTAATTTTTCAAAAACAAAAGAAGAAATACAGAAAATTATTTCCAAACAATTGGTTGGTTATGGATTTCAAGAAATTGTAAATTATTCTATGAACAATAAAAACGAATATTCTTATTTATTAAATTCTTTTTTTAATAGAAAAGAGATTAATATAATGAATCCTACAAATAAATTTTATAATTCAATGCGTTCCAGCTTGCTATTTGGAATGATCAATTGTATAAAATCTAATCATAATAGGGGAAATAGAAAAACAAAATTTTTTGAAATTGGGAAAATATATTTTCAAAAAAATAATAAATTTTTAGAAAAAACCTTTCTAAGTATTTCTATATCAGAAATAGAAAAAAAAATTATAGATCCAAGAAATTCTTCTTCTTCCTTTTTTTCTTTAAAAGGAATCATAGAACAAATTTTTCAATTAAGTGGAATTAACAATTATTCACAAGTTTTATTTACACATCCTCTTTTGGAAAAAAGTATATCAATTCAATATAAAAACAAAAATCTTGTTGTATTAGGAAAAATAAAAGAAGAATTTTTTCTTCAACTTCAAAAAAAAGAAATATTCTATGCAGAAATTGATTGGGAATATTTGATATCTATCATTCAAGAAGAAAAAGTTACTTATGTTCCATATTCTAAATATCCTACTTCAAAACGAGATTTATCATTATTAATAGATAAAACTATTTCTTTTGAAAAAATTTATCAATTGATTAAAGAAAAAGAAAAAGGGTTAATAAAAAAAATTAAAATATACGATTTCTATGAAGGAAAAAATTTTCCAAAATCAAAAAAATCTTATACCATAAGTTTTTTCTTTGAAAGCAAAAATGAAACATTAACCGATGTTATTATTAATGAAATCATGAAAAAAATAGAAAAATTTCTAAAAAACAAATTAGGAGCAAAAATCAGAGAATTAGATCAATAATTTTTTCAAAATATTTCTCAAGCCAGTTTCATTTTCTATAATTTTAGAAATTTTATTGATATGAACTCTTTTTTGTAACATAGTATCTCTATATCTCATTGTCACTGTATTAGTTTTTACAGTATCATAGTCTATAGTAAAACAAAGAGGAGTCCCAATAGCATCTTGTCTACGATAAAGTTTTCCAATAGATTTTTTTTGGTCATAAATCAATCTATGATCTATTTTTAGATCATTGAATATTTTTTTTGCAATTTCTGGTAATCCATCTTTTTGAACCAATGGAAATATAGCAGCTTTTACAGGAGATAAATAAGGTGGTATTTTTAAAACTATACGTTGATTTCCATTTAATTTTTCTTCTTTAAGAGAAGAAGAAAATATAGCTAAAAAAAGACGATCTAATCCTAAAGAAGTTTCTATAACATAGGGAATAGAATTTTCTATTCTTAGTTTTTTTTTTGAAAAAATTTCATGATTTCTTAAATCAAAATCTCTACGGGAATGAATTCCCTCCATCTCTCTAAATCCAAAAGGAAAATTAAATTCTATATCGGAACCAATACTCGCATAATGAGCTAATTTATCATGATCTCGTAATTTATATTTTTCATTTCCTAAATTTAACTCTAAATGCCATTTTAAACGAATTTTTTTCCAATATTCATACCATTTCATTTCTTCTTCAGGAAGAATAAAAAATTGCATCTCCATTTGCTCAAATTCACGCATACGAAAAATAAACTGTCTTGCAATAATTTCATTACGAAATGATTTTCCTATTTGAGCAATTCCAAATGGAATTTTCATTCTATTAGATTTTTTAACATTGAAAAAATTAGAAAATATTCCTTGAGCAGTTTCTGGACGAAGAAATAAATCTCCTTTTTCTTCTTGAACTTTAAACATCATATTAAAAGGACGAATGTTTGTCCAATTTTTAGATCCACAGATGGGATCAGAAATGTTTAATTCTTCAATCAAAACACGAATATCTAAAAAATCATTTTTTTTTAAAGATTGATCTAAACGAGATAGTATTTCGTTGATTTTATGATTATTTTTATAACCTTTTTTTTTCCTAAAGTCCACATATTCTCTAATTAATACTTCAGGTTTGTATCTTTTTTTAGAATCCTTGTTATCAATGAAAAATTCATTAAATTTATCAACATGTCCAGAAGCTTTCCAAACATTAGAATGCATAAGAACAGAAGAATCCAATCCTACTATATTTTCATGGATTTGAGTCATAGACTTCCACCAATATTCTTTAATATTATTTTTTAATTCTACTCCATATTGACCATAATCATAAACGGCATTTAACCCTCCATAAATTTCACTAGACGGAAAAACGAATCCATAAGTTTTGGCGTGAGAAATCAAAAAATGAAAAAAATGACTATCCATGAAAAAAATTTTTTTAAGATTAAGAGAGATACCTTTCTAAATCCAAAGCCGCCATACAACCACTTCCAGCAGAAGTGATAGCTTGCCGGTAGATTGGATCTTGGACATCCCCAGCAGCAAAGACACCTGGCTTATTAGTACGAGTGCTTCCTTTTTCTACAAGAATATATCCTCTTTCATCCAAAGAAAGTTTTTTTTGAAAAATATCCGTATTAGGAAAATGACCTATAGCTATAAATAACCCACTAATAAAAAGAATCTTACTATTAGATTGGTTATTATTATTCATTATTTTAATTCCTTCTAAAAAATTATCTCCAATAATTTCTATAATTCTGTGACCAAATAATATGTTTATATTTTTCTTTTTTAAAAGACTATTTTGTAACGACTTAGAAGCTCTAAAATAATTTTTTCTGACTAATAAATATACATTTCTACAAATTTTTGATAAATAACTAGCTTCTTCCAAAGCTGTATCCCCTCCTCCTACAACAGCCACATCTTTTCCTTTATGAAAAAATCCATCACAAGTAGCGCAAAAAGAAACTCCTAATCCCATCAATTTTTTTTCTTTTTCTATTTCCAAAAATTTAGGACGAGAACCTGTAGCGATGATAATTCCTTTACTTTTTATACTTTCTTTATTTTCCACATTAATACTATGTATTCCTCCTTTTTGATTAGAAAAATGAACTTCACTCACATTTTTATGTATAATTTCAACATTGAAACGTTCTGCTTGTTTCTTACAATTTTCCATGAGTTCCTTTCCACTAATTCCTACAGGAAATCCTAGATAATTATCAACATTTGTTGTAGATATTAATTGACCTCCAGGTTGTAATCCAGAAAATAGAATAGGATTTAAATCTGCACGTGCAGCATATATAGCGGCAGAATATCCAGCGGGTCCAGATCCTATAATTACGCAATCTACTATTTTTTCTTTTGACATAATAAAAATTCTTACGAAGTCGTTTTAATATTATTAAAAAAAACTAAATATTTCTATAAAAAAACTTATAATAGAGATTATAAAAATTATTTTATGTCATTTTTCCACTTTTTTCTCAATTATTTACATTTAAAAAAAATAAAAAAGAAAACTTATATATTTTGTACAATTAGAAAAAAATTTCTTTCTTTTACTAAAGAAGAAGTGATACGACAATATATAATTTTTTTACTAAAAAAAGTAAAGAATTACAAAAGTTCAAACATATGGGTAGAAGTTCCTTTTCAAATAAATAAACTAAATAAACGATTAGATCTTTTAGTACACTTAGAAAAACCCTATCTTCTCATAGAATGTAAAGCCCCAAATGTTTCACTCACACAAAAAACCTTCAATCAAATTTTTCATTATAATAAAAAAATAAAAGCTCCCTACTTAATGGTAAGTAATGGAATTAAAAGCTTTATTTTTCAAAAAAATAAATACAATAAAAAATTTTTATTTTTAAATCATATTCCATAAATATCATGATTATAACGAATAATGCATATAATCAATGAGATCTACCAACTTAGTTGAATAAGCAACTTCATTATCATACCATGATACTATTTTGATAAAAGTAGGACTTAACATGATACTAGAATTTGCGTCAAAAATAGAAATTCTTTGATCTCCTATAAAATCAGTAGAAACAACAGCTTCTTCTGTATACCCTAGAATTCCTTTTAATGTCGTTTCAGATGCATTTTTCATACAATATTTAACCTGATTATAATCAGTACTATTTTTTAAACAAACAGTTAAATCTAATACAGAAACATCAGAAATTGGAACTCTAAAAGCCATTCCAGTCAACTTTCCATTTAAACTTGGAATAATTTTTCCAACTGCTTTTGCAGCACCTGTAGATGAAGGAATAATATTAGTTAATGAAGACCTTCCAGCTCTCCAATCTCTATCAGAGACAGAATCAACTATTTTTTGAGTAGAAGTAGCAGCATGTATCGTAGTCATCAAACCTTCTAATACTCCAAAATTATCATTTAATACTTTAACTATTGGGGCCATACAATTTGTGGTACATGAAGCATTGGATACAATCATTTGATGAGATTTCATAGTTCTATGATTGACACCCATAACATACATTGGAATATTGTTATCTTTTGGAGGTGCAGATAAAATAACTTTTTTACCCCCTGATTGTAAATGACCTCCCGCTAAATCCCTAGTTAAAAAAAGACCGGTAGATTCAACAACATAATTAACATTTAAACTTCCCCATTCTAAATTTTTAGGATCTTTTTCATTACTTACTTTTATGCGTTTTCCATTCAAAACTAAATAATTATCTTCTTCTATGTGAAGATCTCCTTTAAAAGTACCATGGACAGAATCATATTTTAGTATATATGCTAAATACTCTGTATTGGCTAAATCATTTACAGATACAACTTCAATATTATTTCTTTTTAAAGCAGACATTAAAACTAATTTTCCTATCCTTCCAAGACCATTTATTCCTATTTTAATTATTGACATATTATTTTATTGAACAATTTTTTTCTATCTATCTAAATTAATTATTAACTTTCAAAAAAGTTATAAAAGCAGATGAAGGAATTTCAACTTTCCCTATTTGACGCATTTTTTTCTTTCCTTTTTTTTGTTTTTCCAAAAGTTTTCGTTTTCTAGAAACATCTCCCCCATAACATTTTTCCGTAACATTTTTTCTTAAAGCTTTAATTGTTTCTCTTGCAACAATTTTTCCAGAAATGGAAACTTGAATAGGAATACTAAATTGATGTTTTGGAATTAAAACAGACAACTTTTTACATATTTTTCTTGCCATAAAAAAAGCTTCATTTTTATGAACTAAAAGGGATAAGGGGTCTATTTTTTTATGATTAATTAATACAGTTATTTTTTTTAAATTTGAATTTCTATAACCTAAAAAATTATAATCAAAAGAAGCATATCCACTAGATATTGTTTTTAATTTATCATAAAAATCAAATATGATTTCAGACAAAGGCATTTCAAACATAATTTGAACTCTTCCTGAAGTTAAATAACGTTGATTCTCAATTATTTTTCCACGTTTTCCTATACATAAAGAGATCACATTTCCTAAATATTCTTCTTTTGTAAGAATAGAAACAAAAACATAAGGTTCTTCTATTTTTTGTATTTTTTCTGTTTCTGGAAAATCTGAAGGATTATTTACTTCTATGACTTCTTGATTCAATGTTTTTTTCATAAAAATTCTATAAGAAACATTAGGAATAGTAATAATAACAGAAACTCCATATTCACGTTTAAGACGTTCTCTCACTATTTCCATGTGAAGTAATCCTAAAAAACCACAATGAAACCCAAATCCCAAAGCAGGAGAAGATTCCGTTTTAAAAGTAAAAGCAGCATCATTCAATTGTAATTTTCCCATAGAAGAACGTAATTCTTCATATTGATCAGAATTTACTGGATAAATGCTTGCAAAAACCATAGGTTTAGATTCTTCAAATCCACTGATTGCTTTTAAAGCTGGATTTTTTGCATCAGTAATAGTATCTCCTACTTTAACTTCATAAGTATTTTTTATCCCAGAAACAACATATCCTACATCTCCGGTTTCAATTTTACTTTTAGAAATATGTTTTAATTTTAAAGTCCCTATTTCATAAGCACAATAAATTTTTCCTGTAGACATAAATTGCAATTTTTGTCCTTTTTGGACACATCCATTTTTTACTATAAAATATGCTTCTACTCCTGTAAATGGATTATACAAAGAATCAAAAATCAATGCTTGAAGAGGAGATTTTGGATCTCCATTTGGATGAGGAATTTGTGTCACAATTTTATCTAATACTTTTTTAATTCCTAATCCATTTTTTGCGCTAACAGAAATAATATCTTCAGGAGCACATCCCATCAATTCTACCATTTCTTCTATTACATATTCTGATCTTGAATCAGACAAATCTATTTTATTTAAAATAGGAATAACTACAAGATTTTTTTTTAATGCTAAATAAAGATTGGATACAGTTTGCGCTTGCACGCTTTTGGTACAATCAACAACAAGCAAAGCACCTTCGCATGCAGAAATAGAACGAGACACTTCATAAGAAAAATCAACATGTCCTGGAGTATCAATTAGATTTAATCTATATATTTGATTGTTGTATTTATATTCCATTTGAACTGCATGACTCTTAATAGTAATTCCACGTTCTCTTTCTAAATCCATATTATCAAGCAACTGATGTTTATTTTTTTCCTCAGAAACCGTTTTTGTAAATTCTAATAAACGATCTGCTAAAGTACTTTTTCCATGATCTATATGTGCAATGATACAAAAATTACGAATATAATGAATTATCATACCTGCATAATAATAATTTTTATTGAACAAAACAAATGACCTTGAAGGGATTTGAACCCCTGCCATAGGAATCGGAATCCTATATTCTATCCAATTAAACTACAAGGTCTTATTCTTTGTATTAATTTTTATTATTGAATAAATTCATAGTTTTTTGTAATCCATTTAAAATAAATGAAAATATTATATCAATCCCTATTTCTAATTTAGAAAATAATTTTTGGTATTCTTCTTCATTCCAATTATCTAATACATAATTCATTTTGTTTTTTTGATAAAAAGAAAAATTATTGCGACTTTTAATGCCAAAACGAAGACGAGCATAATGAAATGTTCTTAATTCCTCTTCAATATTTTTTAATCCGTTATGTCCTCCATTTCCTCCTTTTTCTTTTAAACGAAAATTACCAAAATGAAGATAAAGATCATCAGATATAATAAGAATATTTTTTAAGGGAATATTTTCCTTATTCATCCAATATTTAACGGATATTCCAGAACCATTCACATAAGTTGAAGGTTTTAAAAAAAAAATTTTTTTTTTTTCAAATTCAAGACTGAAACAAAACCTAATTTTTTTTCTGAAAAAGAAAAAAAATACTTTTTTGAAATTTGATCTAAAATTAAAAATCCTAAATTATGTCTTGTTTTTTTGTATAATATCCCTGGATTTCCTAATCCAGTGATTAAAAATTTTTCCATATTTTATGAATATAAATGAATAACTTCATCTACCTTCATTCCTATATATGCAGGAGATTTTACTATATGTATTCCACATTTTTCCATAATATTCATTTTTACTTGTGCCGTTTCTCCTTCTTTTCCTATAATAGCTCCAGCATGTCCCATAGTCCGTCCTTTAGGTGCAGTTTGACCTGCAATAAAACCTATTATCGGTTTTTTATTTTTTAATTTTTTGATCCATTTTGCAGCTTCAATCTCTAATTGACCCCCTATTTCTCCAATCATAACAATGCATTCTGTTTCAGAATCTTTCAAAAAAAGTTCTACAATTTCTTTTATATTCATTCCAATAATACTATCTCCTCCTATCCCAATAGCGGTAGAAATCCCATATCCTTTTTTTACTATCTGATCTGCTGCTTCATAAGTAAGTGTTCCAGATCGAGAAACAATTCCTACTTTTCCTTTTTTATTAAAAACTAGATTAGGCATAATTCCTACTTTTGCTTTTTCTGAAGAAATAATTCCAGGACAATTAGGTCCAATTAAACGTGATTTTTTTCCTTTTAAAAAATGTTTTACTAAAACCATGTCTGAAACAGGAATCCCTTCAGTGATACATACAATTATTTCAATATTTATGCTAATTGCTTCTAAAATAGCATCTGAAGCAAATAAAGAAGGAACAAAAATAACACTTACATTTCCTCCTGTATTACGAACTGCCTCATCCATAGTATTAAAAATAGGAATCCCTAAACAAATTTTTCCTCCTTTACCTGGGGTGACTCCTCCCACTATAGAAGTTCCATAATTCATCATTTGTTCAGTATGAAATAAACCTTCTCTCCCCGTTAACCCTTGAACAATGACTTTAATATTTTCATCTATTAAAATACTCATAATTTTTTATCTAAGATAGAATTTTTATTTTTCGTACGTTCTTTCTCTATAAGTCAATTTCATTCCTTTTTCTCTTTTCTTTTCTATATTATATATCTATATTTCATTATGTTAGAAATAAAATTCAATATTCTTTTTAGATAAATTCATTCACTTTAACAAGTTTTGCCATAACTTCTGCTTCCATAACTAATTTCTTATTGACAAAACCTTTTCCTTTCATATGAACGATTCCTCTTTTTATAGGCTCTAATAAATCTACTTGAAAAACTAATAAATCCCCAGGAACTACTTTTTTTTTAAATTTAACTTTGTCTATTTTTAAAAAGTATGTCGAATAAGATTCGGGATCTTTCATTTTATTTAATGCTAAAATACCACCTACTTGTGCTATTGCTTCTATTTGTAAGACTCCAGGCATAATTGGTTCTTTAGGAAAGTGTCCCATAAAAAAAGGCTCATTCATAGTAACATTTTTTACTCCAATGACTCTATTTTCTGTTAAATCGATGATTTTATCTACCAGCAAAAATGGAGGTTTGTGTGGCAAAATACTCATAATCCTATTGATGTCAAAAACCGGTTCTTTTGTTAAATCAAATTCAGGGATATTCTTTTTTAATGTTTGTGTTTGAATGTTTTTCATTAATCTTTTTGCAAACTGTATATTTGCATGATGACACGGTTTGTAAGCAATTATTTTTCCTTTTAATTTAATTCCTATTAGAGTTAAATATCCCATAATATCTAAAAGATAATGTTCGGCAACTTCATTGTTATTCTTATAAAAAGAAGAATTTTTCTTATAATAAGAAGAAATAGAGGAAAAAAATGAAACCACATTTTTATGATTTTTTATACTTTTTCTTTCATCATAAAAAAGAGAACAAAAAATCCTTGAGTTTGCTATTTCTTTCTTAAATTGATCTAAATGTTTTAGAACAGCATTTTGTGTATGAATAAATTTTGAATCAAAATCAACCATAATGGCGATTTCAAATTTTTTAGCAGGGAAAGCTAAAATTTCTCCTCCTGTTTTTGGATCTGAATATGAAAGTATTTTTTTTACTGTAAAATATTCTCTTTCCGCATTTTGTTCTACAATTCCTACTTTTTCAATAGCTTCTACAAAATATCTGGAAGAGCCATCCATCATAGGAAATTCTATGTTATCTAACTCTACAATTACGTTATCTAAATCCATTCCTGTAAGAGCGGCGAGGACATGCTCACTAGTACAAATTTTTAACCTATTATTTTCTAAAATAATCCCTCTCTCTGTTTTTTCATTGATCAATGAAATATCTGCCTTTATCCAAGGATTTCCTTTTATATCTGTTCTTACAAAAAGAAATCCCGTATGTACTGGAGCTGGTTTAAAAGTAATAGTAACATTTTTTTTAGTATATAATCCAATTCCTCTCAAGGAGATTTGCGTTGCAATGGTTTTTTGCTTTTCAAGCATAAATCTTTATGTTATTTTTTTTAGAACATTCAAAAAAAAATTATTTGAACCCATTAGAGATATAAATACGTTATTTTTATATTCAAAAATATGATAAATCGTTAGATAAAGAAATAAAAAACTTTATGTAATTTAGGTTAGTCTTTTTTGATTATTTAGTTAGTATTGATTATAATTAATATATGAGTTTTTATAGACGTTTTATTTTTTTTTTAACAGGTTTTATTATTGGAGTTATAATTCTGTTATTTTGTTTTTAGTTATGCGACTATGACTATATTATCTACATAATACTACTATTTTTGCAGTATTTTCACATAATAAATAAAATAAATAATAGAAAAAAATTGATTTTATTTCTATTTCTTCTTCTTTGAGAAAAAGATAAAAAAAACGAATAAATAAAAATTAAAATTCAAACAAAAATTTTGAAATATAATGAAAAGAACTTATCAACCTTCTAATAGAAAAAAAGTAAATGTTCATGGATTTCTAAAACGGATGAAAACAAAAAACGGAAGAAGGATTATATCCAAAAGAAGAAAAAAAGGAAGAAAAAAATTAACAGTTTCTAATTTCAAGAAATAAAATTAAAAAATTTGAAAGAATTCTCTATCTCCAATTTTTGGAAAATTTCTACCTTCTTGACCATGAAACCTTTTTCCATGAGACATAATATCTTCATACGCAAAAAAATGAGACAAATCTCCTATATCAACTATTTCTGAAATAAAATTAATATTTCTTTTTACAGGATCAAATTCTTCATATTTCATAATTCCTATATCAACTAAAAACTTTTTTTTTTCTTTCTGTATTTGAACTTTTCTATAAATTTTATCAAATAAATTTTTTTTATTTTCAGGAATGTAAAAATAAGATTTATAATTTTTTTCAAGATATTTTTCTTTAGTAGAAAGAAAATAAAATCCTGTAAGAATAGATAAAGCATTATATTTTATAATAATTTCTTTTTGATTATCTTTAGGATAAAAACCCGCTTCAAAAAGAACACAAGGATAACCTTTATTTTGAAAAAAATCTCCAGTAGCTGTAGGAAATAATTCATCAGAATATCTTCCTATTGATCCTATTTTTGGTAACACTTTTTTCATATTTTTTGCAATAGAAGAGATCAAACCCATCGCTTTTTTTCTTTCTTTAGTTATTTTGATAGGGCCTTTTACAGAAGGAGCTAAAAAAGATAAAATAGCTGGGTTGAAAAATTGATCTCCAATATTATAAATACTTCTTTGATCATGTAAATTAAATAAAACATGAGGATGATTTTTTTCTATTTCATAGAATAAAATTCTAATTTCTGGAGATTGTAAACGAAGAACATCTCTATTCAAATCAATATTCACAGAATTCCGTCTTTGAAATTTTTCAGATCCATCAGGATTTAACATAGGAATAAATAAAATGGTTAAATTTTTTTTCAAAAATTGAACTAAATCGTGTTTTTCTTGATTTAAAAAAAAATGAAAAATATCAAACATAGCTTTTGTTCCTGTAGTTTCATTTCCATGCATTTGAGACCAAATAAAAACTTTTATATTTCCTGTTCCCCATTGAAATTTAAATATTTTCCTTCCTTCTATAGAAAATCCTACAGGAATAATAGAACATATATTTTGGTATTTTTTTATCATTTTTAATAATTTAGAATATCTGAAAATTCTAGAATTATTTTTTCTACTTTTATCCTTAAAAAATGGATCATAATTTTTAAAAAAAAAATGGATATCAAAATTTAACATTTTTATTATAATTCACGAATAAAATAATTTTTTAAAAAAATTGTTTTATATTTCACTCATACATTTCACAAAAATACAAGTGAAAAATGATTAACATAAAAACATAAAAAAAATTTTTTAGAAAAAAAACTTTGAAAATAATAATAAATAATAAAAACAAGGGGATCTTAATTTTTTATTAAATTTATTTTATTTATATTGTAGTGAATTTTTTCTTTGCATCAAAGATGATTTCAATCATTGATTAAATGAAATAGTGTGAATCTTCATTCTACGTAAAACAACAATTCTAAAGAAATTTGACTATCATTTTTTGAACTCTGTTTTATCGATTCAGAATAGAATCGTGATACGTGATCAATTTTTATTGAAAAAAATAGAAAAAAAATATTGGAATTCTATTTTTTTAGAATTGTTAAATAAATTTTATTCATAGTTATGATGATAATATTAGGATTCAATTAGAGTAAAGCAGAGTAAGGAGGAGGTTCGTTCTAAATATAGAACGTCAATAAAATTTGAAAAAAAACTAAAATAATATATAAGATCAAAAAAGATCTAAAATAATTTTAATATATAACGAATTTTTATTTTTTTATGAATAATTATTTTAAAATCAATTATCTTGAATCATTACTATTAATTTTAGCTTTTATTGCTTTAAATTTTTTCAATCTAATATTGAGAAAATTATTGATTGCTATAAATTTACCAGAAAGTATGATATTTTCTATATCATATGCATTTCCTTTTATTTTTTTATTTCTCTTCATTTCTCATCAAGCTCAAAAAAAAAATCTTATCATTGAATTATCATTTAAAGTTTCTCCATGGTATATCTACCTTATAACTTTTTGTATGATGTTTTGTATGATTATTCTGAATGACTGCATTACTTCATTTGTTCCAAAAGAAGGTCCATTATTGGGAAATATGTATAAAGAAATAGAAGATTTTTTGAAAGAAGAATCTAAAAATCCAATTCCATTTTTTTCTACTACCGTTTTATTGGCTCCTATATGTGAAGAAGTTCTTTTTAGAGGAATTATTTTAAATGGAATGTTAAAAAATAAGATACATCCAGCGAAAGCTATTCTTTTTTCCTCTTTTTTATTTGGATTAACTCACATGAATCCTTGGCAATTTGTAGGAGGTTTTCTTATTGGAAGTTTCATAGGATTTATTTATTTTACAACTAACTCTATAATAGATTGCATTTTATTACACGTTTTTAATAATGCTTTTGCTATTTTTGCTATGTTTTTTTTCATGAAAAATGAAGAAGTTTTTTCAGAACAATTTAATTTTTGGTTAATTTTAATTTTAATAATTAGTTGTTTAATTATTCCCGTTGGTTCTGTTTTTCTTTTAAAGGAAAGAAAAAAAATATGAAAAAAATTGTTTTTCTACTGAAGTGAAGATTCTTTCTTACAAGAAAAAAAAATACATTTTGTTTATAATAGATAATAGCATCAGCATATACTGGAATCTATTCGTTAAGAACTAAAAATATTCTTCTTCTATCTAATTTAGAATTCTAAAAAAAACAGAAACAGTGATAATAAACTTTTGAAATAATAGGAATAAGTAGTAAAAAAACAGAACTTTTTCTTTCTTTGCTTAAAAGAAAAATTCAAGGGTTATATAAAAATTTTATGGATTGATCAATATCAATGGCCTTCTTTTCTCTCTATTCTCAATTATCTCAAATGAATAAAAATAATATGTTACATAAAATAATCAGTAGTCAACTAGCTAGTACGTACGTACTCGTATAGTAGTAGTATTATATATATAATAAATAGTTATAGTAAATAGGAGAATAAAATAAAAAGAATACACAACACAAGCTTTTAGAAAGCTTCATCAAATTTATTTTTATCATTAATCACAAAAATTAATCTTTTCTTAAATGAGAAAACCTTCATTAACTATATTGGGTTGTCATTCGTCAATTCCAACAGATAAATTTTATCCTACAGCTCAAATATTGGATATGAAAGGTTATTCTTTTCTTATTGATTGTGGGGAAGGGACTCAAGTTCAATTAAGAAAGGCAAAAATAAAATTTAATAGAATAGTACATATATTTATATCTCATTTACATGGAGACCACTTTTTTGGTCTTATAGGACTTCTATCTACTTTTCATTTATTAGGAAGAGAAAAATCAGTAAGCATTTACGCTCCAAAAGGGTTAAAAGAAATTATTAATACTCATTTTAAATGGTCTTATACAAAACTTCAATATTGTATTGATCATATAGAATTATCTTCTGATAGATTAGAAAAAATTATGGAAAATGAAAAAATCAAAGTTTATACTATTCCATTGAAACATAGGATTTATGCAAATGGATTTCTTTTCAAAGAAAAACCAAGTAATAATAGGAAATTAAATATGAAAGAAATTAAAAAAATTCCTGATATTAAAATTGTAGATTATAAAAATTTGAAACTTGGAAAAGATTTTATGACAAATGAAGGACAAATTATTCCTAATTATCAACTTACATTTGATCCTCCTAAAATATTATCTTATGCTTTTTGTTCAGACACTTCTTATTATTTACCTATTATAGAACAAATAAAATGCGTAGATTTATTATATCATGAATCTACTTTTTTAAAAAAAGAAGAAAATAGAGCAATTAATACAGGACATTCTACAGCAAACCAAGCTGCTTGGATAGCAAAGAAAGCTCAAGTTAAAAAATTATTACTAGGACATTATTCTAATAGATTTCCAAATATTAAAAAATTTGAAGAAGAAGCAAAAGAAATTTTTTCTAATGTGGAAGCATCAGAACCTTTAAAAACATATTATTTAGATTGATTAAAAGTTAGGATATTTTCTATTACTCCTAGAATAATAAAAAAAAATAGATATAATAATCCCAACCATAAAAATCACACATGTTATTAGAAAAAAATTTTTTATTGTAAATTTTACTGGAAAAGGAATTTTATCTATCATTTTAAAAAAATGATATGTTCTCTGTAACAAAGAGACAATATAGGATACAAATATCCCAGTAGACCATCCAAAAAAAGTAATAAGAATTCCTATGTAAAAAAAAATTTTTTGTATTTCAGATAAAGAATAACCAAAACTCCACAATACAAAAAGTTGGTTTTTTTTATCTAATTGTAATATATAAATTGCACTCATTAAGTTGAATCCAGTAATTAATGTAATTAAACTGAATAAAAAATAAATGAACATTTTTTCCGTATTAACAATTTTATAAAAATATTTTTCCTCTTCTATCCGTGTTTTTATCATAAATCCGGATCCAAATTTTTTTTTCAAAATTTTTTTTATTTCATAAATATTTTCATTTTTATCAATTTTTATTTCCAATGTCTGAAAAACATTTTTCTTGATTAAATTCTGAATCTCGGAAAGATCACAAAATAAATATTTTTTATCAGTATTTGGACTAAATTGAAAAAATCCTTTTATTTTCGCCTCTTTTTTTATAAAAAACGGAACTAAAGATTTTTTTTTTTAAAAAAATAAAAAAGTTTAATTTTTATAGGAAAAAATAATGTAAAATAATAAATCATGGGGTAAGATAGACTTACATATATATTAATTTTATTATTTTTTGTATTTTTTTTTGTAAGAATAACTTTTTTAAAATTTTTCATAACTTTTTGATATTCTGAATCAACTCCTTTTAAATGAAATAAATAGACAGTATTTTTGTAATAAAAAAATACTTTTTTTTCCATAGTTTTAGAAAAAGCCATAATTCCTTTTGCAGATTTCATTTTTTTCATTAGAATTTTATCGCTTATATTAAATTCTTTTCCATTTAAAGAAGAAATAACAATATCAGGATAATGAATTTGATAAAATTTTAAATTTAAATCCTCTAAACCAGAAAAAACAGATAGAATTATAGATAAAGAAAATGTAGATATACTAAGAGATACAGTAGATAAAAAAAGAATAATGTTAACAATATTCGTTCTCTTTTTAGAGAAGAAATATCGTATCGCTATATAATAAGTTTTCAAAACTTAGATAAAAATTTTTTTTCTTTTTTCTCCATTTCCATAAGTTCTAAAGATCTATCCAAACGAAAATCCAGTTTTGGAATTTTTTTGACACGATATCTAAGTCTTTTGGAGAGTAATTTTCTGTAAAATCCAGATTTTAAACGAATTTTTCTTAAAATATTCCTATCTAGAAAAGGATAGATAGCAATATATCCCATTATTAAATTCATTTCGTAAAAAATACAAACTTTAATTAAAGTAACTAAAAATCCTTCTTTATTTTTTTTTACATCATTATAATTTTTATTAAATTCTTTATGTAAAATTTCTGCTATTTCTATATAAAATATTGAAGATAGTTTTTTATTTTTAATAGAATTCATGCCTATCATGATTTTTTAAATATTCAATTAAAAATAAAAAAAAATTTGTAATAGGTTAAATATTGTTGTAACATTGCATTTATATTTATCATCATCATTATGGGTCCCATAGCTCAGTTGGTTAGAGCACCTGACTCATAATCAGGGCGTCGCTGGTTCAAATCCAGCTGGGACCATATAGTATCAAAAAGTGGTGACTGGAGAGGGATTCGAACCCACAACTTACAGTTTAGGAAACTGTTGCTCTATCCTATTGAACTACCCAGTCCTCATTAATAAAAATTATTTTTCTATAACAGATACGAATGATTTGTTTTTTTTCTTTCTCTTGAAAAGAACAAAACCATTTTTCACAGCATATAAAGTGTGATCTTTACCCATTTCTACATTTTTTCCAGGATGATGTTTTGTTCCTCGCTGACGGAGTATTATTCCTCCAGACTTAACATATTGGTTCCCATATATTTTCACTCCTAATCTTCTTCCTTCTGAATCTCTTCCATTTCTAGAACTTCCTGAACCTTTTTTATGAGCCATTTAATGATAATTTATTTTCTATTTTTTCTTGTTTTTGATCATTCAATTTTTGTTCCAAAAAAGAAATTACTTTAATTTTTGTAAAAAAAGGTCTGAACCCATTTTTTACTTTATATCCTTTTCTTCTTTTTTTTTTAAAAATAATTATTTTATCTCCTTTTAAATGCTGTAAAATTTCTACTTGAACATTTATATTCCTTAAAAAAGGAGTTCCTATTTTAGAATAACCATTTTGATAAAAAAAAAGAATTTTGTTCAAAAAAATCTTTTTTCCTAAATCTATTTGAATGTGAGGCACATAAACATACTTATTTTCAATCAATTTAAATTGTTTTCCCAAAAAATCAACAATAGCATATATCATAAAAAATTTCTTTTTTTTAACAAAAATTTTTTTGCTTTCAAAAGACTCTCAAACAAATAATCTATTTCCTTAAAAGTATTATATATAGAAAAACTAGCACGAATCATTCCTGTTACATTAAAAAAATTCATTAGAGGATGAGCACAAAGATGACCCGTTCTAACAGCAATTCCCAAACGATCTAAAATACTTCCTACATCAAAACAATGCAATTTACTTAAATTAAATGAGATAATACTAGACCTTTTTTTCGGATCATTCTTTCCATATAATTGAATTCCATCAATATCACTTAATCGCTTTATAGCATAAATAAAAAGCTTTTCTTTATAAGATTCTATATTTTTTATTCCTATTTTTTCTACAAAATCTATAGCGGCTCCCCATACTATAATTCCTTCTATATTTGGAGTTCCAGCTTCAAATTTGAATGGCAAATCTGAATAAGTAGTTTTTTCAAAACTTACTTCCTTAATCATTTCTCCGCCTACTTGATAAGGGGAAAAATTTTCTAATATTTTTTTCTTACCATATAAAACTCCAATTCCAGTAGGTCCATACATTTTATGTGCAGAAAAAACATAAAAATCAGTATTTATATCTTGTACATTTAAACATAAATTAGATATAGCTTGTGCTCCATCAATCAAAACTAAAGCTCCATATTCATGAGATATATCAATAATTTTTTTAATAGGATTAATTATTCCTAAAACATTAGATATATGATTAATGGCTACAATTTTTGTTTTTTCTGAAATTAAAAATTCAAAATCTTCCAATTGTAAAATTCCATCTTTATCAATAGGAATAATTTTTAATAATGCTTCTCTTTTCTCACAAAGAATTTGCCAAGGAACAATATTTGAATGGTGTTCAAGATAAGAAATAATTATTTCATCTCCTTTTTTTATGAAAGAAGTAATACTAGATGCTACCAAATTGATAGCTTCTGTAGCTCCTTTTGTAAATATGATTTCATAGGGATATTTTGCATGAATAAATTTTTGAATTTTTTTTCTTACTTTCTCTACATGAAGAGTAGCTTTTTGACTAAAAAAATGAAGTCCACGGTGAATATTAGAATTCATTGTAGAATAATAATTTTTAGAAGCCTGAATTACTTGCAAAGGTTTTTGAGTCGTTGCCGCATTATCTATATAAACTAAAGGATTTGAATAAACTTTTTGATTCAAAATTGGAAATTGATTTCTAATTTTTTTAATTGTTTCTTGTGAAAACATATATTAGTTTTATAACTATATATCTAATTTTTTCTTCATTTTTTTTAAAAGTAAATTTTTTAATTTAAAAATATTAATAGGTTTCAATACTTCTTCTAAAAAAGAAAGTAATAATAAAATTTTACTTTCTGTTTCTGGAATTCCTCTGGATTGAAAATAAAATAAATCAGATTCATGAATATTTCCAACAGTACAACCATGTGAACATTTTACATCATCAGAAAAAATTTCCAATTGAGGATTAGTGTATATGCAAGCTTCATCGGATAAAAGAATATTATTATTTTTTTGGAATGCATTGATTCCTTTTATCCATTTATTCACAATAATTTTACCATTAAAAATTCCTTTAGATTTTTCCCATAAAATATTTTTGTATAACTGGAAACTAATAGAATCAGAATATAAATGATCTACTAAAGTATGATGGTCTACCAATTGTTTTCCTGATAAGAGAGAAATTCCGTATAAATAAGAAGAAGCGGATTTTCCATGAGAATAAATATTCAGGTTATTCCTAATCCATTTTCCTTGAAAAGAAAAAGTATGAACGGAACATTTACTATAAAGGCTCTGTTTAAAAAAAGTATTATCTATCATAGAAGATTCTTCCAAATCATCTTGAATTTTATAATATTCTATTTTGCTATTATAAAAAGCATAAATTTCACTAACTGAATTGATCAATCCTAAATGTTTTTTTAAACATTTATGGTGTTCAACTATTCTAACAAAAGAAGATTTTCCTACTATAATTAAATTTCTTGGATGAAACAAAACTTTGGATTCTGTAGAAATATGTAATATTTCTATTGGTTTTTTTAAAAAAACATTATCAGGAATATAAATATAGACCCCATCTTTTGAAAAGATAGTATTCAAAGCATTAAAAGAATCATATTTATATGATAATTTTCCATAAAAATTCCTAATTTTTTCTTCTTTTTGTGAAGCAATATTTGATAAGATAATATTATTATTATCTGTAGTCTTAGAAGAAAAATTGGATGTAGAAAGAAATGAATTATATTTTCCATTAACAAAAATAATAAGAAAAGAATCCTTTTGACTCAAAAAAAGAGATTCCTTAATATTTTTTATATTTATATTTAGAGATTCTAAATTTTTTTTTGATCTCAAAAAATTATCTTCTTGATTAAGAATTGAATGAATATTCGTATTTCTCCATTCTTCATCTGTATATAATGGGAACCCTTTTTTTCTAAATAAATCAATTGATTCACGTTGCAACATGGACATGTATGATGGATTTTCTCCATTCAAACTTTTTTCTGAATCTGATAAATAGGAAAAAATTCTATCTTTTAACACCATATAACATAATTAATTTTTTTTACTTTTTTTTTATCCAGTCATATCCTTCTTTTTCCAATTTTTCCGCTAATTCTTTATTTCCTGATTGAACGATTTTTCCATCGTATAAAATATGCAGAATATAATCTGAAAACAAATAATCTAACATCCTTTTATAATGAGTAATTATTAAAATAGAATTTTTATCGTTTTTTAACGAATTAATTCCTTTTGCCACAATTCTCAATGCATCTATATCCAAACCAGAATCTACTTCATCCAAAATGGATAATAAAGGATCTAACATAGACATTTGAAATATTTCATTACGTTTTTTTTCTCCTCCTGAAAATCCTTCGTTTAAAGAACGATAAAAAAAATCTTTTTCTATCTTTAAAAGAGAAGATTTTTCTTTACTTTTAATCAGTATTTCCTTCGCAGATATTTTATTCATTCCTTTAGCTTTACGAGATTCATTTATTGCCGTTTTAATAAAATTTATCACGGAAATTCCAGGAATTTCTACCGGATGTTGAAAAGAGAGAAAAATCCCTAAATGTGCACGTTCTTCTGGAGAAAGATTTTTTAAATTTTTGTTCATAAAAAAAATGTTGCCTTTAGTAACATTGTATTCTTTTTTTCCGGCAATTACAGAAGCAAGTGTACTTTTTCCAGATCCATTTGGCCCCATAATAACATGAGTTTCTCCTGTAGTTACTTCTAAATTTATTCCTTGAAGAATTTTTTTCCCCTCTATAGAAACATGCAAATTTTTTATACTCAACATAATTAGTTAAGAATATATAGGAATCTATAATATTAGATAATTTTTATCTATCCAACAGATCCTTCTAAAGATATTTCCAAAAGTTTTTGAGCTTCTACCGCAAATTCCATTGGTAATTTTTTCAATATTTCTCTACTAAATCCATTGATAATAAGAGAGATTGCTTTTTCTGTATCAATTCCACGTTGATTACAATAAAAAATTTGATCTTTTCCAATTTTTGAAGTAGTTGCTTCATGTTCCACTTGAGAATTAGAATTGGATACATTTATATAAGGAAAAGTATGAGCCCCACACTGATTTCCTATTAATAATGAATCACATTGAGAAAAATTACGAGATTTGATAGCTTTGGGTAAAATTTTCACTAATCCTCTATAATTATTTTGAGCTTTTCCAGCAGATATTCCTTTTGAAATAATTACACTTTTAGTTTCTTTTCCCATATGAATCATCTTAGTTCCTGTATCCGATTGTTGAAAATCCTTAGTTAAGGCTAAGGAATAAAATTCTCCTATAGAAAAATCTCCTTTTAAAATACAAGATGGATATTTCCAAGTAATTGATGAACCCGTTTCTACTTGAATCCAAGATATTTTAGCATTTTTTTCACATAATCCACGTTTTGTAACAAAATTAAAAATCCCTCCTTTTCCTTCTTTGTTTCCAGGATACCAATTTTGAACTGTAGAATATTTTATTTCAGAATTTTCCAAAGCCACAATTTCTACTACCGCAGCATGTAGTTGATTTTCTTTTCTCTTTGGTGCGGTACACCCTTCCAGATAACTAACATAAGATCCTTTATCTGCAATAATTAAAGTTCTCTCGAACTGTCCTGTTCCACTTTCGTTAATACGAAAATATGTTGATAATTCCATAGGACATCTAGTTCCTTTTGGAACATAACAAAATGAACCATCTGAAAATACAGCGGAATTTAAAGCTGCATAAAAATTATCATTTTTTGAAACAACGGAACCTAAGTATCTTTTCACAAGATCTGGATATTGTTTTAAAGCATCATTCATAGAACAAAATAGAATCCCCTTCTCTTTTAATTTTTTATGAAATGTAGTTACTAAAGAAACAGAATCTAAAACAATATCTGTTGCAATTCCAGAAAAAGATTTTTTTTCTTCCATAGAAATGCCTAATTTGTTAAATGTATTTAACAATTCTGTATCTTTTTCATTAAAATCAAATTTTTTTTTCGGAGCAGAATAATAGCTAATTTTTTGAAAATTAGGAATTCTCAATTTTATATTCGCCCATTTTGGGGGAGTCATTTTTTTCCATAGAGCATATGATTCCAATCTCCAATTTAACATCCATATCGGTTCTTTTTTTTTTTCTGATATTTCTTGAATCACTTTTTCATTTAATCCAACTGGAATTTTATCCGATTCTATTGGGGTGTAAAACCCATATTTATATTCAGAATTAGTAAAATTTTCTAATATTTTATTATTATCTTTTTTCATTCAGTCTTCTTATGAAGAAAAACTCTTTCCACATCCACAAGTGTGTTTAGCATTAGGATTTTTAAAATAAAATCCTTTTCCATTGAGCCCTCCTGAATATTCTAACGTTGTCCCTGATAAATAAGGAATACTATTTTTATCCACCAATATTTTCATATTTTCATATTGAAAAAGTTGATCTTCTTTTTTTTTTTCTTTATCAAAAGTCAGTTCATAGGACAACCCAGAGCATCCTCCACTTTTGACTTCAAATCTAACAAAAGAAACATTATTAGAAAAACCTTCTTCTTCCATAAGAGAAATCAGTTTTTTTTTAGCTTGATCAGATATAAAAACCATAATACTTATAATTTTTGTAATTAAAATTTTAAATTTAAAGTTATATCAAAATATAAATATATTTAAATATTTTTCTTCTTCATTACAATTACATTAACTAAATAAACCATTAACATAACAATTAAATTATATATCCTTTTTTTTTAATGAAAAAATGATTTTCGTTATTCCTTTTTTGACTCCCCATTTATCTGACATTCCAGAATTGATTTCCAAAATATATTTAACATTGGAATAATAATCCCTTCCCTCTATTTCCATCAAATAATCCATCATAGGATAAACGTATTTATTAATAAAAATAACAGTATTATTATTATCAATATAAAGAATATCTAAAGGAATTCTCATATCTTTCATATTGATTATTTGTTGAGCTTCTTCTTTATTTTTTAAAAAAAACAACATCCCACTGTTTTCTTTTAAAAAAGATCTATACGTCAATCCGTTTTTTTTCTCTATATCATTATTTGCAAATTCTATGTCAATTTTTTGAATAATCAAATTTTCATTCTTCATATATAATTCTCCATGTTTAATAAATTCAATTTCCAATTGATCTCCTATATCTGAAAATAACAAAAAATCATTCTTACTTCTTTCAGAAGAGAGAAAAAATAAAATCATTATCAATGATAAAAAAACTTTTTTCTTTATCATGAGGAAAAATATTTTTTTTTTCTTAAAGAAAAAAGGAGGATAAAAATTCCAAAAAGAATATATGGAATACTAAGCAATTGTCCAGTATTCATAGATAATAGATTGATAATTTCATCTCCTTGTGGTTCTTTCATGAATTCTAACAAAAAACGGAAAGACCAAAGAAAAACAAAAAAAATTCCCGATATATATCCAGTAAGTTCTTTTCTGTTTTTATTTTTTTTATATAAAAAAAATAAAAACAGAAAAATGAATAAATAACTAATAGATTCATATATTTGTGTAGGATGCCTAGGAATTATTTCTCCATATTCTGTATCCATTTGAACAAATTTTACAGCCCAAGGAAGTGTTGTTTGACATGGTTTCCCTACAATTTCAGAATTGAAAAAATTTCCTATCCTTATAAAAACTGCAGATAATGAGACTACAATACATAATCTATCACATAACCATAAAAAAGGTTTTTTAAGTATTTTTTTACTGTAAAAAAAACTAGATAAAATAATTCCTATAGTTGCTCCATGACTAGACAATCCTCTATAACCAACAAATTCATAACCTTTTATCATTCCTAATAAAAAATTTTTTTTAGGATTTTCTTTTATAGGAAAAAGTGCTTCTATCCAATGATTATCTGAATAATATAAAAAATCATAAAAAAAAACTTGTCCTAACCTTGCCCCTACAATAGTTCCTAAAACAGTATATATCAATAAAGGGTCCAAATATTTTTGATTGATATTATCAACCCTATAAATATATCTCATAATATACCATCCTGTTATAAAAGAGAGAACAAACATTAGACTATAAACATGAATAGAAATACCTTCTTTCCAAAAAGAAAATTTAGTTATTGGATCCCAATTGATATATTCTAACATTTTTTTAATTTATTATTTAACAGGATCGAATCCTGATTTTCCCCATGGATGACATCGAATAATTCTTTTTAAACCAATAAAAAAAGCTTGAAAAATATTATTATTGTCTCTTTTCAAAGATTGAATCATATAATCTGAACAAGTAGGGATATATCTACAATTTTTTCCTATCCATGGAGAGATTCCTATTTGATAAAATTTAATACTCTTTAAAAGAAAAATATAAATGATTCTTCTCATAATATCAATCATAATAAATAATAAATATAAAATCTATTATGATGATTCTCTTTTTCTAATGAAATTTAAAAAAGAACCCGCCATAAACCATTGAATTTGTCTTTCATTATAAGAATGTTGAACGATTATGTTCTTTTGATCCCCATTTTTATGAATCAATTTTACATTAATATTTTTTTTCGGAAAAAAATTTTTTATATAAAAATGAAAAGTATCCTCTTCTTGAATTTTATAATAATCTAAAGGATCCAGGAAAGTTAAAGCTAAAATACCTTGTTTTTTTAAGTTTGTTTCATGTATTCTAGAAAAAGATTTTGCAAGAATCACACGAACTCCTAAAAAACGAGGCTCCATAGCGGCATGTTCTCTTGAAGATCCTTCTCCATAATTTTCATCTCCTACAATTACAGTGGAAATATTTTTGAATTTATAAAATTTTGCTGTATCAGGTATATATCCATAGTTTCCTGTTATAATATTTTTTATTTTATTGGTTTTTCCATTAAAAGCATTAACAGCTCCAATTAACAAATTTTCTGAAATTTTTTCAAGATGTCCTCTATATTTTAACCATCTTCCAGCCATGGAAATATGATCTGTGGTGCATTTTCCTTTTATTTTTATTAAAAGCTTCACATTTAATAAATCTTCTCCATTCCAAGAAAGAAATGGAAATAAAACTTGCAAACGTTCTGAATTGGAGTCAATTTTTATGATCTCTTTTCCACTATTTTCAGGGGCCTCATATCCTAATTCCATCAAATTAAAATTTCTAAAAAAAATGGGCATATCCATAGATATTGGTTCTTCAAATTTAACAGATTCTCCTATTTCATTTTTTATAAAATCCTTTCTAGGATCAAAGGTTAAATCTCCTGAAAAAATTAAAGCAGTCACAATTTCAGGAGAAGCGATAAAAGCGTGTGTTTTAGGATTTCCATCATTACGAGATGAAAAATTCCTATTAAAAGAGTGAATGATTGTATTTTTTTTTTTGTTGTTCCTTCCTTTTCTTTTCCATTGTCCAATGCAAGGCCCACAAGCATTAGAGAAAATCTTAGCTCCAATACTTTGAAAAATAGAAATAAATCCTTGTTTTTTAATGATTTGATACACTCTATTGGATCCTGGTGTTACTAACAATTCAGAAGAAATCTTTAATTTTTTTTTTTTTGCTTGTTTAATTATAGATATCACTTTTGACATATCTTCATAGGAAGAATTTGTACAAGATCCAATTAATCCGACTTCTATGTTAGTCGGCCAATCATTTTTTTTAGCCTCTTCTTTCATCTTAGAAATTGGAATAGCACGATCTGGAGTAAAAGGGCCATTAATATATGGTTCTAATAAATTGAGATCTATTTTTATTACTTGATCATAATAAACATATGGATTCTGATAAACTTCTATATCTGCCTTCAAAAAATCTTTTACTTTATCAGCCATATCAGATATCTCTTTTCTTCCACTTTTATCTAAAAAATCTTTCATTTTTGTATCATAAGGGAATAAAGAAGATGTAGCCCCTATTTCTGCTCCCATATTACATATAGTTGCCTTACCGGTACAAGTAAGGCATTCTGTTCCTTCTCCAAAATATTCAATAATAAAACCTGTTGCTCCTGTCGTTCCAAGGATTCCAGATAATTTTAAGATAATATCTTTAGGGGAAGACCATCCATTTAATCTTCCTTTTAAATAGACTCCAATAATTTTAGGAAGTTTTAATTCTAAAAAATCCCCAGACATAACTTCTACTGCATCTGCACCTCCTATTCCTACTCCTAACATTCCTAGACCACCAGAATTAGGAGTATGAGAATCTGTTCCAATTATCATTCCTCCAGGAAATGCATAATTTTCCAAAAGAACTTGATGAATAATCCCTGATCCAGGTGTCCAAAATCCAATTCCATATTTATTAGATGCAGATTTCAAAAAATTATAAATTTCTTGGTTTTCTTTAATAGATTTTTTTAAGTCTATATCAGATCCATATTGAGCTTTTATTAAATGATCACAATGAACCGTTGTAGGAATTTTTGTTTTCTGTTTTCCAGTTTGCATAAACTGAAGCAATGCCATTTGAGCTGTTGCATCTTGCATTGCAATACGATCCGGTAAAAAATTCAGATAAGATTCATTACGAATATAATGATTATTCAATTGATTGTTTTTCTCATCTGTTTTTTTGATTAAATGAGAATACAATATTTTTTCAGAATAGGTCATTGGGGAAGCTATTCTATTTCTAACTTCACTGATTCGAAATTTTAAATTTGAATAAAAATTTCGAATCATGTCAAAATCAAAAATCATAAATTTTTTTTCTGTAAAGTTAGAAATTATATGATTTTTAAAAAAATTTCAATAACATTATTTGTCTGCATTTTTATTTTATGTTGTGTATTTAATTTCTTATAGTTCGTTAGTTATGTTATATGTTTGTTGTTATGTTATGTGTAGAGTATTTTTGAATTATTATTCTTGTTTATATTATTGTATTGTGAGGACATGCAAAAAAATAATACATTTAATACTACTACTACAACACACTACACACACACACATACATACATTCATTGAATAGTGGAGTATAATAGAAAAAAATCAGAAACTTCTTTATAAAAATCTACTGGATTATCTATATGAATCCAATGTTTTGCTTTTTTAATAGTAATAATTTTTGAATTTGGAAATAATTTCTGTATAGAAAAATAATCTTTAGGAAGAATATAATCAGAATATTCTCCACGTAAGAAAAGTGTAGGCCCATTATAAAAACCATTTCTTATCTCCTCACAAATTAAAGAGTCATAATTTTTTTCAATTCCAAATAAAAAAAAACGAAATGCTAATTTACCATCTTTTTTCCTGTAAGTACATTTAGAAAAAAACACTCTTTTTTCTGTATTTCTAATCAATGGTTTTAGAAAAACATCAAGATCTTTTCTTGTTTTAAGAATATCAAAATTAACGTTTTTTAATATTTGAATAATATTTTTGTGAGTAGTTGTATCAGAAAAATATGCTCTAGGAGTTATATCCACAATGACAATTTTTTTAGGAATTAATGGGTATTTCATGGAAAATTTCATAACAGCTCTTCCTCCCATGGAATGACCAATTAATATTGGCCGTGATAAATTATAATACTTGATATATTCAAATATATCCTCTGATATGAGGTCATAATCCATTTCTTTTGAAGAAAAACTTCTTCCATGATTTCTAATATCTATCAAATGAATTTGAAAATTTTTTGAAAAAAAATTTGCAAAAGATATCCAATTATCTCCATTTCCAAATAAACCATGAAAAACTAAAATAGGAAATCCATGTCCTAAAATTCTAGAATGCAAAATCATAATCCTTTATTTTCATCATATTCATAATATGATGATTCAATTTTTTTTAAATAAGTTTGAATTGCATTTTCTAATCCCATATACAAAGAATCACTTATCAAAGAATGTCCTATAGAAACTTCCACAAGATTGGGGATTTTTTTAATTAAAAAAGAAATGTTTTCTAAATTTAAATCATGACCCGCATTAACTAATAGATGATTCTTGATAGCCTCTCTTGCTGTTAAAACATAAGGATTAATACAATCCCATTTTTTGTTAGCGTATCCTATAGCAAAGTTTCCAGTATATAATTCTATCCTATCAGCACCTGTTTTTGCTACATATGGAACAAATTTTGGATTTGGATCTAAAAAAATAGAAGTTCTAATTCCATGATCTTTTAATTTAGAAATTGTTTCAGTTAATAAATTCTGATAAAGAATTGGATTCCATCCTGAATTAGAAGTAATAACATGGTCATAATCAGGGACTAAAGTAACTTGATCAGGAAGAATATCTAATACTAATTTCATAAACTTTTTAATAGGTCTTCCTTCAATATTAAATTCTTTTGTAAGAATAGAATTTAAATCATAAACATCTTTATAAGTAATGTGTCTTTCATCAGGACGTGGATGAACAGTAATTCCTTGTGCGCCAAATTTTTGAACATCTATTGCTACCTGTAAAAGATTTGGAATCTCTCCTCCTCTTGCATTTCTTAATGTAGCTATTTTATTTAAATTAACGCTTAATTGTATCATTATTTTTTTTTGAATAAAAATTGAAATTTTCAATGAGAAACATTTGTAGTCACTTGTGTTACTTTTAAGTTAAATTCCTTAGCTGCTGTTAATAAATGATCAAAAACACTAGCTTGTATTTGTTCATATTGTACAGATACAGAAGTATTTGTAAAACAGTACAATTCTATAGGAAGTCCATAAGGAGTAGGTTCTAAGTGTCTAACCATCAAAGTTTCTGATTGTGATATTTTAGGATGTTGATGTAAATACTCTAATGCATATTGACGAAATAGACCAATATTAGTTAATCTTCTTCCATTAATATCCATACTAACATCTATATTTTTCTTTTTATTAAAAATATCTATCTCTTTTTGTTTTTTTTGAATATAATTTTTTATTAAATAAAAATGTTGAAATTTTTCTAATGTAGAAGAATTACAAAAATGAAAAGATTGAATATTAAATAAAATAGATCTTTTTATTCTACGTATATTTTTTTGACGCATCACTTCAAAATTTGTAACAGCAGTGGAAATTAAATCATAAGTAGGGATACTTGTAATAGTCTTATCAAAATTTTCTATTTTTGCAGAAATTAGATTAATTTCAATAACAGTTCCTTCTATACTGTATTTCGGAATTCCTATCCAATCTCCTACTTTTATCATTTTTGTAGAAGCCATTTGAACTCCAGATACAAAACCTAAAATTGTATCTCTAAAAACTAGGATCACAATAGCAGTAATAGCTCCTAAACTAGTAAGAACAGAAAGAAGATCACTTTTTGTTAAAATAGAAATAATAATTAAAACACAAAAGATAATAGAAATAATTTTTAATAGTTGAGAAAAAGAACGAACTGCAATTGTTTGATGATTATTTTCACTAGTAGCAATTCTCATAATTGAATTAATAACTCTGATTAAAAATTGTAAAACAATCAGAACAAATAAAATATTAAATATTTTTTCCAAATAGACAATAGTTGTATGATGGTCTTTAAAAAAAGGTTTAATCAAAAAAAATCCAATTGATAATGGAAAAAAATGAGCTAAACTATCAAAAACTTTATTTTCATATAATATATTATCCCAAATAAAATGAGTAGAACTCACTATTCTCCTTCCTATAAAACGAACTCCTTTATTGAAAATTAATTCTAAAACAATCAGTAAAATTGTAAACAAAAAAAATTTACTAATTATAATAATCGTTATACTTCCCCAATTTTTTAACTCCAAATTATTATGAGTGAATAATAATTCATCATAATAAATCCATTCATAATATTGAATCTTATTTAATTCTAATATTTTTTTTACAAAAGACATAAATCAAACTCTTGATCCTTTTTTTTTATTTATATAGTATAATATCTAAGTTATTTCCTAAATTTTATTTTTTCAGTATTTCGTATTATTTTTTTTAATTTTTTTTAGTAGATTGGATAATCTAATAGATATTGAATTTTTTTTATGATTATGAAAAATCAAAAAAAAATAATTCAACTTTAAAATTGAAAAATT